>JAFOBG010000039.1 GCA_017381935.1 Alistipes sp.
AAAAATCTTTTTCATCTTGTCTCTTTCTAATTAACTGTTAAACCCATTCATCGCTGCCGCCATTATCCTCGCCGCCCGGAACCTCAAAGCCCGTGCTCAGAGAATAACCCTGCTCAATTGCCATCTCCTCTACCTCAAGAGCTGGCGCTAAGTAAATCATCTTCATCGTCTTATCTTAATTATTCTTTTTTTCGTATCACAAAAATAATATATTCAAATTTTATGCAACAATATTCTCTAATATTTTCAATGAATATGCTATTTTTTTCAACGAATAGTTTTTATATATTTTGTTTGACTCTCAGTAATTTACAGCAGACTTTGTTTAATTATACCAATAATTATATTTATTATTCTGTTCATAATGTTGCATATCTACCTCTATTTTGTAATAAAATATGTCTTATAAAACAAAAACGACACCAAATTTAACATTTGGCGTCGTTACTTATAGTCTTTTTTATCAATTAATAGCTCTTTGCGAATAGAACTCGGCAGTGAGAAGGTTTGCCGGTAAAAATACACTTACCCTCCTCTGGCTCGGCATCAATAGGAATACAGCGGATAGTAGCCTTTGTAGCATCCTTGATAGCCTGCTCTGTCTCAGGAGTTCCGTCCCAGTGTGCAGAGATAAAGCCACCCTTGTTGTTGAGTACCTCTACAAACTCATCCCAAGTATCGACCTTAGTAATCATTGAGTTGCGATAGTCAAGAGCCTTCTTGAAGATATTTGCCTGAATTTCATCAAGCAGTGCAGCAATACGCTCTACAATACCCTCCTGAGATACTGTCTCCTTTGTAAGGGTATCACGACGAGCAAGCTCGATAGTACCATTTTGGAGATCTCTCTGACCGAGCGCAAGGCGTACAGGTACTCCCTTAAGCTCATACTCTGCAAACTTAAATCCTGGGCGCAGGTTGTCTCTATCATCAATCTGTACACGAATACCGAGAGCTGCAAGGCCATCTGCAATCTCGCTCATCTTTGCTCGTGCTGCAGCAAGCTGCTCCTCTCCCTTATAGATAGGAACAATCACAACCTGAATAGGAGCCAACCTTGGAGGCAGAACAAGACCATTATTGTCAGAGTGTGCCATAATAAGCGCACCCATAAGGCGTGTAGATACACCCCAAGAAGTAGCCCATACATACTCCAACTTACCCTCACGGTTTGCATACTTTACATCAAATGCCTTTGCGAAGTTCTGACCTAAGAAGTGAGATGTACCACTCTGAAGAGCCTTACCGTCCTGCATAAGGGCCTCGATTGTAAGGGTATCCTCAGCACCTGCAAAACGCTCATTTGGAGACTTGTGTCCAACAACTACAGGCAGACACATGTACTGCTCTGCAAACTGCTGATATACCTTGATCATCTTTGTTGCCTCCTCAATAGCCTCCTCTTTGGTCTCATGAGCTGTATGGCCCTCCTGCCAGAGGAACTCAGCTGTACGGAGGAAGAGACGTGTACGCATCTCCCAACGAACAACATTTGCCCATTGATTACAGAGAATTGGAAGGTCTCGGTATGATGTAATCCAATTCTTATATGTATTCCAGATAATTGTCTCAGATGTAGGACGAACAATCAGCTCCTCCTCAAGGCGTGCCTCAGGGTCAACAACAACACCCTTACCCTCTGGGTCGTTCTTAAGACGGTAGTGTGTAACTACAGCACACTCCTTAGCAAAACCCTCAACATGGCTTGCCTCTCGAGAGAAAAATGACTTTGGAATAAAGAGTGGGAAGTAAGCGTTCTGCACACCTGTCTGCTTAAACATATCATCAAGCACACGCTGCATACGTTCCCAAATTGCATAACCGTATGGCTTGATAACCATACAACCACGAACTGCCGAATTTTCAGCAAGTCCCGCCTTAACAACCAAGTCGTTATACCACTGAGAGTAGTTATCCTCAGACTTGGTCAAATCTTTTAATTCTACTGCCATATCTTTTGTTTTATTAGTTTCCAATCTGCAAAGATACAACAAATTCAATATTCATTTCCAAATTTTGAAATATTTTGCGTAAAAGTTTGTTTTTGAGTCAGTAATAACATCTTTCGTCAGACAAAAAAGATAGTCAATCTTAGGTTTTAACCAAGATTGACTATCGCTTTATAGTATTTTTCTTAAAAATGTAGTCCTAAAGTAAGCATAGCTGTATGGCGAGAGAAAGATGTCTCAAAAGTAGGAGATGCAAAATCTACCATACTATCATAGCCATAGAATGTTTTATATGGGGTAAGTTTATTTGTAGAGTAGCTATATGTTGCATCCAATGATATATTTTTTGATAGTGCTATACCAAAACCTGCACTCATATACTCTGTACGATATATAACAGGTGATGAATATACACTCTTTGCATCATTAAGACCTCCATCCCATAGACTATAACCCATACGGATTGCTATCTGTGGTATTACTCTCCACTCAGCACCTACACGAATAGTATTTGAGCCCTTAAAACTCTCTTTGATATACTCTTTATAAAGACCATCGCCATAAGGGGAGTCTTTCAAACGCATACCGTTATACCAATCTCTCTGATAATCTACAGAGAGAATAAACTGCTTTGCAAATGTATAAGATGCACCCACCAACAGACGTGCCGGAGTGGTATAGGTCCAGCTATATTCTCCATCATCAATAAGAAGTATTGTTGAATTTGAGAATGGAGGATTTATATAACCATTTGCATCAACTTGATAGTTATCAACATTATTAAGAGCCTTCACTTGTGAGGTCATACCGCCCTGATAGCTATACACTATATTATAATATGTCGGAGTATGGAAAGCTACACCTATTCTTAACGCCTCAATAGGACGATAGATTGCTCCAATCTTAAAATTAACTCCCGTACCCTTCATATTTGCAATCTGGTCATAGTTGAAATAGTCCATACGATAGTTAATATTAGGCTCTGAAGAGTAGTAATAGCTCTCTCCATAATATATATGACGCTCTCTTTTCATTGTAGCAACTCCAATAGAGGCTCCAACATAGAATTTACTATTCACATTTACGCCAATAGACCAAGTCCACTCACCTGCAGAGCCACTACTCTCGACTGTTGTAGGCCCGTCAATCCTTGCATTAGAGCCTATCATATCTCTTCCCCAACGGCCTGATACGTCATTTATCAAACCCGCCTTATATCCAAGAATTGCTCCCCAATATGTCGGATCAAAAGAACCCCAGCTAAAGTTGTTATCTCTATCATAACTACTTTTTAATTGAGACGAAGATACCCCGGCAGCCTCTAACTGACCTGCATACACATCAGCAATTGAAGCATTTCCCATTTGACCTGCCGTAGAGAAAGAGTATTTATAGTTATAATCTGATAATCGAGTATATGTAAATCCCATATTAACAGCCATAACTCCTGTCGAACTCTCACGAATTTTAGCTACCAAACCCCAATTACCAACAGCAAATCTATTTTTTCTATCACCCTCAAAGCTATTAGCATTTGTAGATGAACTATTAAAAGTGAGCATCGGTGTAATTGTTATCTCATTACTACGATACATACCCATTCCTGCCGGATTGATAACCATTGAAGAGGCATCTGCACCCAACGAAGTCATAGCTCCTGCCATTGCAGCAGAGCGAGCTGTACCCATTGTCAACTCTATTCTTCCTGTATTAAACATATCAAAAGCAGTTATTGTACTCGGGTCTATAATAAGACCTCCTGAGTCAAACCTCTCGGCCGAAGCTACGCCACAGAGTAAAACTGCTGAACACAATATTGATACTATCTTTCTCATAACTGTTTGCACTACATTTTTTATACCATTCTATCTGCGACCCTGACCGCCGCCGTGGCTACCACCGGAGAAGTTTCCTCCACCTGAATATCCACCTGAATATCCACCAAAGCTTGATGAAGAGGAGTTATTGCGGAATGAGTTGTTATCGTTTCTTTCGTTGTATGAGTTACTTGTACGAGAACCTGTGCCTCTATACTGAGTATTGCTTCCTGAAGAGCCTCCTCTACCTCTATACTCTCCACTACCAGTAACTGTTCCTCCACGATACTGACCTCTGCCACTACCGCCTCCCGAATTATAAGAAGGTGTTGAAGGGCGATAACCTCCACCGCCGGATATATAGCTTGGTCTTCCTCCTGGGCCAGAGCTATTTGGGCGATGAGCTACAGTTGGTCTATGAGGACGATGTCCACCTCCATAATGTGGATAATGATGATGGTGGTGATGGTATGGAGGCACAAATCCAGGATAGTATGGATATCCACCCCAGCCCCAGCCGAAGTTCCAGCCCCAATAAGGGTCATAACCTACACCCCAACCCCAATCATACCAAGAGTAACGAGGGTAGCCGTACCACCAAGAATAGTGAGGTCTTGACCAACCGTAATACCAACTATAAGTAGGAACTACAACTGTCGCTCCCCAACTACCAAACATAGATGTTATATACTTAGGCTCTACCCACACTTGATCTCCCGAAATCATTACATTGTAAAAAGCCGGATCATAAGCAGAGGCGTAGTGATATGCATCGGTATATCTATATGTGTAGTAACTCGACGGCATACGATATGACGGAGAGCTAAATCCATAAAGACGACGAGCATAAGCACTCTGATAATCATCAGCAAGTACAGCATCATAAGGATTTATAGATGCAGGGATTGTAGAAACCTCTTTAAACTCATTCTCTGCAGCAATAGCACGGGCCTCAGCAAGTTTTGCCTCCCATGCAGCCTGACGCGCTTCAGCCTCAGCACGAGCAGCCTCGGCCTCTGCTTTTTGACGCATAGCAATCTCTGTGCGGTTATGTGCACTGTATAAATCATCACCTATCATAGCTGTTTTGAATGTAGAACAACTACTCAAAACCATTGATAGTCCCATAATAATAAATATACGCTTCATAATCGTAAGTTTTTATATATAACGACTTTCAATATAAAAATCGTACCTATCTTGTGCAAATATAGCGATTTTTATCAACTATATATAAAAAAAGAGGGTCAAGCTACCTTTTTTAAGGGTGAACTTATCAAGACTATTATAACAATTGAAAAAAAGTACCCACAATAGGAGACTTCTTATTGTGGGTATTTATTATTTATAGTTGTAAAACTACTTGATAGATATCATATTAAGTATAGAACGCTCTGCCGCTTTTCGGGTTGGTTCATCAAGAGTAATTTCAGGAGAGGAATTTTCGAGACATGAGACGATGTTTTCAAGTGTTACCATCTTCATATATTTACACTCATTACAGCCACATGTAGAGCCAAGAGGAGGAGCTGGAATAAATCTCTTTTTAGGATATTTTTTCTTCATCTCCGAGAGTATTCCGGCCTCTGTTACTACAATAAATTCTGTCGCCTCACTCTTTCCGCAATACTCCAAAATACCCGCTGTTGAGCCTACATAGTCTGCAACAGCAGCAACAGTTGCTTTACACTCAGGATGGACAACAACCTTTGCATTAGGCCACTCTTTTTTAAGTTCTACAATCTTATCAAGCGAAAACTCCTCGTGTACATGGCAAGCACCATCCCAGAGAACCATATTATCTCTACCTGTCAATTTTTTGATATAACCACCCAGGTTTCTATCAGGAGCAAAGATAATAGGTTGCTCAGCAGGGATACTCTGAACAACCTGAAGAGCATTTGAAGAGGTACAGCATATATCGGTCAGAGCCTTTACCCCAACTGTTGTATTTACATAGGATACTACAAGGTGATTTGGATAGTTTGCTTTAAAAGCGGCAAACTTTTCAGCATCGCAAGACTCTGCAAGAGAGCATCCGGCCTCAGGATTCGGAATAAGAACTTTTTTATCAGGCGAGAGAACTTTTGCTGTTTCAGCCATAAAGTGGACACCGGCAAAGAGAATTATCTTCGCATCAATCTCCTTAGCCTTAACAGAGAGAGCTAAAGAGTCTCCCAAAAAGTCAGCCACAGCCTGAACATCGGCAGTGGTATAGTAGTGAGCCAGAATGACTGCATTTTTTTCCTTTTTCAACTGCTCTATGCGGGCAATGAGAGCTTGAGAATTTTCAACCATGTCGATACCTTTTTTATTAATATTTAATTTTTTAATTATAAATAAATATATAAAAATATATACTTAACAATAACAATAAAAGCTGTTGAAAGTGTTGGTAACTTTTTCTAAAAATTTGGTTTGTTACTATCTTTTAGTAAATAAATTTTTTGGTTCTCCTAACTGCTTGACAAGTAGTGTTTGAGTGAAAGTTTTTAACAACTGTTAATAGATGTTTTCAACAAATAAACAGTAATTTTTATCAACATTTGCACTTTGAAAAATTGTCAAAAATTGATGATAAATTTTGAAAACTTTTCTCTTATCAACACTTACCTCCCTTTTAGAAAACTTATCAACTTTTATCAATAGACTATTAACAGTTTTTCAATAGCTTTTCAACAACTTTTTGAGCAGCCTCTTTATAATATTGTGCCACCTCAAAAGATGTTGATGAAGCAGGTTTACCATCATCACTACCCTCCATAATTGTCTGAATAATAGGTATTTGCGCTATTAAGTCAACACCTGCAGAGGCTGCATATCTTGTAGCTCCACCCTTACCAAAGATGTAGTACTTGTTCTGAGGAAGTTCTGCCGGAGTAAACCATGCCATATTCTCTATAACGCCAAGTACAGGTATGTTTACATTTGGGTTACGGAACATCTCAACACCCCTAACAACGTCAGCTACAGCCACTTGCTGAGGAGTCGATACAATGACTGCTCCATCTATCTTTAATTCAGAAATTATTGACAAATGTATATCACCTGTTCCCGGAGGAAGATCGATTAAAAGATAGTCCAATTCTCCCCATGCTGTTTGGTGTATCAGTTGTCGCAGAGCACTGTTTGCCATAGTGCCTCTCCAGAGCAAAGCGTCTGTTGGGCGGATAAACATTGCTATCGAAATAATTTTGATATTTTCTACCTCAGCAGGGATAATATAGTCTCGTCCATCAACCTGAACAGCATCAGGAAGATAGTTCTCAACGCCAAACATTTTTGCTTGTGAAGGACCGTATATATCAGCATCCAAAACACCTACTTTATACCCCTCAGCGGCAAGGGCAACAGCAAGATTTGAAGTTACTGTACTCTTACCAACACCTCCCTTACCTGAGGCTATGGCAACAATCTTTGCAACAGATGAGGTTGTTGTATGGCGATGCATATCCTCTATCTGTTCATTACGCTTAGTAGCACTATTTTCGCCCTCTTTGATAAAGACGGTAATGGTACTATCAGGATATAGCTCTGTAATAAGTTGTTCTACACGATTTTTTATTTTGAGTGCAAAAGGGTCGCGAGTTTTACGAAAACGAAGAGCAACAGTAATTTTACTCTCTGTAGCACTAATACTCTCCACAAAACCGCCGTCAACAAGATTTTCTTCTGTTTCAGGATGAATAACAGAGGCGAGTATTGCTCTAATTTCTCTATCCATTGTTTTTTAATGTTATATCTTTGGGCAAAGATAACAAAAAAAGTACTAACTTTGTCGCAGTAAATAAATATAAGGTATTATAAAGTATATTATGGCTAAGGAATTTAAGAGATATTTGGTTACTTCGGCTTTGCCGTATGCCAATGGACCTGTACATATTGGTCATCTGGCCGGAGTATATATTCCGTCAGATATTTATACTCGCTATCAGCGTCTGCGTGGTAGAGATGTTATCCATGTTTGCGGTAGCGATGAGCATGGAGTGCCGATTACTATCAAGGCTAAAAAGGAGGGTATTACTCCTCAGCAGGTGGTAGATCGTTATCATGAGATTATCAAGAACGCCTTTGCTGGTCTGGGTATAGAGTTTGATATATACTCTCGTACCTCTTCAGATATGCATACAGTAACAGCATCGGAGTTCTTCCGTAAGCTGTATGATGAAAATAAGTTTGTTGAGCAGACTACAGAGCAGTATTACGACCAGGAGGCAAAGATGTTCCTTGCTGACCGTTATATCACAGGAACATGTCCAAAGTGCGGCAATGAGCGTGCTTATGGAGACCAGTGTGAGTCTTGTGGCTCGACACTCTCTCCGGATGAGCTTATTGAGCCTCACTCAACACTTTCAGGCTCTGTTCCTGTAAAGAAGGCTACAACACACTGGTATCTGCCGCTTAACGACTACGAGCAGATGCTTCGTGAGTGGATTCTTGAGGGTCATAAGGAGTGGAAGACAAACGTCTATGGTCAGTGCAAGAGCTGGCTTGACGGAGGCCTTCAGCCAAGAGCTGTAAGCCGAGACCTTGATTGGGGTATTGATGTGCCTGTAGAGGGTGCAGAGGGTAAGGTGCTCTATGTTTGGTTTGATGCACCAATCGGCTATATCTCTGCTACTAAGGAACTTACACCTGATTGGGAGAAGTATTGGAAGAGCGAGGATACAAAGTTGGTACACTTTATTGGAAAGGATAACATTGTGTTCCACTGTATCGTCTTCCCATCTATGCTTAAGGCACATGGTGAGTATATTCTACCAGAGAATGTGCCATCAAACGAGTTTCTTAACCTTGAGGGTGATAAAATCTCTACTTCGCGTAATTGGGCAGTATGGCTCCACGAGTATTTGGAGGATATGCCTGGCAAGGAGGATGTTTTGCGCTATGTTCTGTGTGCCAATGCTCCTGAGACAAAAGATAACGACTTTACATGGAAGGACTATCAGGCTCGCAACAACAATGAGCTTGTAGCAGTTCTTGGAAACTTTGTAAATCGTGCCCTTGTTCTCACACAGAAGTATTATGGAGGCGTTGTTCCTGCTTGTGGTGAACTTACAGAGTATGATAGAGAAACTATTGCAGAGCTTTCGACTATCAAGGCTTCACTTGAGCACAATATTGAGAACTATCGTTTCCGTGAGGCTCTTAAGGATGCAATGAACTTTGCGAGAATAGGTAATAAATACCTTGCAGATTCTGAGCCTTGGAAGTTGGTAAAGACTGATACTGAGCGAGTTAAGACCATTTTATACATTGCTCTTCAGATTACAGCCAATATTGCTACAGCCATTGAGCCGTTTATGCCATTCTCAGCAGCGAAGATTATAAATATGCTTGCTGTAGAGAAGTTTGGTTGGGACTCTCTTGGTTCTATGGAGCTTATAGCTGCAGGCCACACTATTGGCACTCCTACACTTCTTTTTGAGAAGATTGAGGACGATATTATTCAGCGTCAGCTTGATAAGTTGGAGGCAACAAAGGCTGCTAATGCAGCAGCAGAGGTTAAAGCAGAACCACAGAAGGAGGAGTGTACATTTGACGACTTCCAGAAGATGGATATTCGAGTATCTACTATTCTTGCCGCTGAGAAGGTAGCAAAGACAAAGAAACTTCTTAAGCTTACTGTAGATACAGGTATTGACCAGCGTACAATTGTTTCTGGTATTGCTGAACACTTCACACCAGAGGAGCTTGTTGGTAAGCAGGTGCTTGTTTTGGTTAATCTTCAGCCACGAGAGCTTAAGGGTATCCTCTCTCAGGGTATGATTCTTATGGCAGAAGATGCAACGGGAGCTTTACGTCTTGTACAGCCTTCTGAGGCCGTTAAGGCGGGTTCTATGGTTGGCTAATGTTCCACGTGGAACAATTATAGTAAGTTGAAATGGAACTTAATTGGGACAAGTTAGGATTCGATTTTAATTCTACCGGCGGAGAGAATGTCCGCCGGTATTTTAAGGATGGAGCGTGGAGTGAACCTCAGTACACAACCGACGAGTATATTCCTGTACACATGGCCTCAGCCTGTTTAAACTACGGTTTGCAGGCTTTTGAGGGTATGAAGGCTTTTAGAGGGGTTGATGGAAAAGTTCGTCTTTTCAGACCTTCGGCGCACTATAAGAGAATGTCTGCAGGTGCAAAAAAACTGTGTCTGCCAATGGTCTCAGAGGAGGTTTTTGTAGAGACTTGTGTAGATATTGTCCGTAGAAATATACAATTTTTGCCACCTTACGAGTCTCGTGCGGCGCTGTATGTGCGTCCTGTTTTGTTTGGCACAAAGCCATGTCTTACGGTTCGTGCATATAATGAGGCAGGCTTTTGTGTCTTTGCAACTCCTGCAGGACCATACTTTAAAGAGGGAATTCATCCGATAAATGCAATTATCAACCGCAATCAGGATCGCTCGGCTCCGCTTGGTACGGGAGATGTGAAGGTTGGTGGAAACTACGCCTCTTCGATGCTCTCTTGTGAGGAGGCTCATGATTTGGGATATAAGGCTGTTCTTTATACCGAGTCTATTGAGCATAGATATATTGAGGAGTGCGGTGCTGCCAACTTTATTGCTATTAAAGACAAGTGTTATATAACCCCGAAATCGCCATCTATTTTGCCTTCGATAACAAATGATTCTCTTCGTCAAATCGCAGCCGATAAGGGTTTTATTGTTGAGCAGAGGCCTATAGATGTGGCTGAACTTCCAACTTTTGAGGAGTGTGGCGCTTGCGGAACGGGAGCTATAATCACTCCGCTGGGTAATGTATTTGACCCACAAACGGGTGAAACTATCCATTTTTGCGATGAAACCGGCCCTGTTTTGCTCGATTTGTACAACTCTTTGCAGGATATCCAATATGGCAGAGTTGAGGATAAGTTTGGGTGGACTGTAGAGGTATAGTAAACATTATTACATCTCGGCAATATCAGTCATTGCATCAAAATATCTCCCACAAAATTGAGAATAAATCTCATTTGTGGGAGATTGTTTTGCGCAGATTCAGCTTAATTGTGGTGTTCCACGTGGAACAATTACCTTCCAAAACGCATCAACAAAACGTTAATATCTGCCGGAGACACACCCGGAATTCGAGACGCCTGGGCGATTGTGGTTGGGCGAATTCTTTGCAGTTTTTGTCGAGCTTCGATTGTAAGAGAGTTCATTTGTGAATAGTCGAAACACTCAGGAATCGTAATATTTTCCAAACGATGCAGTTTTTCGGCAACAAGTTTTTCTCTCTCAATATATCCGCTATACTTAATTTCAATCTCTGCCGCCTCTATAATTTCATCTGTAATATTATTCTGCTTTACAAATTTTCTAAGTTTTGGCAAGACTCCGACAAGAGCCGAGAGGGTAATTTCGTTACGAAGAGCAAAGTCAAAAATCTTTCGGCCTTGTGTAATTGGTGCTAAACCGAGCGAAATTAAATAGTCTTGAATTTCGGATATTTTGACACTCTGTTCGTGAGTGAAAGATATAAGCGATTCTAAAAGTTGTTTTTTTTCTGCAAATTTTTCAAATCTTTTTTGCGAAATAAGACCTAATTTGTATCCAAGAGGCGTAAGTCTTAAATCGGCATTGTCTTGACGAAGTAAAATTCGGTATTCAGCTCTTGAGGTAAACATGCGGTATGGTTCATCGACTCCCTTCGTTACAAGATCGTCTATAAGAACACCAATATAAGCCTCATCTCGCTTGAGAACTATAGGCTCTTCGCCCTTAACTCTTCGAGCAGCATTTATTCCTGCAATCAGACCTTGTGCGGCAGCCTCTTCATAGCCTGTTGTTCCGTTGACCTGTCCTGCAAGATAGAGGTTATTAACAATCTTGCTCTCTAATGAGTGGCGGAGCTGTGTTGGTGGGAAATAGTCATACTCTATTGCATAACCAGGGCGGAAAATATGTACATCTTCAAGGCCTACAATCTTATGCAGAGCCTCTATTTGTACCTGATAAGGCAGAGAAGATGAAAAGCCGTTTAAGTAGTACTCATTTGTCGTAACTCCCTCAGGCTCAAGGAATAACTGATGTTGGTCCTTGTCTGCAAAGGTACGAAGTTTATCCTCTATACTTGGGCAGTATCGAGGTCCTATGCCTTGAATTGTTCCATTGAAAAGAGGGGAGTCATTAAATCCGCTTCTGAGTGTATTGTGCACCTCTTTTGAGGTATATACCAAAAAACATGGCAGTTGCTCTTTTACCGGTTCTGTCTCATCGGAGAATGAGAATTTAGATGGATTTTCATCTCCATATTGTGGCTCCAGGGCCTCAAAGTTGATAGTTCTGGCATCTAAGCGGGCCGGCGTTCCGGTCTTCATTCTTCCTACCTCCATGCCGACAGCTTGTAGAGACTCGGTAATACCGAAACTTGCAGGGTCGGCTGCTCTACCGCCTGTTGCACTCTGACGACCGCAGTGCATAAGGCCCGAAAGGAATGTTCCGGCGGTAAGAATGATAGTCTTAGCCTCAAAAACCACTCCCATTTGCGTTTTCAGGCCCTTTACACGCACTAAATCTCCTTCTTGGTCGAGGAGTATCTCCACGGCAGAATCTTGCCAAATATAGAGGTTTTTGGTGTTTTCAAGTCGGTGTCTCCACTCAGCTGAGAAGCGGCTCTTATCACATTGTGCTCGTGGCGACCACATAGCAGCACCTTTAGAGCGATTGAGCATGCGAAATTGGATGGTTGTAAGGTCTGTAACAATTCCCATAAGACCACCTAATGCATCTATCTCACGGACTATTTGACCCTTTGCAACACCGCCTATTGCGGGATTACACGACATAGAGGCAAACTTAGTCATATCCATAGTCAACAGAAGGGTCTTTGAGCCCATACGAGCTGCTGCACTTGCAGCCTCACATCCGGCATGTCCTCCGCCGACAACTATCACATCATATACCATCACTACCCTACTTTTTTGCAAATTTTGTATCAAACAGTGTTAGATACTTATCCTCCTTACTATGCATAACAGCCTCTGTTTCAGGGGTTTTGTCGCCCTGACCGCAGAGGTGTAACACACCGTGTACCACAACACGTCTCATCTCCTGTTCAGATGTGGTTTTGTATATGCGAGCATTGTCTGCAACTGTCTGATAATCAATATATATATCTCCTGAGATATAACCAGCCTCCAGATTTGAATAGTCAAAAGTTATAATGTCGGTAAAGTAGTCGTGTCCGACAAAGTCTATATTCATCTGTCGGTGTAGAGTTGAAGGGCAGAAGATATAGTTTATCTCCCCTACTTTCAACTCGCCCTCCTCTGCAGCCACCTCACGCAGCCACTCTCTTATGGCACGACGGTTTTTGAGGCGGTAGTTACACTCTTGGCTGTAATAGTTTATATCCATATTAAAACCCTATTTGAAGAGATTAGAGGCCTTTATGACCACCTTTGGACTTGGAGAGTGTATAGCAAAGAGGATCTTGTACTCCACCTCCATTGTAGAAGGGTTGACCATAGAGGCTATTGTGCCTATTTTCTGATTTCGCAGCACCTTATCGCCCTTGTTTACAGATACTGCAGAGAGGTTTGCGTATGAGGATATATACTCTCCGTGGGCGATATAGACGTCGTATTTGTTATTGATTTTATTGCGTGAAATCTTCATCACCTTACCCTCATAGATTGTATTTACATTTGCCCCCTTTGTACCCACAATCTCGGCTGTATTGGCATTATAGCGCACTACCCTACCACCGGTAACAGGCAACTGAAGAGATCTTGTTGTTGAAGAGAAACTATCTCCTGAGCGATTTCCTTTTGTCAGTTTACGAAGCTCTGCAATAGCTGTATCAAGGCGCTTGATATGCTCGTCCATAGATTGCTGTACTCGCTTCTCCTTTTTGCTCATCTGACGGATTGTCGCCTTTGCCAAATCTCGCTCCTCACGCATCTTGGTACGCTGACGGTCTAACTTTCGTTTGGCGACAGCCACCTCCTCACGTTTGGCTGTTAGTTTTTCTCTCTCAGCCTGCACATCGGCCCTTGTGTTGTAGAGCTGTGCAATCTGCTTCTCTCTATGTTGTGTTGCAACCCTTAATGCAGCTATACGGTGTACAAACTCTAATGTAGAGGATGAAGAGAATAGATATGTTAAAGTATTGTTCTGGCGGTAGTTACGATAGGCTTCTCTTGTCATTTCGGCACAACTGCGCTCAAGAGCTGAGAGGTTTTCTGATAGCTCGCCTACCCTACTTTCGGCTGTTTGTATATCTTTTCCCAGCTGCTTTATCTGCTTATCTCTGGCAGCTATAAGGGCATTTCGTTTTTCTATTTGGCGGGCTAAAGAGTTTACTAATTTCTGCTTTGAGGCCTTACTCTGTTTGAGTTTTGACAACTCCTTCTCCTCCTTTTCGATACTTGCCTCCAGCTGGTCTATTGTACGACGCAGTGTAGCCTCACTCTGGGCATAGAGTGAAGTGTGAGTTATGAGGGTGAGTAGTATTAAGACAAGGAGTTGTTTCATCGTTTCTCTTTATCAAGTTTTTCACGAGCCTTCTGTGCCTCTATGCGGCTCTCTATTTTTGAGGCATCTGCACCCCTTTCAAGGGCTTTTCGCCAATAGGTTTGCGCCATAAATGTATTTCCCAACGCATCCAAAATATCTCCATAGTGGAGAGCCAGCTCGCTGGAATTATCTCTATCAAAACTCATGGCCTGCTGCATCACCTTTTTGGCCTGCTCAAACTCACCTAATTTGTAATAAACCCAAGCGAGGGTGTCAAGATAGGTGGCGTTATTTGGAGAGAGTTCTGTAGCTCTTTTTGCCATCTGTAGAGCCTGTTTTAGGCTCTTACCGGTAACGCTGAGGTGGTAGGCGAAGTTGTTCATCACCATAGCGTTGTTAAGGTCGTAAGAGAGGGCTTTGTGGTAAGCATCATAGGACTTTCTTGTCTCCCCTAACTGATAATATTGGTCGCCAATATTGCCCCACAGAGTGCTCTTTGCCTTGCTATCCTCAGCATATTGAAGGGCAGAGCGAAGAGTCTCGATTGCCCCCTTATTGTCATTCCTCTGCATCTGTAACCACGCCTTAAGACTCCAGAAATTGGCCTTTTCGGGATATAGTTTAAGACCCATGTCTGTATATTTTTCTAACGAGTCGGTTCGGTTAAGATAGTTCTCTATCTCCAAGATGCGGTCTAAGGTCTGGCTTGTCGGCTTTTTGTCCATTGAGGTCTTGAAGAGTTTTACCGCCTCCTCGACACGATTGGCAGCAATAAGATGCGAGGCATATAGTTCTGTTGTCTCAATGTCGTTTGGATAGAGCTCATGGAGACGGGTTATAATATGCTCTGCAAGCAAAAAATGCTTACGATAGAAGTCTCGCTTTGAGGTAATGCTCTCGACAATCTTCTTCTTTGTCTGTAGTGGAACCTCATCAAGCTCAATCACATTGCGCCACGCCATAAGCATCTCTCCATATCGTTTGCGACTATCTAAATAACCTGCATAATCAAACCAAGCGGTTGGATTTTTGCGGTTTAGATTAATGGCGCTATTGTAGCTCACTTCAGCAAGAGAGTCAAGTCTCATATCGGCATATATACCGGCCAACATAAGGTGGCTCTCAGGGTCGTATGGAGCGCTTTCTACCCCATTTATAGCGCTTTGAAGGGCCTTATCAACCTCTCCACTCTCAAGGTAGAACTGTAGGCGCATACGTGAAAATACACGAGTGTAGAAGTCAGCCGTACCAAAGCGCACCTCTGCCGAGTCGAGAATAGCTATAGCCTTGTCGTGCTCTTTAGATAGCCCATGTAGAACGGCAAGCAGACGGAAGTGCTCCGGCTCCTGACCATCCTTGATAAGACGTGATAAAATCTGTTTTGCACGCTCATACTTGCCCGCCCTTATACTCATCTGGCTCGCTGTTTCAAGCAGGTGGTGGTTGTTACTATCGGCTGCAAGAGCTCGCTCTGCGGCTATCCATGCTTTGGTTGGATTGGGCTCTATTCGGGCTAAAAGATGTGAGGCCGGCATGTAGGTAGAGTCCTCTGCAAGAGCCTTGTTTGTAAGGCGATAAGCCTCAATAGTATCGTTGTAGATTGTAAGACGCTTTAGTGCGTCGGTGTATAGTGTAAGAGCTTTGTTGCTTTGCGCAACGGTGCTGTGTGGGGTAAAAGCCCCACAAAACAGCACCGCTGTAAGAGCAACGTATAGAGAAAAACGCTTCACTATAATACACTATCGAACTGGTGGAGGAAACGTACGTCGTTCTCGAAATAGAGACGCAAGTCTTTTACTCCAAACTTTAGCATTGCAATACGTTCAACTCCCATACCAAACGCAAAGCCTGAATACTCATTCGGGTCTATATTGTTTGCAATAAGTACATTAGGGTCAACCATACCACAGCCCAAAATCTCTAACCAGCCTGTACCCTTGCAGACAGGGCAACCCTTACCGCCACAGAGGTTACATGATACATCAACCTCTGCAGAGGGCTCTGTAAATGGGAAGTATGAAGGACGCATACGAATCTGAGTATTCTCACCAAAGAGCTCCTTTGCGAAGTAGAGCAGAGACTGCTTAAGGTCGGCAAAAGAGACATTTTTGTCGATATACAGACCCTCAATCTGGTGGAAAATACAGTGTGCACGATATGAGATAGCCTCATTACGGAATACACGACCAGGGCAGATTACACGGATAGGCGGCTTCTGACGCTCCATAGTTCTCACCTGAATAGATGAGGTGTGAGTGCGGAGCAGAATATCCTTCTGACTTGGCTCTGAAGAGCTCTTCTCGATAAAGAAAGTATCCTGCATATCACGAGCAGGGTGCTCAGGTGGGAAGTTGAGGGCAGAGAATACGTGGTGGTCATCCTCAATCTCCGGTCCGTCAGCAACTGTATAACCTAAACGAGAGAAGATTTCGATAATCTCATTTTTCACAAGTGAGATAGGGTGGCGAGAACCAAGAGTCTCGGCACTACCCGGACGGCTCATATCCTCAATTTTCACATCATCTGCCACCTTCGATGCTGCTATCTCTCTCAGACTCTCAATCTTTGCCAAAATAGCCTGCTTTAGGCCATTGATTTTCTGGCCATATTCACGCTTGAGCTCAGGAGCTACACTCTTAAACTCATCCATAAGAGCTGTAAGCTCACCCTTCTTGCCAATCATTTTAATGCGGAAATCCTCAATCTCGGCACTATTTTCGGAGTGAAACTGTTCAACTCTGTCTAATAAATCGTTAATTTTACTGTTCATTATCTTTAGATTTTGTATTTTTTGCAAAAAAATTCTACCTTTACACTCAGTTAGTGTAATAAGCGACAAAAATACAAAAAAATTGTTGAAATGCCTCGCAAATGTCTAATATTTATGCTCTCTTTGCTCTCTGTGGCTCTTGTAGAGGCTCAGACGGTAGGTCTTGTGCTTAGTGGAGGCGGCGCCAAGGGACTCTATCATATTGGCGTTTTGCAGGCTTTAGAGGAGAATGATGTGGCTATAGATTACGTTGCGGGAACATCTATGGGCTCCATTATTGCAGGTCTATATGCAGCCGGTTACACCCCTGAGCAGATGAAACAACTCGCTTTGTCGGGTGATTTACAGCATTGGGTTACAGGCAAGATAGATGAAAGTCATAATCGTTACTATCGTGAGCAGGATACTCCCCCTCCTCTATTTACACTTCGATTTAATGTGCGCCCCGATTCGCTGAGGGTTGCTAATGGTCAGAGAGGTATTGACGAGCGTAATATCTCTATGAAACAGCCAACCGATTTTATCTCTTCGGCTCAGATTGACCTTGCTCTTAATGAGCTGTTTCGCCCTGCAACTATTGCAAGCAATGGAGATTTTCATAACCTTATGGTGCCATTTCTCTGTGTGGCCGCAGATATGAATGAGCGTAAAGAGGTCGTCTTTCGTGAGGGCGACTTGGGCGAGGCTATACGTGCATCTATGTCTATCCCGTTTGTCTTTAAGCCGCTTAAGAAGGATAATATGCTGCTCTACGACGGAGGTGTGTTTAATAACTTCCCGTGGCAGTATATGGTTCAGGACTATAAACCCGACCACGTTATCGGTGTTAAGTGTACAACCGGCAATAGGGATGTTACAGAGAATAGTAGCGTTATAGACCAGGCGATGATGTTTATCATGTCGCATACAAACTACGCTATGCCTCAAGAGCATAATATCTTTATAGATAGGGCTGTAGATGTTGGAATGCTTGAGTTTGATAAGGCTGAGCAGATTATCGAACAAGGCTATAACGACACTATGGAGCGCATGTCGGAGATACTGCTTACTATTCCGGCTCGCCGCAGTAGGGCAGAGGTGGCTGCTCGTAGAGAGGAGTTTGTTTCCAGACTTCCTGAGATGAAACTCTCACGTCCTGCCATTACCGGCCTTACCGAACCCCAGGAGCAGTATGTGCGAGCTGTGATGTTGGCTCGAAAGCCTGAGGGAGAGTATCTCAATAGCTTTGAGGATTTCCGTTTGGGTATCTATGACCTTTTGGCGGAGCAGGACTTTACTATGGAGTATCCTCGTTTTGAGTATGACCCTGTAACACACCTTTTTAAACCATATCTGACTCTACGTCAGCAACCATCCCTCGGAGCGACTATAGGCGGAGCGCTCTCCTCGACGGCTTACAACCAGGTGCGCCTCGGTCTTAAGTATGAGTATATAGGCCGTGTGGGTGTGGAGGCAGCTGTAAACCTCTATTTGGGCCTGATATACAACGCAGGTAAGATAGGCGGACGACTCTTTGTCTCGCCACGTCGCCCATTTTTCTTTGATTTGAACTATATCTTCTATGCTCGTAATACGGTCTATGGAAACTTCGGAAACCTCTCTCATGTCGATAATACACTGCGTAAAAAGCATAGAGAGCAGTTCTTAAACCTTGCAGCAGGCTTCTCGGTAACAAATCGCTCACTGTTGCAGTGGACCATAAATCTTGGTAAAAACTACTATCTGTTCGAGGGAGATAAGTATCCGACTCATTTCAATTTCTTCTCTACTCAGCTACAGTATAGACGAAGCACCCTTGATAATCCGATAAACCCAATTCAAGGTAGTCGCCTTGTGGCTTCAGGTATCTTTGTTAGTGGACACGATAAATGGGTTGATGAGTTTGAATATGGCCTTACACGAGAGTTCTCGGAGCGCAGAAAGTGGCTCGGAGCAAAGGTGAGTTGGCAACACTTCTTGCCTTTTACAGATACAAGATGGTTTTCGTTTGGATATAGTATAGAGGGAGTATATACAAATCATCCACGCTTTGAGGACTGGAGGGTAACAAATGTCTCGTTGCCTCAATATGCCCCAACAACACACTCGCAGATGATGTATATGCCTGATTATCACTCTTCAAGGTATGTTGCCGTGGGTCTTATGCCAACCTTTAGATTGGTGCAAAACCTCTACCTGCGCCCATCGTTCTATGCTATGTATCGTCGTGCTGAGGCGGGCATTGCTAAACAGTGGCAGTATATCTCTGAACTCTCTCTGACCTACCGTAGTTTTATCGGTCCTGTAAGTCTCAACCTTACAAAGTATGGCATTGCAAACGATAATAACTACTATCTATACGTCAACTTCGGATACCTACTCTTCGCCCCTAAGGGTACATACTATTAGTTTAGTCCTTGTACTGCATTAAAGTCGGCAGATATTATTTGTGGATTATCATCGTCAACTCCGTATCCGGTTTGCATTGTTTGTGAAGTATCGGATAGTTTATCGGCGTTGGTATATGTTTGAAGGCGATTTTGAGCCTCTATCCCTTTTTGAATAGCTGCATTTATCTCTTTGTCGGTTGGAGTATGGCCGAGCATTGTCTCCAATGCAGCCAGAGCCCAGCTGTGGGCGTTATTATCGTAGTTTTGTGCGATTTGTTGTAGGGCTGTTTGTAGGGCAGCAATTGTTGTGAAGTTATCCAAGAGCTCTTCAAGAGCAACTTTATCAATATACATACCGGCCAAGTCCACCCATTTATTGTACATTGGCTTGCCGCACTCACCCTTTTGTAGCATAGCTGATAATGAGGCCTCTATGTAGAGTTGATAGAGCTCGATGCCTCGTTTGGCCATATTTTGTTTAATTACGGTATTGTTGTAGTGATACTCTTGGCTCTCTGGATGTTTTGCCTGTAGCTCTTTAAGGGTGTTTAGTGCTTTTATGGCTTTATCTGCAAGGAGAGGGTTGTAATTGTTGTAGCAGATTATATCACGACAAATGGCCCTTTTGTCTCGTTTTTGCCACTTTGCAATATCTCTGACTGTACCATAGCTTTTTAGACCGAATGCGGGCAGTAGGGTAGATTGTCCCTCTTTTTCGATTAGGTAGCTGAATGGCATATCGGAGGTGTTGTGATGCCTTGTGTGGCGTCCTATTATGGTTGTAAACTCACCCTCTACGGCAGGTGCCATTACATAACCATTACTTCCGAATTTACAGCCTCTACGGTGTATTGCTTGGTGTATTGCGCCACACTTAAAGAGGTGGTTGCTTTGGTTTGTGCCACTTCCGGCATTGAAGAAAGAGAATAGGCCTGCAATGAGCAGTGATGATTTATGGTGTGAGACGGTATATGGGCCTGCAAAGATAGAGCAGGCCTCGCCATTTTCAAGTTCTGAGCAGGCGAAGAGTAGAGAGTTTACTGCAGTAAAGCCATTTGACAGATGCACATTTTCGCCTACAAATACTCTGTCTGCAGTAACAGCACGGTCTATATGGCAATTCTCGACAGCTATAAAGTTACTCATCTTTACATCTATGCCGATATATGCGTTGTCGAGTATAGTACCATTTTCGAGTAGTGATGCCCCCTCAATAGTAACATTTTGCCCGACATTTACCTCTCGGATAAACTTAGCACCGACGATTGTAGAGCCTTTGCCAATGTAGCCCATATCTTTGCATTGAGTTTGGGCATAGTTTGCTATCTGTTCGGTTATGGCTTTAATAAGAGCGCTTTTGTGTCGATACATGGCAACGATATATGCCGTTTGTGCTGTAAGAAGGTTGTATATAGGCACGCTACGGCCACCATTTTCATTTACTGCAGCGACCTCTACGCCATTGCCAAAACAGCTTTGGTTGCGAGACTCAAGACGCACTACAGACTCTACCCTTGCATCTTGTCCAATATGGTAGTTGCAGATTGTGGAGTTTATAATAGTTACATTACTCTCTAACTCTACCACACCCTCAAAGCGAGAGTCCCAGATGGTCTGAGTGTTAAATGGTTCAGCTACATATACTCTGTCCCAATCCTGAGCAGAGTTGTTTAGCGTAATAAGGAGAGCAATTTCGGTCTTTGTTAACTGTCTCATTCAAAACCTCCTCTTTTTAGTAGTGCTGGAGCATCTTTTACGGTATCTACAAGCCACTTATGTAGCTTTCTTGTCTGTTCTTGTGGTGTTAGTTGCCACATATCAACCTCGTGTCTCATTCGCTCGGAGAGCATATAGACTATAATTGCAGCGCAGGCAGAGACATTAAGACTCTCGACCATACCGCACATAGGAATTCTCAAAAACTCGTCAGCCTCAGAGATGACTAAATCTGAAATACCTGTCTTTTCGGTACCCATAACGATAGCAAACTTGCCCTTTGTTACATCGAAAGTCTCAGGGGTGCAACTCTCACGGTGTGGTGTTGTGGCTACGATGCGATAACCGTTACTCTTCAGATGTTTTAGTGCCGCCTCTGTTGAAGGGTGGTCTTGAATATCAATCCACTTGTCTGTACCTCGGACAATGTTGAGGTTTGGGTTGAACTGACAGAGGGTCTGCACTATGTGCAGAGTCTGCACGCCAAAGGCCTCACAGTGGCGAACAAGAGCACTTGCATTTTGTGGATGAAACATATTTTCAGCCAGCAGAGTCATATAGTTTGTACGCTTCGAGATGGCACGTTGCAGGGTCTCAAGCCTCTCTGCAAGGATAAACTGCGAGAGATACTCTATCTGTGCGGCGCACTGCTCGACGGTAAGGGTACTATTTTCGGTATTTGTCATCGTCATCAAGTATTTTGAGGTAACTTTCATAGCGGGAGTAGGCAATACGCCCCTCTTTTACCGCCTCAACTACAGCACAACCAGGCTCGTGGGTGTGAGTACAGTTGTAGAAACGACACTCTCCGGCCGTTGCAATCATCTCAGGGAAGTAGTGCCACAGTTCATTATTGTCAATCTCAATCAGACCAAAGCCCTTAATACCAGGTGTGTCGATAATGTAGCCACTCTGGCCAATCGGGTACATGGTAGAGAATGTAGTTGTGTGTTTTCCTTTGTGGAAACTCTCGGATATCTGACCGGTACGAATATTGAGAGTAGGGTCAATTTTGCCTATCAGGGTCGATTTACCTACGCCTGAGTTGCCCGATACGAGGGTTACCTTGCCCTCCAAAAGGGCCTTTACACGCTCTATGCCTACACCTTGGGTTGCAGAGATGTCAATCACCTCATAGCCGGCACTTTGGTATATCTCATGGAATTGGGCAACAGCTTCTTCAGCCCCTTCAAGAAGGTCTATCTTTGCCAGAAGTATTGTGGCAGGGACCTTGTAGGCCTCGCAAGTTATAAGAAAGCGATCTACAAACTCAAGAGCTGTAACGGGCTCTATAAGAGTTACCACAATCATAGCCCTATCTATGTTTGCCGCAATGATGTGAGACTCTTTTGAGAGGTTTGAGGCACGACGAATAATGTAGTTTCGGCGAGGTACGATATCGCAGATTACCCACTCTTGGTTTGCGTCGCACTCGCAACGTACAATGTCGCCCACAACAACGGGATTTGTTGAGCGTACACCTTTAAGGCGCAACTTGCCCCTTATTCGGCAACGAATAGTCTGATTGCCGTCAAAGACATCATACCAACTGCCTGTGGCACGGAGAACCAAACCCTCTACTATCATTGCTTGGCCTCCTTTGTAAATGCGTTAAACCACTCTAAAGCTGTGTCTGATAGTGCAGAGACGGGCTTAAAACTAATCGAATTCTCAAAATGGCGCTTGTCAACCCATTCAACCTTTTTGTTTAGGTTGCCAAAGGCTACAAAGGCTACACTGAGGATAAGGCCGTACTTGAGTATAGAGAGTAGAATACCAAAAAATGTATCCAATGAGCCTAAACCCAATGCTGAGAATATCGAACTTAAGAGTTTTGCAAGAATCATTGCGGTAATTACCGTGCCGACAAAGGTTATTATAAAGCCCAATACCTTTGCGTATGCAGGGTCTATTTTACAGAGTGTTCCTACCTCCTCTCCAAAGGCTATGGCAAGGGCTATACCACCCATAATACCTGCTAAAGAGAGCAGTTGCGAGGTAAAACCATTTTTCCAACCGCTGAAGATTGCTATAATGAGAACTATAATAGTTATTATATCAAAAACGTTCATAATATTGAGATTTAACGCACGAAGTTAGTATTTTTTTCGACAAATTCCTACCTTTGTAGCAAATTAGCACTATTATGAAGCGATTTATAGTTGTTTTATTGGCATTTATTGCAACCATTTCACCTCTCGCAGCCAGAGAGGTATATATACTCAATAACTCGTGGAGATTTTTCTTCAAGGATGAAAATTCGAGCGACAATGCCCGTTTTGTGAACCTGCCTCACACTTGGAATAGTGATGCGCTTTCTGAGGGTGGAGAGTTGCGACAAACTGTGGCAAACTATCGCCGAACCCTCTTTGTGCCGGCACAGTGGCAGGGTAAGCGTCTGTTTTTGCGCTTTGGTGGTGTGATGAGTGTTGCAGATGTGTTTGTCAATGGAAACCATGTCAAGGAGCATCGTGGCGGATATACAGCCTTTGCAGTAGAGATTACGGATTGCGTCAATTATGGTAGCGAAAATACACTGCTTGTTGAGGTAAATAACAGCTATCGTAGCGATGTATTACCGACCTCTACCGAGCAGAACCTCTATGGAGGCATCTATCGAGATGTGGAGTTGATAATTACAGATAAGACTACAATTTCTCCTCTTTACTATGGTACTGAGGGAGTTATTGTAACCTCCTCAAAGGTGAGTGTGGATAATGTTGAGGGTAATATTGGCATCTGGTTGCTTGGCAAAAAGGATTCACAGTGTAATCTTACTCTCGATATTGTCTCGCCAGATGGTTATGTTGCTGTAACGAAGAGTGTTAAGGCAAAAATTGATGGTAAGGTTTTAAATGTTCCTTTCTCTGTCAACAATCCTGAGTTGTGGTCTGTACAGCGCCCTTCGCTCTATCGTGTAGATGTTATTTTGGGTGCAGATACAGTCTCTGTAACTACAGGTTTTAGAAAGATTGAGGTAACACCAGAGCGACTGCTTACTATCAACAATAGACAAACTATGGTCAGGGGTGTCAACTTGTGTCATGATAACCGTCATGTGGGAAATGCACTTACAGAGAGAGACTACCAGTCTGACTTTGAGATGATACGAGAGCTGGGCGTAAATGCTATTCGTTCTGTAGGGGGCCCTCATGCACAGACTCTCTATGATAAGTGCGATAGAGAGGGTGTGTTGCTATGGATTGATACTCCGTTTACTCAGTCTCCATTCCTAAGCGATATTGCCTACTACTCATCTACTGCATTTGAGAGTAATGGTAAGGAGCAACTTAAAGAGATTATTTTGCAGAATATACACCACCCATCAGTTGCCATGTGGGGCATATTTTCGTTGTTGCGAGGTCGCTCTGGTGAGTTGATGGACTACTTGAAGGAGCTCAATAAGTTGGCAAAGAGCCTTGACCCATCACGCCTGACTGTTGCATGTAGTAATCAGGATGGCGATATTAACTTTATTACCGACCTTATCGTATGGCAGCAATCGGTAGGTTGGGAGACAGGTGATGTTTCAGACCTCGATGTTTGGCAGAAGGCTCTGCGTACAAATTGGAGCCACTTATGTCAGGCTGTATGTTATGGTGAGGGTGGTACAAGAGGCCACTATAGCGAGTCTCTGATAAACCGTAATAGCAGTCAGCATCGTATTCCTGAGAGCTGGCAGACTCGATTCCATGAGGGCTATATTTCACGTATTGACCAGAGTCTGTTCTGGGGTATATGGCTAAATAATATGTTTGACTATGGAGCAGTGCGTCGTAGTGGCGGTGTGCGTAATTCAGGCCTTGTAACATTCGACCATAAAGAGCGTAAAGATGCCTTTTATCTCTATAAGACGCTATGGAATAAACGCTATCCGACACTCCATATTGTTGGTAAAAACCGAGAGGTAAGAACCCGCAATCGCCAAGTGTTAAAGGTCTATTGCTCTCAGGGCGTACCAAACCTTACAATCAATGGCGATACTGTTGCTCTGCATAACCGTTCTGAGGGAATCTTTGTTACAGACTCTCTGACAATGAGTGGCTTTAATACTGTCATTACAGCAACAGAGACAATGCGGGATTCTACTACCTTTACTATCGGTAACTACCTGAAACGCAAGTAGTTATTATTAGCAACCATATCTACTCACATTACCTAACTCCTCCTCTATACGCAGTAGTCGGTTGTACTTTGCTATGCGTTCTGAGCGAGAGAGCGAACCGCACTTTATCTGTCCGGCATTAAGTGCAATAGCAAGGTCGGCAATTGTCGTATCTTCGGTCTCGCCTGAACGGTGTGAGATAATGGTGTTAAAACCTCCATGTTGTGCTGTTTTTACGGCGTGAATGGTCTCAGTAAGTGTTCCTATCTGATTTGGTTTGATAAGCACTGCATTTGCACATTGCTTTGCAATGCCGTGTGCAATGCGTTCACGATTTGTTACAAACAGGTCGTCTCCGACAAGTTGACAACGGTTTCCAACAGCCTTGGTGAGCATGGCCCACCCCTCCCAATCATCCTCGGCAATGCCATCTTCAATAGAGTCGATAGGGTAGTGATCAACAAGATACTTCAAATACTCCACCTGCTCGGAAGTCGATAGTTTTGAACCTCTGTTGCCCTCAAATGTGCGATAGTCATATCCATTGTCTTTGTAAAACTCTGTTGCAGCACAATCAAGAGCGATAGTAATATCTCTGCCTGCTCTGTATCCGGCCCTCTCTATGGCAGAGATAATAGCCTCTATTGCCTCTTCAGAACTGTTTAGTGCAGGTGCAAATCCGCCTTCATCTCCTACGGCGGTAGATAGCCCACGATGTTTAAGCTCTTTTTTGAGGGCATAAAAGACCTCTGCTCCCATTCGTAGCGCCTCACTAAAGCTCTCAGCTCCTACAGGGCGAATCATAAACTCCTGAAAGGCTATTGGAGCGTCTGAGTGGCTGCCTCCATTGATAATATTCATCATCGGGATAGGGAGAATAGAGGTATCTACGCCCCCTAAGTATCGATAAAGTGGGATGTGCAGAGCCTTTGCAGCAACCTTTGCCACGGCTAAAGATACACCTAAGATGGCGTTAGCTCCGAGGTTCGACTTATTTGCTGTGCCGTCAAGGGCAATCATTGTGTTGTCGATTGTTGTCTGGTCTAAGGCCGAGAGCCCGATTAATTGTGGAGCAATAGTACTCTCTACACTCCTTATGGCATTGAGTACACCTTTGCCGTTATAGCGAGCTTTGTCGTTGTCTCTTAGCTCTATAGCCTCATGAGAGCCTGTTGATGCGCCACTTGGTACCGATGCTCGACTAACAACTCCTGATAGGGTAGTAACCTCAACCTCAATAGTTGGATTGCCTCGTGAATCTAAGATTTCACGTGCATAAATTTTGGAAATACTTATCATAGTTTGTAAAATTTTCAGAACTAAATTGCAATATTTACACCAAAAAGTTTATCTTTGTAAAAAAATGGGACTTAAGCCTAAGCAAGGCTTATAGTTTTGTTTGGAGAGTAGAGTATAAAATTTGAAAAACAGATTCTTATATGGCAGTATTCAAGGTTGAGGGAGGTCGTCGTCTTTCAGGAGAGATAACCCCGCAAGGTGCTAAAAATGAGGCATTACAGATTTTGTGTGCTACCTTACTTACAAAAGAGGAGGTTATTGTTGAGAATGTTCCGCAGATACTCGATGTGTTACAACTCATAGAGCTGCTCTCAGCTATGGGCGTTACAGTTAAGCGTCTTGGCGAAGAGAGTTACTCCTTCTGCGCAGCAGATATAAATCTCGATTATGTACAGAGTGAGGACTATCTACGTCGTTGTGTCCGTCTGAGAGGCTCTGTGATGATTCTCGGACCTATGCTTGGTCGTTTTGGTGTGGGTTATATGCCAAAGCCGGGAGGTGATAAGATTGGTCGTCGTAGGTTGGATACCCACTTCCTCGGTTTCCAGAAGTTGGGAGCTGAGTTTGACTACGATAGCGGAGAGAGTCTGTTTGCAGTTCGAGCAAAGGAGCTGAAGGGGTGTTATATGTTGCTTGATGAGGCTTCGGTAACAGGAACGGCCAATATCATCATGGCGGCAGTACTTGCTAAGGGCAAGACAACAATATACAATGCTGCTTGCGAGCCATATATTCAGCAGTTGTGTAAGATGCTCTGCCGTATGGGTGCAAAAATCCACGGCATAGGCTCTAATCTGTTGGAGATTGAGGGTGTTGAGGCTCTTGGAGGAACAATACACCGCATGTTGCCGGATATGATTGAGGTCGGCTCATTTATCGGTATGGCGGCAATGAATCGCTCGGAGTTGACTATTAAAAATGTCTCTTATGATGATTTGGGTATCATCCCAGCTCAGTTTGCCCGTATGGGTATTGCCCTTGAGCGTCGTGGCGATGATATTTATATTCCGCAGCAAGACCACTATTGCGTTGAGAGCTTTATTGATGGCTCTATTATGACCTTTGCTGATGCTCCATGGCCAGGTTTGACTCCTGACTTGTTGTCGGTATTCCTTGTTGTGGCAACTCAGGCTAAAGGAACGACGTTGATACACCAAAAGATGTTCGAGTCTCGACTCTTCTTTGTGGATAAGTTGATAGATATGGGCGCACAGATAATTCTTTGCGACCCTCACCGAGCAGCCGTTATAGGCCATGACCATAATGTACAACTCCGTGCTGCCCGTATGTCTTCTCCTGATATCCGCGCAGGAGTCTCACTGCTTATTGCCGCTATGAGTGCAGATGGAGTAAGTACTATCCAAAATATTGAGCAAATAGATAGAGGCTACCGAAATATCGAAGGTCGTCTGAATGCTATCGGTGCAAATATCCTAAGAATTGAGGAGTAGATTTTTAAGGAGGGGTAATAGAAGAGAGACTTATACAGCCGTATAAGTCTCTCAGTTTTTAAGTGTTACTTATCTTTACGTTTTTCGAGTTGGCGTTTAATCACATCTAAGGCGTTATCTACAGCCTCTTCAAAGGTGTGAGCACGCTGCTCGGTCAGAATATCTCCTCCCGGAACGTGAAGAGTTACAAGTGCGACTTTATTTCCTTTTTCGTCATCTTTTTCAAGACGTAGAACAACATCAACTCCGGTCGGACGATCTGCAAAGCGCTCTAATCGCGACATTTTTTTCTCCACAAATTCGATAAGCTGCTTGCTTGCATCGAATTTCAACGATTGAATATTAACATCCATAGTTGTATATTTTATGGTTTAGGGGGTTCGCGTCATTACGAATTTGCCCCGAAAATCTCTATTTATGAGGGTGAGCCCTCTTATACACCTCTTTAAGTTGCCCGATACTGTTGTGGGTATAGTGCTGTGTTGAGCTAAGTGATGCGTGGCCCAGAAGCTCTTGAATCTCTCGCATATCGGCTCCACTATCAAGTAGCTGTGTGGCGAAGGTGTGGCGCAACACGTGAGGGCTTTTACGACCCTTAACAGCGGCACTATCGAGTTGAGAGAGAACTACCCTCTGTATTGTTGAGCGAGAGAGCTGCTCTGCTTTCGTGTTTACTATCAGATAGCTATCAGGGTTCAACTCTATTTTGCAGGCATGACAACACTCTTTATATCGCTCTATACGCTCCTCAAGTTCTGCTAAAAGAGGGACTATTCTCTGCTTATCACCTTTTCCCAATATTCGAACAGAGCCGTCAGATATATCTTTAACCTTTATATTATTAAGCTCTGCAAGTCGTATGCCGCAACCATAAAACAGAGAGATAATCAAACTATTGCGTTGCTCTTTAAATTGAGTGGAATAGCTCTGCTCCTCGGCTGTTGACAGAACTCTCTGCATGCGACTCTTTGGTACAACAAGTGGCAACTCTTTAGGTGTTTTCAAAGAACCTATTGTCTTTAGAATATCCTTCTCAACAACTTTTATCTTGCGTAAGTATCGAAAAAAACTCTTTAATGATGAGAGCTCTCTATTCATCGAGGCAGATGAGATTTTTTGAGTATCAATACGATACATAATCCAATCTCGCACATCATCTGTCGCAACGGCTCTCACATCAAACTGCTCAAGGTTCAGTTGGGCGTTAAACCACTTTGCAAAAGCCTCTAAATCTCTTTTGTAGTTTCGCACTGTCAGAGGTGAATAGCGACGCTCCGACTCAATATATGCGATAAAACGGTCAATCATAGAGACTTGTAGCTTTTTTAGTTCGATGCTATTTCACGCTTAGAACAAAGATAAGAAATATTTTTTGGAATCACAAATTTTTTTGACAATTCTTACACTCTCTGCGACAAATCAGAATGTAAATCTTGCTTGAAAATAGATTGTGCGTGGATATGCATAGAGGTAGTATGATGGTCGTGGCTCAAGGGTGTATCTGTTTTGGCTGTAATACTTTCTCAAGCGTGTGGACTCATATCCACGATAGATAATATTTCGGTTTGCCAACAGATTATCAACTGATAGAAAGAGTATTATTCGGGAGCGAGGATGGCGGTCGGTAAAGCGTGCGCCGACTTGAGAGATATATACTCTTTTATCGAAACGCTTTAGATAGATGCTTTTTGAGAGTGTAAAATCGCAAGTAAAGGCGTTTGCTAATCTCTCCTGTCTAAGGATAGTATTTAGTTGCTCCTCATTATGCGTATGGTTTGTTACACGCTCAGTACGACGCACATAAGATGGGGCAATGTAACGTCGTGCATGAAATTCGCCTCCTATGCTTACTCCCCAACCGTGGCTGTAATACTCTATTCGTGATAGAGCCGATATTTCGGGAGTACGACCTGTAGAGAGCCCTTTCATTTTACTTGGCATACGCTCTTGGATAATCTGATTGTCAGTATCGGCATATATTGTAACTGTTGGGTTGTTTATATAGGAGTATTTACCTATGCTCACTCCGCCCGTTATATTCCAATGTTGCGCAAAGTCATACGAGGCCTCAGCCTCTACTCCGCATGCTATAGTTTGTATATTTGAGGTAACAACATCTGCAAAGACCATTGATATATCATCATATAGTTGGCCGGTTTGGATATTGTTGTTCCAATAGCGAGCAAAGAGGGTTGTGTTGACCAAGACACGATTTGTACAAAACCTATATCCAAATTCGGCGGTATATAACTGGGTGAGCGACGGGTTGTCTATTACCCTATTATTATATTGTGGCTGTAAAAAGAGGTTATCAGCCGTAGGGGCATCCATTGCAAATGCTAAAAGACCATAAAAAGAGCTTTGGTTTGACAATCTGTATCTTGACACGGCCCTTGCTGAGAGTGGTGATAGGTCTATTTTTCTTGAGTGGCCATAAGAGTTGTCTGCAAAGAGCTCTTTTTGGAAATGGCCTACTCTATATACCCTCTCTATGCCAAGTGTTGCATCAGCGCCAAAATCGAAACTACCCTTTTTATACGAGAATGATGCAAAAATATCGGCAGTAAGAGTTTTCAATGAGTAGTCATATCCATATCTCGACCCCTTTGAGACTTTACGGCCTACATTGTGCATATTATTCTCAAATAGATTGGAAAACGTATCGTCATCTACTAAAAAGTAGTCAATATCTGCAAACGGTGTGCCACCGAGCATATCAGTTAACTGCTTATAGTTGCGAGAGTTGTCATACTTAGCCCTGGCTCCATAGACAAGGCTGCTTGCATCCGATAGTCTTGTTTTTGCAAATGCGCTCAACTCGATTATACTCTTTTGCTCTATTCGGTTGCTCATCACATAGAGGGCTTCGCTTTGCAGACGGTTGCGATTATAGAGCTCGTCGAAATTTATCTGTGTATAGTTACTATCGTTTACAATCCAAGCCTTTTCAACCTCTGAAAAGCCTGTTTGCCCTTCAAGATAGCTTGGCAACTTACTATAGTGGTCAGGCAGAGGGTTACGAGCTCCCATCCAATCAATCGACCCATAGCCCTCTACGCCTACAGTTGCACCAGCCGAAAAGGTAAGCTCTGTTGATGTGGATATTGTACGACTATATGATGCCACAAGGGTCGGCAAAATGGAGGTGCGTACATTTGAACTCCTCACCTTGGAGGCTTGATAGCCCCACGAAGGGTTGTAGTAGTTATCTCCCGTAAGTCGAAAAGTCTCTGCTACCGAGGCTCTACGAGCTGCACGCTCATAAGGGGTACAAAATAGTGCAAGCACAACTCTACTTACGGAGTCAGGAGTGCCGACAACTCCAATATTCAGAGAGGCCTCATTAGTAAACACTCCTTTTACATGAGAATCACGCCCCGTCTTGAACGATATATCTGTACTCAAAATCCAATTATCGGCTACTCGATGCCTTGTTGAGGCCATAATGCCACCTATATATGATTTTGTAGAGAGATTTATGCCGACGCTTGTCCTTTCAATACGAGTTGTATCTACACTATAATACTCACACTCGGTACCCTCAATAGTATGAGGAATAAAGCCGAGTCGCATAATCCTATTTGGGCTGCCTGTTGTAAGCTCTATGGCAGCAATAAAACGTTTAAGGTCGTAGTAGGCAATACCATGACGGTCATTGACAACAGATGCTATACTCTCAAATATCGAGCGAAAAGAGTGGTGTAGCTGAGGTTGTAATAGTACGGTATCAGCACTCTCTGTTTTCAGAGGCTCAATATTCTCACTATCTTCAAAGAGCTTATAATAGCGATAATCTTTCAAGTCCTGAGAGATTGCTCTTTGGCAGGATAGTAAGGCAAATAGTAGTATTATCACCCCTTTTTTCATACAACAAAGATAATACTTTTTCTATAATATATTCTAAAAAGTCCTTTTTTGAGTATAAACGCAAAAAGAGTTGCTATGTTCTTTTTCTCTCTATACCTTTGCGCCTACAACAAGAGAAAAACGATTACCACATGCAACAAAATGAACAGATGCAGCCAATAGCTGTCAAATTAGTAGAGAGTGAAAATCTCGGAATCAAGCCCC
>JAFOBG010000040.1 GCA_017381935.1 Alistipes sp.
ATGATACAGCGAAAAGAGCTGCAATAGCAGCAAAAAGGTAGAATTTTTTCATATCGGTAGAGTTTGTTAGTATTTAAGTGCTTTAATCCCAACCCTGGTCAGGGTTTACTATAGGGTCCTCTACAGAGGTGCCGCCAGTTGCAGCAAATCCTTGTTCATTCTTGATGTAGGCAATATCAAGATATGGCTTAATGTAATTCTTCATAGGATAAATTATTTGTGATTGTTTTATGTCGCAAAGATATAAATAATTTTTGGGAAATAAGCATAAGCCTATGTTAAATACTCTTTGAGGGATAGGCCAAATATAGTTAAAATCGTGTGCTGATTTTTTTTGAGGAGTTAATTGGGCTTAGTTGTATTATAAATATAAAAAGGATTTAAGAATTCTAACCAATACGATTTATTATGAATAAATCTGCAAATATCAGCATAAATCCAAGGATGTTGGGCTTCTATGATGGAGACCGTACTGTACGAGACTTATGGCGTCAAAAGGATGTTGGTACTCTTACAATGCACGAAAAGGGTTGTTATACAGCCGAGGTGTCTGCACATGGTGTAATGCTTGTAAAGGTATATCCTGGTAACTCAGATAAACAATACACAGACAAGGTTAGATATAAGAAGTAATATTGTATAGAGACAGCAAAATAGAGACTACATTTTAAAGTGCAGTCCCTATTTTGTTATATAACTATCCTTGCGAAAGTTGTATAATCTAATCAATAATAAAGCGTCGTGAGGTAGGACTTAAAATCTCTATTTTGACCACCATAGTATTATCTGGCAGTAGTTGCTCGATCTTTTCGGGCCACTCTACAAGACATAAGTCGCCTGAGTAGAAATACTCTTCGTATCCCATATCAAAAGCCTCGGTAATAGAGTCTATTCGATAAAAATCGAAGTGATACACTATTTGCTTATCTACAGTTGAGTATTGATTTACAAGTGCGAAAGTAGGGCTTGTAACGGTATCGGCTGAACCTAAGTGCTCCATAAGTGCGCTAATAAGTGTAGTTTTACCTGCACCCATAGGAGCGAAAAGTGCAACTACACTTCTGCCGTTTAGAGAACTTAGCAGAGCTTTAGCCACTATATTGAGGTCAGATAGAGAGTCGATAACAATCTCTTTCATCGCATTTAGAACATTATACCGATTCTCAACTGCACAGAGCCCATTGATAGGTCTCCGAACTCTAATTTTTTTACATTCTGCAGACTATAGCCTATTTGAGCCTTGAATACGCCCCATACAAAACCTACGGCAGGGGAGACGGTAAGACCAGTCTTGTCGTCAACATCCCCTGTTACACCAACGCCCATACCTACATCACAACTTAAGTATGGAGAGATGTTTTTGTTTGTAGGAAGATAACCTTTGATATTGATATATATAGGTACAATCATCTCGCTACTATCATCAAATGCGTAGTAGAAATCAAACCCAGCACCAATACCGGTAGATAGGTATTTGCCTATCTTAACACCTTGAATAGTATGAAGAATAACACGTTCAGAGGCGTTCTTGCCTAAACCGTAAGAGTAACCTAAATCTACCTCACCCTGATATGATACCAAACCTTTTGCACTAACTGTGCTAAAAGAGAGAACGAGGAGCGCTACCAATATACCAAATCTTCTTTTCATAATCGTAGTTGTAATAATGTTTTTGCAAATGTAATAAATATCGTGCAAAAATCAAAATTTTTATTGTTAGATAAATTTTATTTTTAGAACTCCAATTCTATCTTTATATATGGAGCGCCAGAAGCCTCGGCTGCCGCAAGTCCAATTTCTGAGTCCTCAAAAATCAGCGTCTCTGAAGGTGTACAATCGGCCATTGCCATAGCCTTGAGAAAACAGTCGGGTGAGGGTTTGGAATCTGTTACATCATCAGCGGTAAGAAGTCCATCTATCTGATTCTCAATGCCTAAGTGATGCATTACGTTGGTAACATTTTTGTAATGACCCGTAGATACAATCATTGCTTTACCTCCATCTTTGCGGAATTGTTGCACAAAGTCCCACAGGGGCTTATTGAGGGTAACCATATCGAAGTGGGTAGGGTATATCTCTACTTTTCGATTGCGGATTTTATTCATTTGTGCAATGCTGGTAATACCTAAAGAACTTAAAAATTCTGGGCATCGGAGGCCGAAATATTTTTTTCTGTACTCCTCCATAGAGAGAGTTATGCCCTCTTCGGCAAGGGCTTCGATATATGATGTAGCATTTGCACGCCCTGTATTTGCAACAGTACCGTCAAAGTCGAGAAGTATTAATTTTATCTTCATTAGTCAAAAGATTGCATGCCTGATTGGGCAATTCTGAGTATTTTTTGATATTCGTCAGGAGTTAGCTCCATGAAGAAATAGTGTACTGGATCAACTCTCATGCCCTCATATCTAACCTCATAGTGCAAGTGTGGAGATAGTGAGAGACCAGAGTTTCCGGATAGGGCAATTATATCACCTCTACGGACCTTTTGGCGACGTTTAACCTTGGCTTTCTGTAGGTGGCTGTAGGATGTTGTATAGCCATTTCCGTGGTCTATTACAACAGTGATGCCAGATGTAGAAGTTTTGCCTAAAACATCTTTTACAACACCATCTGCTGTGGCAAAGATACTCTCGCCTTCAGGTATGGTATAATCTATACCTTGATGAGATTGCAATGTGCGATAGAATGGATGCATCAACATTCCATATCCAGCTGTAAGTAGTGTAAGTTGATGGTTTATAATTGGTTGTATAGATGGTATGTTGTTGCTTTCATCGCCTAAAATATCGAGTTTTGTCTGTAGCTCAGAGTATGTTTGTTCGAGTGTGGAGAGTCTCTGCTCTAATTCATCGGTTGCAGACGACAAATCACGTAACATGCGAGATTTTGAACGGTCAATAAGAACCTCATGAAGCGATAGACGTTGTTGTTCATAGTCAGAATCAAAATCATATGGAGCAGACTCAAAAAGGATTCCGAATATATTACGGTCTCGTTCTATAACGTTATCTACAACCATGCTTAGTGAATCATATCTGGCACTAAGAACCTCATATTCGGCACGCATACGATCTGTAGAGTGTCTTAATTCATATTCAGCCGGAGTGTCGAAGAGTAGAGAGAATGTGATATAATAGACCACTGCAGCACCTATCCAAGTGAGCAGAGTTGTTGCAAATTTTGATATTCTTCTACCTTTTTTATGCGCCATATCTATTCGGTCTCCAAGTCGGTGTTGTGTTTCATGTTCTCCATAAGTTGCTTGTACTCATCAGAAGACATGTTCTTATTAAAGTAATTAACCGGATTTACATTTCGGCCCATATATATCACCTCATAGTGGAGGTGTGGACCGGTTGAACCACCAGTTGAGCCTACCTCTCCAATAACCTGACCTCGGCTTACTCTCTCGCCCTCTTTTACATATATTTTGTATAGATGGGCATATCGTGTTTGATAACCAAACTCATGATTGAGCAATACTTGACGGCCATAACCTCTACGGCGTTGACCATTATCGGTCATTTGTACAATGGCATCGCCGGTTGCATATACAGGCACACCCTGTTTGCAAGACAAATCTACACCTTTATGCATCTTACGAGTTTTATATATCGGATGACGTGCACGTATGCCAAAAGAGTAAAACCACTCAAGTTGTGTGCGGTCAATGGGCCATATTGCAGGGATTGCAAATGACATACGCTCCTTATTTTTAGCAAGTATTTGCAGCTGATCAAGGGATAGAGAGGCTGCATAGGTCTTTCTTGCTAAAGCATCCATCTGTTTCCAGGAACTTGTCATCAGAGAGGAGTATTCATCTCCCTGAAGAGATGCATATTTACTCTCCGGATAGGGATTGTATATGCCGTCAATAGCCAGAGTGTCAGTTGAGAAGAGTGTGCGATAGACGTAACTGTCTCGGTGGTGAATTTCGTTAATTTTACTCTCCAAAGTGCGAATTCTGTCTTGTAGTATGTTGTACTTTAAAACAAACTCTCTGTTTTCGTTGTCAATAGCGTATAATTTTGGAGTGTAAAAGAAGTGTGATATTGCAAGATTTAAGAGTGATATGACTATAAAACCAAGCAACAATTTACGCAGTAAAGGGTATCTTCCTACGCGAACTTTGCCTTTGGTAGATATGTTTTGATTAGCCATATTTGCAATAGTAGTAAAATTCTTATAAATATAGGTGCAAAATTAGTGTAAATTTTGTACTTTTGCAACCCGAAGTGTTATTACTTCGATTTTGTAACGGATTAGTGAATAAATTTATTATATACAGAATGGAATCTAATAAAATTCGTCAAGCCTTTTTGGACTTCTTTGCTGCAAAAGAGCATGAGATAGTTCCATCAGCACCAATGGTTGTTAAAAATGATCCAACCTTGATGTTTACCAATGCAGGAATGAACCAGTTCAAGGATATTTTCCTTGGCAATGCCCCTCGTCGTACTCCACGTGCAGCCGACTCACAGAAGTGTCTGCGTGTTTCGGGTAAGCATAATGACCTTGAGGAGGTAGGACACGATACCTATCACCATACAATGTTCGAGATGCTCGGTAACTGGTCTTTTGGAGATTACTTTAAGAAAGAGGCTATTGCTTGGGCATGGGAACTTCTGACAGAGGTTTATGGCCTTGATAAGTCTCGTATGTATGCAACCGTTTTTGAGGGCTCTGAGTCAGATGGTGTACCTTTTGATGAGGAGGCTTATGGTTATTGGAAACAGTATCTACCTGAGGATCATATTATTCGTGGTAATAAGCACGATAATTTCTGGGAGATGGGTGAGACAGGTCCATGCGGTCCATGTAGTGAGATTCATTTTGACCTTCGTGATGAGGTTGAGATTGCTAAGATTTCAGGTCGTGATATGGTAAATACAGGTCATCCACAGGTTATTGAGATTTGGAATCTTGTATTTATGCAGTTTAACCGCAAGGCAAATGGCTCTTTGGAGTCTCTTCCTGCAAAGCATGTTGATACAGGTATGGGCTTTGAGCGTCTGTGTATGATTATGCAGGGCAAGAAGTCAAACTACGATACAGATGTTTTCCAACCAACTATCACTGTCATCTCTCAGATGTCTGGTAAGAAGTATGGCCAGGATGAGAAGGTAGATATTGCAATGCGTGTTATTGCAGACCACCTTCGCGCAATCTCATTCTCTATTGCAGATGGTCAGTTGCCATCAAATGTAAAGGCTGGTTATGTTATCCGTCGAATTCTTCGTCGTGCAGTTCGTTATGGTTATACATACCTCGGCTTTAACACTCCATTTATTTGCCGTCTTGTAGCTACACTTGTTGAGCAGATGGGCGGTCAGTATCCTGAGCTTAAGGCACAGCAGGCTCTTGTTGAGAAGGTAATTGAGGAGGAAGAGGCATCATTCCTTCGCACTCTTGCAACAGGTATCAATCTACTTGAGGGTGTTATTGCCAAACTTAATGGTGGTAAAATCTCTGGTAAGGATGCATTTGTGCTTTACGATACTTACGGATTCCCAATTGACCTTACCGAGTTGATTGCAAAGGAGAAAGGTGTAGAAGTTGACCTTGTGGAGTTCGAGCAACAACTTCAGGCGCAAAAGGAGCGCTCTCGTAACGCTGCAGCCCAGGATGTTGATGATTGGCAGGAGATTGTAGAGGTTAAGCATAGCGAGTTTGTCGGTTATGACACTCTTGAGTGTGATGTCAATATTGCTCGTGTTCGTCGTGTTCAAAGTAAGGGCAAGACTACCTACCAGATGGTATTTGACCGCACACCATTCTATGGTAACTCAGGAGGTCAGGTTGGTGATACCGGCTATATTGAGAGTGCAAATGAGAAGATTGATATCGTAGCAACTGAAAAGGAGAACGGCCTTACAATCCACATTGCAACCTCTCTTCCAGAGAACCTTGCAACGACTTTTAAAGCTGTTGTAAACCCTGATAAACGTCAGAAAGCGGCAAATAACCATACAGCAACTCACCTTCTTCACGCAGCATTGCGCAAGGTGCTTGGCGAGCATGTAGAGCAGAAGGGCTCTATGGTATCTCCTGAGTCGCTCCGTTTCGACTTCTCACACTTCCAGAAGGTTACTGCTGAGCAGATTCGTGAGGTTGAGCGCCTTGTAAACCGTGCAGTTCGTGCTAACGACCCACTTGAGGAGAAGCGTGATGCTACACAGGAGGAGGCAAAGGCAGCCGGTGCTATGATGCTCTTCGGTGAGAAGTATGGCGATAAGGTTCGTATGGTTCGCTTTGGAGAGTCTGTAGAGCTTTGTGGTGGTACTCATACATCGGCTACAGGTAATATCGGTTTTGTGAAGATTGTCTCAGAGAGTGCAATCTCTGCCGGAGTCCGTCGTATTGAGGCTGTTACAGGTGAGGCTGCAGAGAAACTTCTCTATGCAGCAGAGGATACAATCCACGCAGCAGCAGAGGTTGTTGGTAATCCTAAGCTTGTAGATGCTGTACGTCGCCTTGTAGAGAGCAATGAGGCTCTTGGTAAGGAACTTGAGGCTGTCCGTAAGGAGCAGGTGGCTGCTATGGCTGATAAGATTATTGCTGAAAATGGTAATCAGGAGGGCATTGTAGTTATTGCTCGCCAGATTGCTCGTCCAACAGAGTTCTTGAAGGATTTGGCTTACAATTTGCGTTCTCGTTGCCAGAATTTGGTACTTGTTCTCGGCTCTGCAGTAGAGGGTAAGGCTACGCTGATGATTATGCTCGGCGATGCTATCGTTGCTCAGGGCGTAGATGCAGGCGCTGTTGTTCGTGAGGCTGCAAAGCTGATGAATGGTGGCGGTGGCGGTCAGAAGTTCTTCTCTACAGCAGGTGGTAAGAATCCTGATGGTCTGCAGGCCGCAATAGATAAGGCTGTAGCTTTAATAAATGAGAAGCTTGCCTAACTAAGCGATTTTAGATATTGTTACAAAAATAAAACTTAAAAAATATGGCAAACAAAGTATTACTGATGATTCTCGACGGATGGGGAATCGGTAATCATACAAAGTCGGATGCTATCTATTCGACAAATCCGCAGTTTATCAACTCTCTTACAGAGGCTTATCCGCACGCTCAACTTCGTACTGATGGCGAGAATGTGGGTTTGCCTGAGGGTCAGATGGGTAATTCAGAGGTAGGCCACCTCAATATTGGCGCAGGTCGTGTTGTTTATCAGGACTTGGTTAAGATTAACCGTGCTTGCCGTGATAACTCAATCCTTGAGAATCCTGAGGTTGTGGCTGCTTTTGAGTATGCAAAGGCAAATGGCGTGAATGTTCACTTTATGGGTCTTACCTCTGATGGTGGTGTTCACTCTTCACTCGATCACCTCTTCAAACTCTGCGATATCAGCAAGCACTATGGCATTGAGAATACCTTTGTGCACTGCTTTATGGATGGTCGTGATACAGACCCTAAGAGTGGTAAGGGCTTTATTGAGGCTCTCGAGAATCACATGAAGGGCTCTGCAGGCACTATCGCATCAATTATCGGCCGCTATTATGCTATGGACCGTGATAAGCGTTGGGAGCGTGTAAAGGTTGCTTATGATCAGCTTGTTGAGGGCGTAGGTGAGAAGGCTACAGATATGGTTGCAGCTATGCAGAAGTCATACGACGAGGGCGTTACTGACGAGTTTGTGAAGCCTATCGTGCGTGTAGATGAAAATGGCAAAGCGGTTGGTACTATCAAGCCAAACGATATGGTTATCTTCTTCAATTACCGTAACGACCGTGCTCGTGAGATTACCGTTGCTCTTACTCAGCAGGATATGCCGGAGCAGGGTATGCACACCATGCCACTCTACTACTGCTGTATGACTCCGTATGATGCATCCTTTACAGGTCTGCACATCCTCTTCGATAAGGAGAATGTAAATAACACTATCGGTGAGGTAGTCTCAAATATGGGACTGTCTCAGCTCCGTATTGCCGAGACTGAGAAGTACGCTCACGTAACCTTCTTCCTCAATGGAGGTCGTGAGGCAGAGTTCGCCTCTGAGGACCGTATCCTCGTTGCCTCTCCAAAGGTTGCAACATACGATTTGCAGCCAGAAATGAGTGCTTATGAGGTGGCAGACAAGCTTGTAGGCGCACTTAACCTGCAGAAGTATGACTTTATATGTCTTAACTTTGCAAATGGCGATATGGTGGGCCATACAGGTATCTATGAGGCTATTGAGAAGGCTGTTAAGGCTGTAGATAGCTGCGTTGAGAAGGTTGTTGCTGCAGCTAAGGCAAATGGCTATGAGGTTGTTATGATTGCTGACCACGGTAACGCTGATAACGCAATCAACCCTGATGGCACTCCAAATACAGCCCACTCACTCAATCCGGTGCCTATCGTAGTGGTTTCAGACCGTGTGGCAAAGGTTGACAATGGTATCCTTGCTGATGTCGCTCCAACAGTGCTTACCCTTATGGGCGTTGAGCAGCCTAAGGAGATGACCGGCCACTCACTCGTTGAGATGAAGTAATATATTATATATAGGTAAGGGGATGTGAAAGCATCCCCTTTTTTGTTTGCAAAATAAATAGAGGACTGCTTACAAGCAGTCCTCTATTATTGTCCGGCATACAGAAAGTATGCCGGAGTGTCAATTATTAGAGCAGACGACCAATAACTGCGTTATTGATGTTTGCGCCTGTGCTAGTACCGTTTGCTGTAACAGTTACATTTGTTGCAGAACAACCAGTTACATTAGCCTCCTTAGCTGCACCGATAACCTGACCAGCATCACGACCTGCAGAAACTGTAGAGTCAGTAGCAGTACAGTTCTTTACTGGAGTGGCAACGGTTGCGTTACCAATAAGAGCACCTGCTTTGTCGCCGTTAGCCTCACTTGTTGCCATTGTGCAAGAGATTGTAGCACCAGTTACGTGGCAGTTCTCTACAAGAGCAGTCTCCTGTGTGATGTAACCAACCAATGCACCGCAGTTGTGGTGGCCTGTAATAGTTGCACCAGAAATCTTTACATTCTTGAGGTGTCCGTGGTTCTCAGAGTGAGACTCAACCCAACCAAAAAGGCCAGAAGAATAGTGGTCGCCAGTCTGAGAAGATGAATCTACATTGAGGTTAGAGATAGTGTGGTTCTGACCATCAAATACACCGTTAAAAGTTTTTGCGCCAGTTTGACCGATTGGAGCCCAAAGTTCATTGTTAAGGTCAATATCATTTGCGAGCTTAACGGTTTTACCATCGAATGTCTGATTATTTACATTTACCTCATTTGCAAACCACTTAAGACCAGCTGCAGAGTAGATAGTGTAAACGCTCTTGTCCGTGTTAACTACAACATCGTTGTAAACACGTACACCGTCAACATACTTCTCAAATACATTTGTCAATACGCCTGTTTGGTTGTTAAGCTCATTCCAAAGACCATTATTGATGTTTGCAAAGCCTGTAGCTGTAGTGTCGTTAATCTTCAGCACACCTGTAATACCATACTCTGTGTGCATCTGGATTGCTGATTTGTCATCCTTTGTAACTGTAGATTTGAAAGTACAATCATCAACGGTTACATTATAAACCTTTGCAGACTCGTGGTAGATAAGCAGAGACTTGCCCTCGCAGTTAAACTCACAATTCTTGAAAGTTACATTGCCTGCACCGTATGTCCATACATTGTAAACATTACCTGTTACCTTGAAAGTACAACCCTCAAAAGTCTCTGATGTACCATAGAGGAAAATCTGACCCTCAATTACGCAGTTCTTGTAGCTTACATCGCCTGAGTGCTGAATGCCTTTGTAATTTGCAGTGCCATTCTTGAAAGTTATATTCTCAAAGCTAACATTCTTACCGCTACAATTTGGTGTCTTATTAACCTGGTTCAGAATGATATTTGCAACATTACCGGTACCGATAATTGTGATATCCTTAGCAGTTCCGTTAAATGTGTACTCACCCTCAGCAAGCATAATGTGGCCACCAGCAGCAATTGCAGCATTAAGCTCATCCTGTGTATCAACGACAGCAGCGTCCTCAAGGCGTACATCTGCACCAGAAACCTCTACAAGGTGTGCATAAGCTTTGCGCTCCTCGTCAACCCATACAGCGAATACATTATCAGCAGCCACCTCTGAGATGTCGTTACCATCACCCCAAACAATATTTGCACCAGCAGTAGAGGTTACAAGAATAGCAGCCTTCTTGTTAGTCTTAAACTTAGCGTTCTTTACAGAGAGAGATACACATGCAGGGTTGTCAATATACTCGTCTGCAATCTTGATAGCACGACCACTCTCAATAGAAAGACCGTCAATCTCAACTGAGATACCGGCAGCTGAACGAACAGTCGCCTCCTTAGCACGAATCCAAAGACCGTAAACGTCGCCAGTCTCCACAATAGTAACGTTCTTCAAAACAGCGTTCTCACCAAGAGCAATAGCCTTGTCAGATGTTACATTGTTAAGTTCAACAGGGCAGTTAAATGTGATGTCATGGCGGTTCCATGGACCATCGTTTTTACCACTGTTAGTGAGGTTCAAATTATTAAGAACGAGCTTAGCGCCATTGGTTACAACGTTGTTCCAATCTGTGTTATTGTGATTGAATGTAAGGGTATTGTTGTTACCATTAATAGTAATATCCTCAGTTAACTTACCACCCATAGCGCAAGCCTGCCATGCATTAACGTCGTAAGTTACATCGCCTGTAAGGTTTACGATAATGTGTTTAACGTGATCCTCAGAAACTGTAAGAGCAGTCAAAAGCTCTGCGTCAGTATCTACATCGTTGAAAGTAACAATAGAAATATCAGGATTCTCCTCGCCGTCGAAACCAGGAACGATCTC
>JAFOBG010000041.1 GCA_017381935.1 Alistipes sp.
CTTTTCGTGATTGCGAGTGCAAAGGTAGGCAAAAATTTCTTATCTGCAAACTTTTTTCAAAAAAAATCGTTTTTTTTACTATCTTTGCATCTGTTATATTCAAAACACCTATTTAAATTACAAAAAAACGATGATTATATCTTGGATTCTACTAATAATTGGATTTGTTCTTATTTCTGTAGGCGCTACTTGGCTCACTAACGGTTCTGCTGCAATTGCTCAAAAGTTAAAGGTTAGCGAGTATGTAATCGGAATGACTATTGTTGCCGTTGGCACCTCCCTTCCCGAATTAACAGTAAGCATGGCGTCTGTATTTGAAGGCAGTGCCGATATGGCAATAGGAAATATTGTCGGGTCCAACATGTTTAACACTCTTTTAATATTGGGAGTTTGTGCCCTCTTTGCACCGGTTATATTCACAAAAAGTAATATTAGAATGGATATACCGATATGTATCGCCGTATCTATAGCACTATTAGCAATGCTTTGGGGTGGCACTCTATCAAGAGTTGAAGGTATAGTGTTATTGTTATGCTATATAGTTGTTCTCTACATATCGTTCCGTACAGGCAAGGCTGAGGCTCAAGATGAGACAGATGAGATTGGGACAAACGGAAACTTCTCTTGGTTAAAAGCTGCTGCTATGGTTATTATTGGTCTTGTAGGGCTTATTTTTGGTGCTGACATGACACTTGACTCTGCCATTGCCATTGCAAGAGACCTTGGAGTGAGTGAAAGAGTGATTGCCATAACGCTCTTAGCTGGTGGAACTTCACTCCCTGAATTAGCTGCAAGTCTTACTGCCATCTCAAAGGGACATAGCTCAATGGCGTTAGGAAATGTTGTAGGTTCTAATGTTGCAAACATACTTCTCATTTTAGGTTCTTGCGCTACAATTGCACCTCTGACCATGAGCGGTATTACAACAATAGACCTGCTGACAATGGTAGGCTCTGCAGTCCTGCTACTTTTATCTGCTATATTATACGGACATCGTCGAATTACACGTCCTGAGGGTATAATTTTCCTTATTGCATATATCGGTTACATCTGGTACTTAATCAACTAAGATATGGATTACGCACAAATAAACTCGCTTCTACACAAAGAAGTTATTCCAGCTATTGGCTGTACTGAGCCCATAGCTGTATCACTATGCGTTGCAAAAGCTTGCGAAACGTTAGGCATGCTCCCTAAGCAGATTGAGGTTGCCTTAAGCCCAAATATATACAAGAATGCAATGGGTGTAGGTATCCCAAATACAGGCATGACAGGTCTGCCTATTGCAGTTGCCTTAGGCGCTATTGCAGGTCGTTCTGAGTACGAATTGGAGGTTCTCAAAGATGCAGACTCAAATGCTGTGGCTCAAGCTAAAGAGTATCTGAATAGTGCAACAATCACTATTGACATAGATCGTCAGACTACACAAATGCTCTATATACGAGTATGTGCGACCAATGGAGATGATAGTGCCGTTGCTGTAATTGAAGGCTCTCACACCAACTTTACAGAGATTAGTCGTAACGGAGAGGCTATTTTACAGATAAAGAGTAGTCAAAACCTCGACCAAAGCGATAATCAAGATTGTACTCTTACGCTAAAGGATGTATATACATACGCAACTACAGTACCTTTAGAGCAGATTGAGTGGCTCAAAGAGGCAGAGGCTATGAATATCGCAGCCGCTGAGGTTTCATTTACAGGCGACTATGGTCATGGTCTTGGACGTCTGATGCATAACAATGCGAAACAATCTATCTTCGGTGATACGCTATTTACCAAAATTCTATCATATACAAGTGGCGCATGCGACGCCAGAATGAGTGGAGCAATGGTACCTGTTATGAGTAACTCTGGAAGTGGAAATCAAGGCATATCGGCAACCGTTCCGGTAGTTATCTTTGGCCGAGAGAAGGGTGTAAGTCAGGAGGCTCTGCTACGAGCCTTAGCGCTTAGCCATTTGACTGTCGTATATATCAAGCAGAGCCTTGGTAGGCTATCTGCGCTATGTGGCTGTGTAGTGGCAGCGACAGGCTCAAGTTGTGGTATTACATATCTTATGGGAGGAGAGTTTAAGGAGATCTCTTTTGCTGTGAAGAATATGGTAGCAAACCTTACAGGTATGATTTGCGACGGTGCAAAGCCAAGCTGTTCACTTAAAGTTACAAGTGGTGTTTCAACAGCTGTACTATCAGCCGTACTTGCCATTGAGCAACGTCATACTACCTCACTTGAGGGTATTATTGATGAGGATGTGGACAAGTGTATTGCCAATCTGACAAATATCGGCCGTAACGGCATGAGAGAGACCGACAAACTAATTCTTCAAATAATGACGAACAAATAATAATATGAAAAGAGTACTTATCATAATCCTTACTCTATCTTTCTTCACAGTTTCTGCTCAGAGTGTTGCTGAAGTAAAGAGTATTGATAAAGAGTATCGTTATGAGCTATACAGACCATATCCGGTAGAGAATATAGACAGTAAGCTGACCGCTGCCCCTAAAGGCTACAAACCTTTCTATATAAGTCATCTATCACGTCATGGTTCTCGTTGGCATTCATACGCTTCAAGCTACCAAGATCCTCTTGCAATACTTAGTAAAGCCGACAAAGCCGGAGAGTTGACAGAACTCGGGAAAAGACTCTACAAAGATGTTCAGACACTTGCAAAAGATGCTGAAAACCGTTATGGAGAGCTCTCTGCTATAGGCTTCGAGCAACATCGTGGCATTGCAAATCGCATGGTTAAAAACTATCCTCAGATTTTCCATAAAAACTGCCATATAGAGTGTCGCTCAACAATCGTTCCTCGCTGTATTCTCAGTATGGCCTCTGCCGTTCAGGAGATTACACGACTTGTTCCGACTGCTGATATTCGTATGGAGTCAAGTGAAAATAACACCTATCTGAAGGCATACGCAGGTCTAAACAGCATTAAGCAGGATGCAAAGCCATTAAGCGACTCTCTGCAAAGCGTCTATTTACCAAACCCAGAGCCATTCTTAAACAGGATATTCAAGAAATCTCAAAATATTGACAGCAAAAAGTTTATGCTCCAAACATTTATGCTCGGAGCAATTCTAGGCTCTACTCCTGTCTGTGGCATAGATAATATTGACTACCCTTTTACCGAAGAGGAGATAGTTGCAATATGGCGTGCATCAAACCTACGTCGATATGCCCTTACAGGCCCTTCTAAACCATTCGGAAAGGTTATTGTGAGTGGTGTGCATCCATTTGTTAAGCATGTTATTACAACTGCTGACCGTGCTATTAAGGAGGGTAATGAGCAGGCTACACTACACTTTGCACACGATGTAACTGTAATACCATTTACTGCTATTTTAGGTATCAAGTGTGGAGATACCGTCTCTGATGATTGGGAGGAAGTGAGCTATAAGTGGTGTATTAACGAGGTTACACCTATGGGAGCCAATATACAGTTGATATTCTACCGTAGTAATAAGAGTGATGACATTTTGGTTAAAATTCTCCACAATGAGCGTGAACAGATTATAGATAGCAGCGTTGCCACACCTGTAGAGAGTGTTTACTATCGTTGGAACGACATTCGTAGCTATCTGTTAACACAGATTCAATAATAACATATTATTATATTAGGTATAAGCATGATATACAGAATTACAACCCTATTCCTACTACTCTGTCTTGCCACAACACTATCTGCGCAAAGTCTCAACGCTGACTTTTTTGCCAAAAATCCGGATGCTGCAGGTGGAATATACTATACCTATCGTTTTACCAACCCCAAGACAACAGCCGCACCTAAGGGTTACAATCCATTCTATATCAGCCATTTTGGCCGTCATGGTTCTCGTTGGCACGCCTCTAAGGGAGTTTATAGTTATTCTCAAGCCCTTCTTGCAAAGGCTGATAGCCAGAATGCTCTTACGGAGTATGGCAAAAAGCTGTATGCTACCGTAGATGCCATAGCTAAGCGAGCCTATGGTCGTGAGGCTGAGCTATCTCCACAGGGCGTATCTGAACACAGAGGTATTGCAGAGCGTATGTATCGCTCATTTCCGAAGCTATTTAAGGGCAAAAATGCATTTGTAGAGAGCCGTTCTTCTGACGCTCCTCGTTGCATACTAAGCATGGCAGCCTTTAACGAGAGATTAAAAGAGCTAAATCCTAAACTGAATATCTATCGTACCACTAACGACTCAATACAGGTATATATCCGTCCTTCATACGGTCGTAAGGCAATATACAAAGAGGCCGGAGAGGTAACAAACAAATATATAAACGCCGAGATAGCAAAGCGCATCCCGCAAATTGCCCCTCGCATATTCACCAAAGAGTTTATAGCTAAGCAAGATAGCGCAAAGTTCTTTACTCCTATGCGTACGCTCTTCTATTTGGCAATCTGTATTCAAGATACCGAAGGCGATACTCGCATATACGACCTATTTACAAGCGAAGAGATTGCTGCTATCTGGGAGCAGATAAACAAACACAGATATGCACTCTATGGACCATCTGTACGTTGGGGCGACGTAATCCTTGGAGATGGAGCAAACCTTATAAATGAAGTGGTGCGAGATGCTGACGACCTTATAGAGCAAGTAAATAGCGGCAATATCCCTCGTACAGCCTTTCTCCGATTTGGACACGACTACACTATAATCTCAGCCTTGGCCGCTATGCAAGTAGTAGGCAAAAGCGCACGTGTAGAGGACTTCAACCAACTGAAATACGAGTGGGCAGACTTCCAAATAACACCTATGGCTGCAAACCTGCAGTGGATATTTTATAGAAATAAAGAGGGTAAGGTACTTGTCAAACTACTCCATAACGAAGAGGAGTGCCTATTGCCTATAGAGTGCCCTACCGCCCCATATTATCCATGGGAAGAGACTCGCAACTTCTTTAAAGAACGTATCCAAACCATTGGTTCTCTCCCTAAAGTGAAAGCTCTCCCAAAAGACCGCTTCTATACTGTGGGTCAATAGTACTCTTCACCCAACAATAACACAATAACGCCTCAACCTAAAGGGAAGAGGCGTTGTAATTTTAAACTGATTGATTTTCAGTGTTTGTTTTACGAAAATTGCGAAATCCTACATAGAAGACTACATGGAGGTCGTAATTAAGTCAAAAAGCTACGAGTGCAAAAGCAGATAAAACTTTCGAAAGTAAAGCACTGAAACGGGGTATTTTTCGAAGATGCATTGTGAATAAACTAAGGTGGCGTATGAAGGAACTACATAGTTCACTACATACACCACAATTGAGTTAATATTTGGGAGTACTAAAAGCGCCCGCTACAATATGCATTTTATCAGAGGCTTACTTTCTCGGAGCGTAAGCTTCCTCTTTATAATATGCCTATGCTGGGCGTAGTATATGAAGAAGGATACCGAAAATCTCGATATCCTTCTTTTTCTTAAATCTCTTTATAAAGGCGTATGCAGAGCAATCTACATACGCCTAAATAATATAAAGTATTAGAGAGGGGCTGATAATCAAATGAGTTTTAATTTGTAGCGACATTCTTTATAACAAAGGGAGGTGCATTCCGCCCTTTGTGTTAGAATAATTTTGGATATTTGAAGCAATATTTAATTATCAGACTTTGGTATCAAATTAAAATGCCGTAATTGCTCGCACATTATATATGTCATTTTTGCTTACAGCACCTGTAGATTCTGAAGTCAAACTAACAATCAATGCATCAAAATATCCATACTCTGTAGATGAACGATAATAACCATCAATCCCCTCAAAACCATTATTAGTCATCGTTTCGCTAATCGTACTATATACTGAACGGACCAATTTCAGTTCACCACTGGCTGGTAAATACCAACCATCTCCATAATTTTCGCACCACACAAAATGAGGCAATGAATTAAAATAACCTTTTTCTTTAGCAACTATTACATTATTGCGGCCATTATAAGAGTCTTCAGCACCAATTTTAGTTCCATACAAGCCCCAATTTGAAGTTGTCCTATCTGTTGATAAAAGCATAACCACTGTTTCACTCACAAAGAAGACAACACCTTCAGATCCATTATATGATACCAAATCTCCAATTTCATATTTTGATCTATCTGAGATTGCTAATATATATGATTCATATATACTCCAATAAGGATCTGCGATATAGTCAGCAATATAATCCTGAGGCACATTAATATAAAATGTTGCTGAATCACATGTAAATACGCCCTCAGCAATTGTAGGAGGGGTAGTCGCATAACAAATAATGGATGACAGCGCATTACAATTAGCAAACGCATTATTCTTGATGTCTGTAACGCTTTGAGGAATAGTTATACTAGAAAGCTGATTACATCCACTGAAAGCATTAGCAATAATTGTATGAACCCCACTAGGAATACTATACTCACTTAAGCCATATGGGGCTATAGCAAATAGAATTCCGTCAACAATCAAACTTCGACCATCTGCAGACGCATATGCACCACCAAAACTTGCGAGATTCACATTTTTATAGAAAACATTTGATGATAGTGAACCTAAATCACCATAAAATATTAATTCTCCAACACCATTATTATAGGTATTTGACATAATTGGGAGGTCAGCAACAATAACCTCAAAATCCGAAGTTGTGTAAGTAATAGTCGAGATTACATCATAATTATATCCGTATGAACTACCCCAACCAGATGTACTTTTATATAGAGTTAATGAATCATTTGGCACATACTTAACGCATCCTAAAGGCCGTTCTTTCTCTTTGTCAGAATTCCAATAGTAGAATACATACTCACCCAAAGTAGGAGGAACTGACGCCTTACAATATACCGAGCTCAAATTCATACAAGAATAAAAGGCTTCATTTCCTATTGATTCTACATTTTCTCCGATTATGACTGATCTAAGATTATCACAGCCATGGAAAGCACTTCTACCGATTGTCTTTACATTATCGGGAATAGTAACATTTAAAAGACCTGAATCAAAAAAAGCGCGCTCATTAATCTCAGTTACGCTATCGGGGATTGTTATACTTGTCAAACCTAAGCGGTTATAGAAAGCATAATTTCCAATCTTCGTTACCTCCCCGTCAAAGGTAATCACACCCTTGCCATTTTCGTAGGTATTTGAGACGATATTTGC
>JAFOBG010000042.1 GCA_017381935.1 Alistipes sp.
GGCAGTAAATTCAAACATAAATCTGTACTTCGTACAGTTCATTTTGTTGTATCTACGCTGCCTTTGTGAGCAAACTCACAGTTGCGTATATACAACAAAAGCCACTCAATTGAGTGGCTTTCTGTTTGAATTTGTTGCTCTTGTGGGAGTTGACGGATTCGAACCGCCGACCCTCTGCTTGTAAGGCAGATGCTCTGAACCAGCTGAGCTAAACTCCCTTGGTTTGCGGGTGCAAAGGTATGAAGTTTTTATTAATTTGCAAATATTTTTATGTTTTTTAATAAAAAATAGCTCTTTTTTGTTGTCAATGGAGAAATTTTGATTAAATTTGCAACAATGGTTGATTTTTTTGAATATTATGGGAAAGAAAAACGAACGTTTAAGTCTTATCAAACGAATTATCTCAGAGGAGTTGATTGGCTCTCAAGAGGAGTTGATTCAGCATTTGGAACGTCGTGGCGTTCATGCAACACAAAGTACATTGTCTCGTGATTTTAAGGAGATAAATATCTCAAAGATGCCTCATCCTGAAAAGGGTTATATCTATGTTTCGGCTGAGCATATTGCCTCACGCACAGAGCTGGGTACATCAAATCTTGGTGATGCTATTTTGGATGTTAAGTTCTCTGCAAACGTGGGTGTGATTATAACTAAGTCTGGCTATGCAAATGCTGTCGGAGTGATTGTAGATAGCCGTAAATCACACGATGTGCTGGGTACTGTTGCTGGAGATAATACTATTATTATGGTTTTGCGCGAGGGTGCAGAGCATGATAGCGTGATGGCTATGCTACGTGGCGCATTTCCAACTATAAAATCTTTGTAGCAGATATTAGATAACTGTTAAGCTATTGATTGAGACCATCGTAGATGGGTGCAAAAAGACCTATACCAAAAGTCGGTTTGACGGGGTATAGGTCTCTTTTTTATTGCTACAGCCACTCTTTGCCTCGTGTATTAGGGTTGTGCTTGTCATTTGTCGTTTGAGTAGGGTCTTATATTCTTCATACCATTTTTAATTTGTACATAAATTTTACTATATTTATGTTATAAAAATATGTATAATTATGAAACTGAAGTATTTTACAGGCCTTTCGTTACTTGCGCCGTCGGTGGCATTCGCTGCGGTGAGTGGAAAATGGTCTATCGTATGCACGATGCAGCACTTGAGTTGTACAATCTCAACTCAGACCTGGGGGAGAGGGATAATGTTGCCGCATCTCATCCCGACATCGTAAAGAGGCTTGCTGCAGAGTTGAGTAATAGACTGCGTAGTTGGAACGCCCCAATGCCGACAATTCGAGCAACGGGCAAAGCTGTTCCAATGCCAGACGAACTGTAACTAATAAAAGCAAACGCTATACAGCGGATTAAGCACCTTTAATATATCTTTTCTAATGTTTGTGAGAAAAACTCTCACAAACTTTTTCTATAATCAATCCTTGCAACTACTAATCAAAAACGCAAAATTTGCATTATTTGTTTTTTGATTATAAATTGATTATTTTTGTGTAAAGAATCAATTTATTCATTATGCATAAATATACATTTATTCTGATATTTTTAATATCACTGTTCTCGACAGGCGACCTTTATGCTCGTAATCAGTACAAGTTTTCCAAGGGTACTATTGTCTATCGCACCCCTAAGCGAGCTGCTGGTCAGAGCGACATGGTTGGTTTTGCCGCTGAGCCTATAGAGAGAGTCAGGGTTGGTTTTATCGGCTTAGGCATGCGAGGTCCAGGTGCGGTAAGGCGTTGGGCGAACATTGAAGGTACTCAGGTTGTTGCGCTTTGTGATATTGAGAGGGCTGGTATTGAGAAGAGTCAAAAGTATCTAACAGCTGCGGGAAGAGAACCTGCTGCCGAGTACTATGGTTCAGAGGAGGCGTGGAAAGAGCTTTGCCAGAGGGATGATATAGATTTGGTCTATATTATGACCGACTGGGTTAATCATGTGCCGATGGCTATATATGCAATGGAGCATGGCAAGCATGTGGCCATAGAGGTTCCGGCTGCTATGACTATGGAGGATATATGGCGACTTATTGACACCTCTGAGCGCACACGCAAGCACTGCATACAGCTTGAGAATTGTGTATATGATTTCTTTGAGCTTACGACTCTCAACATGGCTCAGCAAGGTCTTTTTGGAGAGATACTGCATGTTGAGGGGGCCTATATTCACTGTTTGGAGGAGTATTGGGATAAGTATTATAAGAATTGGCGACTGCTCTTCAATCGTGATAACAGAGGCGATGTCTATCCGACTCACGGCATAGGCCCTATCTGTCAGGTGCTCAATATCCACCGTGGCGACCGTATGAAGATGCTTGTAGCTATGGATACAAAGTGTGTCATGGGTGCAAAGTATTGGGAGGATATGAAGGGTGAGAAGGTAGATAATTTCCAAAATGGCGACCAAACAACAACCCTTATCCGCACAGAGAATGGTAAGGTTATACAGCTCCACCACAACGTTATGACACCTCGCCCATACTCTCGAGATTATGCTCTTGTCGGCACACAGGGCTATGCGACCAAATATCCTATTCAGGGTTATCTGTTGGGTAAGCAGGCACAAGGCGAGGCGGATATAGAGAATCTGAACACGCATCGTTTTGTTCCGGATAGCATTAAAAAGGAGTTGATGGAGCGATATAAGCACCCTATAGCTGTTCAGATTGAGGAGCAGGCACGAAGAGTAGGTGGTCATGGCGGTATGGACTATATTATGGACTATCGTTTGGTTTACTGCCTAAGAAATGGGCTACCGCTTGATATGGATGTGTATGATCTTGCAGAGTGGTGCTGTCCAATAGAGTTAAGTGCAGTATCTATACGCCACAACTCAGCGCCTGTAGCCATTCCTGACTTTACAAGAGGTGCTTGGAATAGGGTTAAAGGTTATCGTCATGCAGTTAAGGGTTTCAAATAGAGATATTGAGTTATGAATGTAGCAGTTATTATTGCGACCATAGTTATTTATATCGCAGTTCTGTTTACCGTTGCCTATATATCGGGGCGTAGGGCAGATAATGAGGGCTTTTTTGTGGGCAATCGTTCATCGAGTTGGTGGATGGTTATGCTCGCTATGGTTGGTGCGGCAATGTCGGGAGTAACATTTGTCTCTGTTCCCGGAATGGTTGCGGCAAGTGGCTTCTCATATTTCCAGATGGCTTTGGGCTTTATGACAGGTTATATGGTTATAGCCTTTCTGCTCATTCCGCTATTTTACAAGATGCAGCTTGTCTCGATATACGGATATTTGGAGGAGCGTTTTGGTGTTGGGGCATATAAGACAGGAGCTTGGTTTTTCTTTATCTCTAAACTCTTAGGAGCCTCTGTACGTCTGTTCCTTATCTGCGCTGTGCTGCAGTTGTTGCTCTTTGAGCCTTATGGATTGCCATTTTGGTTAAATGCCGCTATAACGGTGCTCTTGGTGCTGCTTTATACCTTCCAGGGAGGTGTAAAGTCGTTGATATGGACAGACACACTAAAGACAGTCTGCCTTATTTTGAGCATTGCTCTGTCTATATGGTTTGTATCGCAGCGACTCGACCTCTCATTTGCAGAGATTGTCTCAACGGTAAAGAGCGATGATAGAAGCCGAGTATTCTTCTTTGACGACATTAACGACCGTCGTTACTTCTTCAAGCAGTTTTTGGCAGGTCTATTCTCGGTTATTGCCATGACGGGCCTTGACCAGGATATGATGCAGCGCAGTTTGGCATGTAAAAATTATCGAGACTCTCAGAAAAACCTCGTTGTGTCGGCTGTTTTGCAGACCATTATAATCTTTGTGCTGCTTGTTTTGGGTGTAATACTATACACATTTGCTGAGCGTATGGGTATTACTCTGCCTGCAGGCTCGGATAATATGTTCCCTACCGTGGCGACAAGTTCAACTATGCCTCTGGTTGTAGGTGTGCTCTTTATCCTCGGCCTTGTCTCTTCGACATACTCGGCTGCCGGCTCGGCTCTGACTGCCCTTACAACCTCATTTACAATAGATATTCTGGGCGGTGCAAAGCGTTTTGACGACAAACGACTTACTATAGTACGCAAAAGGGTGCATATCTGCATGGCTGTAGCTATGTTCGCCACAATTTGCGCACTGTTCCGTCTCAATAGCACCAATGTCATAGATGCTGTATATACTCTGGCAAGTTATACCTATGGCCCTATCTTGGGACTGTTTGCCTTCGGTATCTTTACAAAGTGGAGGGTAAGAGGTAGCTATGTAGGCATTGTTGCCATTGTAGCGCCGATACTCTGTTTTGTCCTTCAGCAGAACTCTGAGCGTTGGTTTAACGGCTATAAGTTTAGCTATGAACTGCTTATTGTAAATGCACTGATAACCTTTATTGGCCTTGTACTACTTATTAAACCAAAGAAGAGATGATAGTAATTGCAGATGGAGGCTCAACGACATGTGATTGGGCTGTTGTCGATACCTCTACCGCCTCGATTATAGATAGATTTCAGACAGATGGCATAAACCCCTTTGCTCGTAGCCAGGAGGAGATAGAGCTACTGCTACAACAGAGTGTTGCACCGGCCCTGGCTCAATATAGCATTGAGGCTATCTATCTGTATGGTGCCGGAGTTACTCCTGAAAAGAGTATTTTGCTCTCAGGGTTGCTCAAAAAACAATTCCCACAGGCAGCCGTATCTGCAGATAGTGATATGGTAGGTGCTGTTTTAGGCTCGGTGGGTAAAGGTAGCGGCATTGTGGTTATTTTAGGAACGGGCTCAAACTCAGCTTGTTACTATAACGGCGAGAAGAGTGCCTCAGTCCCTGCGTTGGGATACATCTTGGGTGATGAGGGTAGTGGAGCTGCTCTTGGCAAGGCGCTTATTGGTGATATTTTCAAGGGTGTAGCACCACAACATATTGTAGATAGATTTAATGAGCAATACTCTTTTTCGCAGGCCGAGATTTTGGAGCGAGTATATCGCCAGCCTATGGCAAATCGTTTCTTGGCAAGTTTTGCTACTTTCCTCTCTGCAAATCTTGAAGATAGTTATGTAGATAGATTAGTGGAGGGGTGTTTTGAACAGTTTGTCCGCCGTAATTTAAGGGCATATCCGTTTCGCAGGGTCTATGCTATCGGCTCTGTGGCCTACTACTTTAGGGGTGTTTTGCGTAGAGTGCTTGAGCGAGAGGGCTTTGAGTTAGTTAGTGTACAGATATCTCCTATTGACTCTTTAGCTCGTTATCACTCAGGCATTGTCAGTGGTGAAGAGCAGAGCGTTGACTCTACTTTCCGCAAAATTACAGAGGAGCCATCTTACTATGACAACCTTGAGACAATGAGCGTCAAGGAGTGTCTGCAATCCATTAACAGAGAGGATAGTCGTGTGGCAGATGCCGTTGAGCGAGCAATGCCTGCTATAGAGGCTCTTGTCAGTCAGCTGATACCTCGTCTAAAGCGAGGAGGTCGTCTATTCTATATGGGTGCCGGCACAAGTGGCCGCCTTGGAGTGCTTGACGCCTCGGAGGTGCCTCCTACATTCGGTATGCCTCCGACAGTGATTATAGGTATCATAGCGGGTGGCGATAAGGCTCTTCGCATACCCGTTGAGGGGGCTGAAGATGATATGGAGCAGGGCTGGAGAGACCTTGAGAAGTTCAACCCTACGCCGCTTGATACACTTGTCGGCATAGCGGCATCGGGAACAACTCCTTATGTGGTAGGTGTTCTCAAACGAGCCGGTGAAGAGGGGTTACTTACTGCTGCCATTGTATCTAATCGTCAATCTCCTGCGGCAAAGCAGGCCCAGATTGCTATTGAGACCGTTGTCGGCCCTGAGTTTGTTACCGGTAGCTCCAGAATGAAGTCGGGAACAGCTCAAAAACTTGTCTGCAACATGATTACCACAACAGCCATGATAGGCATTGGTCGTGTAAAGGGTAATCGTATGGTTAACATGCAGTTATCAAACAAAAAACTTGTTGACAGAGGTACCCGCATGCTTGTCGATTTGCTCAACCTAAGCTATGAGCAGGCTTATAATCTGTTGCTCCTTCATGGCTCTGTGCAGCGTGCTATTGAGGCCTTTAAAGGGGATGATAAGGTGTAAAATAGTCTAAAAAGTCGGCTCTTTATTGCTTTGTTCAAAAGAGTTGCTATGTTCTTTTTCTCTCTATACCTTTGCGCCTACAACAAGAGAAAAACGATTACCACATGCAACAAAATGAACAGATGCAGCCAATAGCTGTCAAATTAGTAGAGAGTGAAAATCTCGGAATCAAGCCCC
>JAFOBG010000043.1 GCA_017381935.1 Alistipes sp.
CCGAGGTCTGCAAGAGAAACAGTAAGAGTAGTCTTAACCTCACCGCTACCAACAACCTCAACATCGCTCTTTGCACATGATACTGCACCAAAAATCACTGCTGCAGCCATCATCAAACGAAAGAAATTTTTCATGGTGTTTGAATTTAGTTAAAAATAAAGTGAATTAATAATAGTTAAAATTTTGTTGTATAACTTTCTGTTTTTTTGTTTGTTGAACAAGCCATAAATGCTTGATTTATAATAGCTACGTTAAAAGTGGTATATACTTTTAAACACAATTAGCTGCAAATCAAACAAACTATGACGGTATATTCGAGACAAAAATAGTAAAAAAATATGGATTTCCAAATGTTTTTTATAAAAAAAGAGGAAGAGCAGTCGTAAATTTTTAGTATTAGGCAACTCTTCCATTTAGCTTTTTTTTGATTATTTATTTCAAGTAATCGTCAAAATAGTCTGTAACTTTCTGCATTAGGTGTACTCTATCCTTGCCTCTGACATTATGTTGCGCTCGGGGGTATGGGAAGTAATCTACAGCAATCCAGTTTTTTATGCACTCGTCTATAAAATTTAAAGAGTGCTGCCATACCACAACATCATCTACTGCGCCTTGGCAGATTAGTAGCTTTCCTTTCAAATCTTTTGCACGTGGGATAAGAGATGTTTTTGCCAATCCTTCAGCATTTGTGCTCTCTGTCTCCATATATCGCTCGCCATACATTACCTCGTACCATTTCCAATCTATAACAGGGCCTCCTGCAACACCAACTTTGAATGTCTCAGGATAGTTGACCATCAGAGAGATTGTCATAAATCCGCCATAGGACCAACCATGTACGCCAATTCTATCACTGTCAACCCACTGATGGCTCTTTAGCCACTCAATACCTGCCATTTGGTCCTCTATTTCGCACACTCCGCATTGGCGATGAATAGCCTGCTCAAATTCCAGGCCACGATTGTCAGTGCCTCGGTTGTCCATCACAAAAACGACATATCCTCGCTGAGCCATATACATTTCCCATCGGCGAAGTTGCGCTTGGAATGAGTTTGTAACCATCTGAGAATGAGGACCTCCATAGACGTACAGTATTACAGGATACTTTTTGTTCGGATTAAAGTCTATCGGTTTTATCAGGCGGTAATAGTTGTCATATTTTCCATCGGCACTCTTTATGCTACCTAACTCGATAGGGCAGTAGTTGTAATCCTTGCTTGGGTCTGCGGCACGGAATAATTCTCGGTAGAACTTTCCATCGGTTGTACCTATGCCAACAACACGAGGTAGAGTAAGGGCTGAGTAGTTATCTGCAAAATACTTGCCATCGTGTGATATTCTACAATTATGCCATCCCTCGCCACGTGTGAGCTGTGTACTTTTGCGATTGCTTAGCTTTATTGCAAACAGATGACGCTCGATAGGCGACACTTCGGCTGAGTAGTAGAATACAGATTTGTCATTTTGACCTGCATACTCTACATCTGCATCAACAGCAGTCAGACGCTCTATGTTGCCATTTGAGACGGAGCAGAGATATAGATTTTGGTAGCCGTGGCGGTTTGATGTGGTGTAGATAAATTTGTCGCTATCTGTGTTAAGGAAGTAAAGCGGGAAACTCGGCTCTACATACTTGTCGTTATGCTCTGTAAGCAGAGTTTTGATAAACTCTCCCGTAGCTGCACAATAGAGGTTGAGATGCATATTTTTCTGTGCACGGTCAAGAACTTGCAAGTATATGGTTTTGCTATCCGGAGACCATGTGAGATTTGTTAGGTAACGTTCTGCGTCAAAGTCTGTAACATTGAGGTATATTGTCTTTTTGGTTTGGTGGTTATATACGCCTACACTTACCCTCTCGGATGACATGCTGTTCATCGGGTATTTTATCTGAATCAGAGTGCCTGTGCGGGATGTGATGTCGAGTAGAGGAAAGGTCGATACATTGCTCTCATCTTTCTGATAGAAAGCGAGTTGTGTTTTATCTGGCGAGAGGAAAAGGCCACCTGAAATGCCGAACTCGTTTCGTGAAACGCTACTTCCAGCAACGATATTCTTGTCGGTAAAATTGGTAACTTTTGTCTCCGTTTTATCGGCGTCAATCCATACTATATTGTTCTCAACACACTTTACGCTCACTGATGGCATTTTGGTTGTTGTTGGGACGTTGATAGCACTTTGTTTGCCTGAGCGTATATCTATGGCATACCATGTAGTATCGCTTTTGTGTAGATATTGGTTCGGATGGTTGCTGTCCCACACTATAGAGTAGTTTTGAGGAATCAGTTCACGGCTCAGTATTGCCTCCTCCATAGTGAGCAGACGACGTGTTTGTCCAGTTGCACTAAGTGCCAATAAAAGCAGAATAGTTGATAGTAGTTTACGCATTAGAAGAGGTATTTTTCGGTTTTTACACGTTTGATATATCTGTTAATTTCATCCCAAGCCTCGTCAGCAAGTGTTGTCCCGACAACTTCGATGACTTTACCTGCCGTAACGGCTCCGATAGTTCCACATTGACGCAAATCAAGCCCCTCGGTCATACCATAGAGAAATCCTGCAGCATAGAAGTCGCCGGCACCTGTCGTATCGACTCTCTTTGCAGCCTTCATAATACCGACATGGACAACCTTCTCGCCTTGCTTTATCAGAGCTCCCTTCATGCCGATTTTAACCACGGCCAATTCGCACATCTGCGAGATATATTGTAGTGCATTTATTGGCTCTTCTTCGCCTGTGAAGGTCTTGGCCTCATCCTCGTTGGCAAAGACTATATCAACATATTTTTCAACTAAGTCTCGCAGGAAATCGAGGTTCTCTTCTACCACATTAAAACTTGCAAGGTCGATTGCAACTTTGAGGTTGCAACTCTTTGCATTTCGAGCAACGGACTCTATAAGTGTGTGGTCTTGAACAAGATATCCCTCTATGTATAGACAGTCGTAGCCTTTGAAAATGTCGTTTGAAATCTCGTCTGCCTTCATTTCAAGTGCTGCTCCGAGGTGTGTCAGCATAGTTCTTTCGCCATCTGGAGAGATAAGCGAAACACACTTTCCTGAGCGATTTTTTCCACGGAAAATTACAGGCTTTATGCCAAGATTTTCAAGCGCTTGCTCGAAGAAATCTCCCGTAGTATCTTGTCCTACCTTGCCGATAAATCCTACTTTGCATCCAAGGCGAGCCATTGCTCGAATGGTATTGTCTGCAGAGCCTCCAAGGGAGAGCGAGTATGGACGACCTGCTACAGCTTTTGAGACTTCTGATTGCAGTTTGCTATCAACAAGCGACATTGAGCCTCTGGCAATGTTGTATTTTTCTAAGACCTCATCGTCCTTGAGGTTGACTAACATATCTGTAAGGGCATTTCCGATGCCTATTACACTCTTCATTTGTTTGGGTATTTATTGTTAAATTGATAATATTTTGACTAACTCTATGTTGCTCTGTTTTACGCTTTTAGTATGGCTTAGAGCTTGACTGAATGGGGTATATGCAATCTCACCATTTCTAATACCCACCATAATATTTCTCTGACCCTCTTTCAGAGCCTCAATAGCTGCTCCTCCGAGTCTTGAGGCCAAGATGCGGTCCTGAGCTGTCGGAGAACCTCCTCTCTGAATATGTCCGAGAATAGTTACTCTGGCATCATACTGTGGATACTCGTTTTTTACTCTCTCAGCCAACCCCATTGCTCCACCTGTCTCAGGGTCCTCGGCTACAAGGACAATGGCGGAATTCTTGCTTTTGCGAAATCCGTTATCTATCAATGTCTTGAGTTGGTCATCTCCTGTCGCAGCTTCGGGAATTATAGCCGCCTCAGCTCCTGAGGCAATAGCCCCGTTTAGAGCTAAGTAACCAGCTCTGCGACCCATAACCTCAACAAAAAATAGACGCTCATGTGAGGTTGCAGTATCTCGTAATTTATCTACAGCCTCAACTATTGTATTAAGGGCCGTATCGTAGCCTATTGTAACATCGGTGCCAGACAAATCGTTGTCAATAGTTCCTGGTAGAGCTACAATCGGAATGTCAAACTCCTCGGCAAAGACCTTTGCTCCTGTTATAGTTCCATCTCCTCCGATAACTACAAGAGCATCAATACCCTCAGCTCGCATATTGTTGTAGGCTAAAGTTCGCCCTTCAATTGTCATGAACTCTTTGCAACGTGCAGTTTTGAGGATTGTTCCGCCACGCTGTATTATGTTGCTTACGCTATTTGAGTGGAAATCTTCTACTTCGCCTGTAATAAGACCTTTATAACCACGCATAATGCCCTTTACGCCCCAGCCATTGTATCGAGCTGCTCGTGTTACGGCTCTAATTGCCGCATTCATTCCTGGTGCATCGCCACCGGAAGTGAGAATTCCAATACACTTAATAGTTCCCATAGTTATTTTGACTTGCTTTCGTATGTTATATAGACAATATACTCTCCTTGTGCGGAGATTGTAAAATGGTCTGTTATTGCTTCATTGAGCGTACCTTGCCATAGTGCTGTGAAATCGTAGAGTGGATAGGCAAGAGCTTCAGAATAAAATCCCTTTGCATTGATATTAAATATAGACACCTGCGCACCAGGTTTGCAACGGAATATTGAGCAACCAGAACATGGTATAAATACTCCGTAATCGGTGTAGCTCCTTATATCGGCACCCATTGTAAGATACTCTGCAAGAAGTGCAATATTGCCAATTGTGTGGTCATCTCGCTTGCCTGTTGCACCGATAATAGCTATTCGGTTTTTGCCCTGTGAAAGTAGGTATTTGACAGCCTTGGTCTGGTCGTTGGTCTGCTGATCTGCCTCATAGTGGATAATATCGGCAAAATGTATTCGGTTTTGGTCTGAGATAGAGTCGCCATCTCCGATAATTATATCGGGGGTATATCCTCTTTTAATGTACTCATCTGCTCCACCATCGCAACAGATGGTAAGAGGGCTATCAAAGAGTATTTGCAGGGGTATCTCATTTGAAGGAAAATCACCATTAGCCACAATTACGGCATCTATCTCTCTATTGTTTAGCATCTTGTCCAATCATCATTTGTCGCCATTTACGATATCCAAAAAAGGCGATTATTGCATATATAACGTATAGTAAGGCTGTTAAGTATAACCCTTTGTAGCAGTATAATCCTGCAGAGAGGATATCAACCACGGCCCAGACAATCCATTGCTCAATCCATTTGCGTGCCAACATCCACATTCCGACAATACTTAGAGCTGAAGTAAGTCCGTTAAACCACGGTACATCACTATCTGTCAGATGTATTAGAACGAGCGATATTGCCACCTGCATCACGACATACAATGCTACCATAGTTATAGCCTGACGTGTTGAAATATGGGTGATTGATAGCTCTTGATTATCAGGGTTACCCCTCTTCCATGCATACCATCCATAGATGGCAATTATAAGGTAATAGATGTTTATTGCTGTGTCAGCATATAGTCCTGCATCGTAGAATACAACAAGATATATTGCAGGCATAATAATACTTGCTATCCATAGGTAGATGCTTGCTCTATACTCTAACCATAGGTATATAGCACCTACAATGACACCTACTATCTCTAAATATTGTTCCATAGGACTAATAATTTTACAAAGATACAAAAAAAGCGACTGAGATAGTCGCTTTCTGAAAAGATTTTTATCTGTTTATTAGTCAATGCTGACAGCAGAAGGGTCTGAGAGTAGTTTATTGTACTCTATGGTATCTAAAGGTTCTAATATTCGAGCGTCATCCCAATCGTGCTTGAGTATTCTCTCTATCTCATCCTCGTGCATATTTGTTACAACATCGTGCGCTACAGTAAATATGCCGATAATAAATAGTATCCATACAATCAGAGAGCAGAGAAGTACCCATCCGCGAGGTTTGCTGCCGATGATAAGTGATGCAAGGAGGTATATTATAACCATTATTGGTACCAGAACAACGCATACCGCAAATAGTGGCAATCCAGTGCCAAATGTGGTAATTACATCTGCAAGTGTACCGAGGTTACCTGCCTGAATAAGTGTTGTGCCTATGCCAGTAGCCATAGCGAGGAAAGCGGCGATAAGACCCATACAGAAGAGTACTAAAGCAAATATTACAAGAGCCACAAACAGTTTTAGACATGCAACGGCAAACTTTCCGAGTCCTGCTATAAATCTGGCCATGCTTGATTTGGCTATCTGTTCGTCGGTTGCTGTCTGCTGACGCTCTGCAATAGACTTTGCTGTTATCGTTTCGCCCTCCATCTCAAGCTTTTGGCGAGCGCTTTTAGCCTCTGGAATTACAAACCATAGTATAAGATATACAACAATCATAACTCCAAATATGTTCTTTCCGAGGTCATTAAACCAATATATGTGGATTGATAGATTGCTGATAGGCATCAAAATCAGCGGAGAGAACATTGCAAGACGTATCCATACAGGGTCCATATTGAAGTATTTTCCCAATCCTGAGCAGACTCCACCCAGCTTGCTATCTTTCATATCTCGATATAATCGTCTTGCAATACGGGTCTCTGTAGTTGTATTACTATCCTTCTGCTCGCTTTCCGATATATCTTCAGCACTACCAAGTTGTGCTATTATATTCTCAATCAGAGGCAGACAGACAATCTGCTGAGGGTCTTTTTGTGCAGAGAGTATCAGTTCTGCAATACGAGCCTCAATGTCGGCTATAATCTCTGTAGAGTCGGGATTGTCCTTATAAGCCCTTTTTAGAGAGTCAATATAGCTGCTTATGCGGTTGTATGCCACTTTCTCAAGTATAAAGGCAATGCCTGAAATACTACACTTCTTAATCTCGTTCATACCTATTTCTTTTTTATTGAACTTGCGCCCATATTCTCAATAATGTTTACCTGGCAGTCGCCTATATATCTTATTGACGATGCTCCAATAGCAGATGCGTTAAGCTGTGTTGTACACTCTACAGTAGCACTTGAAGCACCTACAACATCTATAGTGCAGATATCTGCCTTGACTGTTGCCTTTGATGCACCTACAACCTCTGTTTCAAGTTGCGAACAGTTAAACTTGTCAGCGTTGAGTGTTGCAGCGCCTGCTACCTCCATATCTGCTTTTGTTGCACTTCCTTCAAGGGTCAGCGTTGCTGCTCCTGCAACCTCCGCATTCATGCTTACACACTCTATTGCAGCCTTTACTCTTGAAGCCCCCGCAACCTCTATTGATGCTTTGTCGGTTTTTGCATCTATTGTGATGCTTGAACCTCCAACACACTCTATGTCAAGCTTTTTAGTGGAGATAAATGGCTTAATGTCAATAGATGATACAGCTGTAGCCTCAAAACTACAAAGATGTCCATTGTAGGGTAGATATACCTCAGCAATAGGGATGTTGTCATTTTGATTAATCTGCTTTAGGTCGCTCGATATTTTGAGCGTCTTGCCCTCTACTTCCAACTTTATGTGTGGCATCAACCTATCTATTGATCGAATAATTATATTACCTTCTGTGCGCTTCTCTATAACTACTCTGATAAGGCCATTAACCTCTATAGCTGTAAAGTCCATATTGCTCTTTACCGCTTTCATAATTACCTTGTCATTAGCCGCATTTACAGCTACTATACCCATTGTGAGTATCGCTACAATCATTATTAAATATCGCTTCATAACCTATCCTAATTTATTTACCTCTAATAGCATTAATCTGCTCAACGAGCTTATCCCACGCCTCATCAAGTGAACGAAGGTACTTTCTACCGTTCTCTGTCAGAGTGTAGTACTTTCTTGGAGGCCCTTGTGGCGACTCCTCCCAACGATATGTCAGATAGCCGGCATTCTTCATTCTTGTCAAAATAGGGTAGAGCGTACCCTCAACCACAATCATCTCAGCCTTTTTTAGCTCCGCAATAATTGCTGGCGCATACGAATCCTTTCCGGCAAGTATTGCAAGGATGCAGTAGTCTAAGATGCCTTTACGCATCTGTATTTTAGCATTATCTTCTCTCATAATTTTGTTCTTTTTGTTTTTATGCAGTGTTTATAGCCTTCTCTCTGCTATCATCTATAAAACATAATAGCGTTATAAACTCTTACTTAAAATCTAAAAGATTGGCGCTCAATTAATTCTCTTCAGGTATAAGTAACCATAGAATTATATATACCCACAACGATAATCCTCCAAAAAGGAAGAGTAGTAGCATTATAAGGCGTACTATAGATGACTCAAAATCAAAATAGTGAGCAATACCACCACAAATTCCTGCTATTGAACGGTCCTTTTTACTGCGACGCAGTTGCTTGTACTCACTTTTTTCACTATTTGTCGTATTGTAGCTACGATTAGGACCAAAATCATCAGGTGTGCCCATACGGCGAATAGCACTATCTACCATTGGCAGAGTAACAACCATCATCGTTGAACTCAATGCCTGTGTAAAGATATCCGCTATAGCGCTCTCAATGTCTGTCATTGCCTCACCTGTAGGGTCGGAGATTCGGCTGTGAACATCACTTAGATAGCCGCTTAACTTTTCAAAAGCATCCTTGTCTATGGTAAATGCTCGGCCACCAATGTTTGCACTGATTGTCTCTTTCATAGTTCTTTGGTATTTAATAGTTGTTTTATGGTGCAAATATAATACAATGTTTAGTACTATGCAATAAAAAGTACTGAATTTTTTTCAAAAAATATAGTGCTCGACAGTTTGATATATAATATCAAGAAACTATTTTCTTTAAACGTTTTGCTTTTATTTCAGTTCTTTCCGTGTGGACTTTTATATAGTTTAATCAAGAGTGGATAAATAAATCCCGAAATAGAGCTCCCTTTGCGGAATTTTTTCTAACTTTGTAAAGTCAAATTCTATTTCTGCAAATATTAAAATTTTAGCGATATGAAAAAATTCTACCTTTTTGCTGCTATTGCAACTCTTTTCGCTGTATCATGTACGACAGATATGACGAAAGATGTCGAGTGTCTGCCAATAGGTGAGAATCAGATTTTTGTCTCTTTTGAGGAGCAGAGTGATACACGTATTCAGTTAAACGAAGAGTGCAAAACTGTTTGGACAAAGGGTGATTTGATCTCTGTGTTTGAGAAAAATAGAGCCAATGCTTGTTGGAGA
>JAFOBG010000012.1 GCA_017381935.1 Alistipes sp.
CGGTACCGGTATTATCGCCGGTGGTGCAATGCGTGCAGTGCTTGAGTCGGTAGGTATCAAGAACGTGTTGGCAAAGAGCAAGGGCTCATCTAACCCACACAACCTTGTAAAGGCTACCGTAGCAGCACTTTGCGAGTTGCGCGACGCATACACAGTGGCTCAGACACGTGGTATCTCCCTCAAACAGGTGTTTAACGGTTAATTTGTGAACAGTTATGGCAACATTGAAGATTACACAGATCAAGAGCCGCATCGGTGCTACTGCACAGCAGTGCAAGAACCTCGATGCTCTAGGCCTGCGCAAGATGAACCAGAGCGTTAAGCATAGCGACTCTGCAATCATTCTCGGTATGGTAGAGCGCGTAAAGCACCTTGTAAAAGTTGAAGAAGTTAACGAATAAGAAGGAGGATTATTAAATGGAACTCAATAACCTTAAACCCGCAAAGGGTTCTACACATCACGACAAGCGAGTAGGTCGCGGTGCAGGTTCGGGACATGGTGGTTATTCGACTCGTGGTAACAAGGGAGCTCAGTCTCGTTCTGGTTACTCACGTAAGTTGGGCTTCGAGGGTGGTCAGATGCCACTCCAGCGTCGCCTTCCTAAGTTCGGTTTCACTAACCTGAAGAGAGTAGAGTTTAAGCCTATTAACCTCTCTATCCTTGAGGAGCTTGCTACAAAGAGCGAGATTGCAGAGGTAAATATTGACACATTGGTAGCAGCTGGTTTCGTATCAGGCAACGACCGTGTTAAGATTTTGGGCAATGGCACTCTTACAAAGGCTCTCACAGTTACTGCACATGCGTTCTCAAAGAGCGCAGAGGCAGCTATTGTAGCAGCCGGCGGAAGTGTTGTTAAATTGTAAAACAGGCTAAAACCTAAATAAAATGAAAAGTTATCTGATTGTTGGTGCGTTGCTGTTAGTGATTATTGCACTGCTCGCAACCAACAAGAAACTTGTAGAGACAGTTAAAAACATATTCAAGATTGAGGAGCTTCGCAAGCGTCTTCTTTACACTTGCCTCCTTATTCTTGTATATCGTTTGGGCTGTTATGTAGTAATTCCGGGTATCGACCCTAACCTTCTTGGTGCGGGCTCAGCTCTGGCAAACCAGATGGACAGCAATAGCCTTCTCGGCCTGCTCAACGTATTCTCTGGTGGTGCATTTGCCAACGCAGCAATCTTTGCTCTCGGAGTTATGCCGTATATTACTGCCTCAATTATCATCCAGCTGCTCGGTATGATGGTTCCTGCCGTTCAGAAGTTGATGAAAGAGGGTGAGAGCGGAAGAAGAAAGATGAATCAGTGGACACGCTTGCTTACCATTGCGGTACTTGCACTTCAGGGTCCCGCTTATGTTGCTAACCTCTACCACCAGGTACCAGAGGCGTTTGTTTATGGCAACACATTTATCTTCACCGTTTATGCTACTATCATTCTGATCGCCGGTACCATGTTCGTAATGTGGTTGGGCGAGAAGATTACCGACAAGGGTATCGGAAATGGTGTGTCATTGATCATCATGATTGGTATCGTGGCTCGTCTTCCACACGCCCTTTTGGCAGAGTTGAGTGCACGTCTTAACACTTCGACAGGATCACTTATTATGATCATTATCGAGTTGGTGCTTCTCTTCTTGGTATTCTTGGCAACAATCGCAGTTGTACAGGCTGTACGTAAGGTGCCTGTACAGTACGCAAAGCGTATTGTTGGCAACAAGCAGTATGGTGGTGTTCGTCAGTATATTCCACTTAAGATGAATGCGGCAAACGTAATGCCAATCATCTTTGCACAGGCACTGATGTTTATCCCTATGCTCTTTGCTAATGTTGCACCAAAGTTTGCCGGCGCATTCGCTGATATGACAGGCTTCTGGTACAACCTTACACTTGCAGTGTTGGTAATCCTGTTTACTTATTTCTACACAGCGATTATCATCAACCCTCAACAAATGGCTGACGATATGAAGCGTAACAACGGCTTTATCCCTGGTGTTAAGCCAGGTAAGAGTACAGTTACCTATATCGACAACATTATTACAAGAATTACCCTTCCAGGTTCAATCTTCCTTGCAGTTGTATCAATTCTTCCTGCACTTGCAATGAAGTTCTTGGGTGTACAGCAGGCATTTGCTTACTTCTACGGAGGTACATCACTGCTTATTATGGTAGGTGTAGTTCTTGACACTCTCCAGCAGATTGAGAGCCACCTTTTGAATCGTCATTATGACGGTCTTATGAAGACCGGACGTATTCAAGGTCGCCGTTAATAGTTTAGCCAATAGTCTGAGATGATATATCTGAAGACAGACGAAGAGATAGAGTTGCTCCGTGAGAACAACATCTTAGTAAGTAAAACACTTGCTGAGGTTGGGCGACACATTAAACCCGGTGTAACTGCCAAGCAATTGGATAAAATAGCAGATGAATTTATCCGTTCGCATGGTGCAACTCCAGCTTTTCTGGGATATCAAGGCTATCCAGCATCAATCACCGTTTCGGTCAATGAGCAGGTGGTTCATGGTATTCCGTCAGACAAAATCGTAATCAAAGAGGGCGATATTGTATCGGTTGACATTGGTACATTTATGAAGGGGTTTGTTGGTGATTCGGCATATACGTTTGCCGTAGGAGAGATAGCAGATGATGTTCGTCAGCTATTAGATGTTACCAAAGAGGCTCTTTATAGAGGTACAGCACAGGCAAAGGCAGGAAATCGCATAGGCGATATATCTGCAGCAGTGCAAGACTACGCTGAAAGTTTCGGTTACGGCGTAGTGCGTGAACTGGAGGGACACGGATTGGGAAGAAAAATGCACGAATCCCCAGGTGTCCCAAACTACGGTTTGCGAGGCAGAGGACCGGTTCTCAAGGAGGGAATGGTAATCTGCATTGAACCGATGATTACGATGGGCAGCAGAGCGATTGTTTTTGAGAGAGACGGATGGACCGTTAGAACAAGAGATCGTAAGCCGGCAGCACACTATGAGTTTGCTGTTGCAATCCGCAAGGATGGCCCAGATGTGCTGACAGACTTCAGCATCATTGAACAGTAACTTTTAAACAAAGCGAAACAACCTCCTATGGCAAAACAGACTGCTATTGAAAGAGACGGTACAATTATCGAGGCGTTGTCAAATGCGATGTTCCGTGTGGAGCTTGATAATGGCCACGTAATAACCGCTCATATCTCCGGAAAGATGCGTATGCACTATATAAAGATTCTTCCCGGTGATAAAGTAAAGGTGGAGATGACACCATACGACTTGAGTAAAGGTCGTATATCATTCCGCTACAAATAAAATTTACCAAACACAAAAGATTGCTTAATCATGAAAGTAAAAGCATCAATTAAGAAAAGAAGTGAGGATTGCAAGATTGTTCGTCGCAAGGGTAAACTCTATGTGATTTGCAAGAAAAATCCTAAGTTCAAAATGCGCCAAGGGTAAATAGTAAACGATTAAAAATTAAGAAAAAGAAAATTTATGGCACGTATAGTCGGTGTAGATTTACCAAAAAATAAGCGAGGTGAGATCGGTCTGACCTATATCTATGGTATTGGTCGTAGCACTGCTCAGAAGATCCTCGATAAGTGTGGCATCAGCTACGATATTAAGGTTGAGAACTGGACAGACGAGCAGGTCGGTGCAATTCGTTCTGCAATTGCTGAGATGGACATCAAGGTAGAGGGCGAGTGCCGCTCACTTGTACAGTTGAATATTAAGCGATTGATGGATATCGGTTGCTACCGTGGTATCCGCCATCGTATTGGTCTTCCTGTTCGTGGTCAGAGTACCAAGAACAACGCACGTACTCGTAAGGGTAAGAAGAAGACCGTAGCAAACAAGAAAAAGGCAACTAAGTAATATTGGAGAGTTATGGCAAAGAAAACAGGAACAGTTAAGAAGAAGGTTGTTAAGGTTGGTCAGACCGGTATGGCATTCGTACACTCAACTTTCAATAATGTTATCGTAACCATTACCAATGAGATCGGTGAGGTAATCAGTTGGTCATCAGCAGGTAAGATGGGTTTCCGTGGTTCTAAGAAGAACACTCCATATGCAGCACAGACTGCAGCCGCAGATTGCGCAAAGGTTGCTTTTGATATGGGTCTTCGTAAGGTAAAGGTTTATGTGAAGGGTCCAGGTCAGGGTCGTGAGAGTGCAGTTCGTACTATTCATGGTGCAGGTATCGAGGTTACAGAGATTATCGATGTAACTCCACTGCCACACAATGGATGCCGTGCTCCTAACCGTCGTCGCGTATAATGCTAATCGACGGAGCTGAGTAAACAATTTACATTACAAAAATCAAAAAGTTAAAACAATTATGGCAAGATATATAGGACCAAAGACCAAAATCGCAAGAAGATTTGGCGAGGCTATTTACGGCGCTGACAAGAGTCTTGACAAGCGTAATGTCCCACCAGGACAGCACGGTCTTGCACGCAAGCGCAAGAAGGTTACTGAGTATGGTGTCCAGCTTAATGAGAAGCAGAAGGCAAAATATACCTATGGTATTCTTGAGAAGCAGTTCTCACGTACTTATGAGCAGGCAGCTCGTATGGGCGGTATTACAGGTGAGAACCTCCTTAAGTTGCTTGAGTGCCGTTTGGACAATGTAGTGTACCGTCTTGGTATCGCTCCAACCCGTGCAGCAGCACGTCAGCTCGTATCACACCGTCATATCTGCGTGAACGGCAATGTTGTCAATATCCCATCTTACACACTCCGTGAGGGTGATGTAGTATCGGTTCGTGAGAAGTCAAAGTCTCTTGAGGTAATTACCTCATCACTCCTTGGCACAAACCACAGCCGTTATTCATGGCTTGAGTGGGATGGTGCTACCCTTAGCGGTAAGTTCCTCCAGAAGCCAGAGCGTGAGGAGATTCCAGAGAACATCAAGGAGCAGTTCATCGTCGAGCTCTACTCGAAATAGTAATTAACAATAAATAACTGTAGTAAAATTATGGCAATATTAGCGTTTCAAAGACCTGATGAGGTTTGCATTCTTGAATCTACTGCAACTTACGGAAAGTTTGAGTTCCGTCCGTTGGAGCCAGGTTATGCAATGACCATCGGTAATGCTTTGCGCCGCGTGCTGCTGTCGTCGTTGGAGGGTTATGCCATTACAACGGTAAAGGTAGCGGGCGTTGACCACGAGTTTGCCGCTGTTCCGGGCGTGATGGAGGATATGCTAAATATCATTCTGAACCTGAAAAAGGTACGCTTCATCCGCACTGTAGAGAATCAGGAGTCTGAAAAGGCGTCCATCAACGTTGCAGGTGTTACAGAACTTACTGCAGGGTATATCTCGAACTTCCTCACATCGTTTAAGGTTCTTAATCCAGATCTTTTGATCTGCCGTTTGGCTCCAGGTACAAAGATGCAGCTGACAATTACTATTGGTAAGGGTCGCGGTTATGTACCAGCAGAGGAGAATACTCCAGAGAACTGCGAGTTTGGAGTACTGCCAATCGACTCTATTTTCACACCAATCGTGAATGTAAAGTGGTCTAGAGAGGACTACCGTGTCGAGCAGCGTACCGACTATGAGAAACTCTGCTTGGAGATCACCACAGATGGCTCAATTAAACCAAACGATGCGTTGAAGGAGGCTGCAAAGATCCTTATTCAGCACTTTATGCTCTTCTCAGATGAGAAGATGAACTTCAATCTTGAGGATACAGGTTCTGAAAATGATCTTAACGAGCCAGAGCTTCACATGCGTCAATTGCTCAAGACTAAGCTTGTCGATAAGGATTTGAGTGTTCGCGCACTCAACTGCCTTAAGGCTGCTGACGTTGAGACAATCGGCGACCTTGTAAAGCTCAATCGCAGCGAACTGCTCAAATTCCGTAATTTTGGTAAGAAGTCGCTTACAGAGCTCGATGCTCTGCTCGCTTCACTCGACCTGAAGTTCGGAATGGATGTATCTATGTACAAACTTGATAAAGATTAAATCAAATGAGACACAATAAGAATTTTAACCACCTTGGCAGACAGGCAGGCCACCGTAAGGCAATGTTGTCAAACATGGCATCGTCCCTGATTCTCCACAAGCGTATCGAGACAACTGTTGCGAAGGCAAAGGCTGTTCGCCAGTTCGTTGAGCCTCTCGTAACACGCTCAAAGGAGGACACTACACACTCTCGTCGTGTAGTATTCTCATACCTCAAGCAAAAGGAGGCTGTTACAGAGTTGTTCCGTACTATCGCTCCAAAGATTGCAGAGCGTCCAGGCGGCTATACTCGTATTCTTAAGACCGGTTTCCGTCTTGGTGATGGCGCAGATATGTGTATCATCGAGTTCGTTGACTTCAACGAGGCTTACACTACCGGTGTAGCTCCAACCGCTGCAGCTCCTGCAGAGGCTAAGCCTAAGACTCGTCGCTCTCGTAAGAAGAGCACCGAGGAGGGTGAGGAGAAGAAGGTAGCTAAGACTGCAGCTCCTAAGAATACTGCAGCAAAGGCTTCAGCAGCTAAGGGTGCTAAGCGTACTAATGTAGGTAAGAAGATGTAATTTGGTTTTGCCCTTAAAGGGCATACCTACTTCCTCTAATAAAAGATTTCAGCGATGGCTGTACGTTCAAGTACTATCCATCGCTGGAATTTTTTTAGTTGTAATGGAGCGAAGTTCGAGTTTGAACATCGCCTTTAGCTGTTAGCCTGTTGTAACACTCTCCTTTGGGGGAAGGAGAGGCTCTCTTTCTTGGATTGCATTTTGTGATTTTAGAATAATTTTTGTAAATTTGTGGCAGAAAGTGTAGATACAATTATAAACTTAAATTAAATCACTATGTTTGCTATTGACAACTATGATTTTACAGGCAAGCGCGCGATTATTCGCGTTGACTTCAATGTGCCTCTTAATGGTGAGGGTCAGGTAACAGATGACACTCGTATTCGTGCAGCTATTCCTACTATCAAGAAGGTTCTTGAGAAGGGTGGTGCAGTTATTCTTATGTCGCACCTTGGCCGTCCTAAGAAAAATCCAGATCCAAAGTTTTCTCTTGAGCAGATTATCCCTGCAATTGAGGCTCGTCTTGGTGTAAAGATTCAGTTTGCTGGCGACTGTATGGGTGAGAAGGCAGCAGAGATGGCTGCTAATCTTAAGCCAGGTGAGGTAATGTTGCTTGAGAACCTCCGTTTCTATGCTGAGGAGGAGGGTAAGCCACGTGGCCTTGCTGAGGATGCAACTGACGAGGAGAAGAAGGCAGCTAAGAAGGCTCTTAAGGAGGGTCCACAGAAGGAGTTTGTAAAGAAACTTGCTTCTTATGCTGACTGCTATATCAACGATGCATTTGGTACTGCACACCGTGCTCACTCTTCAACAGCTCTTATCGCTGATTATTTCCCACATGATAAGATGTTCGGTTATGTTATGGAGAACGAGCTTAAGGCTATTGACGGCGTTATGCAGAACCCACAGCGTCCATTTACAGCTATTGTAGGAGGCTCAAAGGTTTCTACTAAGATTACTATTATCGAGAAGTTGATGGAGAAGGTTGATAAGATTATCATCGGTGGTGGTATGACTTACACCTTTGCAGGCGCACTCGGCGGTCAGGTAGGTAAGAGTATCTGTGAGCCTGATATGTTCCCTGTAGCACTCGATATTCTTGAGAAGGCTAAGGCAAAAGGTATCAAGTTTGTAATGTCACCAGATGCTCTGATTGCAGACGACTTCTCTGAGAATGCAAATACTAAGTCTGCTCCTGTAAAGGAGATTCCTGCTGAGTGGGAGGGTGTCGATATCGCTGAGGGCGGTAAGGAGCTCTTCCGCAAGGAGATTCTTGAGAGCAAGACTATCCTTTGGAATGGCCCTGTAGGTGTATTTGAGATTAATAAGTTCTCAACAGGCTCTCGTGCTGTTGCAGAGGCTATTGCAGAGGCAACATCTGCAGGTGCTTACTCACTTATCGGTGGTGGCGACTCTGTAGCTTGTATCAATAAGTTTGGCCTTGCAGATAAGGTATCTTATGTATCAACCGGTGGTGGTGCCCTTCTTGAGTACATGGAGGGTAAGGAGCTTCCAGGTGTAGCTGCAATTCGCAAGTAAGAGCAAAATTGTTTCTAATATCAATCCCGTAGCGTGCTGCGGGATTTTGTTTTGATAATCAAGCTCTTTGGAGACTGAAAATTTTGATATATTGAAAATTATTTCTACTTTTGTGCCCAAATCAGGCGGTTATGGGGGCTGCACTACGGGTGCAGACTGAGTGCCGCCGTAGGTACTAACAATTTAAATATTTCAAAACAATGAAAACAATTGCTATTACAGCAGCGCCTCGTGCCGAGTATGGTAAGAAGGCAACAAAGGCAGTTCGTCGCCAGGGTCTTATCCCATGCGTAATTTACGGTGGAGGTGAGAATGTATCTTTCGCAATCGATGAGAAGTCAGTAAAGCCTCTTATCTACACTCCTAACTCTTACATCGTTGAGCTTGATATTGATGGTAAGAAGGAACTCGCAGTGCTTCGTGATGTTCAGTATCACCCAATCCGTGAGCAGATTCTCCACATTGATTTCTATCGTGTTCAGGAGGGTAAGCCAGTATCTATCGCTATTCCAGTACGTCTTACAGGTACTGCTGAGGGTGTTAAGATTGGTGGTAAGCTTGCACTTTCTGCTCGTAAGCTCGTTGTTAAGGCTATGGTTGAGAACCTTCCAGATGAGCTCGTTGTTGATGTTACTCCACTCAAGGTTGGTCAGACTATCTTCGTAGGCGACCTTAAGTTCGAGGGTCTTGAGTTCGTTTCTCCTGCAACTCAGGCTGTTTGTGCAGTACGTGTAACACGTGCTTCACGTGGTGCAGCTGCTCAGCAGTAGTAAAACCGACTGAAGATGAAATATCTTGTTGTAGGTCTTGGAAATATTGGCGCCGAGTATGCCAATACAAGACACAACATCGGATTCAAAGTGTTGGATGCCCTTGCTGCGGCATCCGACACTTCTTTTATCTCTTCTCGGTATGGAGATGTGGCGACTATTCGTCATCGTGGCCATATCGTTACACTGCTTAAGCCCTCAACATATATGAATTTGTCGGGCAAGGCTGTAAGATACTGGTTGCAAGAGCTGAAGATAGAGAGACAGAACCTACTTGTTGTCGTTGATGATATTGCTCTGCCATTTGGAGAACTTCGTATGCGTACAAAGGGTAGTGATGGCGGTCATAATGGCCTTAAGAATATCGCTGAACTACTTCAGACAACTGACTATGCCCGCCTGCGCTTCGGTATTGGTGGCGATTTTAGTCGTGGACATCAGGTTGACTACGTTCTAGGTGAGTGGACAGCAGAGGAGCGTGAGAATATGCCTCCCCGCCTTAAGGTCTTTGGTGATGCCATTCTCTCGTTTGTCGCTGTTGGCCTTGAGCGCACGATGAATGCCTTTAATAAGAAATAAAAGTAGCTAAATAAAAGTCTCTTTTGTCGTTATACTCGCCCTCAAAATAGATTTTTTATTCAACCACTGAAAATCAGACCGATTAAAAAGTAGTTTTTTAGTCGGTCTGATTTTGCTTTAACTCTCTGCCATATAAACACGAATCGGTATGGCATTGTCAATCATCTGTTTATACTGTATATCAAGCTTATCGTACGACTTGTTATAGACACGACGAGAGAGGCTCTGGCGCAGTTCATTGTATGCCGAGGAGATGGTATTCAATACCTGTTGCACAGTATCAAAAGCGGCATTACTATCGCTACTTACCGAGATCATGCCGTTGCTTACAGGACAACAGACCTTTCGCCCGTTAGGCATTGTAAGAGAGGTCGTCGAGAAGTCCGAGTACTCCTTATTATGCAGATTACCGATATGCAGACGGCGAGTGTTTATTGCGTAGATGTGGTAGTTCTGCACAAAGTGTTTCACCTCGCGTTTCAGCTCATTTTTACGGCACTCCTTGCCTCGCAGAAGGATTGTCCCGTCGGCAGCAACCTTCACCTGGAGAAGATTGCAGGCTTTAACAGTTTTGCTCTGTGGATCGGGCTTAACGTTGTTCGCCTTCAGGGTGTTTAACCCACGAAGTGCGCCCTGAATCTCTGCCCACATCTGTTCAGGAACATCGTTATCTACATGTAGTATAACTACATGCGGCTTTACCTGCGGCAGAGTCTTAAGTAGCTGCTCGTACGACATCGGAGCGCCACAGAAGAGGATAGTTTTACCACCATCCATCACCTCAATTTTGATTTCCGGGCCATTACGACCAGGAGCTCTCTCGGTTGTTTCAGAGGCTGTCTGTGGCTCTACATCATCAGATTTAGCATAGTTAATTCGCAGATTCTCAACGCCTCGCAGAGCCTCCTTGACATCCGCAACCTTGCCCATTGGCACATCTGCCTCGGCATCTATGGTTACAATGTGGTCGGCGGTCTGCTCAATAAGCTCGGGTAGCTTATTGAGCGTTACTGGTTTGCTGTTGAGCATAATCTGCTCGCCACCCTTGCGAATTTCAATCACATTTTTAGGCTCTGGGCTATCCACAACTGTCGGTTCAGCCTTTGCAGCAACAGCGCCGAAAGCAAAAATCATAGCCACCACAATCGGAATTACTGCCAGGATGCGCAGCAGAGGGAATCTGCCCCTCTTAAATGTAGTCATCATAATAAATCGTTTTTTAGTTAAACTTTTATTCAACCCACAGGTAATATCCGGGCTATACCCAAAGAGTTGGTGGAAAATGATTTGTCTGTATTCGTTAATATCGAAACCTGCGCTGATAACATCGCTATCTGCCTGCCACTCATGCACTTGCGAAATAGAATTACCCATAAGATGCACAAATGGATTAAACCACATCAGGCAACGGGCAAGCTCGAAAAATAGTCGCTCAAGAGTATGGAGGTGCGAAATATGGCTATATTCGTGTAGCAACACCTGCTCCCGACTCTCGCCTGTCTGAACAAAGATTGTACGTATGAAACTGAATGGCTCAGAAATGCTCTTATTTTCTGCCACAGCGACACGGCGATAGTGGCTTAACTTGCTATGTCTGCGCAACATACATATCTTCGTAATACTTACACAAAATCGAATAATGGAGAGCAAAACAATCACAATATAGACCGTCTGCAGCGCAAAAAACCAATCAAAAGTACGCTCTACAGCCACACTTGTACTCACCTCGGCAGACTCCTCTGCAACCTCTAAAGGCGTTACGACCACATTAAAAGTAGGCTCTGATGGTAGTATTGGCAACTCAAGCAGAGGAATCACTACTGCGAGCACTACCGATAGCAAAAGATATGCTCTTGCAACGCTATGCGCCACTCGACCCTCAAGTAGTAGCCGATAAAGGGCATAGAGTAGTGCACTACATATAATTGTTTCGACGACGTACATACTACTTTTTATTTTGCAACATCTTAATAATTTCGTCGGCCTCGCTTACTGTTATGCCCTTGTCATGCGACAGAAAACTGACCATATTGCCAATAGAGCCGCCAAAGAAACTATTCAGAACACCTGTCATAAATCTACTTGTGTACTCCTCTCGCAAGATAAGCGGGTAGTACTCGTGGCTCTTACCGTATGCTCTGTGCTCTACAAATCCCTTTTTTTCAAGTATACGCACAATAGTAGATACGGTATTGTAGGCTAGTTTGGGAGCAGGCATCGCCTCAAGAATATCGTTTACAAACCCTTTCTCAAGCCTCCAAAGAATCTGCATAATCTCAAGCTCAGCACGTGTTAACTCTTGTGTTTTTGTATTCATAGTTGTAAAAAGTACTTTATAATCAAATCATTTTCCAAAGGCAAAAGTATAACTAAATATTTAGTTTTCCAACTAAAGTTTTAGTTTTTTTGGGCAATATTTTTTTAGCATATATAACTTATATATGCTACGGGGAGTAAAAAATTGAGTTTTATTTTAGAACTGCAATGAGTGCCGGTAAAAAGTCTGGGTATTGTTTTAATATAGGCTCACAGCGAAGGTATAACTCACGTGCAAGAGCTACTCGTGATGGACGCTCAGAGGATATATCTCTAATATACGCTTCGTTTGTTGGATGGTCTGCAAGTTTTAGTTCAGCCACAAACTCTTTAAATCTACATAGATTAGATATAGTATTAGGCTCTATTGTGCCATTTGTAGCGAATTGCCTTATTGCGCTTACAAATGGGTGAATAGCGCTCTTATCGCCCAAATCTTCCTCAATATCCTCCAAACACTCCCACTCCTCTAACAGAATATAGCATAGAGCAAGGATAGGGGTTGCCTCCAGGGGGTCTTCGCTATCGCAATCGAGTAGTAGCTCTAACTGAGCTGCAGCCATTTCGCTATCGCCTGCCAAGTAGTTATCTACAGCAGAGGCGAGAATAGTCTCCATAGCAGATAGCGTATTTGGATGGTTACGGTCAAGCTCTACAGAACTCTCCTCGTCATCGGGCAGGGTAGATATAATATCCTGAAAGAGGTCAAATCGCATCTGGCAGGCCTTTTCAAACTCTCCACTTTGCTCAACTTGATAGCTCTCTTCAAGGCGTGCAGTTATATTTCCGCGCTTGCCGTTGCTGACAAGGCGGAAAGATTGGTTAGCTGTAGGTTGTAGCTCTAAGAAGACTCTCATTTTATAGCTGCTTTTTATCTTTGTGTAGTTTGTAGCACATTGCTCCAGACAAGATAATGGTTACTATACCTCCGAGAATATAAGCAAGAGGTGTTGCACCAAGACCTATAAACTGATTTGATACAAATACAAAAGAGGAACAGATGTAGGTCATAAATACAGCAGGTGGCAGAGCAACCCATATATTACGTTTGTTCAGATTGAGGTAGATAACAATGCACCACAATACCACTGTAGCCAAGGCCTGATTTGTCCAAGCAAAGTAACGCCAAACGACATCAAAATCTACAAATGTAAGAGTTATACCTGCCGCAAAGAGAGGAATACAGATTGCAAGTCTCTTCCACTTTGTACGCTGCTCGATATGGAATACATCGGCAATAATAAGTCGAGCAGAACGGAATGCTGTATCTCCAGAAGTGATAGGAGCTGCCACAACGCCCAATATGGCGAGAATACCACCAACAAGGCCAAGTGTGGTATTAGAAATCTCGTTTACTGCCCATGCAGGAGTATGACCGGCCATAACCGCTGAAACACCACCATCCTCATAGAAGAATGCCATAGCGATAGCTGCCCAAATAAGAGCGATTATAGACTCAGAAATCATTGCTCCATAGAAAACCATTCTACACTCAGACTCGTTATTTACACATCGAGCCATAAGTGGCGATTGAGTGGCGTGGAAACCTGAAATAGCACCACATGCGATAGTGATAAAGAGTGTTGGTACTAAAGGTAGATTAGCTTTGTTTACATGGAGATTCTCGAGAGTCATAGTAGGAATGGTGTAGTCTCCAAAGATGAGAACGCCGAGAAGTCCGATAGCCATTAATACCAATGCGATACCAAAAAGTGGGTATATCTTACCAATCAGTTTGTCAACAGGAAGCAGAGTTGCGATGAAGTAGTAGGCAATAATAATGGCCAACCACCAATTTTTTGAAATAACATCAAACTTTGTCGAGAGAATATCGGCAGGGCTAACGACAAAAACAACACCAACAAGGAGTAGTAGAATAACCGAGAATACACGCATAAACGCACCTGCGCCCTTGCCTAAGTAGCGAGCTACAAGCTCTGTAATGCTCAAACCGTCGTTGCGAACCAACATAACGCCTGAGAGGTAGTCATGCATTGCACCCATGAAGATGCCGCCAACGGTAATCCAAAGGAATGCTACAGGACCATAACAAGCACCAAGAATAGCACCGAAGATAGGACCTGTTCCTGCAATATTAAGTAATTGGATAAGGAATGTTCGCCAACGAGGCATAGGAACATAGTCAACACCGTCAAATAGTGTTTGGCTTGGAACAGAGGCTTTAGAGTCTATTTTGCAGACTTTCTCTAAATATCGGCCATAAGTAAAGTACGCTACAACGAGCAGTACAAGACAAATTACAAAGGTTATCATAGATTTAAGGTTTTAGTTATGCGAAGTTACAAAAAAAATGGTTGTAAGTAGTAAAAATGGCGAAAAAATTACGATATTTGTTGCTCTAATGCTGAATTAGCTCAGTGGTAGAGCACTTCACTCGTAATGAAGGGGCCCCGGGTTCAAGTCCCGGATTCAGCTCATGAAATGGCTGCAGATTGCTCTGTCGGCCATTTTACAAGCTAAGTTAGTTCAAGGACTTGCAAAAGTTGCTTTGCAAGTCCTTGATTTGTCTCGTATTTTAAGGTTATTGTATAGAGTGAGATACTATCCACTCACAGAGGGCTTTGGAGGCCTGACCATCCTCAAACAGACCTACAGTGTCTCTAAAGAAATGGTTTATAGATTGTTGGTATTGATTATTGTCAAAAGAGTCTATAATAGATACTAATTCATCTTGATTATGCGCCATAGGGAATGGGAGTTCTGAAAGAGAGAAGTAGTAGCCTCTATCATACTTCTCTGCATCGGTGGCGTAGAGGATACAAGGGCGATTGAGCATCGAAAAGTCAAACATAGAGCTTGAGTAGTCTGTAATCAGTATGTCGCTGATACAGAGTAGCTCCTGCATGTCGTGATATTTGGTAACATCAATCACCTCAGGAGAGTTTAGAAGAGGTGTTGTATCAACCTTGTTTATAAGGTTCGGGTGAAGGCGTAGTAGAACTGTTATATCAGAGCTGTTGAGCATCTTTTTTACGTACGTTATTACACGACCCCACTCTATTTTGTATGGCTCTATACTACCATTCCTGCGGAATGTAGGGGCATATAGTAGTATGCGATTTTGCTTTGGTATATTGTAGTAAGAATAGACTTTCTCTCTGATTTTACTATGTAAATCAAGATTGAAAAATATGTCGTTGCGAGGGATACCTTTTTCGAGAACCTCTCCTGAGTACCAGAACTTCTCTTTGATAAGGTTTGTCTGCATAGTACAACCAGAGACCATTACATTACAAACCTTTGAGTCCTTCTTTGCCTTCTGGAGGTAGCTGAAACCGAGTACTTTTTCGACATCTCGCTCAATTTTCTTTAGCGCAATGCCACCATGCCAAAGCATGATATATTTCTGGCCTGCTCTTTTATGCCAATATATCTGATAAGGGTCTGTGCGGGCATTGGTGATAAGAAACTCTGCGCTGTTGACTAATAGGAAATATTGCCAAGAGTATAGTTTGATACATTTTATACGCTTGTCAATAGATGATGTATCTATATTTTTACGAAATACCCAATAGATTTCATATTGAGGATAATTCTCTAATAGATAATCACTTACATAGCGAGGATTGCAACTATATTGTTTGAAATTATAGGCCCAAAACATCACTCGTCTCTTTTTAACAGGCAGACGTAGCCTGATAAACATGGATAGTATATTGCCAAAGAGTTTTGACAATCTGCTCAGCATAAATCCTATAATTTCAAGAAGTCTTTTCATACAGAGTAAGTCCTTTTTATAACACAAAGATAGTGATTTAGACTATTTTTTGAAAAAAATTTATAACTTTGCATTATAAGTAATGTGATATTATATGAAACGAGTAATAACTTATGGTACATTTGACCTGCTGCACTATGGTCATATAAACATTCTTCGTCGGGCAAAAGAGCTGGGTGATTACCTTGTTGTGGTTGTCTCAACAGACGAGTTTAATTGGAATGAGAAACAGAAGAAGTGCTACTTCTCTTATGAGCAGCGTAAGGCCATGGTTGAGGCTATTCGTTATGTTGATTTGGTGGTGCCTGAAACCAATTGGGAGCAGAAACGCACTGATGTTCATAAATACGACATTGATATCTTTGTGATGGGTGATGATTGGAAGGGTAAGTTCGACTTCCTTAAGGAGGAGGGCGTTGAGGTTGTCTATCTGTCTCGTACTCCGGAGATTAGCACAACACAAATTAAGACAGATTTGAATAGTAAGTAGTAATCGTGTGTCTTATTTCGGATGAGTAATCCTATAACCATATCGCTTATTGCGCCTATATATGGCGTAGAGAGGTATATAGCTCAATTTGCTGACTCGGTGTTGAGTCAGTCATATCCTTATATAGAGTACATATTTGTAAATGATGGTACAAAAGATCGCTCTATTGAGATACTTGAGGGCATTATTGAGCAGAGATATAGCCATCGTAAAGAGCAGATTACTATTGTCCATAAAGAGAATGGTGGCTTGCCGGCAGCACGAAAAACCGGCTTAGAGCATGCTACGGGCGATTATATCTATCATGTCGATTCTGATGATTGGCTTGCAGAGGGCGCAATCGAGACAATTGTTAAGACAATAGAGGCGACTAATAGCGATGTTGTATATTTTAACTATGTTAAAGAGTATGAGGGTCGCTCCAAGATAAAGCCACAGCGCTGTTATTCAGGCGCTACGAAGTGGGAGTATATTCGTGATATGTACAATCACAAAACTCCGGCGTCGGTGTGGAATAAGTGTATAAAGCGCACACTATATGCAGATTATACTATCTATACGCCTAAATACTCCTATGCCGAGGATTGCTATCTTAATGCACAACTTGTTGGCTATGCATCAACTATAACACACATAGATAAGACTCTGTATCACTATCGAAAGGGTAATCCGAATGCAATTACTCGTCAGGCCTATAGACGTAGGAAGCGAGAGTATGCTCTTAACTTTATGGATTTGTACGAAAAGTATAGGGATGTGCCGGCAGACAAAAATCCAGTTGCTGTAATATTTGATGATATGCTGATTCAAGCCGGATGGTATTCCATTCTCTATCGTTTAAGACTATTTAGAGACTATCCATATCTTGCCCAACAGATTGTTAAAGCAAAAGTGAGAGAGGGTAATGTGTGGCTTGTCGGGCAGTGGATTACAAAACTATATGCACGGCTTAGATAACAAAAGAAGTGGACTTTTAGTCCACTTCTCTTATTTTTCAAACTTCGATTTTTCTGGCAGAGCCCTCTCAAAGGCGCTTAACAGAGTCTCTCTTAGCTCATTGTAGCGTTCTTCTGAGAGCTGTACGTCATTTACGCAAGTGAGCGTGTGGGTTGGTTTCTCGATAAACTGACGTAACTTGTTTGCTGAGACAATGCCTACAGAGAAGTGCTTCTTAGAGAGACGCTCACGAATAATCTTACCTTTGAGATACATGTAGTCAAGGAAGAGATATTGATTTAAATTGTTGCCTGCTCGTACTCGTGAAATAGACTCTCTAATCTCAGGCTCAACCTTGCTATAAAGCTCAGCACACTCACTTTTAAGCATTGGAGTACAAACATGCTGAGGACGAAGGAAGAATAGAGATTGTTTAAGCCCCAATGCCTTACGAGCCACCTTATTTGAGTTGTGGCATATTCGTTTGAACATGTCTGCAACAAACAGATGATAGCTCATTCCCAAAACGCCACGGCCATTGCGGAAGAAATCGGTTGCCTTGCAGGGCTTGAGGGGGAATATATCATCGTTAAAATAGAGATACTCTTCGTCTAATCCCTCTATGCGGTGTAGGTGCATTTCGATAGGGTTACAATTAAATGTAGGTAGATATTCTGCAGGGATAATATCTTTGTGAAGTACAATATTTACCTGATTACGGTCAATCCACTCAGGAACCTGACTCTCTTGAGAGACAATAAGGTGCACTTTTCGGATAAAAGGCATATTTTTAGCAATGCCACGAAAAAGATACTTAAGAGTTCCCCAATCACGAAAACGTTTCTCAAGAATCGGGGTGTTTGTATATCTTTCATAGTCCTTTTGCCACTCTGGGTCAAGACCATTGACGTATGTAATTACTATATCCATAGATAATTAATATTATACAAAATACAAAGATAGTAAAAAGTATTCATAATCCAAAAAATGTGATTTTTTGAACAATTAGATTAGATATTGACGAATTTTAATAGTAAAATTAGAAAAAGTTACTATATTTGTCATATCTCTTAAATATAATTTTATGAAGGTTGTAACAATTGGTAGGCGTCAGAGTAACGATGTTGTTCTAAATGATAATACAGTGTCAAGAGAGCATTGTAAGATTATTTGCTACGATAACGGAATATGTGAGTTGGTTGATTATAGTAGCTATGGCACATTTGTAAATGGCTGTAAAGTCAATCAGACAAGTCGAGTATTGTCTTATAGAGATGTGGTTGTTGTTGGTAGTGTTACCATACCGTGGCAATCCTATTTTGAGCAAGCGGATCAGCCGACAGTACATCCTGGTATGAAGCCTAACTCTTCAAATCAGAATATGCCTAATTATTATCAGGCGCAACAAACATACTATAACCAGGCGGGAGATACACCAATTATAAATATACCAAGCGAGATTAATATTAATAAGTCTTATGTAAATAAGGCCGGCGATGACTTTCGTGTAAATTTTAGTAGCAATCTGGGAGATACTATGGGAAGTGCAATCGGTTCAACTTTGGGTTGCTTGGTATCTATCATACTTTGTATAGCCTTTTTGGCAATAATCGGATTATTGATCTTTTAGGCAATCTGTTGTACAATAAAAATTTGAGCTATGAGTTTTCTACCTCTAAACCTTGGAGGTAACAGGCTTTTACTATGGGTTTGAGTGTGCTAATTAGCCTTAAGTTTTTGTTGTTTTATTGTTATTTTATTTATAAATTAGCTAATTTTCAACATCAAATGAGAAAAAATTTGTAGTAATTGTAGCTTTTTAGGATATTTTCGTTATTTTTGAGGACGGATTAACAAAAAGTAATTATGGAAAAAAAGCTAAACCCAAGAGATCACTCCCTTTTTTTGAAAGCATTCCGGAAATACCTGCAATATGTCAATTCCGGGCTCTATTTCCGTAAAGAGCATATTATTGGATTGGAAAACGTGCCTGCAGATGGAACGCCGGTGGTTGTAGTATCAAACCATCAGAACTGTCTTAATGACCCGTTATGTGTGTGTTTGATGCTTACGGACAGACGAATGAATTTTTTGGCTCGTGCCAATGTATTCAACAATCCAATCTTTAATAAAGCTCTTCGTGCAATGGGCCTGTTGCCGGCGTATCGCATGAGTCATGAAGGTTTTAATGCTGTTACCAAGAACAAAGTAACAATGGATGCTGCCGGTGAGGCGCTAACCGACGGCGAGACTATTATGCTCTACCCTGAGGCCGGCCACCAGGATAAGCGCTGGTTAGGTGTATTCAAACTTGGCTATCTTCGTATTGCTTTTGATGCAGCATCAAGAATGGAGTTTAAGCAGGATGTAATGATTCTGCCGTCATGTAACCACTACTCAAATTATTTCCATGCTCGAACTGATATGCTTATCAAGTTCGGCAAGCCTATCTCCCTTAAGCCATACTATGAACGTTATCAAGAGGCTCCAAGAGAGACAATGATGGCTGTAAACAAGATTGTACGAGACCAGATTCAAGAGATGATGTTGCACATCGATGATCTGGAGCACTACGATCAGATCGATTTCTTGCGAGATAATGGATATGGTCGTAAGTATGCAATTGAGAATGGTTTTAAGTACAACTATCTCCCATCACGTCTGCTCTCAGACCAAAAATTGGTAAATGCTCTGCAGACTGCTTATAGTGAGCAGCCTGAGCAGATGGAGAAGATTTATAGTGATACAGATTACTTTGTTAAAGAGTTGAAACGACTCAATATCAGAGATTGGCTGTTTATCTCCAATCCAGGTATTAGAGCACTGTTACTTAGAGCTTTAGGTTTATTGCTTCTCTTGCCGCTATTTATTATCTCGATTATACCGACAGGACTGTTGTTTGTCATTCCTAAGATATTCCTTAAGAAGTTGATTAAAGACAATATGTTTATCAGTTCATTTAACATTGGTGTAAGTGTCTTTATCTCAGTGCCGATATGTCTTATTATACCGGTTGTGCTATTATGGATATTCTGCGGGTTCTGGTGGGCTTTAGGTTACTTTATCGCTTTCCCGATAATGTTTATCTTGGCATGGAACTATATGCGAATGTTCTGGAAGTTTGTAGGAACATACCTGTTTGTAGCTAAGAAGAATCGTTCTAAGATTCAAGAACTTAAAGCATTGCGTGCAAGTATTTTTGAACGTCTGGATAACATTCTTAAATAGTTAATAGGAACGGTTTTTTGCAGATTAGGCAGAAAACCGTTTTTTATAATACAGTATATGAAAAGAGCAATTATAATTGGGGCGAGCTCCGGTATAGGAGAGCAGATAGCAAGAGATTTGGCTGAGCAGGGTTGGACACTCGGCATTGCTGCTCGACGTGTTGAGGCTTTAGAGACAATTCAAAATGATTATGGTGCTGATAGAGTCTTTATTGAGCAGATAGATGTTAATGAGCCTATGGCAACAGAGGCTTTAGACCGATTGGTAGCCAAAGTCGCTGCCCCTGACCTATTTTTCTACGCTTCAGGCTTAGGAGGGCAGAATCCACAACTGGAAGAGAGTCTTGAATTACGTATAGTAAAGACAAATTGTGAAGGCATGGTGCGAGTTGTTGACCATTTTCTCAATTATGTCAAGCAGGAGAGCCGCTATACTGTAAAACATAAAGCTCATATTGCCGTAATAACCTCTGTAGCAGGTACTGCCGGTATTGGAACGGCTCCAGCCTATTCTGCTTCAAAGAAGATGCAGAGTACATACATATCAGCACTTGCACAACTTTGTCGCATGAAAAAGACGCCTGTTGTCTTCAGCGATATACGCCCCGGATTTGTAGATACGGCAATTCTTAATCCGAATAAGCACTATCCAATGTGTATGTCTCGCCAAAAAGCTTCTAAGTGTATCTTGAAAGGACTTAAACGTAGGCGTAGGGTGATAATATTCGACTGGCGATTTGTCTGTCTCGTTGCCTTTTGGAATCTTATTCCAAGATGGCTCTGGGAGCGCCTAACATTTGTGAAGAATTAAGCATGTTCTGATTTGTTTCCAAAAGAGAAGCTATCCATGGTTTTAAGTAATTTTGACCGTGGATAGCTTTTTTTGTTTTACTCAGTTCCAAACTGAGAACAGAGGGACGGCTCTATTGTAGTTCGCTTGCACGAGTTAGAGCTTTGTGAATATGGTCGAGAACATTCTCTTTGCCTACCATTGCAACGATTCCGGATCTGTTAAGAGAACGATATACCGTTTCGTTTACGCCTGAGAGAATCACTTTGTGTCCACTCTCTAATGAGGCAGAAATGAAAATTTCAAGGTTGTGCAATCCTGTAGCGTCAATAAATGAGACTTTGCGCATACGGATAATTCGTATCTTGGCATTTGAACGGTTGCGAGCCATCTCTTCAAACTTATTTGCCACACCGAAGAAGAATGGGCCGTCGATTTCGAATACCTCTGTAAATGGAGGAATTGTAAGTCTCTCATCATCAGCCTCTCCGTCGTGGTGAACCTCAAGCTCGTCATTGATAACAGAGATGCTTGTATTCTCCATAATACGGCGCATGAAAAGAACTACTGCCAATACAAGGCCAATCTCGATGGCAATTGTCAGGTCGAATATCACTGTCAGAATAAGGGTGGTAAAGAGTACCACTATATCTGAGCGAGACTGACGGCACATAGAGCGAATTGTTCTCCAACCACTCATGTTGTATGATACCATAATAAGCACACCAGCAAGGCAAGGCATTGGAATAGCACCTACCAAAGAGCCCAAAAGGAGTAATACTAAGAGTAGTACTACGGTGTGTACTATACCAGCAATAGGAGTTCTACCTCCATTGTTGATATTTGCCATTGTTCGTGCAATTGCACCTGTTGCAGGGATACCGCCGAAGAATGGAACGACAATATTGGCAATACCCTGACCAATCAACTCTGTATTTGAGTTGTGTCTATCTCCAATTACACCATCGGCAACCATGGCAGAGAGTAGCGACTCTATTGCACCTAACATAGCAATTGTAAAGGCTACCGGAAGTAGCGATTGCATGGTAGAGAAGATTGTTTCACTTTCAGGGATGGCAGGGATTCGCCACTCTGGCAGTCCTGAAGGGAGGGTATAGAGGTCTCCGATAGTTGCAATAGATGTAATACCGGCAAAACGCTCAAGTAACCAACAGATTGTTGTCATGATGACAATTGCCAAGAGTGAGCCAGGAATTTTCTTTGAGAATCGAGGCGTATAGACAATAATCAAGATGCTCAAAATGCCCACAGCAAAAGCCCACCAGTTGATATTACCGATATTATGGAAGTAGCAAATCCACTTGTCGATAAAGTTAGCAGGAACATCGGCTATGTTCATGCCAAATAGGTCATTCATCTGTGTAGAGAAGATTGTAATTGCAATACCGCCTGTAAATCCTACAATGATAGGGTATGGCATAAACTTAATTACGCTACCTAAGCGGAAAATACCCATCAATACGAGTATCACTCCGGCCATAATTGTAGCAATAGCCAGTCCGCCGACGCCAAATTCTTGGATAATACCATATATTATCACAATAAATGCGCCTGTAGGGCCGCCAATCTGTACTTTAGAGCCTCCAAAAACAGAGATTAGCAGGCCTGCGATAATTGCAGTTACTAAACCCTCTGTCGGGCCTACACCTGAGGCAATACCAAATGCAATGGCAAGTGGAATTGCAACAATTCCGACAATAATGCCGGCCATTAAGTCCTTAGAAAACTGAGTTTTGTTGTAACTCTTGAGTGTAGAGAACAACTTTGGACGGAAATCAATCGAAAATCGAGAATCCATAATATATTTAAGTTTGTGTTGAATATCTAACCTAACCTTGAGGGGGCAAAGATAGTAAAAAAGGATGAATCTGAAAACATGTTGTTCAAAACTTCATTAAAAGGAGTTGTTGTCTTGCGAATTTTATTCCGTTTATAGATAATTATACATAATTTATTCATTATTTATGGTGTTTGAAAAAATTCTTCTGTGATGTTTTGTTTGTGATACTTTTAGTAGTGAATAGTGTAAAAAGGTTTAAAAAGCGGTAAAAATAAGGGGCTATTTTGTCTTTTTTTGACAAATGTATATCCCTGATAATGTGTAAAATAGATGTTCAATAATGGGTAGGGGAAGAGATATAGGATAAAAAAAACACAAAAAATTTGTTCTATAAAATATTTTTTGCTATTTTTGCACATAAAATCTGTATAGTCTCTATACGTTTTTGGGGATATTGGGTTCATTTGTGTTGTAGATAAAAATGGGTTTGAAACTCGGAAATGAGGGATGAAGCAGATTATAGTAGAGTGCAAAACAGAATTTAAATACAAATTAATTAAAACAAGAGTATGAAAATCAAACATTTAGCTCTTTCGGTTGCAATGTTGCTTTGCGGCATTAGCGCATCAGCCGGAAATCCTCAGAGCAAAACGGATCCTTCTGTAGAGTTCCGTCCACACTGGGATATCCAGCTTCAGGGAGGCGCTGCCTACACATTGGGCGAGACCTCTAATTTCGGTGAGCTCGTTTCACCAGCTCTCTTCCTTTCTACCAATTATAAGTTCCACCACGCAATGGGTGTGCGTTTTGGTCTTGGTGGTTGGCAGGGTAAAGGTGCCTTGGTATTGCGAGACGCTAACTATGCATTCAAATTTATGCAGCTTAATGCAGACTACAAGCTTGACATAAGCTCGCTTATCGGCGGCTTTAATCACAAGCGTGTATGTAGTGTTTATGCATTTGCTGGTGCAGGTTTGATGTATGGATTTAACAATGATGCAGCAAATGCACTTGCTGCAGGTTCAGAGGATTGGGCAGTTGAGCTTGAGTACTTGTGGGATTCAAAGCTTTTCGTTGCTGGTCGTCTTGGTTTGGGTGCTGATTTCCGTGTAAGCGATCGCTTCACTCTTAACCTTGAGGCTAATACAAACATTCTCTCTGATAAGTTCAACTCAAAGAAGGCTGAGAATGTTGACTGGCAGTTCAACTTGCTTGCCGGCGTATCTTATCGCTTTGGTAAGAACCATCAGGTTTCTCAGGTATGGCTTGATCAGAAGGCTGCCGAGGAGGCTGCTCGCATAGCTGCTGAGAAGGCTGAGAAGGCTCGTCTTGAGGCTGAGAGAGCAGAGGCTGCTCGTTTGGCTGCAGAGAAGGCAGAGAAGGAGCGTATTGCTGCTGAGCAGGCTAAGGCTGCTGAGGCTGCACGTGTAGCTGCTGAGCATGCTGCTCACATTGCTGCTATCAACAAGGAGCACTCTGAGAATGTATTCTTTACTATCGGCTCTGCTTATATTAATAAGAAGGAGGCTGCTAAGATTAAGAAGCTCTCTGAGTGGCTTAAGGCAAATGAGAAGTACTCTGTTGACATCGTTGGTTACGCTGACGCTGCTACCGGTACTCCAAAGATTAACCTTGAGATCTCTAAGCGTCGTGCTGAGAACGTACGTAAGGCTCTGATTGCAAATGGTGTTGCTGAGAATCGTATCGTTATGGATCACAAGGGCGATACAGTTCAGCCATTTGAGAAGATCGAGGATAACCGTGTTGTAATTTGTACTCTTGAGTAATTTACACCATATTTATATATAGAAGAATTGGATTCTAAATAAATTATTTTTTAACAATTAAATTTTTACAATTATGAAGTACTTATCAAAGTTGTTGAGCATGCTCCTCGTTGGTGTAATGCTCTTCGCCGGATGTACCGACTACGATGAGGACATTAAGAATCTTAACAATAAGATTAACAATGTTCAGCAGGAGTTGGTTGAGGGCCACATTGCTCCTTTGAAGGCTGATCTTGAGACTACTAAGGCTAATCTCGAGGCTGCAAAGACACAGCTTAATACAGCTCTTGGAGCTCTTCAGACAAAGCACGATCAGGATATCGCTGCTTTGAAGGCAAATCTTGAGGGCCAGATTGCAACTGCTGTAAACAATGCAAATGCTGCAATCACTGCTCTTGAGGGTAAACTTACTGCAGAGGTATCTGCACGTGAGGCTGCTATCGCAGCTCTTACAAGTGAGTTGAATAAGGCTAAGACTGATCTTGAGGCTGCTTATAAGGCTGCTGATACAGCTCTTCAGACAGAGTTGCTTGGTAAGATTGGTGAGCTTGAGACAGCTCTTAAGGGTGAGATTTCTGCTCTTGAGACTAAGTTGAATGGCGAGCTTGCTACTCTCCGTACTGATATGGAGAACGCTGTAAATGCTGCAAACAGTGCTATCGCTGATGCAAATAGTAAGATTGCTGCTCTTCAGACTGATCTTAATGCAGAGGTAGCTGCACGTAAGGCTGATACAGAGGCTGCAAAGCAGGCTCTTGATGCTGCAAAGCAGGCTCTCCAGCAGGCAATTCAGGATGAGGCTACTGCTCGTGCAAATGGTGATACTCAGTTGGCAACTGATCTTGCTAATGAGGTAGCTGCACGTAAGGCTGCTGTAACTGCTCTTGAGGAGAAACTTCAGAAGGCAATTGACGATGAGGCTGCTGCTCGTGATGAGGCTGACAAGAAGCTCCAGGCTCAGATCGATGCAACAAACAAGGCTCTTGCAGACGCAAAGGCTGCTCTTGAGGCTGCTGATGTTGCACTCCAGAAGGCAATTGACGCTGAGGAGACTGCACGTCAGGCTGCTGACGAGAAGCTCGCTAAGGATCTTGCTGATGAGGTAGCTGCACGTAAGGCTGCTGTAGCTGCTCTTGAGGCTGCTATCGCACAGCTTGAGGCTAAGCTTGATGCAGAGCTTAATCTTCTTAAGGCTCGTGATGCTCAGTTCGAGTCTCAGATCGCTGCTCTTCAGGCAGGTCTTGAGGCTGCAAACACTAAGGTTGATGCTTACTACAATGAGCTTAAGGGTGATGTAGCTGCTTTGAAGGCTGAACTTCAGGCTCAGATCAACCAGAACAAGGCTGATATCGCTAGCAACAAGGTAAACATTGAGAAGCTTACTTCTAACCTTGCTGTTTTGAATGGTCAGTTGACTGGCTTGCAGCAGACTGTAGGTTTCTTGTCTAACGAGCTCTACAAGCACCTTTCTGCATTTGCTGAGTATCAGGCTGTTGTAAACGGTCGTCTTGCTGCTGTTGAGGCTTTGGCTGAGCAGAACGCTGTTGCTATCGAGGCTATCGAGGCTACTATCGCTGCTCTCGAGTCTCAGATTGCTACTAACGCTGCTCTTATTAACCAGAATGTTGCTGATATCGCTGCTAACGCTGCTGCTCTTGATGAGTTCAAGAAGGCTGCTACTGATACATTTGCTGTTTTGACAGATGCAGACTTGGCTCTTCAGACTGCTATCAAGAACCTTTCTATCTATGTAGATTCTGAGATCGCTGCAGTTCGTGGTGAGTTGGCTGCTGCTAAGGCTGCTCTTGAGGCTGAGTTGGCTGCAAACTTCTCTGCACTTACTGAGCAGATTAAGAATATCGAGGCTGCACACGCTGCTGACAACGCTGCTATTGATGCTGAGTTGAAGGCTATGCAGTCAACATTTGAGGCTTTGAGCAAGTATCTTGGTGATGAGATCGCTGCTCGTGAGGCTGCTGACCAGGAGATTTCTGCTGCGCTTAACGCATTGAAGCTTGCTTACGATATTAAGATGCGTGAGCTCGATGCTAAGATCGCTGCACTTGATACTCGTCTGACATCTCTTGAGGAGGAGCTTAAGGCTTACCGTGAGGAGGTTAAGAAGATGATTGATAATGCTATCATGACTGCTGTTCTCAAGGCTCAGGATTATACTGATATGAAGATTAACAGCCTTCAGACTTACGTTAATGAGCAGGTTGCTGAGCTTAACAAGAACTTGACAGATGCTATCAATGCTGCTAAGAAGGAGGCTGCTGATGCTCTTGCTACTGCAGTTAAGGCTATCGATCTTAAGATTGAGAACCTTCAGGATCAGATTGACGAGATCAATGAGCAGCTCGCTTCAATGATCCAGAATATCACTTTCGTTCCTGAGTACAACGACGGTTTCGCAACTGCTGTTCGTATCCTTGGCCCTAAGCAGGCTGGTTCTTTGACTGCTACAACTCTTACTGCACAGTTCGATATCGTTCCTGCAGAGGCTGTTAACGGTCTTGTAAACCTCTTGGGTGTGAATAGCTCTGTAAGAGTTTATGCTAAGGTTCAGCCAGTTAAGCCTTCACGTGTAGAGCCTATCTATGTAGAGGGTGCTCAGTTGACTATCGTTCCAGATGCTAACGTTCTTGGTCGTGTAAGCGTTACTGCTTTCGTTAAGAATATGCCAGAGGATTACGCTAACTACGCATTCACTTTGGGCGTTGAGACTGAGAAGACTCAGGCTATGTCTGACTATGTATATATCTATCAGAATGAGAAGGCTCAGTATGAGTACACTTATGTAAATGCTGAGAACAAGACTATCGAGGAGTCTCATCCAAATTGGAATGGCTCTGAGCTCGTATTCGATTACAAGTGGACTAAGGCTAACGCTTCTGCTGTTAATATTGTAGAGGGTTACTCATTCAAGCTTACTGATGGTGAGAAGTTCTTCACTCCAGAGGAGATCGTAACTCGTTACAACATGACTGCAGGTTCTCTTGACCTTGAGTTGAAGGTTGAGTCTTTAACAATGGATCAGGACTGTGTTGTAGCTGATGGTACTACTGTTAAGATGGCTGCTGACAATGAGTATGACATGTACAACCACATTGGCCACTCTGCAACTATCAACCTTTCAGCAAATAGCGCTATTGCAACTGATTGGGCATTTAACTTAAAGGCAGTTTATAACATCACAGGTGTTCGTGTTGAGAACGATACTTACTACATCACTGAGCCAGGTGATCTCTACTGGTTGTCTGTATCTTCTGGTATCGAGGATCTTAAGTTCGCTAAGCGTTCTGTAGTATTTGAGGTTCTTCCTGAGTTGAACAACGTTCTTGATATGGCTGGTTATGTAGAGAAGAAGCCTGCAGGCAACTACAAGGCTATCAACTTCCGTCAGAGCGAGAACTGGTTGACAGTTGAGGGTAACGATGCTACTATCACTAACCTTGCAGTTAAGGGTACTGAGAATGTAGGTGTATTCGGTTATGTTATCGGTTCAATTAACGACCTTAAGGTTACTAACTCTACATTTGAGGGTACTAAGATTGTAGGTTCTGTGGTAGGTAAGATTTGCGGTAGCGTTGAGAACTGCCATGCAGACAATGTTGTAGTTAAGGCTGAGCCAGTTGAGACTGCAAGTGTTTGGGATGATGGTAACAACGTAGGTGGTCTTGTTGGTTTCCTTGAGAAGATTCAGTCATCTAAGCCTTATGGAATTAAGGATAGCTCAGTTAAGAACTCATATGTTTATGCATTCCGTGATGCAGGTACTGTTGTAGGTACAGCTCATGTAGGTACTGATACAGTTTCTGGCGTTGAGACTGACAATGTTCAGGTTCTTGCTAACCAGCGTCCAGCTCTCTACCCAGGTTATATTAACAAGGCTAACGTAGGTCATATCATTGGTCGTGCTCTTGATGCTACTACATATGCTGCTGTTGCTTACGATTGGAAGGCTAACAGCAATACATTCAACTTCGATAACTCTACTCTCCGCATTAAGTATGCAGTAGGTGCTGAGGTTGATGCAACTCCTGAGGATGCATCTAAGCACACTTTGGAGATCTTCACAGCTAACGGTCTTGCTTGGTTCTCTAACAACGTAGTTAACCCTGACTACTACACTTATACTAAGGTTCTGTTCACTGACAACCTCGACTTCGAGCATAAGGTTTACTTCGGTGGTGATCTTGAGAAGTATGATAATGTAACATTCAAGGCTATCAACAACTGGGTATCTCCTACTTATCGTCTCTTCGACTTCGATGGTCAGAACATGCTCGTTTCTAACTTCACAATCGTTGATAAGACAGCTAAGGATCTTGGTTTGTTCGGTTCATACGTAGGTGATGTTAAGAATATCAAAGTTGAGAATGTTACTTTGATTGGTCTTGGTCGTGTTGCTCCTATCGCTACTCAGATCTGGGGTAATGTTGATAACTGCCACGTTAAGAACTATGTAGGTTACGCAGTTTCTAACGGTGATGATGGTGATAAGGTTGGTGGTATCGTTGCTCAGATGCAGGATGCTAATGCAATCACTAACTGTTCTGTTGAGAATGCTGATATCGAGGGCTTCCGTAACCTTGGTGCTATCGCAGGTCATGCAAATCTTAACAAGTTCGAGGGTAATACTGTTGCAAATGTAAACATCTGGATCAACCAGGTTGCTAACCCTTACGGTTCTTATGTTCCATTCGAGACTGAGAGCGCACTCGTTGGTCGTCAGACTGGCGCTGTTAAGCCTGCTCTTGAGGCTGATGGTGTAAATGTTTACAATATTGTTTACGCTGACCTTGATCGTCGTTTCGTTACAACTCGCGACAATGCTCTTCTCCGTCTTGGTTATGACCACTCAGAGTCTCCAGTAGCTGCTCAGCTTCTTAAGAACCCTGCAGGTCGTACATTCGAGTACACAGCTACTCAGAATGCTGCTGCTCTCTACCAGTTCGGTCAGGACTACAAGACTTACAATAACGTATTCCAGGTAACTGATATGCAGCTCTCTACAACTTGGACAACTATCGGTGGTTCATTTGCTGATGCATTTGCTGGTGTTTACGATGGTAACAACAAGACTATCTCTAAGCTTCAGGTTGTCGGTTATGGTACTACTCCTTCTGGTCTGTTCGGTTGGGTTCGTGGTAACATCAAGAACGTAACGGTTACTGATGCTAACATTGCTGGTTGCCACTATGCTGGTGCTATCGCATCTGTAATGTACGGTACAGTTGAGGGTTGCGAGGTTAGCAATTCAACTATCGTATTGCTCCCTGAGTATGTAGGTGCAAACTTCGACAATGGTGATAAGGCTGCTGCTTTGGTTGGTTACCTTTCTGCTAATGGTGTTGGTAACGATAAGATTCTTAACAATAAGGTTTCTAAGGTTAACATTAAGGCTTACCGTGATGTAGCTGCTTTGGTAGGTTGCGCTAACAACATCGATGAGATGAGCGGCAACGTAGTTGAGGACTGTGAGGTTGTCCTCGATCAGATGTTGGCAGGTGCTTATGACGGTTACAAGGATAAGTACTTCAGCACTATCGGTTTGCTTATTGGTCGTCTCACAAACGACTCTGTAGCTAACATCAGCAACAATACAGTATCTGAGGTTTACCTCAATACAATCAATGCTGCAGGTGTAGAGGCTAAGATTGAGAACCCTAATGAGGTTGGTCTTCTTGACTTCTAATCCTAAAGGTTAATAACTCTATAAATAGTGCGACAGGCAATGCTTGTCGCACTTTTTTATCTATAGAACAATAAAAGAGCGATTTTTTGCAATAAGCTATTGTAAATCAAAAAATAATTTCTACCTTTGCACTGCTTAACCGCAAGCCCGGATGGCGGAATCGGTAGACGCGCTGGTCTCAAACACCAGTAGGTTCACCCCTGTGCCGGTTCGACCCCGGCTCCGGGTACTGAAGCGGGGAAAGTTGAAAAACTTTCCTCGCTTTTATTTTTCAATCCTCGTAACTCATTGGTTTGCTGATATATTAGAGCAAGCACGCTATTGAGATTATCAGTTCGAAAAATTTTCCCATCAAACTCCAATTTTCCTGAAAAAATCGAACTCAACGCCCTAATTTTGACTTCTGCAGGAGCATATTGAAAGAACTTATCTACATTGGTTATCAAGCTCATAGCATACTTTAACTGCGGTTCGATTTTACCACGGTTCGGGGTTTCGAGCAGTTCTTTTCTATCCTCAGCCGCCTTCAACTGCTGTTTCTGCCTGTTAATCATACGGTTATACGCTTCCTTATCTATTTCGCCATCGAGATACTTATCCTCAATCTTATTCATACGCTCGTTCATTTCATATATCTCGCTATCTATTTTATCAATAACAGCACGAATGTCACGAGCATTTTCCTTGCGAAGGTCATTCAAGACCTCTGAATAGAGTTTCATTATCATTTCGTTTGGTCGCAAGCCTCTCACATAGTCCACAAAGGCATTATTGAGCGTATCGGCAGACATTCGTAAGTGCTTACCCGATGTTGGGCAGAAGTAATAAGGGTATTTACCACCACTTCCGCCCGTGCTATATGCTCCCGTAATTGCACGACCACAATGTGGGCAAACAAGGAACTTACGGAGGTAGAATTCGGGCTTGACAGGCTTTGTGAGCTTGGGCTGCTTCTTACGCTTGCCATCCATAATCTCCTGCACAGTATCAAATAGCTCCTCTGTGACCAATGGAGTATGCAGACCATTAACAATTACCTCAGGCTCTGTTTTAGTGGCAGGAACTCGAATCTTACCTTTGTAAAATATATTACGCAGTATATCAAGGAAAGTACTCTCAGGTATTTCGGGGGCAATCCTTCTGCGAATTGCACACGGAGCCTCCACTCCTTTTGCAACCTCGTGAAAGATGGTGCGAATAAGTGGAGCCTTCTCCTCGTCAATTTCAATAGTCTTGGCGGTAGTAATACCGTTACTATCAACAATATGGACATTCTTTTCTTATAGCCTCGTGGCGCAGAGTTTGCCCATCGCCCCGATAGCATCGTTTCTCGAATTCCATCACGGGTTCTACGACTAATCTTATTGTTCTCTGTATGTGCTGCAGCGCAATAATTGCTCAACAATGTAGACCATTCTGTTGCCGAAAAATCAATTGGACTCTCTATGGCATTAAAGTTAATTCCCCATTCATCCATAAAGATTCGCTTGAACATATAGGCAAATTCGGGATTACGACTAAATCTATCCCATCGAAGGAATAAAATCAAATCCACTTCGTGTTTATGCTTCTTGCAATAGTCACGAATCTTCTTCATTTCAGGGCGCACAAAGTCGTGATGCTTTCCCGAGAAGTCTTCGTGATAGCACTCTACAACATTATATCCGTGTTTGTCGCAATATTCCCTCAACTTCTTTTCTTGGAAATCAAGGCTCGTATTTGTCTTTTGTTCATCAGAGCTAACCCTGCAATATAATATCACATTCTTCATCTTCAAGTAATTGTTTTTCAGCGCTTATTTGTATCTCAGCAAATAGATATAGTATCTCTCTGATTTGCTTTATTTCATCATTAGTTAAATTATGGTTATATGGTTTTATAATCTCTTTGCATCTCTCTATACTTAACATTGAAAATCAAGTATTTCAATCCCCTCGAAGGGGTTATTTGCTTTTGTGCCTCTCTCCGTTCTCGGAAAGACTTCTGGTCGGTAGGGATATGCGTAGAACCCTTGCGCTCTGGGCGCAGTTATCCTATGTTATTTCATCAGCGTATGTGCTATTGATTTATTTGGAAGGACATCAGTTCGTGTTAAGAACTGATGTAATACAAATATACAAATAAAAAACGAGAATTCCAAATCAAAATTATACATGTCTATCTTGATTGCGACTTGCCTCCTATTACAAGTAAGCCTAAACGATTTTATTTCTATATATCCATAACATTCAGACTTATTGACGATTATATAATTTTTACCATGTAAGTTTACATGGATATTTTTTTGTAAAGATTAAGGGCTTGGAGGGGGTGTAGGGTGTGTTTTTCAAAAGTGTCCCTCGCCTTAAAAATGAAATTTGTGTCCCCTAATATCCCCGTTCAAGCTGTTGGGTCAAAAAATTTTTTCCGAAGATTTTCGCCCCTGAAAAATTAGACATCTTATATGGCAAACTCCTTCTTTACTCGTTGAACTGTCGATACTGACACTCCACAAATCGCCGCTGTATCACGAATGCTTTTGCCTTGCTTCAACGAGCGGATGACCTTGCTGTACTCCTCTTGCTTGCGCTCCTTGCTCTTTACCGAGCCAACCTTACGACCAAGCTTGCCACCATCAGCAATGTACTTGGCACGACCACTGTTGAGACGATAGGTGATGTTCTCTCTTTCAAGCTGGGCGCAGACACCAAGCACCGACACCATCACTGCTAAATATGGATTCTCTCTACCATCTGCACCGAACAGCGACAAACCCTCCTTCTGGAAATAGGCATTTACACCATTGTCCTTCAATGTTCGAATAGTGTCCAGAACCTCCCAGACAGCACGACCACAACGGGATAGTTCCGAGAACAACACCACCTCAACAC
>JAFOBG010000044.1 GCA_017381935.1 Alistipes sp.
TGATGGTAGCAACTATGTATACGACGGTAAGTGGACTACTTACACTGCAGACGTTACACTTGCTCCTGGTGATAATGTTATCATCCGTTGTAAGTCAAAGCGTTTCTTGATTGACGACATCCAGATTGTTGTAAAATAATTAAATAAATGGCTGTACTTTTCGTACAGCCATTTATTTTCAAGATATTTTAGTATCCTATTATCTAATTCGGTCAAGAGAACGAACAAGTAGCTCATCTCGAAGAATTGCTCGCATAGCAAGCAAGGTCAAAATAACTGATATAACAGGCATTATAACAGGAAATCGGAAGATTATATTCTTCCAACCCAAGTCAAAGTCTGCAAAAATATTATTGCATATTGCATAGGTAAATGCTGCAATAAGGGCTACTATACCAATAAGCAGTACACATTCTACGCCGCACAAACGGATTTGCAGTTGGCGCTTTTTATACAGAAATATTGTTACAAAAGGCAATATAGTTACTATTACAAGTAGTGCACCAAGCCAAGCAGAGGCGTAAGAGAGCACTCCTTCATTATCAGTAATAGTAAATGCCGATAATGAGATTTGCGAGCCATCTACGCTGATAAATACCAATGGAAAGATGAGGGTTATAACCATTAATAGAGTTACAACCATCAGATATAGTGTCTGTACTCTCTGTATCATAATTTTTGATCTATTAAATATCTATTTCTATCGCTTGAATTTCTATTAATCAATTCGCCCAAGAAGCCGGCAAGGAACAGTTGCACGCCCAAAATGATTGCTAAGATTGCCAAGTAAAAGAGTGGCTGATCAGTAACAGCTCGCAGTGGTAAATCCATTATCTGCTTATATATTTTGCTACCAATAACCCAACAGGTTGTAAATCCTCCAACAAGGAACATTAATGTACCTAAGCTACCAAAGAAGTACATTGGAGAACGCCCAAATCGAGACATAAAGGTTACCGATATAAGATCCAGATAGCCCTTTACCATACGCTCCATTCCAAATTTAGAGACTCCATATTTACGAGCCTGATGATGCACTACTGTCTCTCCAATACGCTTAAAACCAGCATATTTCGCAAGAATCGGTATATAGCGATGCATCTCGCCATAAACCTCTATAGATTTGACAACATTATTACGATAGCACTTCAAGCCACAATTAAAGTCATGCAACTTTATACCGGACACCGTGCGTGCAGTCCAATTAAAGAATTTACTTGGCCAACGCTTACCTATAGGATCATATCGTTTTCTCTTCCAACCTGACACAAGATCAAAGCCCTGCTCTACAATCATACGTCGCATTTGAGGAATCTCATCCGGAGAGTCCTGTAAGTCTGCATCCATAGTAAAGACAACCTCTCCCTGAGCCGCCTCAAATCCGCAATACAGAGCCGCACTTTTACCATAATTACGCATAAAATGGATTGCGTGCAGTTTATCTCCATATTTACCCTTTAAACTCTCAACAACCTCCCAAGAGCCATCATTTGAGCCATCATCGACCATAATAACCTCATAAGATAGCTGTGCAGAGCAACATACTCTATCAATCCATGCTATAAGTTCAGGCAAGGACTCTCGTTCATTATAGAGAGGTACTACAACTGATATATCCAACTTTTCAGCCATTACTCTTCACCATTTTGTTTTTCGAACAAGTCAGGTTCTTTTTTTACCATTGCCGCAATTACCAAACCTACTAATGCACCCCACATCATATATCCCCACACTGACGAGAATATAGTTGCAAATATTGTCGGCTCTGGTTGTGTAGAAAGTTGCAATAGCATCTGATTATACATATCCATCATAGATGCAGTCTCCGGATTAGCCTTAAGAATAGCCTGCAAAGAGGTTATCATCGCATCAATATACTCCTTATGACCAATAACAACACTATGAAGTATATAACGCCCCAAGCCTACAATAATACCAGCAAGAGTTGATACAGAGACCACATAACCCCAGCCAGCACCATAACTAAACATCTTTATTGTCTGCCTAGACTCCATCACCTGCAAAGAGTAACTTTTAGCAAAACGATAAAGCATCCAAACAAAAAGAACTGCAGCTGCAATATACTCAAAGCCCATAACAGAGTACCAACCCATAGTACCACCATAAACAATGGCGCTCTGCTCAAAGACGTGAGAACAGAGCATTACACAACCAAGGATTGCTCCTTTAGTTAATAATTCATTCAAATACAGATTATGTTTCATAGCTATGAATAGTTTAACGCTACAAAGATACAAAAAAACTCTTTTATTTCAACATTATAATCGAGCATCATCTTTTTACAAGATAAAAATATAAAAAATATGTATTTTTCATGCCATAAAATATAAGAATGTCATTTTTTTTGTTATATTTGCACCCGAAACCATCTATTATTTTTTATGGGAAATGAGAAAAATACTTGCTCTGACAGTAGCTGTACTATGCTACTTTTGTACTTACTCGCAAGAGGCTGAGGCATCAGGCAATATTCCAACGCTGATTATCTCGCCTCGATTTGAAGTTAACCCTTACATTCCGACAGGCAGTAAGGGAACAAAAGGTGTGGATTTCGGCAACTCTTCCTTATACACACTCTTTGAAGGCTCAATTGGAGATAACATCTCTTATTCTATGAGCAATCATTGGTTATCATCTGACCCTAAATCACTATATCAGAATGCATTCCGTTCTGACGATGTAGATTTTATTGATTGGCTTACATTAAGTTATACGGTAGGTAATTTCACCTTTACAGTAGGTAAGGATATGCTTGCCATAGGGGGATATGAGTTAGACCCTATGGATGTAGATCAACATCCAAATCTATGCTCAACATTTTGGCATAATTGCGCAATCTATCAGTGGGGAGGCAAAGTTGAGTATGCAACAAAAGATGAAGCATCGACAATTGCCTTTCAATTTGGAACGTCTCCTTTTGGAGAGTTTCCGTTTAAAAGCAAACTATTTACCTATTCGTTTATCTGGTATGGCGAGTATGGCTGCTTTGCCCCTATATGGTCTGCAAATCTCATAGAGTATGACCGTGGTCGTTTTGTCAAAATGTTCTCTCTTGGAAACGGTTTATATTTTGGAGACTTTGCAGCCGAAGTAGATGTGATGTACAAACATCTAAATTACGAAGGAGATAACCACGAACTTTCACTTATCGGCAAATTCGGATATACATTTAACGACAAGGTAGAGATATTTGTCAAAGGAGGTTATGAGCATCGTTCAAACTTTGATATATTTGGATATGAGGATGAGGTTAGTTTTATACCAACCGATGCATCTGTAAAAGATTATATTTTTTATGGTGGTGGCATAAACTACTATCCTCTTCGCAGTAGTAAGGACTTGCGTATTCATGCACTTATTGCGGCTAATAACTACGCAAACAGTATAGCGCTTAATATCGGTGCAACTTATCATTTCAACCTAACAGACACTATTAAAAAACGAAAATAAAATGGCCAATCAGAACAATACTATCATCAAAATTGAGCATCTCTGCAAATCATTTGGCGATAAGGTGGTGCTTGACGATATCAACCTTGATATTCGCAAAGGCGAGTTTATTACTCTGCTCGGACCTTCAGGCTGTGGTAAGACTACCCTTCTTAGAATGATAGCAGGCTTTTTGCGTCCTGATTCAGGAGTTATTTTAATGGACGGTAACGACATCTCCGATGTTCCACCACATCTACGTCCATTAAATACAGTCTTCCAACGATATGCACTCTTCCCACATCTTAATGTCTATGAGAATATTGCATTTGGCTTAAAGTCGAACAAAGTACCTTCTCCTGAGATTGATGCTCGTGTTCGTAAAGCCTTAAAAATGGTAAGCATGACTGATTATGAGGACCGTGATGTAAACTCACTATCCGGAGGTCAGCAGCAACGTGTAGCCATCGCAAGAGCTATTGTTAATCGTCCTAAGGTACTTTTACTTGATGAGCCATTAGCAGCTCTCGACTTGAAGATGCGTAAAGATATGCAGATGGAGTTGAAAGAGATGCATCATGATTTAGGTATTACTTTTATCTACGTTACTCACGATCAAGAGGAGGCTTTGACCCTATCTGATACAGTTGTTGTCATGAGCGACGGTAAGATTCAACAAATTGGAGCACCAATTGACATATACAATGAGCCGGTTAACTCGTTTGTTGCAGATTTTATCGGGGAGAGTAATATCCTTAATGGTACAATGATTCACGACCGAGAGGTTGAATTTATCGGGCACTCATTTGAGTGTGTCGATGAAGGTTTCGGGGAACATACCCCTGTAGATGTAGTAGTACGTCCAGAGGATATATACATTATTGCAAACGCTGAGAATGCTAAATTTACAGGAAAAGTAAAATCATGTATCTTCAAAGGGGTACATTATGAGATGTTTGTAGAGACCGATAAGGGCTACGAATTGATGCTTCAAGATTATAACGCATTTGATGTTGATAGTACTGTTGGCATGTTCATCAAGCCTTCTGATATACATGTTATGCAGAAAGAGAGAATATGCAATACTTTTGAAGGTAAGATGCTCTCTTCATCAAAGGTTGAGTTCCTTGGAGCCGAATTTGACTGCGCTGACAACGGTTTGCATGAGGGAGATGACGTTACTGTTCGAATTGCGTTTAACAAAGTAGAGTTACTTGACAACAAAGAGGATGGCGTTCTGATAGGTTCAGTTGAGTTTATTCTCTATAAAGGTAACCATTATCACCTTACTGTCGTTACTGAAGATGGAGACAAAATATATGTCGATACAAATGACATTTGGGATAAAGGTGATATTGTAGGAATCTCTGTTGCCGTTTCTGATTTGCGTATTACAAAGAGAGTTTAGTAGATGAAGTTTAATTTATTCACACGTCGCTCAACTTGGGCTCTTCCATACGCCCTATTTTTGGGGATATTTGTAGCACTCCCTCTAGTGTTGATTGTAATATTTGCATTTACAAATAATAGTGGTGAGTTCTCGTTAGATAACTTTGTAAAGTTTGCTACTCAACCAGAGGCTGTAAATACATTCGTATATTCAATTGGTATTGCATTGGTAACTACATTCCTTTGCATACTTCTTGGATATCCGGCAGCATACATTCTGAGTAACAAGAACTTAAACCGTTCCCAGACTACAGTTTTGCTATTTATCCTACCGATGTGGATAAACATTTTGGTGCGTACATTGGCTACCGTAGCCTTATTTGACTTTGTACATATCCCGCTTGGTGAAGGTGCGTTAATATTTGGTATGGTCTATAACTTTCTACCATTTATGATCTACCCTATTTACAACACACTTCAGAAAATGGACCATTCTCTCATTGAGGCAGCTGAAGATTTGGGAGCTAAACCGAGTATTGTATTTTGGAAAGTTACAGTACCACTATCAATGCCTGGTATTACAAGTGGTATTATGATGGTATTTATGCCTACAATATCAACTTTTGCTATTGCTGAGCTACTTACAATGAACAATATAAAACTCTTTGGTACAACAATCCAAGAGAACATTAATAACGGTATGTGGAATTATGGTGCAGCTCTATCTCTGATTATGCTTGTAATTATCGGTATTACATCTCTTTTCTCTGATAGCGACTCACAATCTCAAAATGAGGGAGGAATTATATAATGAAAAAGTTTTTTGCTCAAACATACCTTTGGCTATTACTTATTCTGCTATATGCACCAATTATTATTATAGCCGTATTCTCATTTACCGAGGCAAAAGTACTTGGCAATTGGACTGGTTTCTCTACAAAGTTATACACCTCTCTATTTTCCGGTGGTGTACGCCATAGCCTGCTTGATGCGATAGAGAATACATTTACCATTGCTCTTATTGCGGCGGCTGTCTCAACCATTTTAGGTAGTATTGCAGCTATAGGCATACATAATATGCGAGGACGAAAGCGACAAGCAATTACATTCCTTAATAATATCCCGATGCTAAATCCTGATATTATTACCGGTATTTCTCTATTTTTGCTTTTTGTCAGTCTCGGAATCTCACAAGGTTATACAACCGTCGTTCTTGCACATATTGCATTCTGTACGCCTTATGTTGTATTAAGCGTAATGCCTCGTCTCCAACAAATGAATCCCAATATTTATGAGGCTGCTCTTGATTTGGGGGCAACACCATTTCAGGCGATGAGAAAGGTTGTCATTCCGGAGATTCGCCCAGGTATGATTTCCGGATTTATACTCGCCTTCACACTCTCAATTGACGATTTTGCAGTAACGATATTTACCATTGGTAATCAAGGACTTGAGACTCTATCTACCTTTATTTACGCTGATGCACGAAAGGGTGGTCTAACTCCTGAATTACGACCTTTATCAACCATCATTTTCTTTACTGTATTATTACTACTTATCTTCATTAATGTACGCTCACGTCGTGCAAGTCGTAAACAAGAGAATATATAATGAGACGATTTTTTGTATTTATTGCAGCGCTACTCGTAGTATCACTAAACTATGCAACAGCTGCAGACCGTGAACATACGCTCAAGATATACAATTGGGCCGATTATATAGACGAAGATGTATTGACTGAATTTCAAGAGTGGTATAAAGAGCAAACCGGCGAACATGTCGAGGTTATATATCAACTCTTTGACATTAACGAGATTATGCTCGCCAAGATTGAGCGTGGTAAAGAGGACTTTGACGTTGTCTGCCCATCTGAGTATATTATTGAGAGAATGTTACGTAATGATTTATTATTGCCCATAGATAAAGATTTTGGCAATACGCCAAACTATATCGACAGTAATATCTCTCCATATATCATTGACCGTTTCAATATGATAGATGGCTCCGGTAAAAATGCAAATGACTATGCGGTTGGTTATATGTGGGGAACAACCGGTTTGCTATACAACACCAAATATGTAACACCTCAAGAGGCGGCTTCATGGTCTATACTGCACAATGAAAAATTCCGTAAAAAGATATTTATCAAAGATGCATTTAGAGATGTTTATGGTCCTATTTTAGTCTATCTAAAGAAGGATGCGATAGATAGTGGCCAGACAACTCTTGATCAAGTGATGTATGACGCTTCCGATGAGTCAATAGCCCTTGTAGAGGGATTTCTAAAAAAGGCTAAACCGTTGGTTGCGGGATGGGAAGCAGACTTTGGCAAAGAGATGATGACCAAAGAGAAGGCATACATCAACCTTACATGGAGTGGCGATGCAGTTTGGGCTATAGAGGAGGCTGCAGATGTCGGAGTTTCTCTTGATTACTATGTTCCAGATGAGGGAAGCAATGTTTGGTTTGATGGTTGGGTAATACCTAAATATGCAAAAAACATCAAAGCTGCTCGTTACTTTATTAACTTCATGTGTCGTAGTGATATAGCCCTCCGCAATATGGATGCTATCGGCTATGTAAGTGCAGTTGGAACTCAGGAGGTGCTTGATGCTAAAATTGATGACAGTCTTGAAAACTATACTGATGTAAGCTACTTTTTCGGAGAGGGCGCAAATAGCATTAAGATTGATGCTGTACAGTATCCAGACCGTAAAGTTATCGAGCGTTGCGCTATGATGCACGACTCAGGTGAAAGAACAGAACAGATGCTTGAGATGTGGGCCAGAGTTAAAGGAGAGGTTGTTAAACCATGGACACTTATAGTTATAGGAATTACACTTATTATAATGCTAATCTTAGGAATACGACGCAAAATTCTCCAATATAAGCATAGTGCACACCGTCGTCGTAAACACAAAAAGTAATTAGTAACACAAAAAACAAAAGACTCGCTATTGGCGAGTCTTTTTGATTATAAGTTATCAAATGTTACATCAAAAACATTATCATACTTTGCGCTATAACCACTCGTAGGAACATTACAAGCGGATAGACTGTTGCATAGCTGATAGCCGGCATATCAGACCCCGCAACGCCATTTGCATAAGTGAGTGCAATAGGATTTGTCATACTACCTGCAAGTGTTCCCATAAGTGTATAGTAATCCATCTTATAGACTTTACGAGCAAAAAGGCCAACAAGTAATAGAGGCACAATGGCAATTATAAGTGCATATAGCATCCATATATAGCCACCTGATAATATAGCCTCCACAAATCCATTTCCTGAGGCAAGGCCAACGGCAGCAAGAAACATAGCAAGTCCCACCTCTCTAAGCATCAGGTTAGCACTGATAGTGGTATAAGTAATTAGGTGCCAATGTGTTCCAAATCGGCCTATAAGTATTGCCATAAGCATTGGGCCAGCAGCAAGTCCGAGTTTTATCTGCGGAGACTCTACAAGTGGTATAGAGCCGACAAACACACCTAATGCTATACCGAGGAAGATGGTAAAGATATGAGGCTGATGCAGTTTCTTGAGAGAGTTTCCAAGCAATTCTGCCACTTTGTCTATTGCACTCTCTGAGCCTACGACCATAACCTTATCTCCTAACTGCAATTCCATACCTTGATAAGGTATTAAATCCACACCAGCACGATTTACACGAGTAATATTAATACCATACTTTGTTCGCAAGCGCAAGTCCGAAAACTTCTTACCATTAATCTCCGAGCGTGTAACAACAATACGACGAGAGACAAGTTTTCCCTCAAACTCACCCCACTCCTCTTCAAGCATATTAACCTCCTTACCGAGAAATGCGAGTATAGCCTCTTTATCCTCTATTGAACTGACAATAAAGAGTTTATCTCCACAATAAACGGCACTTTCAGAGTCTGCAATAAAGGCGTTATTGCCATCATGAGAGATACGTGAAATGACAAATTGGCGAGCAATGATATTACGAATCTCTGACACTTTTTTACCGTCAATTTGGCTATTAAGCACCTCAAGAGAGTACTTTGCTGCAAACTTATTCTCATTGCTCAAAGCATTGAGGGCCTCATTCTCGACCTTTAGGTCAATCTTAAGCAATGGTTTGAGAATCAAGAAAGCAATAATTACCGCCACCACACCAAAAGGATATGCAATAGCAAAGCTCATAGGTATTGAACTATCCTCCATACCCGTAAGGTCCATATAGGCCTGCTGCGTAGCTCCCATAGCCGGAGTATTTACCGCTGCGCCGTCCATTACACCGACCATTGTCTGTAGAGGTGTACCTGTCAGTTGGGCAATTATTATTGTTACTACCACACCCAAAACCATCACAAGTACAGCTAACCACATCTGACGCAATCCGCCTGCACGCAGTGAAGAGAAGAATCCGGGGCCAATCTGAAGTCCTATCGAAAATATAAATAGCGTCAGACCGAAGTCTCGTGCAAAACCAAGCATATCACTGCTTACAGTCATTCCAAAATGGCTTGCCGCTATGCCGGCAAAGAGAATCCACGTCGAGCCTAACGATATTCCGCCAACCTTCACCTTGCTAAGCAACGTACCTACCGCAATAACTACCGCAAAGATAAATATCGAGTGTGCAATGCTCCCTCCAAAGAGCATACTTTCAATAAATTCCATAACTATAAATCTAAATGATGCGACAAAGGTAAATATAAAATTTAATTTCGCACAACTTTACACAAAGTTTACTATCTTTGAGCAATAATTCAAATATTTTAGACAAAAAACAATAAAAATATACAATTATGAAAAAGCTACTACTACCCGTTATGTCATTAGTAATGCTACTTACGGCCTGCTATGACAAAGACATCCAAGAGATTAACAATCGTCTTGACAGCATTGAAAACACACAAATTGCCACACTTCAGGAGCAGGTAAAGGCTATCAACACCTCTATTCCCAAGTTGGAGGAGGCTGACCGTGAGCTCAAGTCGTATATTGATGCGTTGCAAGCAACAAACAAGGAGTTGCAAGCGCAACTTGACACTACAAACACCAAAATTAGCGAACTTAAAGCGGAGCTGGATGGCAAAATAGGTAGTACTAAATCTGAGTTGCTTGCGCAGTTAGAGGCTGCAAAGAAGAGTATTGAGAGTCAGATAAATACCATTAACACTGCTATCACTACTCTGCAAGCCAAAGATAGCGAACTGCTACAGAAACTTTCAGAGCTAAATAGCTATGTAAACGAACTTAATAGCGGCACAAAGAGTTGGGTCAGTGCGACCTTTGCTACCCTTGAGCAGTATAATGCCCTTGTTGCAGATATTGTAGCAATAAGAGAGCAAATTGCAGTGATAAATAAGAGCATTTCAGACCTTGAGACAAACTTAAACACTAAAATTAACAACGATATTGCCGATGCAGTATCATCATTAACCGAGCTGCTACAGCAGAAGGTTAAGGATATTACCGACGCCTATACCGCTGCCATTACAACCGCTAAGGCTGATATCACTTCAGCCTACACCTCTGCCATTCAGACAGCTATCTCTACCCTTGAGACATCCATGAAGCAGTGGGTATCAGAGCAGCTTACTGACTACTACAAAATTGCGGAGATTGATGCCAAAATCGAGGTAATCGAGAATAGTATCAAGAGTGGCGACCAGACAATTACTGCCTCGCTCAACGAGCTTAAAGAGTCTCTTCAGGCGACAAAGACAGCTCTTACAGAGGCATATACAAAGGCTATTGAATATGCAATTACAAACAATAATGGAGTAATTAACAGCAAGATTGCTGCCGAGATTGCAGCTGTAAATAAGCGCATTGACAACGAAGTTGATGCGATAAACACAAAAATAGCCGCCCTTGAGGAGCGCATTGAGGCCATTGAGGATAAACTTGACGAGATACTGAGCAGAAAACTCGATATCACTTTTGATGTAGATAGCATTATCGTTGCACCAAACTACACATATGAGATTGGCTATAGCGTTACAAGCTCAACAAACAGTGCCACTGTAGAGGTTACATCCTCTGCCGACATAAAGGCAAAGGTTGTAAGAAATGGTCTGAATGGCAAAATCTCTATCACTACAGGCGATACAATCGACGAGTATAGCAAGGTTATCGTCTTTGTCTCAAATGGCGAAAATGTTATTATGCGTAGCCTTACCTTTGAGCAGGCTGTTGTGCAAATAAACAACTCTGACACCAAAACAATCCCCGTAGAGGGCGGTAAGGTATTTCTGTCGTTCCTCACAAATGTTGAGTGCCAGGTCGTTATCCCAAGCAGCGCAAGCTCTTGGCTCTCTGTAGTCCCTGCAACCAGAACACTCGAGCAGCGCACTATCACTCTGCAGGCTACAGCAAATGAAGGACTTACACGCTATGCTGTAGTTACTGTAAGGTCTGTAGAGGGCAACCTTGCAGTAGAATATACAATCAAACAAAAGTCAAATATCGTAATTCTTAACTATACCACTAACGACAGTAAACCACTTGATTTATATACTACCAAGGGCTTTGGTGCAGAGCTTGCCGAGAACTCATACGACGCTGCGACAGGCAAGGGCTACCTTAAATTCGACGGCAAGATAGACACTATCCCCGCAAAAGCCTTTGTGGCTTGTACAAACCTCACCTGGATAGAGATTCCCGATTGCATCAAAACAATTGGCGACAGCGCATTTAAGGGCTGTTCTGCAATGGAAGAAATCACTATCCCAAGCAGTGTAGAAAGTATCGGCAAATCGTCATTTGAAGGATGCGGCGGCAAGGCAACGATTAATTGCAGTTTATCTAATAGCAGTTCATATTCTGATGGCAAATTTTACAACGCTAAATTCACAGAAATTATTATCGGTAATAGTGTAACCGAAATTGGAAGGTATGCATTCAAGTCTTGCCGTAGCCTTACATCTGTTACTATTCCGGATAGCGTAACGACAATTGGAGAGGAGGCATTCTGTATCTGCAGCAGCCTTACATCTATTACTATTCCGGATAGCGTAACTACAATTGGAGTATCTGCATTCAGCGGTTGCAGCAGCCTTACATCTGTTACTATTAGGAAAGGCGTAACGACAATTGGGTATTCTGCATTCTATGGTTGCAGTAACCTTACATCTGTTACTATTCCAGATAGCGTAACAGAAATTCGATTTTATGCATTCTACAATTGCAGCAGCCTTACAGATGTTTACTACCAAGGAGACATATCATCTTGGTGCAAAATAAGCTTTGTTGGTAATGATGCTAATCCTTTGTGTAATGGTGCAAAGTTATATATTGATAATAAGGAGGTTACGGATATTACTATCCCGTCTGATATAACTTCAATTAAACAATGTACATTCGATGGTTGCCGCAGCCTTACATCTGTTACTATTCCGGATAGAGTAACAGTAATTGAATATGCTGCATTCAGGAGTTGCAGCAGCCTTACATCTGTTACTATTGGGGATAGCGTAACTACAATTGGAGAGCTGGCATTCGCAAATTGCAGCAATCTTACATCTGTTACTATTCCGGATAGCGTAACTACAATTGGAGAGCTGGCATTCGCAAGTTGCAGCAATCTTACATCTGTTACTATTCCGGATAGCGTAACTACAATTGGAGAGCTGGCATTCGTAAGTTGCAGCAGCCTTAGAGAGGTATATTGCAAGCCGACAACTCCACCTACGGGAGATAGTGATATGTTTTATATCAACGCCACCGGTCGAAAGATTTATGTACCGAGAGAGTCTGTCAATGCGTATAAAAATGCGCAATATTGGAGCAGTTACGCTTCTTACATTGTCGGTTACGACTTTTAGTAAATAGAACGACTCAAAAATATAGACAGCACCCGCAGTAAAATGTGGGTGTTTTTTGTATATATTGTTTCAGATATCCATTTTTTCGTTATCTTTGCACAACAAAACTATTAAGATTATGAGTAAGGTTACTATTGAGCGTGCCCACCGCATGGACGGTACGGGCGAATACTACTTCTCACGTCGTCTGCGTGAGATTGCAGAGATTGAGGCTGCTACAGGCCGTCAGATTATTAAGTTGGCTATGGGTAGCCCTGACCTGCCGCCACACCCATCAGTAATCGAGCGCCTCTACAAGGAGGCACAGCGCCCAGATGTTCACAAGTATATGTCATTCAAGGGCGAGCCTATCCTTCGCAAGGCCTTTGCCGACTGGTATCAGAAGTGGTACGGTGTAGAGGTTGACTACAACTCTGAGGTACTTCCTCTTATTGGCTCAAAGGAGGGTATTATGCACATCTGCCAGACATTTATCAACCCTGGCGACAAGGTGCTTGTACCAAACCCTGGCTATGCGGCATACAAGGCTGCGGTAAGCATGACAGGCGGTATTATGCAGCCATATGCGCTCAACAAGGCTAACGACTTTATGCCTGACTTCGATGCTATCGAGGCAGAGGGCGTTGAGGGTGTGAAGATTATGTTTGCCAACTTCCCGGGTATGCCTACAGGTAAGACTCCAACCCGTGAGTTGTTTGAAAAGATTGTTGCCTTTGGTGCAAAGCACAACATACTGATTATCCACGACAACCCATACAGCTTTATCCGCAACGCCGACAAGCCAATGAGTATCCTCTCTATCCCTGGCGCTAAGGATGTGGCTATGGAGATGAACTCACTCAGCAAGGGCCACTCTATGGCCGGTTGGCGTGTAGGTGTTATCATGGGTAAGAAGGAGTGGATTGACTCTATCCTTACATTCAAGAGTAATATGGACTCAGGTATGTTCTACCCTGTTCAAGCAGCTGCCGAGACTGCTCTTTCTCTTGGAGAGGATTGGTTTACAGAGCTAAATGCAATCTATCGTGAGCGTGAAAAGGAGGGTATGGCTCTTCTTGATGCACTCGGCTGCCACTATCAGCCAAATCAGGCAGGACTCTTTATCTGGGCTGAGATTCCAGAGGACTATCAGGGCGACTGCTATGACTTCTCTGACGAAGTAATGGACAAGTGCGATGTTTTCCTCACTCCAGGTGGCATCTTTGGCACAGAGGGTAAGCGCTATGTACGAATCACACTATGCTGTCCTGCAGAGCTACTCCGCCGAGCTACAGAGAACGTAAAGGCTCGATTTACCAAATAGTGTAGATACTACTTAACACAATATAAACTATACAAGCACAATCTCGATTTGGAAGATTGTGCTTTTTTTCTTATCTTTGAAAGATTTTATACATAGTATAAACTTTTACTAAAAACCTACGCTATGAAAGGCATTGTATTGGCAGGAGGTAGCGGAACACGCCTCTACCCTATTACTAAGGGCGTAAGTAAGCAGTTGTTGCCTATTTACGACAAACCAATGATATACTATCCAATATCTGTACTGATGCTTGCCGGCATTAAGGATATTCTAATTATATCTACGCCACACGATCTTCCGGGCTTTCGTCGTCTATTGGGTGATGGAAGTAATTATGGCGTTCATTTTGAGTATGCAGAGCAGCCTTCTCCAGATGGTCTGGCACAAGCATTTATCATAGCCGAGCAGTTTATCGGCGACCAATGCGCCTGCATGGTTTTAGGAGACAATATCTTCTATGGCCAAGGTTTTACCGGCATGTTGCTCAAAGCTGTTGAAACTGCCGAGAAAGAGAATAAAGCTACCATTTTCGGATACCAAGTACCCGATCCTGAACGTTTCGGAGTTGCTGAGATTGATGCAGAGGGCAATGTTCTCAGTCTTGAAGAGAAACCAAAGGTGCCTAAGAGCAACTATGCTGTTGTAGGTCTCTACTTCTATCCAAACAAGGTTGTCGAGGTGGCAAAAAGCATAAAGCCATCTGCTCGAGGCGAGCTTGAGATTACATCTGTCAATGATGTTTTTCGTCAAGATGGAGAGTTAAAGCTACAGGTCTTCGGTAGAGGTTTTGCGTGGTTAGATACAGGCACACAAGACTCACTATTTGACGCCTCCCGCTTTGTGGAGGTTATTGAGAGCCGCCAGGGTGTACAGATTGCATGTCTTGAGGAGATTGCATGGCGCAAAGGTTGGATTACAGATGACGATTTGTTACGCCTCGCCGAGCCAATGAAGCGCAATGCTTATGGTCAATATATGATTAACCTTGTAAAGCACAAATAATGGAGGTTATAAAGACAGATATTGACGGAGTGGTAATTATCGAGCCAACTATCTTCGGAGACTCTCGCGGATATTTCTACGAGAGTTTCAATGCGCTTCAATTTGAAGCAAAAACCGGAGTAAAAACTCTTTTCGTTCAAGATAATCAGAGTATGTCGAGCTATGGCGTGCTCCGTGGATTACATTTCCAAAAACCGCCATACGCACAATCAAAATTGGTGCGTGTAATTAAAGGTTCTGTTGTAGATGTAGCTGTTGATATTCGAAAAGGCTCTCCAACATTTGGCAAGTATGTAGCCGTAGAGCTCACTGAAGATAATCATCGTCAACTATTTATCCCAAGAGGCTTTGCTCATGGCTTTATTGTCAAGAGTGAGTGTGCAATCTTCCAATACAAGTGCGACAATCCTTATGCACCACAAGCAGAGGGTGCAATTGCATGGAACGATCCTCAGATTGCTATTGATTGGGGTATGGAGAGCGACGAAATTGCACTTTCTGAAAAAGACAAGCACAACCCGACACTTGCACAGTCCGAGTATTTGTTTGATTACAATGAAAAACTCTATTAGGCAATGAATATATTAGTTACAGGTGCGAATGGTCAATTAGGCAGAGAGGTACAACGTATCGGCTCTATAATGCCAAATAACTATATCTTCACAGATATTGACGAGTTAGACATTACCAACCGTAATGGAGTTATGGAGTTTGTAAATGCAAACAAAATAGACATTATTATAAACTGCGCTGCATATACCAATGTCGAGCAGGCTGAAAGTAATCCGGATTTGGCAGAGTTGCTTAATGCCACTGCCGTTGCAAATCTCGCTGCAGCCGCAAAATGCGTTGATGCAACTCTATTCCATATATCAACAGACTATGTATTTGGAGCAGTAGGAAACACACCTCTTACTGAAGATATAGCCACAAATCCACTCAGTGTTTATGGCGAGACAAAACTCCATGGCGAACAGGCGATTGCTAATAGCGGATGCAAAGCTCTTATCTTTCGTACAGCATGGCTTTACTCAGAGTTTGGCAACAATTTTCTCAAAACAATGTTGCGACTCACAGCAGAGCGACCTGCAATAAATGTGGTTTTTGACCAAGTAGGCACCCCAACCTATGCAGCAGACTTAGCTTTAGTAATAATATCAATCATTGAGCATGGCATTTATAATGGGAACGAGGGTATTTACCACTTCTCAAATGAAGGTGTATGCAGTTGGTATGATTTTGCATGCGAGATAGCACTTGCTGCTGATCATACCTCATGTCAAATAAACCCATGCTTATCAAGTCAATTCCCTTCAAAGGTATCTCGACCTGCCTACTCTGTGCTTGACAAGAGTAAGATAAAGAGTGTATTTGGAGTAGATATTCCCCATTGGAGGGAGTCTATGCTTCACTGTATCAACAGATTAAAAAAGTAGCCATGAAGAGTATTATTATAACCGGAGGTGCCGGATTTATAGGTAGTCATGTTGTTCGCTTATTTGTAAACAAATATCCGGACTATCATATTATTAATCTTGACAAACTTACATACGCCGGAAATCTTGCCAATCTGAAGGATATTGAGGATAAACCGAACTACACATTTATCAAAGCTGACATTTGCGACTTTGACAAGGTGTTAGAGGTAATGCAGCAATACAAGGTAGATGGTATTATTCACCTTGCAGCAGAGAGCCATGTTGACCGCAGTATTAAAGATCCATTTACTTTTGCGAAGACAAATGTTATCGGCACACTTTCACTGCTTCAGGCAGCTCGTCTCTATTGGGAATCTCTACCGGAGAAATATGAAAACAAGCGTTTCTACCACATCTCCACAGATGAGGTATATGGAGCTCTTGAGATGACACATCCTGAGGGTATTGAGCCTCCATTCAAAACTACCGCCTCATCAGGCGAGCATCATGTTGCCTATGGAGAGGAGTTTTTCTATGAGACTACCAAGTATGCTCCGCACTCCCCATACTCTGCCTCTAAAGCTTCATCAGACCACTTTGTTCGTGCCTTTCATGACACATACGGCATGCCGACAATTGTTACTAACTGCTCTAACAACTATGGTCCATACCAATTCCCTGAGAAGTTGATACCACTCTTTATCAATAATATCCGCCATCACAAAGCTCTGCCTGTATATGGAAAAGGTGAAAATGTACGCGACTGGTTATATGTTGAAGATCATGCCAGGGCTATTGATACTATTTTCCATAATGGTACAGTTGCTCAGACATACAATATAGGCGGCTTTAATGAGTGGAAGAATATAGATCTTATCAAAGTACTTATCCGTACAGTTGACCGTGCATTAGGCAATCCTGAGGGTACAAGTGAGGAGTTAATAACATTTGTTACTGACCGTGCGGGACACGATTTGCGTTATGCTATTGACTCTACAAAGCTACAAACAGAGCTCGGTTGGGAGCCATCATTACAGTTTGAGGAGGGTATTGAAAAGACTGTCAATTGGTACCTAAACAATCAAGAGTGGATGGATAACATAACCTCCGGAGAGTATGAAAATTATTATAATGAGATGTACTCAAATCGTTAATAGCTTTACCAAAACCTAAATAACCAACTATGAGTTTAATATCCAAACTTATCACAAAGATTCGAGATAACAGAATCGCCCACGACTCTTCATGGGCTGTGGTAGGTAGTGCTGTAAGCAAATGTGCAGCAATGGTAGTAAGTATTATCATCGCTCGCCTACTTGGCGTAGAGTCCTTTGGAGAGTATGGTATGGTTAAAAGTACACTCTTTTACATAGCTGTATTCTCGACTTTTGGTCTTGGTAGCACAGCTACTCGCTACATGGCTCAATGCGAGAATAATGACTATCACTCTATTTCGGACATTATTCGCAACTCAATATCGATAACTCTTATCACAAGTTCTATAATGGCAGTATTGCTATTTACTTGTGCTCAATATATTACCGATGAGCCACATCTAATCTCTATTCTAAGATACACTGCCCTTATTGTTATTTTCAATGCAATAAACACTACGCAGCTCGGTCTGTTATCAGGTCTAAAGCAGTTTAGAACTATAGCTATAAACAATACCATATCCGGTATTGCAACACTTATCTTAGGCGTAGCGTTAACATTCTATTTCAACCTAGTGGGTGCGGTAATGTCTCTATTTATTACCACACTATTACAATGCATTCTCAACCATTATGCACTGCGCAAATATCTAAACAAGATAAATAAGAATAGAGACAATCAAGCAACCGACAATTCTGCTACTTCTATCAAGCACCTATTCAAGTTCTCACTGCCAATAGCAATGCAGGAGTGCGTATATGCAAGTGCAAGTTGGATTAGAGTAATGATGGTTACCTCTTTTGCCGGTTATGATGAACTTGGATTATATACAGCTACAAATCAGTGCCATCTGATTATAATATTTATACCTGGAGTGTTACGTAATGTCATTCTTTCACACCTCTCAAGTTCTCTTCATGACAACGCTCAACATAAGCAGACGTTCTCTACGATGCTTAAGATAAATCTCATTTCCACCCTATTACCAGCATTAGCTATTGCTGCCCTCTCTCCAATAATAGAGCAGATATACGGAGACTCTTTTATTGGTTTAGCTCCGGTTATTGTAGTAGCAGCAATCTCAAGTATATTTGAGAGTGTATGTGATATATATGTACAAGAGTTTATATCCAGAGGTCGCAATTGGGTAAACCTTGCTGGCTATATCTTTAGGAACTATGGCTCATTACTGATAGCACTACCATTGTTAATAAAGTTTGGTAATCAATATGGAGCATTTATGGCCTATGGAGCTATAATGGTTACTCAGATTATATACTGTTTTATGTTGCAATTGTTGTATAAACGCACTATACAAACCAGATAACTGCAATGGGAGGAACATTCTTCTGTATAATAACGCTGTTTTACATGCTGTTCGGAGTTCTATTCTACGAGCTGCGTGTATTTACGCATATAGACGAATTAACAACCATATTGATAGCAGCCTATGCATGTCTTAATATGTTCATGCGTAGAATTCCTCTGAATAAGCCATTTATTATTTGGATGTGCATATCGCTATTTTATCTTATATACTCATTTGTCATAAAGTCCAACGTTCCAGTGGCCATTGTAAATGACTTTGTAATGCAGTCTAAACCATATCTGGTATTCTTTGGACTAATGTGTATCAAACCTCGCTTAAAGCCATACCACTATACCATTTTACAGGGTATCTGTTGGATGAGTATATGTATGCTTATCCTAATATACATACACCACCCTGACGACAGAAAAATAGCCACCCATGGTGTTATGCTAACAGGCGAAGCGTTATCTGCAGTAGCAATACTTATCGGAACATTATACTATCTGTGTTGTGATAAAGAATCGCTATCTACAAAAGTTACCGCAATACTTATTATGAGTGCAGGTGTTCTATCTCCGACATCAAAGTATTGGGGAATTCTTGTTAGTGCTGTCATAATACTATTTTTTGTCAATAAGCCATTAAGGCTCAATCTGAAATATGTACTCTTAGGTCTTGTAGCGGTTGGAATTATATTCTATGCTGTACAAGAAGAGTTTTTCTACTACTTTGTAGAGGATTTTGAGTACAATGTACGACCAATGTTGTATATAAAAATGTGGGATGTCTTAGCCGATTATGTTCCATTTGGAAGTGGCTTTGCCACATATGCTAATCCCGCCTCAATGACATGGTACTCTCCAATATATACCAAATACAACCTTGACACCATATGGGGTCTTGACCAAGGTAATGAATATCATTTTGCAGCAGATGCATACTATCCTATTTTTGCTCAATTTGGATATGTAGGCATTGCTCTATTTGTATGGTTCTTTGTCTATCTTTTCAAACAAATGAACAAATTCTACGACCTCACATCCGATATCAAGCGCTACAAAACAGCACTCATCATCATAGCCTATATACTTATACAGGCAACATCAAATGCGCTTGCTAATGAGCGATGTATTTTGGCTATGACAATCCTTGTACTTGCTTTATACAAATACAAACCTAAGTCAAAACTTACAGCCCTTAATAGTTTCGGTCTTGACTTTGCCAACTTTGCACAAACAACTGAGAATAATAAAAGAGATGAAGATACTGCTCATAAATAATTTCCACTATATTAAAGGTGGTTCAGAGGCTGTATATTTCAATATGGCCCGTATGTTTGTTGAGAATGGCAATCAGGTTATTTTCTTCAGTTGCTCTGCGGATGAAAATCTAAAAGAGGGAGAGAATAAGTACTTTGTCAAGCCAAATAGTAGTGTAAACCCCGTTTTAGGAGCGATGCGTTATATATATAATGGCAATGCAAAACGAGCTTTAGAGCAACTGATTATAGAGCAGCGTCCGGATATTGCACACATCCACCTATTTTGGGGCGGATTATCATCCTCTATCTTAGGCATACTTAGAAAGCATAAAATACCTATTGTTCATACAGCTCATGATTATCGTCTCATCTGCCCGGCTTATACATTCCGTAGAGTAGATGGTACTGTGTGTGAGGAGTGTATGACAGGTAACTACATCAACTGTCTAAAATACCGCTGTTCAAAAGGCAGTACTATTAAGAGTGCTCTTATGACAGCCGAGGTATATTTCCGCAAATGGTTTATTAAGCCTATTAAAGCTATCGACGGTTTTGTTTTTGTAAGCCATTTCAGCTACAATCAGCACCTTAAAGCAATGCCTGAATTAGCAAACAAACCATGTATTGTAGAGCACAATGCCATTGCTCCTATGCCGCCAAGTGCAATCTCGTCATCTATTAGTGATTACTACCTCTATTTCGGACGTCTAAGCCATGAAAAAGGGCTAATAACGTTAATTGAGGCATTCTCCAAATTGCCAAATCTAAAATTAAAGATTGTTGGCACCGGTCCTCAAATGCAAGAGTTGCAGCAGATTGCTCAAAAGCTATCCAACATAGAGTTTTGTGGTTATCAGAGTGGAGAGAAATTGCGTTCAACAATAAGAGACTGCAAAGCTATTATTGTTCCGTCAGAGTGGTATGAGAACAACCCTATGACTATCATCGAGGCCTCAGCAGCAGGAGTTCCTACCATTGGTGCTACTATTGGAGGTATTCCAGAGATTGTTATTGATGGCAAGACCGGATACTTATTTACTCCAAAATGTATAGAGGAACTCATTGATGCTGTAAAGAAGATGGAGGCTCTTACAAGTAAACAATATAAAGAGATGAGTGATAATTGCCAAGCACTTGCCGCAGAGAAGTTCTCACAACAGGCTCTATATCCAAGAATAATTGATTTTTACAACTCAATATTAGCAAATTATGACGCTTAAACAGAGGGGAATCAACCTTGACATATCACACTTAAAGGCCGTTTTCTTCTTTGCATTGGCAAGAATTCCGATGCCAAGAACTTGGCGCAAAGTATTTATTAGAGCTGCCGGCGTACAACTAACCGGAAAGAAATACTTTATAGCTCGTGATGTGCAATTTGACAGTATGCATCCTCAGAATATTACTATTCATAATGATGCACACATTGCATCTGGTGTCAGGATGTTGACCCATCGTCTTGACACCTCTAACCCAGATAGAGAAGATATTCATTTTATCGAGGGCCACATAACAATAGGTGAACACGCCTTTATAGGGAGTGGTACTATTATTACCGGAGAAATTACAATTGGCCGTAGCGCTATTATTGGCGCAGGCAGTGTAGTAACAAAGTCTGTTGGCGATTATGAGATATGGGCCGGAAATCCTGCTAAATTTATCAAACGAAGACCTTAGCATGTTAGTATCTAAGCACACAGAGGAGCGATTATTTGCATTATTAAGGAGTGCTCTTTTTGACAAAGAGATTAATATCTCACTCTTTGAAGATATTACAAATGAAGATTGGCTAGAGATATATAATACAGCTCTTGACCAGGGGGTACTTGCGTTTACATACGATGCTATAAAGCAAGTACCAAGTACAATGCATCCAGACATTGAGTTAAAAATTCAGTGGGCATATAATGTTGACCATATAGAGAAACTGTTCAATCGCCAACTATCTGCTGCTAAAAGTTTGGTAGATATTCTTTCGAGTGATGCTATCAATACAATGATTCTCAAAGGTCTTTCGCTTGCATCTCTATACCCCACTCCATCACACAGGCAATCCGGAGATATTGATGTTTATCTGATGGGCGATTACAAGAGAGGCAACTCTATAATATCAAAGAAGGGGATAAAAGTCAAATATGATTTTTTTGTACACTCCGAGTTCGGCATAAATGGTATAAATGTAGAAAATCATCTCTATTTTGTCAACCCAAATGTCAATAAAACCGGAATGCGAGTACAAGAGCTACTATCTCAAATATCATCTACCCTACCGCACCCTATAGTAGAGGGAGCATTGATGCCATCGCCCGAGTTTAATGCTCTATTCCTTACCCGCCACTCAAGTTGGCATTATGCTCGTGAAGGCGTACATCTTCGCGAAGTATGCGATTGGTCTATATTCCTCCAAAAGAGTGGTGAGAGTTTAGATAAAAAGAGTATAGTTGCAATGCTTAGAGAGTGCGGTCTGGAGCGATATGCATCTATAATGACAACTATTGCAAGAAAGTATCTTGATATTAACGTCTCTTTACCTTTCGACAACACTTATGACCAATTAGCTGAACGAGTTAAAGAGGATATTTTCACATTTGAAAATCCTGAGAAGCATAGGCGAAGTGGAGTGATGAAAGTTTTCTTCTGCAAGATACGCAACCGCATATCCCGAAAATGGTGCTACGATCTTGTAGTTCCAGATAGCTATTGGGGGAATATATGGTACTCTATAAAGGGATATATACTACATCCGTTTGCCATTTTTAAGGCTAAGCTATAGAGTATTATACTATTTTGTACTTTACGAACTTTTCACTACCTTTGCGCATTAAAAAATAGACAATTATGAATATTGATAATTACATTTCTAAAATTGTACTTGAGATTGTTTCAGGCCTTTATGGAGAGGTTACTCCGGCTCAGATTCAGATACAGAAAACTCGCAAAGAGTTTGAGGGGGATTACACCCTTGTTACATTTCCACTTCTAAAGCTGTCAAGGAAGTCTCCTGAAGCTACAGCAACAGAAATTGGAGAGAAACTTGTCCAGAATATTGCTCATATTAGTGGTTTTAATGTTATTAAGGGTTTCCTTAATATCTCTCTTAGTCCTGAGTTTTGGAGAGGTTGCTTTAAAGATATTATTGATAGTAATAATTATGGTCAAGCCGCATCTACAGGTAAGACCATCATGGTTGAGTACTCTTCTCCAAATACAAACAAGCCACTACATTTAGGCCATATCCGTAATAATTTGCTCGGATACTCTGTCTCTCAGATTCTTGCAGCAAACGGCCACAATGTAATCAAAGCCAACCTTGTCAATGACCGTGGCATTCATATCTGCAAGTCTATGGTGGCATGGTTACGCTATGGTAATGGCGAGACTCCTCAGTCTTCAGGCAAGAAGGGTGATCACCTTGTTGGAGACTATTATGTAGAGTTTGACAAGCATTACAAAGCTGAGATTGCAGAACTAATTGCAGTAGGTAAGAGTGAGGATGAGGCAAAAAAGAGTGCCCCTATTCTGCTTGAGGCTCAAGAGATGTTGCGTAAATGGGAGGCAAAAGACCCTAATGTACGTGCTCTTTGGGAGCAGATGAACGGATGGGTGTATGAGGGCTTTGATGTAACATATAAGGCTCTTGGTGTTGATTTCGACAAAGTTTACTACGAGTCTCAGACATACCTATTAGGCAAGAGTATTGTTGCAGAGGGTCTTGAGAAGGGTATCTTCTTTAAAAAAGAGGATGGCTCTGTTTGGATTGACCTTACAGCAGATGGTCTTGACCAGAAACTACTTCTGCGTGGAGACGGCACATCAGTATATATGACTCAGGACTTAGGTACTGCCCTTGAGCGTTTTGAGAAGAATAATCTTGATGGTATTACATACGTTGTAGGAAATGAACAGAACTACCACTTCCAAGTACTCAAATTAGTACTCAAAAAGTTAGGATATGAGTGGAGTGATGATATTTATCACCTCTCTTATGGAATGGTTGAACTTCCTGAGGGTAAGATGAAATCAAGAGAAGGTACAGTTGTTGATGCTGATGACCTTATCGATAAGATGGTTGACACTGCTCGTGAGATGTCGGCAGAGCTCGGCAAACTCGATGGTTGCACAGAGGAGGAGGCTGAGAAGATTTGCACTATGATTGGTCTTGGAGCTCTCAAGTACTTCATTCTCAAGGTTGACCCTAAGAAGACCATGCTATTTGACCCTCGTGAGAGTATCGACTTTAACGGAAATACAGGACCGTTTATCCAATATACGCACGCACGTATCTGTTCTGTATTACGTAAGGCTGAGGAGCAAGGTATAGAGTATAGTCAACCTGTGCAGGCTGAGTTTGTGCCGGCTGAGATTGAGATTATCAAGATGCTTACAGACTACCCTCAGACTGTTGCTACTGCTGCAGAGAGTTTCTCTCCATCTGTTATTGCAGCATATGCATACGAGTTGTGTAAACTCTTCAATGGTTACTATCACGACCACTCTATACTCCGTGAGCAGTGCGAAAATACAAAACGTATGCGTCTGCAACTTGCAGCACAAACTGCACGTATAATCCGTACAGCAATGGCTCTATTAGGTATTGAAGTTCCAGAAAGAATGTAATCTATGGCATCATCTAACTTTGTTGACTATGTAAAGATATTTGCTCGTTCAGGACATGGGGGAGCAGGCTCTGCACACTTTCGCCGAGAGAAGTTTGTAGCCTTCGGAGGTCCCGATGGTGGAGACGGTGGTAAAGGTGGTAGTATTATACTCAAGGGCGATAGCCAATATTGGACTCTGATTCACCTCAAGTATCAACGACACCAATTTGCCGAGGATGGACAATGTGGCTCAGGAGCACGTTCAAGCGGTAAGGATGCAAAGGATATTATCATACCTGTACCACTTGGCACTGTAGCACGCCGTCTTGTTGAGACTGAAGATGGAGAGACTGAACTTGAATACGTTGGAGAGGTTACAGAGAATGGCGAGGAGTTAGTTCTTCTCAAAGGTGGTCGTGGAGGCCTTGGTAATTGGCACTTTAAGACCGCTACAAATCAGGCACCTCGATATGCACAACCCGGAGAGGAGGGTGATGAGGGAGCCTTTATTCTTGAGCTAAAGGTACTTGCTGACGTTGGTTTGGTTGGTTTTCCTAATGCGGGTAAAAGCACACTGCTTTCTGTCGTATCTGCAGCAAAACCAAAAATTGCAAATTACGCTTTTACAACTCTTGAGCCAAACTTAGGCATTGTAGAGGTACGAGATGGCCACTCTTTTGTAATGGCGGACATTCCTGGTATTATTGAAGGTGCACATGAGGGTAAAGGTTTAGGAACTCGCTTTTTGCGTCATATTGAGCGAAACTCTATCCTACTCTTTATGGTTCCTGCAGATAGCGACGATATAAAGCATGATTATCAAGTACTATTAGGCGAGTTGACTCAATACAACCCAGAACTACTTGATAAGGAGCGCCTACTTGCAATTACTAAGTGCGATATGCTTGATGAAGAGCTGATTGAGCAGATGAAATCTGAGCTGCCGGAGGATATTGAAACTGTCTTTATCTCCTCTGTTGCAGGTTTGAATATCCAGCAACTTAAAGATAAGATTTGGGCAGCTCTTCAAAGATAGCTACTCTAAATAACTAATAAAGCCTGTCGTTTGACAGGCTTTATTAATTTATAATTAGAATGGGATTGCAAAAATCTTCGATGAGTATATATTCCAACCATCTGCAGCCTTATACTCTCCCACAGATGACTCTGGCACAAATATCTTCACATTATCGCCATCTATAGGATAATTGAATGGCCACCAATCCTCTCCAGACTTTATGGCTGTAGGAGGTGTAGTTGGCAGGCAACGTACATTTAATGTTTTACCACTACTATAATATTGGCAGAATGCCGCATGTCCGATAGTCTCCACACTCTGAGGAATTGTTATCTCCTCAATAGAGGTTGCATTAAAAGCATACTCTCCAAGATGTTTAACATTACTTCCTAATGATACCTCCTTCAGTTCTATACACTCATTGAAAGTGTAAGGTTCAATAGAGGTAACACCACTTCCAATAGATACACTAACCAATTCGCTACGACTAAAAGCCCCCTGGCCCAATATTACTACACTACCAGGAATTTTCACACTAGTTAATGGTGTTGCACCGAAAGCTCCATCTCTAATCTCCTCAACTCCATAAGGAATAGTAACCTCTGTCAAACCGCTATTGCGAAATGCACCCATACTAATTATTCTCAAGCTACTTGGCAGTTTAATAGTACTTAAATTCCAGCACGCAGCAAAAGCGTCATTATCAATAACCTCAAGTTGAGAGCTTAGAGTAACACTATTTAAATTTAGGCAACTATAAAATGCAGCCTCACCAATTATTTTAACGCTACCAGGAATAGTAACACTCTGAAGAGTTTGGCTATTTGCAAATGCGGTATAACCAATCACTTCAATATCTCTGTCAAAAGTCATAATACCTACGCCATTTTCATAAGTATTAGATATAACTCTTGCCAAGAAACCCTCTTCATTGTATAATGGTTCAATATCTTGAGTGGTAGTTGTGTACCAAATTTCATTAGAATTAGGACTGGAGTTCTCTCCACTACTACCACTTTGTATAAATGGCCAATAGTGTTGCCAATCTGTTCGTTGCTTATAGATTTCGAGAGCCTCTCCTGGCACATATATAGTAAATCCATTACGGCTACTACTTATAGAAAACTCGCCCAATGTCGGAGGAGTAATCGGTTCACAATACACAGTTAACAGATTACTGCATGAAAAAGCATAACTTCGAATCTCTTTCACACTTGCCGGAATAATTACACTCTCCAAGCTACCGCAATAATCAAATGCAGCCTCTCCAATAATCTCTACAGAGCCCATATTAACATCTGTCAGCAAGTCGCACCAACAGAATGCCTGCTCTCCAATCTCAGTTGTTCCGCTTTCAATAGTAGCAGACTTAAGAGCTCTGCAGGACATAAAGGCTGAATGTCCAATAGTCTTTACATGCCCAGGAATTGTTATACTCACAAGTTCCGCATCCATAAATGCACCCTTTCCAATCGCTGTTACGCTTTGCGGAATATTATATGATTGCAGCCCTGCAGGTGCAAATACATTCAGCACACCATCAATAACTAAACAACGCTTATCAGATGTTGCAAATTTACCATTAAACTCATTCAATAATGGGCTATCATAAAAAGCAAGTGGTGCAATTGAGTTTACACTTTGACCTATTGTAACACTCTTTAGGTTGAAACATGTCTCAAATGCGCCTTCTTCAATTTCTGTAACAGCATCAGGAACAACAACACTTGTAAGAGCATTTAACTGTGCAAAGGCCATATATCCAATCTTAGTTACAGGGCCATCAAAAGTTATTATACCATTACCTGTGGTCTCATCATACTCGTTAGAGACAATATTTGCACCAAATCTATTACCACTTCCACTTGTAGTGTTCTGACCATGAGGTTCTATCTTAGCTGTTGCTGTATAGTATATCTTCCAAGTATCAGGAGCTTCAGGAGTCTCAAAAGTGGTCTTGAGGCTCTTCATTGGCTGGATTTTATTACGCTCAACAGTATAGCTATTATTAGTAGTCTGTTTGAAAATTTGTCCATTTATATCTGTTACTACAATTGAAAAGCCCTCGGAAAAGGTTAATGTTGGCAAGACAAACCAGAATATTGTTGGACTATCTGCATTTTTGCTAAGTTTTACGCCCTCGCCACAGTCAAGAGTAATGGTTGTATATGCTGTAGTTGCCATTTCTACAACCGGATACCCGCCATAAGAAGAGATAATAGTAGCCTTTCCTGCAATTCTCTCTTCTCTATTACCCTTTAATTCAATACTCTGAACCGTAACATCATCTCCATATAGCTGAACGTTAAGATAGCCGCCAACGTTCTTAAAGCGTAATACATTATCATCTTTACCACTCGTTACAGCAACCATTGTATTGTCGCCAAGGCCAAAAGAGTTTTCAGCATAGCTCTGTTCTGCAGGCATATCAAACGAAATAACACCATCTGCAGAGATTGATGTGCTCTCTTTATAAGGATATACTGCATAATTATTATCAAGTTCTACCCCTGTAACAACATCCTCAGTTATCTTTTCAAACGCCCCATTATCAGCACCTGTCTCTCCCTTAAAACGATACTTTAGATTGTAATTTACTGAGAAATATGATATTTCATCATCTCTATTCCAGCGTTGATCCATACCATTCTCAACATATGTACGAGAATCTGGCAATTCAAATTCTGCATAGATAATTTCTGGAGCTGTTAGTAGTTGATTAACCTTATCATTCTGCTCAAAATTAGAACATGATATTGCCAATAGCCAAACAAAGGCACAAACAATTATATTTCTCATTTTTCGATAAATTAGCTAATTATATTACAAAAGTATTAAAAAAATCGTCTTCCACAAAAAAATGAAAGACGATTTAATAAATTCCTATTCTACAATAGCTTACTCCTCGACATTCTCCTCTTCATCTGGCAAAGTAAACTCTGTCATACCTGCATTAACAAGTAGATTAAACCAAGAGATAGCCTTCTTAATATCTGACACATGTACACGCTCTCTATCATAGTCGGTAACAACTGCTCCAAAGAACTCCTTCAGACGGTCATTTGACTCTTTTGGAGAGATACCGGGCTTACCCTCTGTATAAGCATACATCTTTGTAAATACCTCTGCCAATGGGATATCCTCGCCTTCAGTGTACATTGAGATTTCAGACAAAGCACTAACCTTTGAAGAGGCTGTTGCATTGCTACGTTTACCATCAATAAGAGACTCTACAATAAAGCCATTGCGAGATTGTGCTATGTAACGATAGAGACCAGGCTGGCCAGAAATCGCCAAAATATCTTTCAATTCCATAATTATTAGTTATTAGTATTTTTAATTTTGTTTTATATGAATATCCATTTGGGGATAAGAGAAGTGTATTCCCTTTTCCGGTAACTCTTTATAAATTCTCTCATTCATTTCAAAGAAGAGGTCCCAATAATCAGCGTTAGCAGTCCATACCCTTACCGTAATAACCAAATTACTTGCACCAAGTTCAGAAAGAACCACCATAGGCTCTGCCGGTTCCTTAAGCACACGCTTATCCTCAGCAAGCATTGCAAGGATAGCTTGACGAGCAACATCCACATCATCTCCATATGCTATTGATATTTTCCAATCTACACGGCGAACAGACGGATGAGAGTAATTATCGATAATCGAGGATGAGATAGCACTATTCGGTACATATATAGTACGATTATCACTTGTACTGAGCTGTGTTGAGAATAATCCGATAGCCTTAACTGTTCCTGATTGACCTTGAGCTGTAATATAATCTCCAACACGATATGGACGCAACAATAATACAAGGACACCTCCTGCAAAATTCTGCAATGTTCCACTTAATGCCATACCGACAGCCAAACCTGCAGAGGCAAATAGTGCTACAAATGATGTAGTATTGATACCAAGTGTTTGAATTGCCGCAAGAATAACAAGCAGAGTCATTACCACCTTCACTATACTGCGTAAGAAGTTACAGAGGGAAGTCTCAACATTACGGCGCTCAAATGTACGATTCAGAATACGGATAATCCAATTTGTTATCCACTTTCCAACAATATATATTGCAATAGCTAATGCTATCTTAAGAGCAATCCATATAGCTTGATCGACAAGATTTGAGAGTAACTGATGATAGTCAATATTGGCAATCTTATGTACTGTATCAACAAGTTGCGCCTTCTGAACGCTATCGGGAATAATAAGATCTCCAATAGCTTGAGTAGCATTTTCTGTCTGTAAAAGATATTTCATAAAATCTATTTATCAATTTCAGGGTGCTAAAATACTAATTTTTTCACAAAATTTAGTTAATTGTACAAAAATGGAAATTTTATTATTACTTTTGTATAGTACAAATAGCACTTACTTTAGACTATAACTAATACTAAAATACTTATGAAACGACTACTTTTTTCAGCTTTTGCTCTAGCAATATGTGCAACAGTATCTGCGCAGCCGGTTATGAGCTATGAAGAGGCCGAGGCAAAGGCAAACGAGATTATCAAGACATTGACATTAGAAGAGAAACTATCTATGACACAAGGTCATAACCGTTTCTTCTTCCCTGGAGTACCTGAAAAGGGATTACCTTATATTTATACCACCGATGCATCAATGGGTGTAAAGAACAAGCAGAAAATGCACAATGCAAATGAGATAAAACTTGCAGAACGTACAACCCAGTTCCCTGCTTTTATCATGCTTGCCGCAACTTTCAACCCTAACTTGGCTTATAAATATGGCCATGCTGTTGGCGAAGAAGCTCGTATGGCTGGTGCTGGTGTTATCTTGGGCCCTGGTATGAATATATACCGTAACGCACGTTGTGGTAGAAATTTTGAGTACCTTGGAGAGGATCCACACCTTGCAGCATCAATCATATATGACTATGTTACAGGTATGCAGAGTACAGGTACTCTTGCTTGTGCAAAGCACTTCCTTTGCAACCAGACTGAGTTCTATCGTCGTCGTTCTAACTCTATTGTTGATGAGCGTGCAATCATGGAGATCTACACACCGGCTTTCAAAGCGGCTATCGATGCGGGAGTTGCAACAGTGATGACTGCATACAACCAGCTTAATGGTGAGTGGACAGGTCAAAGCAAGTATGTTATTACCGATTTGCTACGTGGCACACTTGGCTTTAAGGGTATGGTTATGAGTGATTGGAACTCTATCTATGATTGGAAGGATGTTATTTTATCAGGACAGAACCTTGATATGCCTGGAGAGGATGCTTTCTATATTAAGAAAAAGCCTGCAGACCTTGTTGCTGAGGGTGTTGTAACTGAGAAAGATATTGAGAATATGATTCGTCCAACTATTGCAACATGTATTCGTTGGGGATTGTATGACCGATATAATAGCGGAAAGCAGTACGACAAAGCCCTGGAAGCTAATCTTCCTGCACACCTTGAAGTTAGCTATCAGACTGCAGCCGAAGGTACTGTATTACTTAAGAATAACGGCATACTTCCACTTGCACCTTCGACAAAATTGTTGGTTATAGGTAAGTGGTTAGATAGTGTTCCTCATGGTGGCGGTGCTGCACGTGTAACAGGTTATAACCATGTTACTTTGATGATGACACTTACAGAGAGCTTTGGTGGTAATGTTTCTTTTGTAGAGAAGCCAACTGCCGAACGGCTTAAGGAGGCAGATGTTGTCCTGTGCGTTACAGGTACATTTGACTCAGAGTCAACTGAACGTCCTTTTGAGATGAATAAGAAGGATGAGGCTCTTGTTCGCCTTGCTGTTGAAAATAATCCAAATACTATCGTGCTTGTACACTCTGGTTCAGCTATTAATATGACTGCTTGGGCTGATAAGTGTGCTGCTCTACTATACGGTTGGTATCCTGGTCAGAATGGACAAAAGGCTATCCGTGATATTATTATAGGTAAGATAAATCCATCCGGTAAATTACCGATGACAATTGAGCGTAACTTTGCGGACTCTCCTGCAGCAAACTCTGTTCCTGTAGGTTTCGACCTTGCTAAGGCAAAGGGTAATCCGAATGAGAAGGCATTCCATCCATGGACTTACGATATTCACTACGATGAATCTGTACTTGTTGGTTATCGTTGGTATGAGAAGAAAGAGATTAAAACTCTCTTCCCATTTGGTTATGGCTTAAGCTATACATCTTTTGCTCTTAATAAGGCTAAGATTGTAAATAAGGGTAAAGTTAAGACTTTGACAGACGAGAAACCTCTTACTGTAACTATTCAATTAACTAATACCGGAACTATGGCAGGTGCTGAGGTTGTTCAGCTATACATTGCAGAGAAGAACCCTACAGTTCTTCGCCCTAACAAAGAACTCAAGGCATTTAAGAAGGTAAATGTAGAGCCTGGAAAGAAGACAGTTGTAACCTTTGAGGTAGATAAGAAGATGTGCTCATATTGGTGCGATAAGAACCATAGCTGGACTGCTAACAGAGGAGAATATGAACTTCTTATCGGAACATCGTCTGCAGATATTGTAGCTGTTCTTCCTTTTGTTATACAATAGCAATCAACTATTTAACATCTAAGGGCTGCCTAAAAGCAGTCCTTTTTTGCTTTAATTTTGGAGATTTGAAAGGAATTGTTATCTTTGTAATTCAAAACCTTATAAGAACCTAAAATGAAGAAAGTTTTATCGTTTTCAATGCTGCTGATGGTCGGTTTGTTGCTATCTCAAGTACTACCAACAGTAATGGGCGAAAGTTATGCCACACTATCAAATGTGGTATATATGTTACTCGGCACCTGCCTTGCATTTATTATGATTAATGTAGGTAGAGAGTTTGAATTGGATAAGAATAACGTAGGCATTTACGTCAAAGACTACTGCGTCGCTATGCTTGCAGCTGCAGCTCCTTGGATTCTTATTGCCATATACTACGTATTGTTCTTATTACCATCTGATCTTTGGTCGAGTGGTGATGCATGGAAAGAGACACTACTTCTCAGCCGTTTTGCAGCGCCAACATCTGCCGGGATTCTCTTCTCTATGCTTGCAGCATTAGGATTACAGCAAAGTTGGATATACCGAAAAATTCAGGTCCTGGCAATCTTTGACGATCTTGACACTATACTCTTAATGATTCCGTTGCAAATTGCCATGATTGGCCTACATTGGCAAATGGGAGTAATTTTATTTATAGTTATAGGATTGCTATGGTTTGGATGGAAGAAGATGTCATGTTATAAAATGCGTCAAGAGTGGTGGGCAATCCTCTGTTATGCCATTATAATATTTGGAGCAATACACATTATCTATGTAACTACAAAACATCTATTCGGTCCTGATGATGCACTCCACATCGAGGTTCTTTTACCGGCCTTTGTTCTTGGAATGGTAATCAAACGCGAACACAAAGGGGCAAAGATGGATGAGGGTATAACAACCGTAATCTCTCTACTTTTTATGTTACTTGTCGGTATGAGTATGCCTCAAATCAGTGCTAGTGTTACAGATGCCGGTAATAGCATTATGGCAAGTCAGCCAATGCCTTCTTGGGGTATAATTGCACTACATGTCTTAGCAGTTACATTACTATCCAATATCGGTAAATTAGTACCTATGTTATTCTATCGTAACCACTCTATAAAGGAGCGATTGGCACTATCAATAGGTATGTTTACACGAGGAGAGGTTGGTGCAGGAGTGATTTTTATTGCCTTAAATTACAACATCGGTGGAGCTGCACTATTAATATCAGTACTAACATTGGTACTCAACCTTATCCTTACAGGTGGATTTGTATTGATAGTTAAACGCTTAGCTATTAACTCATACAACGATTAGTCTAAAATGGCTTAAAAAAGTAGCATTAAAGAAAAAAATGTTACTTTTTTTGCTCTTTACGTTGTAAAATCCGCAAAAATTGCTATCTTTGTTAATTGTATAACAGTAAAACTAATATTAACTTAATATATAAAAACCTAAAATTATGGCTAATGTTCTTAAAATCAGGGATTTGACTTTACGTGATGGTCAACAATCATCATTTGCAACCCGTATGACACAGGCACAAGTTGAACGCTGCTTGCCATACTACAAAGATGCTCACTTCTTTGCCATGGAGGTATGGGGTGGTGCAGTGCCAGACTCAGTAATGCGTTACTTGAATGAGAACCCATGGACTCGACTTGAGTCTATCAAGGCTGCAGTTGGTGATGTATCAAAACTCACAGCACTCTCTCGTGGTCGTAACTTATTTGGTTATGCGCCATACACTGATGAGATTATAGAGGGATTCTGCCGCAACTCTATTGAGAGTGGTCTTGGCATTATGCGTATCTTCGACTGTTTGAATGATGTAGATAATGTAAAATCTACTATCAAATACGTTAAAAAGTATGGTGGTATAGCAGATTGCGCAGTTTGCTACACTGTTGATCCTAAGTATCCAAAGCTCAGTTTGTGGGATAAGATTAAAGGTAAGAAGAATCCTGCACCGGTATTTACCGACGATTACTTTGTAAGTAAGGCAAAGGAGCTTGCTGCGCTGGGTGCAGATATGATTACTATTAAGGATATGTCGGGTCTTATTCCTCCACAGCGTGTAAGTGCGCTTGTAAAGAAGCTTAAGGCTGCCGTTTCTATTCCAATCGACTTCCACACACACTGTACTCCTGGTTATGGTCTTGCATCTGTATATGCAGCTATCGCAGCCGGTGTAGATGTTGTAGATACTAACTGCTGGTGGTTTGGTGGTGGTACAGGTGCTCCTGCCCTTGAGTTGGTATATCTCTTCTGCCAGAAGTTGGGTATCGATTTGGGCGTAAATATGGAGGCTGTTGCTAAGATTAACGAGTCATTGAAGGATATCCGTTCAGAGCTCAATACATCAGTATTCGGTGCTGATAAGCCTGCTCCAAAGCCATTCAACCCACTTACAGACGCAGTTCCTGCTGAGGTGGAGACTGAGCTCAACCGTGCCGTTAAGGCGGCTCAGAGCGAGGACTTCGTAACTCTGCTTGCTGCAGCTCAGGCTATTGAGGCATACTTCGGTTTCCCTGCTCCTAACAAGCTTGTTCAGGAGGCTGAAATCCCTGGTGGTATGTACTCCAACATGGTTGCTCAGTTGCAGGCTCTTAAGGCAGAGGATATCCTTCCACGTTCTATGGAGCTTATTCCTACAGTTCGTCTCTCTGCAGGTCTTCCACCGCTTGTAACTCCTACATCGCAGATTGTCGGCGCACAGGCTGTAAACTGCGCACTTGATGAGAAGGCGGGTCGTCCTATGTACCACACAAAGAACAATCAGTTTGTAAATCTTGTTAAGGGCGAGTATGGTAAGACTCCTGTAGCTGTAAATCCTGACTTCCGTGAGCAGATTTGCGGCGTTCGCGAGGAGACTAACTACGATATCTCAAAGTATCAGAAGCAGCCAAATCCTCAGCTCCCTGAGGCAGGTGGTGTGCTCCTTGCTGAGAATGAGAAGGAGGTTCTGTTGCTTGAGCTCTTCCCTCTTGTTGCTAAGCCATATCTTACAAACCTTAAGAAGAAGGCTTATGAGGCTAAGGCTGCAGCCGAAGCTCCAAAGGTTGAGGCAGTAGAGGCTAAAGTTGAGACAAAGCAGGAGATTACAGGCAAGACTATCGTTGCTCCACTGCCAGGAAAGGTTATTGACATCAAGGTAAAGGTTGGCGACAGCATTACAGCTGGTCAAGAGGTTGTTCTCCTTGAGGCAATGAAGATGGAGAACTCTATTACATCGGACTATACAGGTGTTGTAAAACAGATTTTAGTATCTGTTGGCGACAATGTAGCAACTGATGCTATCATTATCGAGATTGGCGATTCTGCTCCTGCTGCAGCTCCAGCGCCAAAGGCTGCTGTTGCCGGCAATAAGGTTGTTGCTCCACTTCCAGGCCGCGTAATTTCAATCAATGTAAAGGTTGGTGATAGCGTTGCTGTAGGTCAAGAGGTTGCAATCCTTGAGGCAATGAAGATGGAGAACTCTATTACATCAGACTATGCTGGCACAGTGCAGCAGATAACTATTGCTGAGGGCGATAATATCGCAACTGATGCTGTAATTATGATTATTGGATAAACACTTAAAACCAAACTATTATGGGATTTTTGAAGGAATTTAAAGCTTTTGCCCTTAAGGGTAATGTAATGGATATGGCTGTCGGTGTTATCATTGGTGGTGCATTTGGCAAAATCGTATCTTCTCTTGTAAACGATGTTATTATGCCTCCTATCGGACTTATCGTCGGTGGCGTTGATTTCACAAACCTCAAGCTGACCCTTAAGTCTGCCGTAGTTGATGTTGCGGGTGCTGTTACCGCCCCTGCCGTAACTTGGAACTACGGTGCATTTATTCAGCAGGTTGTTGACTTTACCATCCTTGCATTCTGCGTATTTATGATGGTTAAGATTATGAACAAACTGCTCAAGAAAGAGGAGAAGAAACCTGCTCCAGCAGCTCCTCCAGCACCAAGCAAAGAGGAGGTTCTGCTTACAGAGATTAGAGATTTGCTCAAAGAGCAGTCTTTGAAGAAATAAGTTGTAAGATACTTTTAATAGTTCATCCGTTCAAGAGTTTATTTTGAGCGGATGAACTATTTTTACTATCTTTGTAGCCAAATTTTTAATAAAATATGCTTACAAGAGGTCTTGGAGCTATAGCTCTATTAGTTTGTTCAAATCTTTTTATGACACTTGCCTGGTATGGGCAAGTAATGTTTAAGTCGCGTTTCGAGCGCATTGGAATTATTGCTGTAATAGCTATCAGTTGGCTTGTTGCCCTATTTGAGTACTGTTTTATGGTACCTGCCAATCGCCTTGGCAGTAGCGAATATGGTGGTCCTTTCTCTATTTGGGAGCTAAAGGTTATTCAAGAGGTAGTTTCGCTTACGGTATTTACAGTTATCGTTTTGTTAGTAATGAAAAATGAAGCCCTCAGATGGAATCATCTTGTTGGTTTTGCATGCCTTGTTGCCGCAGTATTCTTTATATTTAAAAAATAAGATTTAGACATAAATAGTCATTGCAAGATTGAGTTTTTTTTGTTATATTTGTACTCATAATAATCTAAAACTACTATTATGAACTTTTTTGAGCGTACAGGACTACCTAAAAATCTATTTTGGGGCTTTCTCGGAGTACTTATATTTATGATGGGTGATGGCATTGAGCAGACTTGGCTTAGTAAATATATTGAGTCTAAGGGGTTAGACCACGAGATGCTCTTTACTGTCTATGGTATTGCTATTGCAATATCGTCATGGCTATCAGGTGTAATTGCAGAGACTATCGGTGTTCGTAAAACCATGTGGCTTGGTTTTGCTATCTACCTTGTCGGCATGGCAGGCTTTGCAGGTCTGGGAATGACAGGTCTCAACTACCCTACTCTGCTTGTAACCTATGCTATCAAAGGTTTTGCATATCCACTATTTGCCTACACCTTTATCGTTTGGATTACATATCGTGTAGGAAAAGATTCTCTAAGTTCTGCTCAAGGTTGGTTCTGGTTTGTATTTACCGGAGGCTTAAATGTGCTTGGCGCCTATTATGGTGCATATACAAAAGAGGCTCTTGGTGTAGTGCCAACACTTTGGACTTCACTCATTTTTGTTAGCATAGGTGCATTCTTGGCTTTAGTTGTAAACAAATGCTCTGATGCCAATCTGTTCGCAGAAAGTAGTAACAAAGCGAGTGGCAATAAATTCAAAGAGATGGTACATGGTCTGGGTATTATGAAACGTGAACCAAAGGTACTTATGGGTGGTATTGTTCGCATTATCAACTCTATTTCTCAATTCGCTTTTGTGGTATTTATGCCTCTATATTTTGCCGACCACGGCATGAGCGACACCGAATGGGGTCTTATATGGGGCTCTGTATTTATGTTCAACATCGTTTTTAACCTTGTATTTGGCATTGTAGGAGACAGATTAGGTTGGAGTCAGACTATCATCTGGTTTGGAGGTGTAGGCTGCGCTGTAGGTGTATTACTCTTCTACTATGCTCCTGAGATCTGGAATAATTTCTGGTTTATACTTGCATGTGGAGGTTTTTGGTGTGTAATGCTTGCAGGATATGTTCCTCTCAGTGCGCTTGTCCCATCGCTTGTAGAAAAAGATAAGGGTGCTGCAGTATCTGTACTTAACCTCGGAGCTGGTTTGGCTACATTTATTGGTCCTCTACTTGTAAAACTACTCAAAGAGCCTATTGGATATACAGGCATCGTTTGGGTTATTGCGGCTCTATATATTGTCAGTTCTATAATGACCTATTACATAGCTAAACCAAGTAAATAATCATTTATGCAATGTAACAACACGGTCTGTGATACTTGCAGACTGTGTTATTTTTATAAATATGAGCTATACTCAAGATATTACACGTCTTCATCGTGCCCTTTTTGTTATCGCTATTGATCAATCAGGCTCAATGAGCGAATATATAGATGATAATATTACTAAGCCTATACCAAAGAGCCATATTGCAGCAATGACTGCCTCTATGCTTATTGATGAGCTGTACTACCGTGCTAAGAGCGGATTTACGGTAAAAGATTACTACGATATTATTGCTATTGGCTACTCGAATTTTGATATTAAGCCTCTACTACATCATAACCGTTTCCTTATACCTATATATCTACTAAACGAGAAGGAGGTCAACACAAAAGAGCTAGTTTGGGAACGTATTACAGAGGATGGCAGACATCTGCTATTTAATGAGTATTATAATGAATGGATTAAACCTCATGCTGCTGGAACTACACCAATGGCAGAGATGTTTACAACACTCAATCAATTGGTTAGAACTTGGTGTGAGGATCCACGCAATAGAGATAGCTTTCCTCCTATAATTTTCCATATTACAGACGGCCGAGGTAACGTGTGTAAAGATGATATTATTAAATTTGCTAAAGAGTTACAACAGATCTCAACAACCGATGGCCATGCTATACTATTCAACATACACATTACCTCAACAAATACACCAGACAATCTATTCTTTCCGAATCCCGAACTAATTACAAAAGACCATCCGGCAGCCCTACTTGCCGATATATCAACCATACTTCCAGAACGTTTCCATAAAGCTATTTACGAGCATAGGCCACAAGCAAAGCCCCCATTCCTGTCGTTGTGCTTTAATGCAACTATTGTAGATATAATGTCAGTACTCAATATAGGCTCTTATAGCGCAATTAGTAATACACCAGCACTATAATAGCCTCATTATAAATAATATAATAAAGGTGTTACTACAGACATTGACAAGTCAAGTAATAACACCAAAACAAGAAGCAACCTTTGTAGGTTGGTTGCTCATAATGCTACAATTCTATTTCAAGAGTTCCGGCAAGAATGAACTTAGGATTAGAATAGCTAAGCCCAAAACAAGGACTGCAATAGTCTTCTTAGAACAACCCTTCCACTCTTTGAGAATAATACCCCAAACATTAGCAAAGGTAACATTGAGAGCCATTAAGATACAGAATGAAAGAGTCATAAGGGTATCAGCCTCTATCAAAAAGCCTTTACCCAAACTCAGTCCAAAGAATTGACTATACCACAAAGCTCCTGCCAAAGCGCAGAATAATGTATTATTCAGCCATAGTTTTCCCTGTTTATAGTCGCTAAAGCTTCTATTTTTATAGTTCTGATAGAGACAATATACAGCATTAGTTATAAAGCCTCCTATAGTTACCAACAAAGTAGCCGGCAGAGTTTTATACATATCTGCTGTAAGTGTTCCAAAGTTAATATCCTTACCAAACTCAAGGCCTACATTAAAACAGCCACTCATAATACCAGCCAGCAGGGCTATTACAATACCTTTACGAAAGTTAAACTCCTTCACAGCCGCCTTTTTCTGTTCCTCAGGAAGAGAGTTTGCCTTCATCATACCGGCAATGCCTATTACCGCAATACCCACCAGCGTAACTACAACACCAGATATAACTGCAAAAGTCAGAGATGACAATGCATCCATCTCCGGGAAGAAAACGCCTAACAATACCGGTCCCAGAATGGTTCCTCCTGCAGCACATGTTCCAAGAGCGATACTTTGACCTAAAGCCACGCCCAAATAACGCATAGAGAGCCCGAAAGTAAGTCCACCAATACCCCACAACACACCAAAAAGGATAGTCATAAGTATATTAAAACTATTATCATTAGAGAACAGTTCACATATGCTATGTCCCTCCGGAACGGCTAACAGAGCTCCCAAAACAGGGAAAATCAGCCATGCAAACAGACCTTGTATAAGCCAATAAGACTCCCAACTCCAACCTTTAATTTTGTTAATAGGCACATAACTACTTGATTGGCAGAATGCTCCTACTGCAATAATCAAAAGACCTATTAATATATTCATAACAACTATTCGTATGCAATTTCGTACAACTTAGCAATATCCTCAACAGATGTTGGACGAGGATTACCTCCTGTGCATACATCATTAAAAGCAGCTACAGCAAGGGCTGGAATATCCTCTTTCTTAACACCTATCTGACACAAATGCTGTGGAATACCAATACTGAGCGAGAGTGAACGAACTGCATCAATTGCAGCCTTTACACCCTCATCTACACTCATACCCTCTGTATCTACACCCATAGCCTTTGCAATATCAAGATACTTAGCACGAGATTGTGAGTCAGCATTATACTCCATAACATAAGGTAACAAAAGGGCATTTGCCACACCATGAGGAGTATCATAGAAAGCCCCTAGAGGATGTGCCATAGAGTGAACAATACCCAAACCAACATTAGAAAATCCCATACCTGCGATATACTGAGCCTCTGCCATACCTGAACGAGCTACCTCATCCTGACCATTATCTACCGCATTTTTCAAATGTTTAGCAATAAGTTCAATTGACTTATACTCAAACATATCGCTCATTGTCCAAGCTCCAGGAGTAATAAAGCTCGCTATAGCGTGAGTCAGAGCATCCATACCCGTAGCCGCAGTAAGGCCTTTAGGCATAGAATACATCAGTTCACAGTCTATGATTGAACACATAGGTATATCGTTAGGGTCAACACATACCATCTTCTTTTTCGCCTCCTCATCGGTAATAACATAGTTAATAGTTACCTCGGCAGCAGTACCTGCAGTTGTCGGTATAGCAAAGGTTGGCACTGCACGATTCTTTGTTGGAGCAACACCCTCAAGCGAACGAACATCACCAAACTCAGGGTTATTCACAATAATACCTACAGCCTTAGCTGTATCAATAGAAGAACCTCCACCCAAAGCAATGATAAAGTCAGCACCAGAATTCTTGTACGCCTCTACACCTCGTTGTACATTACCTATTGTAGGATTAGCTTTAACATCACTATAAATCTCATAAGGAATAGATGCGCTATTGAGCACCTGCTCAATCTTATCTGCCACACCGAACTTAATTAAATCTTTATCTGTTACAAAAAAGGCCTTCTTAAAACCTCTCTTTACCACCTCCTCCGCAATAATAGAGCGACAACCTGCGCCGAAATACGACGTCTCATTAAGTACAATACGATACATAGTTTTTTTGATTTTAGGTTAGGTTTATGTATTTAAATTACTAAGTAACAACAACTTCCATTTTACAAATACAAATATAACAAAAAATATTGAATTAACAATAGTAATATATCACACGCCATATTCAATAATTATTTCTCCTTACAATAACGCCTAAAAACAAAAACAGGTGGCAAAATGCCACCTGCCTGCATACTGCGGAAAGGAGGGGATTCGAACCCCTGAAACGCTTTTGACGTTTACTCGCTTTCCAGGCGGGCCAGTTCAACCACTCCTGCACCTTTCCTTTTTTCGGTTGACAAAGATAGAAAACTTTTTTCACTCACACAACTTTTGAAATATTTTTGGCACGAATAAAATATACTAACAGACAAATTATTATCTTTGCCCAATACTTATTTATATATATGAAAAATAGCCATTCACTTTTAGGTCATTTAGCCTGCTTTACGGCATATACTATATTTGGTCTCAATATTGTGGTCTGCAAAGATTTGACAAGCAGTGGAGCTATTTCTCCCATTGCTCTATTCTGTCTAAGATCTCTTGGTGCAGGCGTTCTATTTTGGATTATCTCCCTATTTTTGCCAAAAGAGAGCGTTGAGAAGAGAGACCTACCGAAGATATTCGCAGCCTCGGTTCTTGGATTTTTCCTCACTCAGATATGTTTTCTGATGGCTATTTCACAAATTACACCGATGGATTGTTCTATTATAACCTCTCTATCGCCAATTTATACAATGTTTATTGCCGCATACTCACTTAAAGAACCTCTCTCGATACAAAAGATAGGCGGTGTAGCGATGAGTTTATTCGGCATTATATATCTAATACTCAACAGTACCGCCTCGGCAGGAGGAGTAGCTGAGACTACACCGATTGGTGTTCTATTGATGATTGGCAACTCGCTATGTTTTTCTCTCTACCTTGGCATTTTCAAACCTACTATTGCAAAATATTCAGTAGTAACATTTATGAAGTGGACATTCCTATTTGCTTCTATGCTTGCGTTGCCATTCTCTGCAAAAGAGTTGCTACACCTAAACTTTGCAACGCTCCCAACATCATATCTTACTGAACTTGCATTTCTGATTATCTGTGCAACATTTATCACCTATTTCCTTATACCTGTAGGTCAAAAAATATTACGTCCTACACTTGTAAGCATGTATTCATACGTACAGCCAATAATTGCAATAGTGGTAAGCATATATATTGGCATGGATACTTTAAGTTGGCAAAAAGTATTAGCTGCCGCAACTGTCTTTACAGGCGTTGTTATAGTTTCATATAGTCGTAGTAAGAATTAAGCACCTCTATTTTATCGGTTCTGTATGAATTCCGACATGAGTTTCTGGACCAAATTCCTTTTTGAGTAGCGACTCTACAGTTGTCGTAATACGATGCGCCTCTGTAAGAGTCATATTACCATCCATACGAATATGGACTTCAATGGCGTAATTATTTCCAATACGACGAGTTCTAAGATGGTGAGGTGAGGTTACACCATCAACCGATAGTATCATCGCCTTTATCTCTTGCTCAATATCACTTGGTAATGAGCGTTCTAATAACTCCTCCACACAAGGTTTAAGTAATTGCACTGCAACTTTTACAATCAATGCACTAACAACAACAGCAGCCAGGGGATCGAGAATTATCCACTTATCACCCAAACATATTGCACCTCCGATGCCAACAAGTGTGCCTATCGAAGAGAAGGCATCACTACGATGATGCCACGCATTTGCAACAACAACTTGAGATTTCAGTCTTTTACCTTGGTAAACAGTATATCTATAGAGTAACTCTTTTACCACAATAGACAACGCTGCTGCGACAAGTGCAACCATACTAGGAGCAACTAAAGACTCACCTTTTACAATAGATAACATTGTCTCCACACCATTTACCATCAGTGCAACACCGACAAAGAAAAGTATCAAACCTATTATTGCTGTGGCCAACGTTTCGTACTTACCATGGCCATAGCTATGATCCTCATCCTCCGGTTTTCCTGAAATACGCACAAAGACTACAACAATTATATCCGTTACAAAGTCTGATAGCGAGTGTACAGCATCTGCAATCATTGCCGAACTATGTCCGACAATACCAGCGACAAACTTAAATATAAGTAGCAACAGATTGACAATACTACCTATTATTGTAATCTTACATATCTCTTTATGGCGAGTCAAGTCCATATTTTAAAAATTAGTTGTTAAAAACTTTATAATTTTATCGCAATAGAGGCTATCTGTTTGAGGCCTTAAAAAATCATCTATTATACAATGGTTATCACCCTCAACAACCCACGTTTGAACTTGTGGAGCGACTGTTGTAAGTTGTTCAAAATTTGCAAATGGCACCAATCTATCACCTATCGAGTGTATCAGCAATGCAGGACGAGACCCGATATTTGCTATTTGATTAATCGGAGATATTTTCATCATTCTACCAAATCTCATATAGGTAACAACACTTACAAAAGGCTCAAGCATTTTAGCTACCCACATAGGAACTTTCTGTTCTACATTACGATTGAAATTATACTCCCAAGAGCTAAATGCAGATAATGCTATAACACCATCAATATTACTATTACGCCCAATAGATACCAATGCTGTTGCAGCTCCCATACTCAGGCCCATAACAACAATTGGCACACCTATATATTTACTATTTGACTTGATATAACTCACTACAGCATCCACATCCATCCACTCACGTGTACCGGCATAGATTCTCTCACCCTCACTCTGACCATGTGATCTTAAATCAAGCAATATAGATGCATAGCCATTATCTGCAAATAATCGAGCATGGCCATACCAATTAGTTACTGTCTTTGAATGTATTCCGGCTAAGCATATAATCACACCTCGGGGAGTATCAACGTCAACTTCGTATGCAACAATTGATAGGCCATCAGCACTCTTAAGATTGACTATAGAGGACTCTACGCCAAACTCTGATGGATTATAGGCCTCACCCGAAGTCCGACAATCAAGCATAGTATGCATCTTTACTGCAGGTATTACAATCCCTACAATCAAAATAACAACTATAAGCACAAGTATATATACCATAACTCCGTATTTCATCAGAGACAAAGATATAAAAAACTCTGCAAACAAATCAATGCATGCAGAGTTTTTTATAAAACAGTCTATTCAATCTCTTAATTTCCCGCTACAACGATAATTCCAAGACCTATTATGAACAGTGCAAACATAAGAGCTAATAGATAACCTGTTTTACGATCAGCGCCCTTAAACTCCTTCCAAATAAATACGCCCCAGAATGCTGCAATCATTGGTGCACCCTGACCAAGAGCATAAGATACAGCTGCGCCAGCCTTACCTGCTGCGATATAACTAAACGCTGTACCCAAGCACCAAATAGCTCCACCAAGCACACCTACAAGGTGAGTTGAGAGTGAGCCACGAAAATACTCTGAATATGACACAGGAGTTCCCACAAATGGACGTTTCATAACGTATGTATTAAAGAGCAGATTAGATAACAATACGCCAAGCGAGAAGATAAAAATTGCTGAATAAGGTGTCAACATACCTACTGCAGGCTGTTCAAAATTATCAATATCCATACCCTTAACAACAAAGCGGTAGAATGTTGACATTAGTAAGCCTGCCACTATTGCAAGTACAATGCCTTTACGGCTATTTGCATTTTTCTCGCCCTGTTTAGACACACGGCCCGCTGCAAGGCCATTACAAATAATTGCGACAACTACAAACAGTACTCCTACAGCAAGCAATACAGGATTTCCTTTTGACTGCTCTAAATAGTTATTTATCACACCCAACACAAGAGCAAGTCCACAACCAAGAGGGAAGGCTACAGACATACCAGCAAGTGATGTTGAGGCAGAGAGTAGAATGTTAGATGCATTAAATATAACTCCTCCAAGCAACACCCACAAAACACTTGTCATACTTGCCTGTCCAAGGTCTGCAACAAAGCTACGACCCTCTTCACCCATGCTACCCATAGTAAATCCAAGTAGAAGGGTAAAGAGTACCATACCTATCACATAATCCCAATAAAATAGTTCATAACGCCATGTTTTGCCTGCCAATTTCTGAGTATTACCCCATGAGCCCCAACAAAGCATTGTGATAAAGCAGAATACAACTGCCAACATGTAACTGTTAATAATAAACATAGCTTAAAGATTTTAAGGTTAGAATTTATCTACTTCCTCTCGTGAAGGTATTGACGGCTGCGCACCTACACGTGTAACCGATATAGCCGAAGCCTTTGTGGCAAATTTAAGAGCATCTGCAAGCGACATCCCCTCAGCCAAAGCAGCACAAAGTGCTCCATTATAGACATCGCCCGCCGCTGTTGTATCTACAGCAGCAACTTTACATGCCGGTATAATTTCACCCTTACCATCTTGATAGAGATATGCGCCCTCTCTGCCCATAGTAATCACTACTCTCTCTACACCTTTCTTACACAACTCTTGAGCTGCTAGATGAGCAGTATTCTCATCAGTAACCTCAATACCGGTAAGGGTCTGAGCCTCCGTTTGGTTTGGCGTAATTAAATATAGTTTTGAGAGTGTTGACTTGCTTACAGCAGCTGCCGGAGCAGGATTGAGAACAACCCTTGCACCCTTAGCCTCCGACACCGACACGCATGCATCAACTGTAGATATCGGTATTTCAAGTTGTAGTAATACAATATCGCCAGGCTCTATAGTATCTAATACAGGCATCACATCCTCCACAGACAAACAATTATTTGCTCCAAGAGCGACTGATATTGAGTTTTGTGCAGAGGCATCAACCATTATAAGAGCAACTCCTGATGGAGTATCTTTACGCACAATATATGATGTATCTATTCCAAAGCGTTGATAACTTGCAATAGCAGCATCTCCAAACATATCCTTTCCCAACGCTGCAGCAAAAACTACAGGATGACCCATACGGGCAACTGCAACTGCTTGATTTGCTCCTTTACCGCCACCAGCCATCATAAATCCTCCACCTATAACACTCTCTCCGGGACGAGGTAGGTGCTCTGAGCGTACAACCATATCAGTATTAGAACTACCGATAACAATAATTTTGTTCATATTCATAGGTTTAGCTTTACAAATATACAAAAAATTTAATTATATTTGCAAGCAAATCAAAATTCGTACAAATATGTCAACAGAAAGTAAAGTTAGAGCCGTAACCACATTGCGACTCAAGGATATGAAGGAGCATGGAGAGAAAATCTCAATGATTACCGCCTACGATTACTCAATGGCAACTATTGTCGATAATGCGGGTATTGATATTATCCTTGTCGGAGACTCTGCTGCAAATGTTATGGCAGGACACAAGACGACATTGCCTATTACGCTTGACCAGATGATATATCATGCATCCTCGGTTGTTAGAGGTGTAGAGCGTGCGCTTGTTGTCTGTGATATGCCTTTCGGCACATATCAGGGCGACTCAAAGGCGGCTCTTAATTCGGCCGTCCGTATCATGAAAGAAAGTGGTGCTGATGCCGTAAAGTTGGAGGGTGGAGTAGAGATTATAGACTCCATTAAGCGCATTCTTACTGCAGGAATCCCTATTATGGGTCATCTTGGGCTCACCCCGCAATCTATACACCAACTCGGAGGCTATGGGTTAAGAGCCAAAGAGGAGGCTGAGGCAGAAAAACTTATTGCAGATGCAAAACTTCTTGAAGAGGCTGGTTGTTTTGCAGTTGTTCTTGAGAAGATTCCGGCAGCTCTTGCCAAGCGAGTATCTGAGGCCCTTACAATCCCTACAATAGGTATTGGTGCCGGTAATGGTACAGATGGTCAGGTACTTGTTATCCATGATATGCTTGGCATTAACAAGGGATTCTCACCAAAGTTCCTTCGTCGATATGCAGACCTGCATACCATTATGACAGAGGCTGTAGAGCACTATATTGACGATGTAAAGAGTGGCGACTTTCCTAACGAGAACGAGCAGTACTAATACAATCTTAATCAAAAATCCCCAAAAGTTTGTAGAATAGAACCTTTTGGGGATTTTTGGTCTCTATCTTTTACTTTTTCTTCTGGCGATCATACTCCTCGATTAAGCTCTTGCCGAAGTTGACAGCAGATGTCTCAACTGCCTTATATGCACCAACTGCTGCACCTTCTACAGCCTTATAACCGCCAACTACTCCATTCTCAATTGCCTTGTAACCATCAACAACCGCATTCTCAATACTTGTGTAAGTCTTTACCAATTTCTCTTTCATAAATCTAATATTAAATTGTTGTTTTCTCGACTGCAAAGGTAGAGGCAAAACTAAGGCTAAAAAAGGTCTATTAATCCCCTCATTTGGAACATTCGTCGCCCAACTATTGACACTTTGTTCCAAATAGCCTAATTTTGTGGTCAAAAAGGAGTCTTATGAGAAATATACTATCCGAAACCATTGAGCAATATATTACTCATAGCAACAATAAGAGTCCATATATTTTGGGCTCAGATTTTGCTATTATTGACAACCCATCTTTTGACATATTGCCCAATCATCCATACAAAAATCCTCTTGTCGTAGCTATATATTGCCAGCAAGGATGTGGCAAAGGTCGTATAAATACAAATATATATAATATTGAGGCTAACAGTTTTTTCATTGTTCTTCCTGGTCAAATTACAGAGCTAATAGATATAAGCAACGACTTTAAAGCTATATATATACTTATGACCAATGCGTTCACCAATAGTCTGGGCATAGGAAATACATTCAGTCTCAACTCTATCATAACAGCATCTCCATACATAAAACTTGAGACAAGAGCTCAACAAGCATTGGATGGCTATATATCGATGTGTCGTAATTTGGTTGATACTCCATCAAATCCTAATCGCCATGAGATTCTTTTGCTATTAACTCGTGCCTTCTTTTTAGGATTAGGATACTTCATGCACAACTGCGTCAAAGAAGATAAAAGACATCAAGAGGAGCTAACAACAACTTTCATACATCTTGTTGAGCAAAACTACAAGCAACACCGAGATCTTCAATTTTATGCTGACAAGATGTCTCTCACCGCAAAGCACATATCAAAGGTCATAAAGGCTTCAAGCGGGAAAAGCGCCACTGAGTGGATAGAGAAATATGTGATTTTAGATGCTATGACACAACTCTCGTCAACCAATCGCAGTATTAAAGAGATTGCTTATAGTCTCCACTTTCCATCTCAATCATTCTTTGGCAAATACTTCAATCGTATAGTTGGTCTCTCTCCCGTAGCCTACCGCAACAAACATTTGAAGTAGATATCACAAATAGAGGGCAGCACTTTTCGTACTGCCCTCTATTTGTCTATAAAATGGCACAAAGGCCATATCGGATATTAGTTCTTCAGTTTCTTATAGATCTCGTTGTACTTATTGTACTTATCCATAATACCCTCCTCATCACGGAGCATGAAGCATACCTCCTTAAGAATCTGAGCGCAATCTACATTATCAGGTTTAAGCTCATGAGCCTTCTCAAGGAAAGGAATAGACTGCAAATAGATTGCACGAACCTTCTTACGCTCTGCCATATACTCCTCTGTACTTGTAAAGCTATCAAGCTTCTCATTAAAGAGACGATTCTCATTCTCACCCTTCTCTACATAGAAGTAACCAATATAGAAGTTAGTATCATAGTCATTTGGCTTAAGCTCGTCAATCTTCTTAAATGATGCGATACACTCATCATAATTCTTAAGTTTGTAGAATACACGGCCACGACCAAACCAAAGGTCAGGATTATCAGGAGTCTCAGCAAGGAACTTATCAATCATAGTAACGAGCTCTGCTGGATCGCCAATACCCTCCTCTGCAGTATAGAGAGACATCAAACCATCAAGGATACGCTCATTCTTAGGGAACTTCTCAATACCCTCAAGAAGAATATTCTTAGCCTTTACAAGATTCTCCTTATCATCCGCACGCTGACCATAGTAGCAGTGGAAAAGGTAGTAGTAAAGGTTACCTGTCTCATCTACATAACCAAGCTCACGAGCCTTATCAAGATACTTTTCACCATCAATGAAGTACTGCTTATTATCAGCACCCAAGAAAGCCGCCATCTGACCTGCGAAGAAGTAGTACTTAGGATCTACCTGAGAGTAGATTTTGCTCTCCTGCAACTTTGCAGCCTTTACAAAAGAATCGATAGCAACCTCATAGTCAGGAATAGCAGTACTAACCTCACCAAGCTGTGAGTAGTAGTTGATAGCAATATCAAGAACTGGCTTAACTTTAGGCTCAACCTTTGGATCTAACTCCAATGCCTTAGCTGCAGCCTCAACAATAACATCAAACAAGCCCTCTTTAATCTCACGCTCCTGCTGCCATGCGATTACTCGGTTATTCTCCATATAAACCTTTACCCATGGATATACCCAAATCTGACGATTCTGAGCATCTGCAGTAGTCTCTTCAGGCTCTCCCATTGTATAACGCAAGAATGTTGCATCAAGAGATGTTGAAAGAGCTTTTGTTGGCTCCATAAGAGCATCTGTATAAACCTTTGCACGGTTTAACCATGTTGCAGACTTTACAGCTTTCTTTGCATTAGCTACATCTGCATCACTCTTACTAAGTTTAGCAAGTGTTGCCTCCTCATTAATTTTCTGTGCAGTAACGGTTGGTACAACTAATACCAAAGCAGCCGCTACCATCAAGATAATTTTTTTCATAATATTAAAAATTGGTTTTAATTGTTATTATTCTCATTCTCTGCAACCTCAACCGCTGAAGTATCTACAGAATCAACTGTCTCGACAGTTTCAATAGTTTCAGTCTCGTCTTCGCTCTTTGGAACAACCATAACTGATGCTATAGAGTCGCCATCACGCAAATTAATAATCTTAACGCCCTGAGTTGCACGACCGGCAAGACGTATCTGGTCAATAGATGTACGGATAGTAAGGCCAGAACGGTTAATAATCATCAAATCATTCTGATCTGTTACAGCCTGAATAGATATCAGTGCACCCGTCTTATCTGTAATATTAATGGTCTTAACACCCTTACCACCACGATTGGTTACACGATACTCATCAAGATTTGTTCGCTTACCAAAACCGTTCTCAGAAAGAACAAGTACATCCTGCAATGAATCAGGCTCGATACATATCATACCTACAGCCTCATTGCCATCCTCAAGTGCAATACCACGAACACCCATACTTGTACGACCTACAGGACGAACTATCTCCTCGTTGAAACGGATAGCCTTACCCTCTCGAGATGCTATAAGAACCTCAGCCTTACCACTTGTCAACTTAGCATCAATAAGTTGGTCTCCCTCACGGATAACAATCGCATTAACACCGTTTGTACGAGGGCGAGAATAAGCCTCAAGCTTGGTTTTCTTAATTGTACCATCCTTAGTACACATAATGATATAGTTATTCTCTACATACTCTGTGTCATTGAGACGCTTACAATTAATATAGGCACGAACTTTATCATCCGGCTCAATCTGAATTACATTCTGAATAGCACGGCCCTTTGAAGAACGTGTTCCCTCTGGTATATCATATACCTTCAACCAATAGCAACGTCCCTTCTCGGTAAAGAAGAGCATTGTATTATGCATTGAAGCCACATAGATATGCTCGATAAAGTCCTCATCACGAGTTGCACTACCCTTTGCGCCTACGCCACCACGATTCTGAGTGCGGTACTCAGAGAGTGAAGTACGCTTGATGTAACCGAGATGAGAGATTGTAATAACCATATCCTCATCGGCATAGAAATCCTCAGGATTAAACTCCTCTGAAGAGTAAACTATCTCAGAACGACGCTCATCGGCATAGTTCTCACGAACCTCAATAAGTTCCTCCTTTACAATTTGAAGCTGACGCTCTACACTACCCAAAATATCTGTATAGTCGGCAATATTTGCCTCCAATTGATCACGCTCTGCTGTCAATTTGCCATGCTCAAGGCCGGTAAGAGCACGAAGACGCATCTCAACAATTGCCGATGCTTGAATATCACTAAGCGAGAAACGCTCCATCAATGCCTGACGAGCATCCTCAGGAGTCTTTTGAGCACGAATAGTATGGATAACATCATCAATATTATCCTGCGCAATAAGTAATCCCAGAACAATATGGAGTCTATCCTGAGCCACCTTTAAATCGTGCTGTGTGCGACGTACAACAACTTGATGACGATGATCAACAAAATGAGCGATAAGCTGCTTGAGATTCAAAAGTTCCGGACGACCATTAACAAGTGCAATATTATTTACAGCAAATGAAGACTGAAGTGCGGTATGCTTAAAGAGCATATTTACAACAACATTTGCCACTGCATCCTGCTTAAGGTGTACAACAAGACGAATACCATCACGGTCTGATGACTCATCGTTTACGTCAGCAATACCCTCAATCTTTCCATCTTTAATAAGTTTACCGATATTCTCACACAATTCATCTTTACGAACCATATAAGGCATCTCAGTAAACACAATCTGTTGACGATTGTTCTTGGTTGTCTCAATCTCGTACTTAGCACGAATAATTACACGACCACGACCTGTGAGCAACGCCTCCTTAATACCGGCATAACCATAGAGAATACCTCCTGTTGGGAAATCAGGACCCTTAACGAAATGGAGCAACTCCTCACACTCACAATCAGGATTGTCAATATAAGCGCAACAAGCATCAATAACCTCTCCCAAATTATGAGGGGCCATGTTTGTAGCCATACCTACAGCAATACCACTCGCTCCATTTACAAGCAACAACGGAATTTTTGTAGGCAGGACTGTTGGCTCCAACTCCTCACCATCAAAATTTGGAGTCCAATCAATAGTCTGCTTGTCAATATCAGCCATAACCTCAGCAGATATCTTCTGCAGGCGAGCCTCTGTATAACGCATTGCAGCCGGAGAGTCTCCATCCATAGATCCGAAGTTACCCTGGCCATCAACAAGTGGATAACGCATAGCCCACTCTTGAGCCATACGACACATAGCATCGTAAACTGACGAATCACCGTGTGGGTGGAACTTACCCAACACATCTCCGACAATACGTGCCGACTTACGAGTTTCCTTATCATGATAGAGGTGGAGGTGCTCACTCATATCAAACAAAATTCGACGATGAACAGGCTTAAGACCATCTCTTACATCTGGCAAGGCTCGTGAAACAATTACCGACATCGAATAATTGATGTAGGCGGTTTTCATCTGCTCCTCGATATTCACTCTATCGATTCTGCCGACTAAACCTTTTGACATTTCTTCCAATTCCATAATATAAGTTTAAATTCTTACTTTCTTAAATTACACGCGCAAAAATAGCGATTATTTTCGATTTTAACAACTTTAACCGCAAATTTTAGATAATTTCCAAAGACAAAACGTATCGAATTCCAATTTATTGCCCTTTTTTAGGCGTTTTAAGAGACTTTAACCCTCTACCTCGACACCCTGTCTGCATTTAAGGTAATATTTCCAGAGTCCAAAACTCGTATTACGCCTATTTCCAACAACTCTTGAACAGCTGCTACAATCTGCTCTTTTGTCGAAGGGATACAGCGAGAGAGTTCCCTAACGGTGCAATCGCCATTACAATTCAAGAAGTTTACCACCTGCTCGGATGGTGTATAGTTTTTAAGACGTCGTTTATTCTCTAAGCACACGTCGCAACTTCCACATGGTTGCGCCGTCATATCACCAAAATAGTTCTCAAGAATAACACTGCGACAACTCTTCTCGTTATCAGCATATTGAATCATTCTGTTAAACCTATCAAGCATCTGATCCCTACGACAGTTATAAGTCTGAGGAGAGATGTATATATTGGCAGTCGGTAGTCGCTCCTCATTCATATAAATCATAGGAGAACTATTAGCCGGAATATAGCGAATAATATGTCTGCGCCATAAGTCTTTTAGAACATCGTGCACCTCTAATTTAGACGCTCCACACAATAGAGCTATATCCTGTTCATCAATTGCTCTAAACTCTGTAAACAATCCATTATACTTACGCAACATCTGCCTTACAACCCTATCTGCAAGAGGTGTCATCTCATATCTATACAGTTCATCTCTGCTTACACAGAATATAACTCTTGCAGGATTATCGCTCTCCTCAACATAGGTCATATATTCATTATATTCAAGCAGCTCTATAACCTCCAAAACATCTGTGTAATAGCAAGATTCCTTAGCACAAAATTCCTGAAGATTAAATACATACGAAGAGCCCTTACCATCACCTATTGCTATCATAAGGTAAGAGCAAATCTTCTCATACATATTTTTAATTCTTTCCAAAGGCGGAAATGAGCGTTCTATACGACTCTCAAGTCTAGTATAGTCCTTATCTTGAACTAAAAGAACTGCAAAACTCCGCTTACCATCTCGACCGGCACGTCCAGCCTCTTGATAGTAGCTTTCCATCGAATCGCTCATTGTATAGTGTATCACAAATCGAACATCCGGTTTATCAATACCCATACCGAATGCATTTGTAGCAACCATCACTCTGACCTTCCCACTAACCCACTCATCTTGGCGAATAGAACGCTCCTCTCCAGGTAATCCTGCATGATAATAGGATGCGCTTATACCCTGTTCTAACAAATGGGCACACACAAGTTCCGCAGTCTCTCTTTTACGTGTATAGATAATACCCGAACCAGGCACACTATCAAGGATATTGATAATCTGCTCATTTTTATCAACCACCTTTCTTACAACATAACTAAGGTTAGGTCGAGAGAATGAGCTACGAAGGACAACCTTTGATTTAAAGTCCAAATGGCGCATTATATCTTGAGCAACCTCTTCTGTAGCTGATGCTGTCAAAGCCAAAATGGGCACATCAGGAATAAGAGCTCGCAACTGAGCAATTCGCAAGTAAGATGGCCTAAAATCATATCCCCACTGCGATATACAATGTGCTTCATCAACAGCAATCAACGCCACATTCATCTTCTGAACTCGCAATCGAAACAATTCTGAGCCAAGACGTTCCGGAGCAATATATAAAAATTTAACGTCTCCATATACGCAATTATCAAGAGCTATATCTATTTTACGTCTTGAAACGCCCGAATGTATAGCAACTGCCGAAATACCTCTCTCTTTTAGGCGATCAATCTGATCTTTCATCAAAGCAATCAATGGTGTTATAACTATACACACACCATCTGATGCCATTGTTGGAAGTTGGTAAGTAAGAGATTTACCACCTCCTGTAGGCATAAGTGCAAGAGTATCATGACCCGAGAGAACAGATGAGATAATCTCATATTGCATCTCTCGGAAACCATCATAGCCCCAATATTGCTTTAGTATGGAGAGTAAACGCTCTTTCATAGGTCGCTAAATTACACTTTTTTTCTTTTACTTACGATTTTTTCAATGAAAATCGTATCTTTGTAGGTTGAAAAATGTTAAAATTGCATGAAGAGCGAATTTCAAAAAATGATGGATGGAGAGTTGTACAACTTCCACGATCCGGAGGTAAATGCAGCTTTTGGGCGTAGCAAAGAGATACTTGTACGTCTAAACTCTATGACTCGTCGCAACCCTGAGTTCCCAAAAGTTCTGCGTGAGCTTATTCCAGACATGCCTGATAGTTCAACTATCTCTGTCCCTTTTTATTGTGATGTAGGCTTTCGTATAAAGGTTGGAGAACACTCTTTTATAAATAAAAACTGTACATTTCTTGATTCAGGAGGCATTACAATAGGTAGTTACACCAAAATTGGTCCAAACTGCGGTTTTTACACTCCACAACACCCTACTAACTATTTAGAACGTCGTAAGCCTATCGAGACAGGTATGCCTATAAAAATCGGCGATGATTGTTGGATTGGAGGAGGCGTTACCATTTGTCCTGGAGTTACTATTGGCGACCGTTGTATCATTGCAGCAGGCAGTGTTGTAATAAAAGATATTCCGGATGACTCTCTAGCCGCCGGGAACCCTGCAGTAGTAAAAAAAAAGTTATTATAGAGTTACTTAGATAATTATGTACGAATATATTACAGGAAAACTTACAGAGATTGCGCCCGCTTACGTCATAGTAGAGGCCGGCGGTATTGGCTACTTTATAAATATATCTCTACAGACATATTCCGAGATAGAAAACAATGACAATGTTACACTCTATCTTCACTACATTGTCCGTGAGGATGCTCAAATTTTATACGGATTTGCAACAAAGGCAGAGCGTGAACTATTCAGACTCCTTATCGGAGTTTCGGGAGTAGGTGGAAATACAGCGCGAATGATTCAATCTACATATTCTACCTCTGAGTTGCAAAATATCATCGGAACTGGAAATGCTGTATTGCTAAAAAATGTAAAAGGATTAGGCCTTAAGACTGCACAAAAAATCATTGTAGAATTAAGCGGCAAGATGGTTGAGTTAAAAAGCGGAGACAAAGACATTAAAAACGCTACAGCCATTGACAATGAAGCATTTGGAGAGGCATTATCAGCTTTAGTAATGCTCGGCTTTCAGAAGAGTGCATCAGAAAAAGTCCTCAAAAAGCTATTCAAAGAGAATGCTGATATGCGTGTAGAAGAGGCCATTCGTCTTGCTTTAAAACAATTATAGCGAAAGTTTTAATTTGCAATTCGAGTAATATTTTATATCTTTGCACGTTATATGGCTATGAAACGACTATTATATAGTATAATATTAGTTACAACCGTACTTGTATGCAGTTGTAACAATGATGAGGATTTATTGACAAAGCAGAAAGATAACATTGTCAAATATCTAACCTCATCTCGTCGTATGGTTGCAGAGGAGGAAGTTGGCTCTACCATCGCAGAGAACCCTCCATTCTACACTGCCTTTGGACAATCTACATATCGTCATATAACTAATTACTACGAAGCAGATCGTAATGATTGGAGTGAGATTACACCCAACAGTTCTATAGACATACGTTTCAATGCCTATATTTTCTCCGGTTCTGAGCCAAGTAACAGAGATGTATATTGGTCCAATATTCAAGAGACGATAAATGCATTGGAGTCTGCAAACAATCACACCTACGACAAATTGGAGTGGTCTGCAGCACCATTAACTTTAAATTTAGGTCGAGGAGAGATTCTTGAGGGCTTAGAGACTGCATTGATAGGCTGCAGAGATCAAGACTCTGTCCAGATATATATGACCTCTAAAATGGCATACGGAAAACAATATATCGGCTCTGTGCCTAAAAATAGTTCTGTTGCATGGTATATTAAGATTTTGAATGTAAACAAATAGAAATATGAAGATTATAATAACCCTTTTACTCTCTCTATTCGCACTAAGTTCTTGTGTAAAAGAGCCAGAATATTCAGGCGATAAATTAGAGGCTCGCTCACTAAGAGCGTGGATTAAAAAGAATCGTCCCGAACTGCTTGGCAACTTTCAATCTAAAGGAGAGTACTATGTTGATGTTTTAGAGTGGGGAGAGATTGACACACCTGCTAAAGATAACGATAGAGGTAGTGAGCCTATCATGGACCAAGATACATGTTGGGTATATTACAATTTCAATTGTTATGACTTAGACGGGAATCTCTGTTCTACACGTAAAGAGGTGTTAGCCCGTATGCAGGCAACATACTCAGACCGTACGCACTATGTTCCTTATGCAAACTACTGCGGTGAGGCAGAGTACTATGCAATTGTAGAGGGTAGCTACCTTGCTACTCGAAACAAATTAACCCTTAGCGAGGAGTATGTTGCAAGCAAGCCTAACATCTGCCGTGGAACCGAGTTTGTAATGAGAAAAGGTTCAAAGGTGCGTCTCTACATGACATCTACCATTGGATTTGGGTCAAGTGGTTCATCTTCTGAAGGTGGTTATGAGGGCCAATATTCATTAGACACTAACGTACCTTTAGTAATGGATATTGAGGTTGTTCGAGTTGTAAAAAATCCATCTGACACAGAGCTTGAGATGGTTGATGCATTGGTAAAAGATAGTAATGCCAATAGCGAGGATACCGTGTGGCTCCAGATTGAAAACAAAGAAGATAAAGAGGAAGGCGAGGATGAAGTTGATGAAAATAGCGATGAAAGCAACAAGGAGAACAGCGAGGAGGTAAAGTATTACGATGGCATTTATTACACTACCAAATTCACCCCTACCGAAGAGTTTGCCCACTTCAAACATGCTCGCCCAGATATGGCCGGTATTGGAAATCCATACACAGATACAAAGCGTTTCAGCAATATGGCTGAGTTTGACAAAAAGTTATGGAAAATTCTCAACGACAAGTTTGCTGACCAAATCAAAAACACATCTAACGACAAAGCAACTGTTATCGGAGATGATAACTATGCTATGGTTTGGTATGTAGGTCGTTTCCTTGATGGATTTATCTTCGACACAAATATTGACGAGGTAAGAGAATTAGCATTTAACGAGACAGATGAGGGTGGAGAGGCTATCTCATACTCTAAAAGTTCTGATGAAGACGAATATATCAGCGCATGGGCACATTGTATTCCTAAACTTAAGTATGGTCGTTGGGGTGCTATTATTACCACATCTGGATATGCATACGGTAGCACCGGTGTATCAGGCTCTACAAGTTCATCCTCTTCATCAAGTTATAGCTATTATAATATGCTGAACTATTACAATTACTATAACTATTATAGCTCATACTACAATCCATCCAGTTACTACAACTACTATAATTACTATGGTGGTTATAATAACTACTACAATAGCTATGAGGAGACAACCTCTACTATTGAGACCGAGATTATGCCATACACTCCACTGATATTCTATATCTTCATAGAACCTCAGGAGGATTAAAAACAGATAATTAAAAGCTGAGTTACAACTCAGCTTTTTTCGTCTCTATACCATATATATAAATATATAATAAAGGCAGTACCGAAGTACTGCCCATTTACAACTAATCGTCTAAAGAACTATTTGTTAATCTCTGACAGTTTCTCAAACAACTCGCCAAAAGATGCAACAATCTCTGCACGAAGTGCTGCATAATACTTACGAACAAGAGATGGATTGTGTGGCTCAGTTGGATTGTTAGCCTTAACATAAAGTGCATTGCGAAGTTCAACGCCCTCCTGCATTACAGCAAAAATCTCCTTATCCTTTGCAGGCTGGAAATATATAGCCATATCACAATCGAATACCAACTCCTCAAGACGGTAATCAATCTCCTTTTTCAAAATTCTTAAGTTTGCCATAATCTAAATATTTTTTGTTTAACAGAATTACACAATTATACAGCAAAGATAAGAATATATTGCGAATTAGCAAAGATTTCTAACGTTTTTTTGCTCTATCTCGACGATGTTTATGTTCTTTTTGAGGAACTTCTACGATTATACCCGTCTCAACATTCTCAACAACAGCTACAGGATAGAGTTTCTCTTCGCTCTTATGCTCAGCAACAGATGTCGGTTTTGGCTGAGGTTTAGGCGTTGGAGCTGGAGGCGTAATAATAGTAACCTTTTCGACCACTCTATCTGTTACATAATTAAAATGAATCTCGGCACAACGCATAGCAGGTAAGATATTGATTTTGAAATACTGCCAAACTTCAGGGTGCTTCTCCAATTCTGACTGTTTCTGTTCCTCTGTATGTGTTTTACTATTCAGAATAGAGATTACCGCATCACGCTTATCAAGCGACGATTTTTTTACTGCATCTACACAATCAGCCCACTTATATGCTACCGAAGAGCTCTCAATATTCATTTTTGGGCACTGTTTTGTAAGGTAATTTTTCACACTCGTAGCTCGAGCGGCAGCAAGGAGTGCATTTTTGGCAGGAACACCATCTGGCGAGGCATGCCCCACAACCTTTATGGCTTTGATATGCATCATCGTATCCGCAGCCTGCTCTATAAAACGATGGAGTTCTGCCATAGAGTCCTCATTGTCGGCAAATGAGGACTGAAGAGTTGATAAATTAATAGGGAACAGCGCCTCATACTCTGCACTATCCTCTACAGACCCACGAACAAGATATTTTTCTACAATCTTATCTTTCTGTTGTTCTTTGGAGAGTAACAGAGAATCAGATTTTGTAGTCTGTGCAAACGTCGCAAATAACGATAGTAGCACAAAAGAGAAAAGAAGTGTAAACTTTTTCACGGCTTTATGATTTTTTGGTTTTCATAGTGATAATACCAAAAACCAAGCCACTATTCAAAGGCGAAATATATCCAATATCACAATATTTGATTAATATATTATAGGTGTACAACAACTTTCATCCAGATTAATATGATTATCCATACTTTCAATCTTCAATTATTTTTAACTTAATAATTATTAGAGAGTTATAACAAGAGTGTAAACGCATAGCGATTTTTAAATATTCTCAAATTCATCTAATATATTACCGACCAATCAGTTAGTATTTTTATTATCCAACTTTTATATTTTAACTAAATATTTTGTATCTTTGTAGTATGAACAACCGTGATGTGAACAATATGACATTTTTTGAACATCTGGACGAAATGCGTCCGGGGTTAGTTCGTAGTGTCATTGTGCTCATCTGTTCAATAATGGTAGCCTTCTTGTTCGGCACTGCAATCATAGATGTCGTCATGGGTCCTAAATCACCCGATTTCATATCAAACAGAGTGATGTATGACATAGCAGAAGCTACAGGTTCTGATGTGCTTAAAATCAACCAGAATCCGGTTTCGTTAATAAATACCTCTATGGCGGGCCAATTAAACATGCATCTATTATTGGCTTTTTATGTAGCCTTAATTATCGCTATTCCATATTGTATGTTTGAGTTGTGGTTATTTGTAAGGCCTGCCTTAACAATAAAAGAGCGTAGAAGTAGTTCGAAATATATACTCTATATATTAATATGCATGTTTATCGGTATTTTTTTCGGCTACTTTATACTCTCACCACTCTCTGTCAACTTCCTTACCAACTATACAGTAAGTGGAGATATTGTCAACATGATTGACGTACGTTCATATATATCTCTCGTATCCAATATGGTATTAGCATGTGCTATTATTTTTGAGTTGCCCGTATTGGTACACTTTCTATCTAAAACAGGTATTGTTACAGCCGACTTAATGCGTAAATATCGCAAGCATGCCATTATAGTACTCGCAATATGCGCTGCTATTATTACTCCTCCAGATATTTTAAGTATGATACTTGTGATAATTCCGCTATACCTTCTATATGAATTGAGCATAAAAATAGCAAAATAATTTTGTTTTTTCCTTGCTATAGCCTATCTTTGCATTGAAATACTTGATTTCGGGGCGGGGTGAAATTCCCCACCGGCGGTATAGTCCGCGACTCTTTGGAGACAAATATAGTTACAAGGCGCAAGTTGCGTTATAGACGATAGTGCAAAGTGTGTATTTGTGTATCTTAGGTGTTTTCATAGACTGAATCGGTGAAATTCCGATACCGACGGTATAGTCCGGATGGTAGAAATCGACTCTCTGTGGTAATGGCATAGTGTGCCTTACTATGGAGTTGGTAGCCCCGATATCTAAACAGATGTCGGATTTTTTATTTTTTTACTATGCGAAAGCTATTTTCAACACTGATTCTTATTCTGTTCCCATTTACAGTATGGGCACAAGTAACAACTGCTTCTATTACGGGTACTGTAACAGATAGCGACAACGTTCCCCTCGCCTATGCATCAATTATAGCTACCCATGTATCAACGGGAACTAATTATGGTACAAGTACAGATATTGATGGCAAATATCACCTTGCCGGGCTGAAAGTTGGAGGTGAGTATATAGTAGAATTTTCATGTGTCGGTTACAAAAGTAATGCAGTAGGCGGCATATACCCCTCATTAGGTCAGACAATACAGCTCAACAGAGTTTTGCACAACCAGCCTTCGATAGATAGCGTTATTGTTGTGGGCGATTACAAACCACATGGTACTTTCTCAACTAACGACATAGAAGCTATGCCGACTGTATCACGTTCAATATACGACATCGCTCGTCTATCCCCTTACGCCAACTCCCAGCAAGAAGGTGGCGTGTCTATAAATGGTGCAAACAGCCGTTACAACTCATTTTACATTGACGGTATTGTCAATAACGACATGTATGGACTTACAGCGAGTGGCACAAACGGTGGTTTAGCAAGCGCTAATCCCATTCCACTTGATGCTTTGGAGCAAATTCAGGTCGTTGTAGCTCCATTTGATGTGCGCCAAAGCGGTTTTACCGGTGGCGGTATAAATGCCGTAACAAAGTCGGGAACAAATACCTCTACCGGCACTGCTTATGCATATTACACAAACAATAGTCTCTACGGTAAGGGGGTCGATAATATAGCGCTTGCAAAGCAGAATACTCTCACATATGGAGTGTCAATGGGTGGAGCAATTGTCAAAAACAAACTCTTCTATTTTATCAGCGCTGAGAACTCCTTTGACCACTCTCCATCTGCATACCATATAGGCGACCCTAATTGTAAAGTAGCAGAGGCTGATGCAATCACAATATCAAGCCACTACAAATCGCTAACAGGCTATGACGGTGGAGGATATGGCAAGCAAAGTATTAATCGTGAGACTGTATCTATTCTTGCACGAATAGATTGGGATATCTCAGACAAGCACAACCTTGCTGTAAGATATAACTATCTTGATGCCGGCAAAGATGAGTATGTAAATTCAGCCTCTACCCTACTCTTCAATGGCTCAGGATACACCTCTGTAAGTACTACGCACTCAATTATGGCAGAGCTTGATTCTCGCATATCTCCATCTTTATACAACTCGCTTCGTGTAGGTTATACTCGTGTATCAGATGGCAGAGACACAGATTCAAAGACTCCATTTGTAACTATTGACCATATTAGAGATGGAGAGAACACCGCTGTCAAGATTGGCACTGACGGTATGGCTTGTAGCAACTCGCTGGCTCAAAACAGCATTACTATATCTGATTATCTATCAATACACAAAGGTTCACACAATATAACACTCGGCACCCACAACGAGATTTTTACCGCCAAAGTACTCTTTGTATCTAACGCACTGGGCTCGTACACATACAGCACCATGGATGATTTTATTGCGTCAAAACCATCTATGTTCCAGCAGACAATCCCTATTGGCGATGCATCTACACGCATAAATACAGCTCAATTTGGACTTTTTGCACAAGATGAAGTTTGGATCAACTCTCTACAACTCACTTATGGTCTGCGTGCCGATATTCCGGTTATTTTCAACACTCCTCGAGAGAATAAAACATTTAACAGCAGTGCCATAGCACAGCAATATGGGGTTGCGACAAACAGCAAACCAAAGAGCCATATTTTACTCTCTCCTCGCATAGGATTTAAGTGGCATATAGGCAATAATTCAAACCTTGTTCTACGTGGAGGCACCGGTATATTTACCGGAAGAATTCCGTTTGTATGGATTACAAATTGCTACTCAAATACAGGTATGACTCAGATGGGATATACGCTTTATGGCGATAATATTCCTCCATTCGGAGTATCTCCAAGTGGTACTGCAGGTACAAGCGCAAACCCTGTAATCTATGTTGCAGACCGTAAATTCCGTATGCCGCAGAGTTTCAAGTCAAATTTGGCATTTGAGGCCACTGTAAGAGGGTGGAAAATGACTATTGAAGGCATATATGCAAAGAGTATCAATGATATCTCTATTCGCAATATCGTTGCTGCCGACAACGGAGCAAAGTTATATGCCGTTAATAGCTTATTATCAAATACAAACAATACAACAGCATTCTACGATTCAAGCGCAAAGAAGAGTTTTTCATCTATCTACTTGCTCGAAAACGAAAATAGAGGTTACTCATACAACCTCTCGGCAATGATTGAGAAGCATTTTATCTTCGGCTTACAGTTCGCCGCATCTTACACGTTCTCACAGAGTTACACTGTAAATGATGGCGTATCATCCTCTGCTCCAAGCATTTGGGGCAAGAGCTATGCAACTGTTTCCAATAACAAACAGCTAACCCACTCAGTTTTTGAAGTTCCACACAAAGTTACAGCGCAATTAAGCTACTCAAAACGATATAGTTCCATCTTCGGTTCAACCATCTCGCTTGTCTATCAAGGTTATTCCGGCATGCGTTACAGCCCTACATACTACAAGAATGGCATTGACGTAAATGGCGATACATATCGTGGAAACTCGACAATATACATCCCTACCGAGGCTGAACTTGCAGCAATGAATTTCGAGAGTGCAGACCAGCGTACAGCCTTTAAAGACTATATTCTTAAACACCGTGCACTACGTAACAATCGAGGCCATTATGCTGAGCGAAACTCTCTTATAGCTCCATTTGAGCACCATATAGACCTCCATTTTGCGCAAGACTTCTACTTTAGCAAGTACGACTATCGCAAAGTGCAAATCACATTTGATATAATGAATCTTGGCAACCTATTTAACCGCAAATGGGGTGCTGCATACTTCCTTGATGACTGGAAGCTTTCACCTGTAGAGGTTACATCTCTTAATGATGATGGCAAGGGTAATAAAACTCCGACATATCGTTTTGTCGGAGGTGAGATTTCCCGAAATGATCTACTATCACGTTGGCGTATGCAATTAGGTATTAGAGTTCTATTTTAGCCTATGAAGAATATAGTTTTTGACCTTGCAGGAGTAGTCTTTGCACGCAATGAAAAGCGTTGTCCAAAAGAACTTATGGACTACTTCTATTTTATCAACTCAGGAGAAAAACTTCCTGATTTTTGGAACGATTATGACCGTGGAACACGAGATATAGACTCCGTTGCTCAAAGACTTGCTCTATTCAGGAATTCTGATTTTCAGACTGCAAAAACAATGATGTTGCAGGCCGTAACATATCAGGAGCAAGTTGGAGCAACAGCTGAGTTAATCGTTGATTTAAAGGCTGCAGGATATAATTTATTTGTACTATCCAATATGTCTAAAGAATATATAGAATACCTGCGTAAAATGCCTGTATATCAGTATTTTAATAAGGACATTATATCATGTGAAGTAGGTCTCACAAAACCTGAAACAGAAATTTACAAGTTACTACTTGACACTCTTTCTCTCGACCCAAAACAGACAATATTTATTGATGACAGAAAGGAGAATGTAGATGCCGCAGCTGCTTTAGGTATTGTTCCTTTCCACTTTAACCGCACAGAACCTGAAAAAAGTTGTGAGCAGTTACGTTGCATGCTATTAAAATAATTATTATTTTTGCGGTATGGAAGAGATTTTAGATAATATCCCTCAGCAGGAGAACTACGATGTAATTGTCATCGGAGCAGGTGCAGCTGGCATGATGGCTGCCGGAACTGCAGCACGCAACGGAGCCAAGGTTTTACTACTCGAAAAGATGGAAAAACCTGCTCGAAAAGTCCGCATTACAGGAAAAGGTCGTTGCAACCTTACTAACGCACGTGGAGAAGAGGAATTTGAGGCAAATATCCGCACAAACTTCGACTTTTTGAAGGTTGCCTACTCTGAGTTTAACAACCGTGCAACCATGCGTTTCTTTGAACGCATGGGAGTTAAACTTAAGACAGAGCGTGGAGACCGTGTATTTCCTGAGAGTGGAAAAGCTGCCGATATTGCCAATGCTTTGGAGTTTTACTGCCGAGACTACGATGTTGAGATTCGTTGCCATACCCGCGTATCAAGCATTATTACTTTTGGAGATAAAGTTCAAGGTGTCAAATATTTCAACAAGCGTGGTTTTGAGCGTCGAATAGAGGCTCCAAATGTAATTATTGCTACAGGTGGTATATCATACCCTCGTACCGGCTCTACAGGTGATGGTTATCTGTTTGCAGATACACTTGGCCACCGTATCGAGGATTTGCGTCCATCTTTGACCGCACTTGTTACCTCTCATCCTCAGGCGCAATATATTCGAGATGTACTACTTCGCAATACCACAGTAAGACTTGTTGTCGATGGTGAGGTTGTAGGTGAAGAGTTTGGTGAGGTAAGTTTCTCTGACAGAGGTATCGAAGGTGCTGCAACACTGAGACTTAGCCGTGATGCTGTCGATGCTATAACTGAGGAGAAAAGTGTAAAGCTTGAGCTCGACCTTAAACCGGCTTTGGATGAGGAGACTCTGCGCAATCGCATCTCAAGAGAGGTGGCAGAGATGGGACCTGAAGAGTTCTTTGCCGAACTTGTACGACGTCTTGTACCAAAGCCGTTGGTTGTGCCAATTTGCAAGGAACTTGATGTACACTCTCGCCTATATATCAGTAAAGTCTCAGACAAAGAGTTTGAGCGTCTGATAAAGGTACTTAAAAATTGGTCCTTCCCTATCTCCGACTACGCCTCATTTGACTACGCTATTGTTACAGCAGGTGGTGTTGATTGTTCCGAAGTCAATGAATATACGATGGAGTCAAAAAAGGTCAAGGGATTATATTTCGCAGGCGAGGTTCTTGATATAGATGCAAATACAGGAGGATATAATCTCCAAATAGCATTCTCAACAGGTCATTTGGCCGGCCTATTAAAGAAATAGAAGTGAAACAGAGTGGTCGAAATATCAAACGTCGATTGTACGGGCTAACACTACTCCGTAATCGAGTATCCCGCATTAAACATTTTCGCGGGCATGGTGTCCACTCTCCATTTGTATATTCTTTAGTCCGTAAAGTTTTCATGGGCGAAAATAGCGAAGAGGGTGAGTTATATCACGCTCTAATATCAGTCGGTGTCCCTCAAAAGAGAGCCACCCAACTACAACGATTAGTTACATTCTGCTCTGTAGAGAGTTGGGCTATTGACAATCCGACAAATAATAGTCAACTTTCGATTCTCACTGCAGATTGTGAAAATGGTACGCTCTTTGAGGCTTTTAACAGCGCCAAGAGTAATGGTTCTATTTTAGTTGTTATGCAACCATATTTAGATCGTGAGCGTAGAGAGTGTTGTAGAGCTCTTATAGAGCAACACACATCTACAACTGTAGATAATCGAGGCTATATTATATTTTTCAACAACCATCTTCCTAAACAACATTACAGACTATGAAATTATACACCAAAGGGGGCGATAAAGGACAAACTTCACTTATCGGAGGCCAAAGAGTAGCAAAGAACGACATACGTGTTGAAGCATATGGTACAGTTGATGAACTAACAGCACATATTGCATACTTTGCGGACCGTCTAACCCTGCGATGCAGTAAAGTTGCCGAGGAGATAATACCCGATATTAAGCATATCAACTCCGCCCTCATGACAGTAGAGGCTCATCTGGCTGTAGGAGATGGCGGAGAGGGTAACATTGAGCCACTTCCTGAACAAATCATAATATGGATTGAAAGCCGCATCGACTCTCTTCAATCCGAGCTAAAACCTATTACTTGTTTTACCATCCCCGGAGGTTGTGAAATGACCTCTCTTTGTCATATCTGCCGTACAGTCTGTCGTCGTGCTGAAAGAAGAGCCGTAGATGTTGCAGAGCAGTTTGGAGTTGATAAAAATAGTATGTTACTTCTTAATCGACTATCTGATTACTTCTATGCTTTGGGACGAGTTTTATGCGACAAATTAGGAGAATCAGAATTTTTATGGGAAAAATAATCTCCCAAATCCTTTGATAATCAAATTTTTATTCCTACATTTGTTGTGGAATAATTAGCATTTTATGCTTATTTTATCCATATAAAACGTAATGTATTTTCCTCCAATATAAGGAGGAAGGCTTTTATGCTTATATACCAATAGTTTACAACGATTTAGGAGATATTTATAAGATTGATTATTTGCACTATTAATTTGACGCTTTTATCAACTATTAAATAATATTTAATCCACTTAACTTTTTAATTAAACATTATGAAAAACTTCTTTAAAATTCTGATGGCTGTAGCTGTATTGTTTACAGCATCTTGTGCTAAGGAAGATATTTCAGCTTCGCTCGGTAAGGGTCAGGTTGAAGTAACTTTCACAGCAAATCTTGCTAATCTTAACACTCGTGCAGGTGTTGAGACTTTCGGCA
>JAFOBG010000045.1 GCA_017381935.1 Alistipes sp.
AGATGGTACGAGAGAAAAGAGAGATTGCTTGTCAAGCTTGCTTGAACAAAAGCATATCTCTCTTTTTTATCGTAATAGCCACTGTAAGGGGCTATCCTCAATTCGCTACAGCACATAAGCGAAACAGAGTTTCGCCAAAAGTTTTTGGTGCCGCTTTTTTCAAAAAGGGGCAGTACTATTGGCAGTACTCAGCGGTAACATGGTAACAAAGTAACATGGTAACAGGGGTGTTACCGGATGTTACCGTATGTTACTGATATGTTACTGTGGTGTTACCGTGGTGTTTACGGCGGCGCCAGGTTTGGACAAATCCGATGATAGATATAGCTACGGCCATGATATAGACGATATGGTAAGTTTTATCGTTATTAATCATTTGGGCGTATGTTCTATCGTCGAGGTTAAGTATGATTAGTGTAAATGCGAATGCATTATTTATGGAGTGCAGGATTATAGATGAGAATATAGAGTTTGTATGCAGGTACATTGTTCCAAGTACGAATCCGGACACGGCAGCTGAGAACATTACAGCGGGTTGGAAATGCACGAGAGCGAAGATTATAGAGCTGACTATTACGGAGACTATTCTGCGGTGTCGTCTAAGGAGGGCTTCGAGGACGAGGCCACGGAATATAAGTTCCTCAAATACAGGGGCAAAGACCACGGCGGTCATAATAGCCCAGAATCCACGGCCTGTAGTTTGTTCGGCTTCGGGCAACAGTAGGGATATAGGCTCTACGACGACTTGTACAGCAATGAGCCATATAAGTCCACCGAGGATAGCTAAGGGGTTAAATCCTCTAATTGAAGAGCGAGCCACACGTCCACGTCCATCACGCAGGCGGATGTAGAAAAGCAGAGTTACGAAGGCGAGTAACATAGATAGTGGATATATTACAGCCATGTTCTGTCCACGGGTTACCTGAATGCCGATAAACTGCTCTACGTCAGTAATTTCGCTTGTCAGCATATCGGGCACAGTAAAGCCCATAGCCACGCCTATCACACTCACTATGAATTGCGATGCGACCACGATAAGAATCATAGCGATAAGGTCGAGCATGGTTGGGAAGTCTCCCCTCTTTGGAATCTTCATAAATCCACGCTTTTCGAGTGGATGTTCACCATGTTCCTCGAAGGCTACATCGTGCTGTTCTTCGATCTCTAAGTGTCTCTCTTCCTCTGTCATAACACACAATTTGCCTACAAAGATAATCAATTTTACTTAAAGGTATGGCATTTCAATTTAATTTTATTAAATTTGCACGATATTTCGGATGTTTTCCGCAAAACCGAAACTGTATATGGGAAAAGTTGTAGCGTTAGCCAATCAGAAGGGTGGCGTAGGAAAGACCACCACAGCGATAAACCTTGCAGCCTCTATAGCGCTGTTGGGTAAGAAGGTATTACTGCTCGATGCCGACCCGCAGGCCAATGCCACATCGGGTTTAGGCTTTGAGATTAACCTAAAGGGTATCTATGAGTGCATTACGGGTCAGTGCAAGGCTGAGGATGTGATTTTGCAGAGTGAGGAGATAAAGAATCTCCACCTACTGCCTTCAAGCATAGAGCTTGTTGCTGCCGAGACTGAGCTTGCGGCTATGGAGAATAGCCACCACATCATCAAGGGCATTGTAGATAGTGTAAAGGAGAGATACGACTATATATTTATAGATTGTTCTCCCTCTTTGGGTTTTACCACTGTAAACATCCTTACTGCGGCAGACTCAGTGCTTATCCCTGTGCAGTGTGAGTATTTGGCTTTGGAGGGTCTGAGCAAGTTGCTCAACACATACAACCGTGTTAAGAGCAGCCTTAACCCTAAACTTGAGATTGAGGGTTTTGTGATGACAATGTACATGCGTAACCGCCTTAACAATCAGGTAGTAACCGAGGTGCGTGAGTACTTTGGAGATTTGGCATACGATACAATCATCCAGCGCAATGTCCGTCTTGGCGAGGCCCCATCACATGGCAAACCTGTTGTGCTCTATGATGCTGCAGCAGTGGGTGCAGTCGCCTATTTGACCCTTGCAAAGGAGTTTTTGAAGAGAAATCGAAAAAAGACAAAGTAGAGATTATTAATTTTTATACATACCATAAATGGCAAAACAGAAGGGATTAGGTCGCGGACTTGGCGCGATTTTCGGAAGTGAGACTATAGGCATCAAGGCAACGCCTATGTCTGAGATGGCAGAGGTACAGGTTGCGCATTGCATTGCCAACCCTACACAGCCCCGCAGAACATTTGATCAGACAGCCCTTGAGGAGCTTGCCGACTCTATCCGCACGCTTGGTCTTATACAGCCTATTACAGTACGCAAACAAGGCGATAAATACCTGATTATCAGCGGTGAGCGTCGTTGGAGAGCAGCGCAGCTCGCAGACCTTGAGACTATACCGGCCTATATACGTGATGTAGATGACGAAAATCTGCACGCCATGGCCTTGGTTGAGAATATACAGCGTCAGGACCTTAATGCAATCGAGATTGCGCTAAGCATGCAGCGTCTTATTGAGGAGTGCGGTCTTACGCAGGATGCCCTTGCAGAAAAGGTAGGTAAGCGTCGCTCAACAATTGCAAACTATATGCGTCTGTTGCGTCTTGCTGACCCTGTACAGCTTGCAGTAAAAGAGGGAGTTATCTCTATGGGTCATGCAAAGGCTATAGCCTCTGTAGAGAACGACAAGTTGCAGGTATCTGTACTTAAGAAGGTCATCAAGGCATCTCTCTCTGTTCGTCAGACTGAGGAGTATGTAAAGAAGGCTTTGGAGAGCAAGAGCCGTAATGCCGAGCCGCAGACAGAAGAGGAGTATCCTGAGAGCTACACACGCCTTGTAGAGCATTTGGAGCGATTCTTCTCGCAGAACATATCTATCAAGCGCACAAAGAGTGGCGGAGGTAAGATTACAATCGGTTTTGAGAGCGACAAAGATATAGAGCAGTTTATAGAGCGTTTTTCTAAGCATGAGATTTAGAGGGTTAAAGATACTTTTTACCATTGTTGCACTACTGACAACTCTTGTTGGCTCTGCTCAGGTCAATCCATACGCCAGAGCATTGAGGGGCGAGAAGAGAATTGTTAGTGGCGGACTGCTTGAGAAGATAGACTCTGCAGCCCTTGCTCGTCGCGACTCTATACGCATTACAAAACTCGCTGACTCACTTCGCACGCTGCCTAAAGATTCACTTCTCATGGTTAGCGACTCGCTACGCAGGACTCTTCCAGACTCACTGAAAATATCGCTCTTTGGAGAGTCAAGCGACTCACTTGCCAAGGCTAAGAAGAGGGCTCAGAGGGCTGAGCGCAGAGACGGCAAGGGTCCGTTTATCAGCGACTCCATGTCTTTACGCCGAGTAAGCATGCTCTCTGCAGTCATGCCAGGCTTTGGACAGATATACAACAAGCAGTATTGGAAATTACCTATACTCTACACCACTCTGGGTACATCTATCGGCATGTGGGTACATCAGAGCAATAAGTATAAGCCGCTAAAGCAACAGTTTGAGACCATCACAGACCAGAGCCTGCTCCGCACAGAGGAGCTAAACAGTTTGCAGAGGGAGATGATAAAGCACAACACCCTCAAGCAGACCTTTATGTTTACCGCCATTGCCTCATACATCTATTTTATAGGCGATGCGGCAGTGAAGTACTCGACAAATAGTGTCTCGTCTGTAAACAAAGCCACAACACTATCTACTATCTGTCCTGGTGCAGGTCAGATATTCAACAAGAGCTATTGGCGTGTGCCACTTGTTGTGGGAGGTTTTGCAACGACAATATACTGTATTGATTGGAACAATCGTGGTTATCAGCGTTTTAAGAAGGCATATCGTCTGCGTAACGACTTCGATGTACACCCTGAGCTCTACCCTAACGGCTCACAAGATGAGTTTGGAGGTCGCTATGCCTCTTCGTTCCTCAAAAACCTCAGAAACAGTTACCGTCGTAACCGAGACCTCTGTATCATCCTTACGGCAGGTATATACATACTCAACATAGTCGATGCTCATGTCGATGCGCACCTACGAGACTACGATATCTCGGATGACTTGAGCGTAGAGGTAACCCCAGCATTTGACTACACATACCACCCAGGCCTTGGCAACACTGCTACGATGGGTATGAACTTCTGTTTTAGATTCTAATATGAGACTACTTACTCTAACACTACTGCTTGCACTGTTTTCGACCTTTACGATGCAGGCTGGCCCTTTACGATTAAATTTTAAGCGCAATAGAGAGCAAAAGAGCGTGGTAATACCTATCTACGACACTGTGCGTGTAGTTGTTACAGACACCATTAAGGTTGAGCCTAAGGCTGCTCCACGCATAGATACCCTTACCATCTCGCACAGTCCTGAGCAGATAGACTCTCTGCTTGATGTATGGCATACCATGTCAACTCTCCAGAGCAATAAAGCCTTCTTTGCACCATACGCTGAGAGCCTTGATGCTGAAGCAAGCATGGCTACAGACTCACTCTACCGTTCTCGACTTCAGGACCTTATCTCACCTGTACATCTGCCCTATAACTACATTGTCCGTCAATATATAGAGCAGTATCTGACAGGTCGTTGGAGCCCACTAAGCAGAGTATTGTCGCTCTCGAAGTACTACTTCCCAATAATCGAGCAAGAGCTTATCGCCGCAGGCATGCCTGTTGAGTTGCGAGCCTTGGCAATTATCGAGTCCAACCTCTCATCAACCGCCACCTCACGCATGGGAGCTGTTGGACTATGGCAGTTTATGCCTGCAACAGGTAAAAACCTCGGTTTGGAGATAAACTCGCTTGTAGATGAGCGTTGCGATGTTATCCTCTCTACCCGTGCAGCATGTCGTTTTTTGAAGGACCTATACAACATCTATGACGATTGGACCCTCGCCCTGGCAGCCTACAATTGCGGTCCGGGTAATGTCAACAAGGCTATAGCAAGAGCCGGAAGCAGCGCCAAGACCTTCTGGGACATCTACGACTTTTTGCCTCGTGAGACACGTGGATATGTGCCTAAGTTCATTGCCGCCTCGTACGCATACGCATACCACCAGTTGCATAATATCGAGCCTCAGGCCACGCCTCAGTGTATCTCTACCGACACAATTACTATCAACCGTACTATGCACTTAGGTCAAGTTGCCTCAACGCTCAACATACCGCTTGAGAGCCTTCGTATTCTCAACCCACAGTACAGAATAGACATCATCCCTGCAGCCCGCAAGAGCTACCCTCTTCGACTTCCTACACGCTACCTAAGCGAGTTTATAGAGCAGCAAGACTCTATCTACTCTAAAGACTCTACATACCTTAAAGAGTATATCAACCCCGCAAACCTCGAAAAGAAACGTGCCGAGGGTGTGGGTTACACATATACCGTCCGCAGTGGCGACAATCTGGGTCTGATTGCCAAGCGTAATCGCACTACAGTCAAGGAGATTATGCGCTGGAACCGCCTCAAGAGCACTGTTATTCGTCCTGGACAGAAACTGAGAATAAATAAACCAAAACCAAGAGCATAATGTTCGGAGAAGGTATTATCGTAGCTACAGCGAGTGCAACAGGTGGAGCTATTGCAGTTATCCGCCTCAGTGGAGAGGGTGCTATAGAGTGTTGCGATGCCATCTTTAGGGGTCGTAAAGCCCTTTCGACCGTAGCTTCACATACAATACACTACGGCAATATCGTTGATAATAATACCGTTATAGACGATGTTGTAGTAGCCGTATTTCGTGCTCCTCACTCATACACAGGCGAGGATAGTATCGAGATCTCAGCGCATGGCTCACAGTATATCACAACCCAAATCATAGAGTTACTTTGTCGCCATGGTGCAAGATTGGCAGAGCCTGGTGAGTTCTCGGCCCGTGCCTTTGCCGCAGGGCGTATAGACCTCTCGCAAGCTGAGGCTGTTGCCGACATTATAGCTGCCGACTCAAAGGCTGCCCATACCCTTGCCACAACACAGATGCGAGGTGGTTACTCAGAGGCGCTCAATAGCCTTAGAGACAGCCTTATAGAGCTCACAGCACTACTTGAGCTTGAACTCGACTTTGGCGAGGAGGATGTGGAGTTTGCAGACCGCACACGCCTTAAGACTATGCTTGACAAGACTACAAGTGTTGTAGAGAGGCTCATGGACTCTTTCCATACGGGTAATGCCATACGCAATGGCGTAGGTGTAGCCATCGTAGGTGCTCCCAATGTAGGCAAAAGTACCCTACTCAACCGTCTTGTTGGCGAGGAGCGAGCTATGGTCTCAGATATAGCAGGCACTACACGAGACACAATCGAGGAGAGTGTAGTAATTGACGGTATTCGCTTTCGTTTTATTGATACAGCCGGCATCCGCAAGACCGACGACCGCCTTGAGAAGATGGGCATAGACCGCACTTTAAAGGCAGTAGAGCGTGCTCATATAGTTATCAGCATGGCGGAGCCTAATGGGGAGTTTGAGAGCGTAAAATTGGATAAGAACCAGCATCTGATTAAGGTTGTCAATAAGTCAGATACGACAACAGAGCATAGTGTAGAAAATAGCCTCTATATATCTGCTCGTGAGAATATTGGCATAGATGCTCTATGTCAGGCCTTGCGCCAAACCGTTGACACCACAGCCCTCTATCGAGGCGATGCAGTAGTCTCTAATGCCCGCCACTTTGAGTCGCTACGTAAGGCTCATATAGCCCTTCTTGCAGCCTCCCAAGCTCTGACAGACAATATCTCGTCTGAGCTACTTACAGAGGATATCCGTGTGGCTATCAACCACATCGGCGAAATCACCGGCCGCATTACCTCCGACACAATCCTACAGTCAATTTTTTCCTCGTTCTGCATCGGCAAGTAATAATATGGTTGGAGAATATAAGGTGATAACACTTTGTGGAAGTACAAAGTTTAAGGAGCAATATCTTGAGGTACAGAAGCGGTTGACCCTCGAAGGTAATATTGTCATATCGGTAGGCTTATTCGGCCATAGCGGAGATGACGAAGTGTGGACTGAAGGCACTAAGGCTATGCTCGATGACATGCATTTGCGCAAGATTGATATGGCAGATGAAATATATGTTATCAACGTAGGCGGATACATAGGTCAAAGTACCGGCAAAGAGATAGCATACGCCCAATCAAGAGGTATTACAGTCAGATACTTAGAAGAATAGATAGTAAAGAAAGGCTATTTCACCACCCAAATACCCAAACAAAGAGACCCAAAATAAAACTTCATATGATCACTACTAACCAAAACAAAATCACTATTAAGGAGATAAAGAGCAAACATGATTTACGCCGTTTCGTACAGTTTGGCATCGACCTCTACAAAGGCAATCCCTACTACTGCCCTCCTATCTTCTTTGATGAGGTAAACTCATTCATTCCCAAAAGCAATCCTGCACTTGAAGTTTGCGACTTTGTAGTCTATCTTGCCTACCGTGATGGTAAAATCGTAGGACGCATAGCCGGAATTATAAACCACCGTGCCAACGAAGTGTGGAAGGTTAAGAAGTGTCGCTTCGGCTGGTTTGACTTCATCGACGACTACGATGTCTTCAAGGCTCTTATTGACGCTGTAGCTGAATGGGGTCGCAACCGAGGCATGACTGAGCTAAATGGTCCTGTAGGCTTTACTGACTTTGACAAGGAGGGACTGCTCATCGAGGGTTTCGACTACAATGCCCCTATGGCCAGCCTTTACACTCACCCCTACTACATCGCTCACTACGAGCGCTATGGATTAAGCAAGGAGGCTGACTGGATTGAGTTCCAAATACAGTCACCACAAGAGGCTCCTGAACGTATGAATCGCCTTGCGAAGGTTGTTGAGGAGCGTTACAAGCTCAAAGTTGTAAAGGTCAAGAACTCTCGTGAACTGAAGAAAAGATACGGCTATACCTACTTCGATGTACTTGACGAGGCATACCAAAAGCTATACAACTATCAGCCTATGACCGAGCGACAGAAGAGGTATTATTGCAACATGTACTTCCCACTCGTTAACTACGACTTTGTAACTATGGTTGTCAATGAGAAGGATGAGATTATTGCCATTGGTTTGGGTATGCCATCACTATCGGATGCATTGCGCAAGTGTCAAGGACACCTACTGCCATTTGGCTGGTATCACCTTCTCAAGGCGTTGAAGGCTAAGAAGATGACCGACTTTGACCTACTATTAATCGCCGTGCGTCCAGATTACCAGAATTTGGGTGTCAATTCACTGATATTTAATGAGATGACCCCACATTTTGCTAAATACGGCATACAAAGAGTTGAGACTACATCAATTTTGGAGACAAACAGCAAGAATATTGCCAACTTCCTACCATTTGACGTTATACAGCACAAGCGCCGTAGAGCATACATCAAGGAGTTGTAGTCAAGCTTCGATAGCAAGACAATCAACATCTCTTTCATCACCACGCAATATAATCATTACAACAAACAACCCCCAGAAGTAATTCTTGGGGGTTATTTGAGTATTACCAGGCGCTCTTTTTATCTCGGTCCCAATGACCAATCTCCATATCTCGAATATTTTCGCCATCAATAGTAAAGCGTATTGCAGTTCTTACATTATGAAATCCATAACAACCTGCAGCGCCGGGATTGATATGAAGTAAATCATAGACCTTATCGTAGATAACCTTGAGAATATGCGAGTGGCCGGCTATAAAAAGCTTAGGTTTAGCACTCTGAATTTTCTGCAGTGCCTTAGGTTGATAGTGGCGAGGATAGCCCCCAATATGAGTCATAAGGACTGTTACCCCTTCGCATGTAAAATAGGCAAACTCCTCATAATGATACCTAACACTACTATTGTCTATATTACCATAGACCGCCCTCAAAGGCTTAAAGGCCGCAATCTGCTCAGCGCACTCTATAGAGCCGATGTCGCCCGCATGCCAAATCTCATCCACATCTGCAAGAAAGAGTTTGAGAGCATCATCAAACGTGCCATGAGTGTCAGATATTACGCCAATACGTTTCATTGTTTGCGCAGATAAGTATGTTTTACTTATAGTTTGAGCCGAGGTACTCCTTGACACTGAAACGGGTCTTGGTCTTCGGATATTTTGCATCGGCAACCTGCTCTACTATCTGCAACTTCTCACCCTTAACTACTACACGGTTGATAAAGGCTACAATCTCCTCAAGGTTGACATACATCGGATCGCCAGCCATAGAGTGGTTGCGATACTGAGCCGAGTAGAACCAATATGGGATACCCATCTTCTCAAACTGCTTGCTGAGGAACTTGGAACCGAAGAAACCCACACCCATTACCGAAGCCTTATTGTAAGGCACATTGCTGTCGGCGTTACCGTGGAAAAGGAGCATAGGACACGGCTTTTTATCCCACTTCGGTTTGCCAGATACAGAGAATATAGCTCCTGCGAAGCTCACCACACCTGCATAGTTAAACTCTCCCAACACCTCAGCACGCTTGTCGCCATTGCAAATCATATATTCCGCCTGCAGTGCTGTAATTGCACCAGCGCTTGAGCCACAAGCCACAATCTTCGAGGTGTCGATATTCCACTTCGCAGCGTTGTCCAGCACCACCTTTGTTGCATCGAGCATATCCTCGGCAGCGTACTCCACAGCCTCCTTCATAGTGATTATAGCACCCTTCAGACCCGATGTGTTGATACCATTTGCTAAACGCTTGCGGTAGTCGATACTTACCACATCATAACCCGCCTCGGTCAGATCCTTGAAATATGGCAGATAGCCTGCATCAGCCTTAGTTCCACGAGCAAAAGCGCCACCAAAGGCAAAGATAACGCACGGACGGATACCCTCTACACCCACAGCAGGATAGTGGTCGAAGTAGAGCTTTTCATCTCCTCTATCGGCGTAGAAAACCGTTGTTTGAGCTGTTGCTGAAAGCGTTACAGCTATGGTTGCAATGAGTGTCAATAGTCTTTTCATACTCTTTTTATTTATATTTGTCGCCCCATAGACTCTCCATCCTTGAGGCAATTTTTTGTTCTGTTGTATTGTTACAATTTGGGTGGTAAAACTGTTTCCCGACAAGGGTATCAGGCATAAACTCCTGATTAACAAAATTACCCTCAAAATCGTGTGCATATTTATAATCGGCTCCATAGCCCTCACTCTTCATAAGGTTAGTTACAGCATTACGAAGATGAAGAGGAACAGGACGATTTGTTGTATCTTTATTTACAAAGGCAAGTGCCTCATTGATAGCCATATAGGCCGAGTTACTCTTTGGAGAGGTTGCAAGATATATTGTCGTCTCGGCAAGTGTAATTCTCGCCTCAGGCATACCTATCTTATGTACCGTATCAAAGCATGCGTTGGCAAGTAGCAATGCATTAGGATTGGCAAGGCCTATATCCTCAGAGGCTAAAATTACAAGTCGTCGAGCAATAAACCTCGGTTCCTCACCTCCTGCCAACATACGGGCAAGGTAGTATATAGCCGCATTGGGGTCTGAGCCTCGTACAGATTTGATAAAAGCCGAAATTACGTCATAGTGTTGCTCTCCATTTTTGTCATAGAGGGCTATATTTTGCTGTAGGGCGTCTGTAATAGTCTGATTGTTAATTACTATCTTTCCCTCTGTAGCACTTGTAATAATATCAAGAATATTGAGTAACTTTCTTGCATCTCCGCCCGAAAAGCGGAAGAGAGCCTCTGTCTGCTCAACCGTAATTTCACGGCTCTGCAACTCTTTATCGTTTGTAAGTGCTCGATTAAGCAACTCCCCAAGTTGACTGTCATCCATCGGCTTGAGTGTATAGACCTGGCAACGACTCAAGAGTGGAGTAATAACCTCGAATGATGGGTTTTCTGTAGTTGCGCCTATAAGCACTATCTCGCCCTTTTCAACTGCCCCAAGCAGCGAGTCTTGCTGAGACTTATTGAAGCGATGAATCTCATCTATAAAGAGCAGAGGAGTGGCTGTAGAGAAGAATTGTTGACGCTTTGCCGTCTCTATTACCTCTCTCACCTCTTTAACACCTGACGTTACAGCTGATAGCGTATAGAATGGTCGAGACAGTTCTGTTGCAACGATTTTGGCAAGCGTCGTCTTACCAACACCAGGAGGACCCCACAGAATAAAAGACGGCACATTCTTCGTCTCGATAAAACGACGGAAAACACCATCTTTACCGACCAGATGACTCTGTCCGATATAATCTTCAAGTCGCTGAGGACGAAGTCTCTCTGCAAGTGGCGCTGCCATAATTAATGAAATATACGAACTATACAGAATTATAATATCTGCTCTATCTTATTTAGTAGCGGTGTAAAGTCTGAATGAGAGTCTGCAAACTCATCATACGACCACTCATTATGGCCACTCTGTGGCACATCCGAGATAAACTTAACGGCAAGGAGTGGAACGGCCTGGCCATAGTCTCGTACAGTAATAGCTACAGCCATAATCTCCATATCAAAGATGGCGCTCTGAGTATTAAAGCGCTGCATAATCTCCGTTGCGCTTGTAGCGTTGATAAACGAGTCTCCGGTAAAAACGGTAATACAATCTGTACCGGCAAGTTTATAAGGGTCTGTAAGCTCTGGTATAAAGCCCTCAGGCACATCGCAATCATGATATACAGCCATATTTGGTGCAACAATATCTCCCTGCTTAAAGTTTACAGAGCCTGCAGCAAAACCGATAACTGCAACGGCATCAAATGGTTCTACAGACTTTGCAATAGTCCTTGCCACGCCCGCAGCTGCACCAGCCTTTCCTATACCGGAGCAGATAATGGTATAGTCATGCTTAGGGTCAGACTTACGCTCAAGTGTAGCACGCATATAATTATACTCCCTCGATGTAGGAGCTACAATAAGCACTCTCATAACTATTTGTTCAGAATATTGATATAACTCTTCATCGCCTCATTTGTCTGCTCAATATCATAGAGATATGGATTGCCGCACTGAATCTCGTTAAGGCCGACAATATCCTCTGTAGAAGTGATTGGGAATACCTTATTATATACGCGCGTAAGGGCCTGAGCGATTTGCTCGCCACTAACGCTATTCATTGTCGAGAGGTAGAAACCTGTCTGGCAACCCATCGGGCAGAAACTGACAATCGCTCCTCCAATAACCTCATCAAGGCGCAAGTAGTAAGCCATAAGATGCTCAATAGTGTGTACAACACCTGAACTGAGTGGTTTACGATCCATTGGAGCGCAAAAGCGAAGGTCCCATGAGAGAACTGACAGGTCATCATTAATAGTATATGTTGAGCGAAGGTACAACCCCTCTCGAAGTGTACGATGATCTACATCGAAAGATGAAACAACTGACTTTTTCATATTATCTTTTTTTTGTTTACAAAATAGTTTAGAGCGTACGACAATACTCCATATCATGCTCAAGCTGTGCACGCAATTCGGCAACAGATGAAAACTTACGCTCTTCTCTGATTTTCTCTATAAGACTCACCGTAAGAGTCTTACCATACAAATCACCATGAAAATCAAAGACATGAGTCTCAAGCCAACGGCCCGTACCATCTACCGAAGGACGAATACCGGCATTAGACATTGCCTGATACTTAACGCCATCTATAATAATCTGGGAGCGATAAACGCCATTTGTAATATCCTCTCTTGCAGATATATCCATATTCGCAGTGGGAAAACCAAGTTTTCGGCCCAACTGATTTCCCTTAACTACAACCGCCTCTACAACTACACCCTCCATTAAATATCCTTTGTCAGATTTTTAACAAGCGTGTACTCAGAGAAGAACTCTTTTGCAAATACTCGCATAACAGTATAAGACGGTATGGCAAGCAACATCCCGACAATGCCACCTACAGAGCCGGCAAGAAGTATAACTATAAAGACCTCAAGTGGATGTGCATTTACTCGCTCTGAGTAGAGAGTAGGCTGCAAAACAAAGTCGTCAATACCCTTTACTGTAAGCAGTGTTCCAACTATAACGGCAAGGGTATAACCTATCGTGCATCCCTCAATAGGAGAGACTATACCCACAAAGAGTGAGGCAATACCACCCATCAGAGGGCCGGCATACGGGATGACATTCATCACGCCCATTATCACGCCTATAAAGCATGCATTTTCAGCATTCATCCCGAAACTCAAAAGGGCCACCGAGATAACAACCATCAAAATAAGGCTCTCGACAAGCAGACCTGTAAAGTAACGAGAGAGAAGAACTGTTATCTTATCAAGTGCTCGTATAACATTATCCTTAAGTCTATCAGGGAAGAGGGCTGTTACCATCTTATAGAAGAGGCCATCCTCCTTAAGGAAGAAAAATGTGATAAACGAAACAGAGAAGAATGCCACAACCATAGAGAGTGTTAGATCAACAACCGAGGAGAAGGCTGCATTAACAGTATCGTAGTTAAGCACCTTTCTGAGCCAGCCTACCAAAATCTCCGATAGAGAAACGTTATCTTGAGGCATGACAAAGATAGAGCTCAGATAGTCCTGAATACGCTCTAAAGGTTGCTGAATATTCGACAATACACTTCGTAAATCAAGAGTTGCCAAAGATGAGACCTTACCTGCAACCAATGGTACAACAAGTAGTCCGAAACTTATCAGCACTACCCACATGAGCATCAATGTTGCAAAGGCCGCAAGCCAACGAGGAATATAAAATTTACCAATCTTAATACCTGACAACACTCTTACTATCGGGCGACCAATAATGGCCAAGACAGCCGATATAAGTATATAGACAACCGTTGAACTAAAATACCACAACAAGGTTATGACCAATGCAACCATAGCTGCACCGGCCAACCATTTACCTATATTTGTTGTACTATTCATCTATATCGTTATCTTCAACTCCAAAATCGCCAATACGCGCAATAGGGGTCAATGTGCCGACAACTCTATCGCCAATCTCTACAAGTAGCTCTGCATTTTCAGGCAGAAGGATATCTATACGTGAACCGAACTTAATAAAACCGCATTTATCATTCTGATTTACAGTCTCGTCAACCTTCACATAGCTTACAATACGACGTGCCACAATACCTGCAATCTGGCGGAAAAGAACCTCTACACCATTACGTGTCTCAACAACGGTTGTAGTGCGCTCATTCTCGGTTGATGACTTAGGATGCCATGCAACAAGGAAACGTCCCGGATGATACTTAAAGTACTTAACAATACCGCCCACAGGGAACCAATTAATGTGCACATTTGTAACCGACATAAAGATTGAGACCTGAAGGCGCTTACCTTTAAAGTACTCATCATCCTCAACAACCTCTGTTACAACCACTCGTCCATCACATGGTGAGAATACCAAATCTACGTCATGAATCTTTATTCGTCGAGGCTCTCTGAAGAAAGAGACAATAAAGAACCAAAACATCAGCAACAAGACAGACAACAAAATCATCAGCCATGCGTTCTCATGTGCTGCGATCATATAATATATTAGCGTCCAAACAGCCGCAAGGCACACGCCTGAAACCGCAATAATCTTATAACCCTCTTTATTAATCTTCATCGGTATATGGTTTTTATAAGTTAGTCAAAAGTAAATACAAAAATGCAAATGGCGCAGAGATAAGCAGTGCGTCAAAGCGATCAAGCATACCACCGTGTCCAGGCATAATAGCGCCAGAATCCTTAACGTCAGCACTACGCTTAAAGAGCGACTCTACAAAGTCTCCCGCAACTCCCGTAATGGCAATAATTGCTCCAAGACCTGCCCAAACAAGCAAATTTCCATCAAGCAACCAGCCAAACAACATCGCAAAGGCTACTGCAGCAACTACACCACCAACAAAGCCCTCCCAACTCTTTTTAGGAGAGATTCTCTCGCACATACGGTGCTTACCAAGTGCTATGCCTGTCAGATATGCAAAGACATCATTTGCCCAAATAATAAGGATATAACAGATTGCATACCACGGTTGCCAACCCTCTGCTCCGCTAAGAAGTTGTGGAACTGCAAGCATCATAGAGACGGGAAGAGCTACATAAACTGCACCCATAAGAGTTGCCCCTACATTAGCAATTGGGTTATCATAGGCTCTAAAGAGCTCTAAAATAAAGCTAAAGAAGGTCAGTAGCAGAATAAGTAGCAGGCCTGCATAGATAACTCGATTTCCCCAACAACATGCATTGAGAACAACCTCAAAAAATGCCAATGATGCCAAACAGAATATTGCAAGGGTAAGCATCAAACCCAAATAGCGCTGTGGCTTATATCCACACCCCTCACAGAGGTTATAGAACTCCCACACACCGACAGTAGCAATAACAGCCATAAGTGCCACATATCCATAACCTGAGATAAGGGTAGCTCCAAAGAGTAGAGCTGCAAGCACAACTCCACTCAAGGCACGAACTGTGAGGTTCTTCAATTTATCATTATTCATAAGTTTGTAGTTTGGTAGTCGGTTTTGCTATGCCTCAACAGGATTTACATCCTCTGATGCACTCTGCTCGGTAGGCTCTGTATTGCGCTTACCGAAGATTCTCTCCACATCCTCAGTGAAGACAACCTCTCGCTCAAGGAGCAACTCGGCAAGAGCTGTAAGGCCATCCTTATTTGCAAGGATAGTCTGCTCTGCCATAGCGTAAGCCTCGGAAATGATACGCTTTACCTCGTCATCAATCTGCTGCGCTGTACGCTCTGAATATGGTTTTGTAAATGCCATATCACTCTGACCGGTAGAGTCATAGTAGCTAATATTGCCTATATTCTCACTCATACCGTAGTATGCAACCATTGCATATACTTGCTTTGTAACCCTCTCCAAGTCATTTAGGGCTCCTGTTGAGAGGTGTCCGAAGAATATCTGCTCAGATACTCTTCCTGCAAGTGTAGATGCAATCTCGTCCATCCACTGCTCCTTAGTAGTTATCTGTCGCTCCTCAGGCAGATACCAAGCAGCACCAAGAGCCTTACCTCGAGGGATAATTGTTACCTTGATAAGCGGATTTGCATTCTTAAGCAACCAACTAACTGTAGCATGGCCCGCCTCATGGAATGCTATCGTACGCTTCTCTGAGTCCGAAATAACCTTATTTTTCTTCTCAAGACCGCCTATGATACGATCTACCGCAGCAAGGAAATCCTCCTTAGAGACATATTTCTTATTATGACGTGCTGCGATAAGAGCTGCCTCATTACATACATTGGCAATATCTGCACCTGAGAAACCAGGGGTCTGCTTTGCAAGGAACTCTCTATCCAAATCCGGATCGAGCTTAAGTTTACGAAGGTGCACATCAAAAATCTGCTTGCGCTCATGAATCTCAGGCAAGCCAACCTCTATCTGGCGATCAAAACGACCTGCTCGCATAAGTGCTTTATCAAGAATATCGGCACGGTTTGTTGCAGCAAGTACGATTACACCAGCATTAGTCTGGAAGCCATCCATCTCTGTAAGGAGTTGATTGAGAGTATTCTCACGCTCATCATTACCCGAAAAGCCTGCATTTCTGCCTCGTGCACGACCGATTGCATCAATCTCGTCAATAAATACAATGCACGGAGCCTTCTGCTTTGCCTGCTCAAACAAATCTCGCACTCGTGATGCTCCCACACCTACAAACATCTCGACAAAGTCTGAGCCTGATATAGAGAGGAATGGCACATTAGCCTCGCCTGCAACAGCCTTAGCAAGCAGAGTCTTACCTGTTCCCGGAGGGCCTACAAGCAGTGCGCCCTTTGGAATCTTAGCACCCAATTCACGATATTTGCCTGCATTTTTAAGGAAATCAACAATCTCCATAATCTCTACCTTTGCCTCCTCAAGACCTGCTACATCCTTAAATGTAACCTTGCGGTTAGGGTCATCCTGGTCAAACTCCTGAGCACGAGCCTTACCCACATTCATAATACCGCCTCCTGCGCCACCTCCACTACGGCCAAAGCCTCGCATAAGGAATATCCACAGCACGATAAAGAATATCCAAGGCAACCAGCTCATCAACATATCAACCCAATCCTGACGATGATTGTCATAGGTAAGGGCTACTGTTGAAGGAGAGAGCGCCACAGCCTGATCAAAATCCCTACGGAAGGTCTCCACTGAGCCTATCTGAAACTCAAACTGATGACCTTGAGATGGAATATTGGCATAACGAGACTCGCCATTTTTTGACAGTTCCTCAATAGCCGCTGGTGTAAGATAGACAAGAGCTTTATCTCTATTGACAATCTCTATCTTTGAGACTTTTCCCTGAGCTATAAGGCCGTCAACCTCACTCCAATCACTCTTCAGAGGGCTCGCAGCTTGCTCTCCAAAGAGTGCAAAGCCCATAATTGCGAAGAAAACAACAGTCCAAAACCACATCATATTAGGACGCAGATTTGGAATCATATTACCTCTCTTATTTGTTCCTTTTTTTGCCATAATTTAAATGTTTTGGTTTTCGGTAAATGTACCGCCCCAAATTAGGTCGTTACACATCTATCTGTTGTATAACGTACCTTCTCAGCACAAATTGTATCTCTGAGCAAAAAAATACTACTCAAAATCCTCATACTCCACCATTGGAGCATCTGCCCACAACTCCTCAAGCTTATAGTACTCTCTAAGCTCGGTCTGGAAGATATGAACAACAACATCTATATAGTCCATAGCCACCCAAAGGCCAGTCTGCTTACCCTCTACACGCCAAGGATTCTCCCCTAACTTAAGATAAACAGCCTCCTCTACAGCATCTGCAATAGCTGACACCTGAGTTGTCGAGTCGGCATTACAAACTACAAAATGAGAGCAAATAGCACCATCCATGCCTCTCAAGTCGAGCGAGACAACACCTTTACCCTTTTTATCCTGAATAGCATCTACGATAACCTCGATTAATCTCTGTTCTTCCATATACTGTTATAAAATCATTGACAAAAATACCATAATCACGCAAAGATAATAATTTTAATTGAAAATAACAGCCCAAAAGACAAATAATAACACATTAAAACCAACAAACAATAAAAGGATGCCTTTTGGGGCACCCTTTTATCGCAATTTTGTATAACTTTTTCAGACTACAATGCGTCGAAAGCGAAGATGTGAGCTTTCTCTGCACCCCATGTCTCAGTTACCACAAGGCGGAGTTGTTTTGTCTTAACAGGCTCAAATGAGACCTTACGCAGACGCAAGTAGTTATCATCGTCTGAGTAAACATTCTTCCACTCCTTGTCAACAAGAGCCTCTACCTTAAAGCCCTTAGCCATAACCTTTGGAATCTCTACACGCTCAGTTGTAGCCTCAAGTTTACGCATACGCTTGCTGCGTACCTTAAGCTGTGAGTCAAAAATCATACGAACACCTGAGATAGTTACAGGCTTTTTCCAGCTATAGGTAATAGTATTCTCATTTGGAGCTACCCAAACACCATTATCTGCACCCTTCCAATTACGGTCAATACCGTTACGGATAACCTCAATCTCCTCTGCCACCTTTGCCGAAGCTGTAAGGTCAGATACTGTACGCCAACGATAAGGAAGCATAACATCATCATCCTCAAGCCAAGCCTGAACCTCACCGATATAGCTCTTGTGAACCTCTGCAGGATCCACACCCTTCTCAATAGCCTTTGCAGCACCTGTACCTGCAGCCTGACCGAGCAGTGCACATGTTGCCATTACACGAGTAGCAGACAGACCCATGTGAGTTGCAGAAATATCACGACCTGCAAACATAAGGTTTGGAACATTTACAGAGTAAAGTACACCAAATGGAATACCAAAGCCCTGTGGTACAGTGTACTCAACAGAGATAGCACCCTTTCTGTGGAATGCATCTGGATGATGGTCATCAAGAGTCCAACCACCATAAGCAACAACATCAGGGAAGTGGCCACCACTCAGCACATCGTGCTGTGTAAGGATGTGTGGGCCTACAAAACGTGTGCTCTCGCGCTTTGCCGGAAGCGAGCCAATCCAATCCAACTCGAAACCCTTTGCTCGGCCGTCCGGATGGTTCTTCATATACTCCCAAATACCGTAAACAATTCTCTTAAGTTCAAACTGAATATCGTTTGCATCGGCAATAGTATCGAAGTTACCTCCAAACTCACACCACCAGAAGTTGTTATCCTCTGCGTAGTAGATACGCTTGTAGTTAAACTTCATACCAGGGATAGTTGACTCAGGAATTGAATAATCGAAGTCGGCATCAGTGAAGTGATAAGCCCACTCCGGAGCCTTAAATGGCACCTCCTTATCTGTTCTGCGGAGCTGGATAAGGATTGAGTTACCCATAGTCTTTGCATCATTACCCTCAGCCTGGCAGTTCTCATTAAACTCTGCAGGATTCTCTCGGCCATGACGATACTTTGCACCTGAGAGGCGAAGAATTCCATCACCTGTACAGTCGAGGAAGAGCGTTCCGCCAATGGTGTACTCGGTATAAGCATTTATATTCCAAGCCTTTACTGCTGCAATACGCTCTCCATTCATCACCACATCATTTACAGATGTATTAAGCAATAATTTGATATTTGGTTCTGAGATAACTGTTGTGTAGATAGCATCATCCCACATAGTGTAACGTTGAAGTGGGTTGTAGTAGAAGTTTCGCAACTGCATCTCCTCCAAAATACCTGTCTCCTGAGTATCATCTATTTTTGTACCGACAATACCCATACGCATCTCACTTGAAGCATTACCACCTAGCATAGGACGGTCCTGAACAAGAATTACCTTTGAACCATGACGTGCTGCAGATACAGCTGCACATACACCTGCAAGGCCACCACCGCAGACAACGATATCCGCAGAGAGTTCTACATGTTTTTTCACAGTAGAATTTTGCTCGGTTTTCATCTGAGCAGAAACAGTAAATGGCATGATTAACACAAGCACCACCGCCAATAATTTCATAATAGATTTCATATTTAGATAAATTAATAGGTTATAAGCACATTTTCGCACAAATATACTCAATATTTATAAATTACACAAAGAATAACACACAATTCCATCCGCACCCTAATTTTAAGAAAGAAAAATTAATGGCCAATATTGCCATTGTTCAGATTGAAAACATTTTTTGCATAACTCTTTTTCATTCCCACCGGAATTACGGACTCACCCGAACTAATTTATGCCGAGACATAAAAAAAGAAGGTGTCGAGTAATCGACACCTTCTTGCATATTCTCGTTTGCGGAGAGAGAGGGATTTCGGTCCAATTTGTGCAAGATTCTTACCCATTATATATGTGTCTCATACTGCCGATAATACGCTCTACGATGGGATATTGGGGTGAATCATCTGCCTTTTTACCTTCTCAATCTTTGCATACTATTCTATCGGTTCCACATCGGTGCAACTTTTTTGTGGCAAAAATGCACCAAAGCCCTAATGTTATCACTTACCTAAATTACTGATAGCCAATAAAATAATTATTATTTTAACTAATACATAGTTTCTCACTTGAACGCTTCTTCTCAATTTCTCATTTTTGTTATGTTGTATTTTTCGGTCAGTTTGCATAACTTTATACCGATAAATCGGGATTTAGTCATGAAGAAGCACATCACTTCCATTGCACTTATCTTGCTATGGTTCGTCGCATTCTTTACAAGGAAACTATTTATCAGTTTAGATACTGAACACGCAAAGTAAATTCGAATTTTATGGTAACTTGTAGTGATGTATGTGAGATTCTTGAAATGCTGTCTGAAGCATCTGTAAAGGTGTTTCTGGACGGCGGTTGGGGTGTCGATGCACTTAT
>JAFOBG010000046.1 GCA_017381935.1 Alistipes sp.
CGGTTATAAAAATAAAAATGAGGAGAAATCCGAAAATTTCTCCTCAAATTTTAAGAAGTGCGGATAAAGGGACTCGAACCCCCACGCCTCTCGGCATCAGATCCTAAGTCTGACGTGGCTACCAATTACACCATATCCGCAGGATTCGAGGGCAAAGGTATATATTTTTTTGCAAACTAACAAATTTTTACTACCTTTGTAACATCAATTTCCAATAAAAGACTAAATTTAACTCAAATACACTTAGATTATGAAGGCTAAAGTATTATTGATTGTTATGCTAGTAGCATTGTGTGCAGGCACTCAGACCGTTTCTGCACAGACAAAGGTTCGCAAAGTTCGTGCCCTTGAGTTAGAGGTTGGTGGTGGTATTGTTACTCCTACTGAGACCTTTGGTTTTGACAAAAACAACTTGGGCTGGAATGCTCAAGGTGAGTTGCGTTACAACTTGAAGCATCTTCCTTTGGATGTAGGTATTCACGTTGACGGTGCTCTATTTAACCGTGATGGTAAGAGTTTCGATACTACTGAGGATCTTAAGGATATTGCAACAGCTAAGTTTACATCTGTTACCGGTCTCGGCGTTGTTGACTTAAATCTCGGTAGAACAAAGGGTATCTCTCTCTTTATCGGTTGCGGTGTTGGTTATGGTATGCTCATCAGCGATCTTTCTGAGATTAACAAAGTTGAGGATATTGACCGCATGGGTTGTTTCTGTGTTATGCCACGTGTAGGTATCGAGTTGTTCCACCACATCCGTGCAACTCTCTACTACAAGAACCTCAAGACTGAGCAGAGCCACTTCGGTGCAAGCATCGGTATTGTATTTGGTGGTGGTAACAAGAAGTTCTCTACTAAATAATTAGCTAAGTAGAAGAATAGCAGAAACTACCTATTCCAAACAAAAGGCGTCAACTCATCGGTTGATGCCTTTTTTGTTTTCTATCTATATACAGACATAGGCGAACAAACAACATCTTCCATATAGCCTATATAAATGGGATAAATTATTATATAATAATTTAGAAACTATTTAAATTTTACTATCTTTGCAATTAATTAGGATAATATTATACACCTATGAAACGAATAATACTCTCCGGAGGTGGTACCGGAGGTCATATATATCCGGCAATTGCTGTTGCTCAGGCACTTGAAAGAGCCCTTACCAAAGAGGGTGTGGAGATTCTATTTGTCGGGGCGGAAGGTAAAATGGAGATGACGGCAGTCCCAAAGGCCGGCTACAGAATTGTTGGGGTGCCAATTGCGGGCCTACAGCGTAGTCTGTCTCCAAAGAATCTTCTTCTTCCATTCCGCATCTGGAAAAGCGTAAGAGAGGCTAAGTCAATAATCAAGGATTTCAAGCCCGATGTTGTTGTCGGCTTTGGAGGTTACGCATCTGCGCCTATATTATGGGCGGCTCAGAGGATAGGTATTCCTACAGTAATTCAGGAGCAGAACTCCTATGCCGGTCTTGTAAACAAAATTGTAGGCAGACAAGCAAAGAGTATCTGCGTTGCATACGACAACATGGAGCGTTTCTTCCCTGTTGAGCGTATTGTAAAGACGGGGAATCCACTGCGTTCAGCCTTCTCTGCCGGCCAGGTAGATAAAACAGAAGCTCTCAAGCACTTTGGCTTTAACGACACTATGCCGATAATAATGGTTGTAGGCGGTTCTTTAGGAACTCGCACACTAAATAATATGATGCGTTCATGGGTTATGACCCTTGACCACAAGGCCCCTGTTCAAGTTATCTGGCAAACAGGTCGATACTACGAGCAGGAGATGAAACAATTTTTAGACAACTACCCTACCGCCAATATTTGGCAGGGTGCATTTATCGAGCGTATGGACTATGCATACGCAATCTCAGATGTTGTAATCTCTCGAAGTGGAGCATGTACAGTCTCTGAGTTGTGTCTTGCAGGCAAGCCTACACTCTTTGTGCCATCTCCAAATGTAGCAGAGGACCATCAGACCAAAAATGCTCAGGCTCTTGTTGACAAGAAGGCGGCACGTATGGTAGCAGACAGCGAGGCGGTTGATTGCGCTATCTCTACAGCCCTTAGAATGGTAGCTGACAAGAGCGAACTTACAATGTTGTCAAAAAATATCTTCAAATTAGCTATCGCCGATTCAGCTGATCGTGTAGCTGCGGAGGTCTTGAAATTCTGCAAATAGTATGGAGCAACGAAAGTTATACTTTTTAGGTATTGGCGGTATCGGCATGAGTGCGCTTGCTCGCTACTTTATGCACGAGGGCTGCGCTGTGGCCGGTTATGACAGAACAAAGACCCCACTCACTGAGCAATTAGAGAGCGAGGGTGCACAAATTCACTACCATGACAGCATAGAGGCCATTCCTGCCATGTTCTTGCAGAGAGATACAATTGTGGTCTATACTCCGGCAGTGCCATCTGACCATAGTGAGATGTGCTACTACCGAGAAAATGGCTATCGTATGCTTAAGCGTTCTCAGATGCTTGGAGAGCTCTCAAAGGGTAAGTTTGTAATGGCTGTAGCCGGTACTCACGGCAAGACAACAACCTCAACTCTTGTAAGCTGGCTCAACCATGCTGCAGCAAATGAGGGTAGCGCTTTTTTGGGTGGAGTATCAAAGAATTTCAGTTCAAACCTCGTCTTAGGTAGTGGCAATAGACTTGCTGTTGAGGCTGATGAGTTTGACCGTTCTTTTTTGCAACTCAACCCCGATGTGGCAGTTGTAACCTCAGCGGATGCCGACCACCTCGACATTTACGGTACGCATGAGGCTGTGAAGGAGGCTTTTTCACAATTTATTGATAGAATTAAAGCGGGTGGAGCACTCATTATAAAGCAGGGTGTAGATGTAAGAATTGTAAATAGTCAAATAGCAGTCTATCGTTACTCGTATAACGAGCCGACAGACTTCTATGCAACCAACATCTCTCTACTTGCTACGGGCCACTACACATTCGATTGCGTTACTCCATTTGGAGTAATCGAGAACTGCACTCTCGGTATCCCAGGCTGGGTAAATATAGAGAATGCTGTTGCTGCTATAGCTCTATTTATTACCGCCTCCAACATTGAGGGTAAAAGTGTTGATACGACTGCTCTTCGTCAGGCATTGGCAGAGTTCTCTGGTGTTAAAAGACGCTTTGAGTTCTATGTTAACACGCCAAAGGCGGTCTATATGGATGACTATGCGCACCACCCACGAGAGTTAAGCGCAGCCATTACCTCGGTTGCAAAGATGTTCCCCGGAAGGAACTTGACGGCTATATTCCAACCGCACCTCTACACTCGTACACGAGACTTGTATGTAGAGTTTGCTCAGGCACTAAGTTTGGCTGACCAAGTTATTTTGCTACCTATCTATCCGGCTCGTGAAGAGCCTATTGAGGGTATCTGTTCAGAGATTATTGCAAACAGAGTAAGCGTTCCATGCACTATTATCGAGCGAGAAGAGCTTGCACAACAGCTGTCGGAAATGGATACAGACATTGTAGTAACCTTTGGTGCGGGAAACATTGACGCATATTGTAATGCAGTTGCAGAGGTGATTGAGAAGAAGGCTTAAAGTTGTTAATATGTGGCATAAGATTGGGAAAGCAATATTTTTTGTAACGCTATGGGCGGCTATTGTTGCCTATACTATCTATTGCTCAATCTTAGTAAGACGCCACCATAGAGAACAAGTTGTTGAGCGATTGGCTATTGAGATTGTGGACTCCACGGCCTCAAAGCAGTTAATAAACTCGCAACGTGTTCGTGAAATGCTCTTTGAGCAGGGTATTGCGACTATAAACACTCCTGTAGGCTTGGTTGACACGAAGGCTATCAAAGAGACAATCTGTAGCCATGGTTTTGTAGATGATGTTGATATCTACGCCTCGTACAGTGGCACATTGCATATCAGCATCAACCAGCGAACTCCGATTATGCGCCTACTTGTAGATGGTTATAACCTCTACATTACAGCCGATGGTTTTGTCTTTAGAGCCCCTGAGCAGTCAGCACTTTATGTACCTGTAGTTACAGGTAGCTATCGACCACAGTTTGACCCACTCTTTGAGGGAGAGTTAAGTAGCGTATTATCCTCTTTAAGGGCAGCTGCAGCCGACTCGGTAGCCATTATCGAGAAGAGCGCAGAGTCTATTAAGGCTCGTGAAACATATTGGAAGGAGCGACGCAAAGCAATTCGTGATAGTAGCGTAAAGAGGTCTGTTCGCAAAGAGTGGAGCGTAGAACGTAGCAAGATGCTCAAATATGCAGATGGTCATATACGCAACTGTCGTAGAGAACTAAAGCAAATTGAGGCCAAGCAGGCTGCTGTATTAGAACGTTTAGAGGGCACTGAAAGAGAATTCAACGACTTTTTAGAGCTAATCCGATTTATGGAAAGTATCGGCAAAGACCGTTTCCTATCAGCAGAGGTTGTTCAGACAGTTGCCTCTAAGAGTTCAGACAACTCTATTTGGCTCTCGCTTATACCTCGCAGTGGTAACCATCGTATAGAGATGGGTTGGTTGGAGAACTGCAAGCAGAAGATTGAAAGACTTAAACTCTTCTATGATAAAGTTGCCGTTACAGCAGGTTGGGAGAGTTATAAAACGGTTAATTTAAACTTTACAGACCAAATAGTCTGTACTTATAACGAAGAATAAGAGATTTACTATATGAAACACTATTTTGTCGGAGTAGATATAGGTACTTCAAACATAGTTATGGTTGTCGGCTCACGCACCGACGACTCTGTTCTATTTAACATCGAGGGCATATCGGTACAGCAGAGCCGAAAGAGTGTCATTGACGGTGTTATTACCAATATCGAGATTGTAGGCGATGCAATCAAAAACGCCAAATATGAGCTTGAGAGTGAGCTGGGCATAAAAATCGAACAGGTATATGTCGGTATTGGCAATGTCTATACCCGTTCAGTCTCTGTTACCGATTGGGCACCGGTAAAGAATAAGAAGAGTGGCAAAATCGGCAAAGAGGATATTATCATCCTTGAGCAGCTTCTCAAGATGGTAAAGACCGAGAATCGTGCTGAGACTATCCGTGAAATTCTTCCATTGGCATACTATATCAATGGCGAGCAGAGAACTCTCGACCCTGTAGGCAAGTTTGGCAGCTGGCTAAAAGCCGACTACCTCTTCTCTATCGGCATTAGCGACCACATCAGACTTATCAAGATGGCGTGTGTTAAGGCCGGATTGGAGTTGCTCAACATCTTTGTAAACCCAATGGTTACCTATCCACTGCTTGTTAGCGACAAGGAGGCAAATAATGGTGTTGCTATTGTAGATATTGGTGGCGGCGTAACAGATATTACTATTGTCAAGGAGGGGCGTGTTCAATACTTTGTCTCAATACCGATTGGAGCTGAGGCTATTGACAATGACCTTAAGACCATACTCCCAAGTAATAGTAACATCTCCTCGGTAAAGCACAAATACGGCAAGGCTATAGCAAGCTCTGTTGCGGACAACGAGGTGGTTCCTGTAGGAGGTAAGGAGATAATATGCCGCAATATAGCAACTGTTATCGAGGCCCGATTGATTGACATAGCAGAGCTTGTTATGGGCGAAATAAAGTCAGCAGGTTTTGAGCAGGCAATCGAAAGTGGTTTTGTCCTTACAGGAGGTTCGGTAGATCTGGATGGTATAGATGCTCTGTTTGAGCGAGAGACGGGACGACAATCTCGTAAGGCCGATATGCTCTATGGTCTGTGTGAGCAGGCAAAGAGTTGCGATATTACCTTCGGCCAGCAGACTGCCGTTGCTGTGATGATGAATGCCGCCAACTTTGCTCCTACAAATGTTATCGAGGTTGGAGTAGCAGCGCCAAAAGTTATCGCAACACCTATAATTCCTGAGCCTGCAGAGCCAAAGAGCCCTGAAACGAAGAAGGAGAGTGCGGAAAAAGTTGAGATAGCTAATAATCCTAACCCAGAAGAGGGCAAGCAACCAGACAAAAGCAAAGCGGTTGAAGAGCCAAAGAAAAAGAAGAAATCTTCACATAGCTTCAGTTCTATTCTGATGGGCCTTATGGGCTATGGAGACCACGACAAAAAATAAAGAGAGTTAAACAATAGCAAAAAAGTTTCCCCATGGGATTATACGACGAATTTAAGAGTAATAAGATTACCGCACACAGCATCGCTGCCAAAATTATGGTTATCGGTGTTGGTGGAGCAGGTGGTAATGCTGTTGATCATATATACGAACAGGGCATCAAAGGTGTGAATCTAATGATCTGCAACACCGATATCAAGGCCCTTGATAAGAGTCCTCTTGCAGATAATCAAAAGATATGCATGGGCGACGGTAAGGGTGCCGGGAACGATGCCGAGACTGGCCGTAAGAAGGCCACAGAGTCTTTGGCTGAGATTAGAGACTATGTTGTCGGTCATAATCCAGATATGATTTTCCTTACTGCAGGTATGGGTGGAGGTACAGGTACAGGTGCTACTCCCGTAATTGCACAGATGATTCATGCCCTGGATATTCCGACAATTGCCATCCTTACAACCCCTCCGCAAAACGAAGGTAATCATCGTTTTGAGCAGGCAGCAAGCGGTATTCAATTAATGAAGGACTTTGTTGATACCTTTATTATTATAAAGAACGAGACAATCATCGAGCTATATGAGCACCTACCTGTTCGTGAAGCATTCAACAAGGCGAATGATATTGTTGCTTTTGCAGCAAAGGGCATTGCCGAGATTGCACTCACTCAGTCAGACCTTGTAAGTGTTGATATATCCGATGTCTGCAAAGTTGTCCGTAATAGCCATTGCGCCGTTATGGGTATGGCTACTGCAGAGAGCGAAAATAGAGCGATAAAGGCTATTGACAAAGCTATTCTTTCTCCTCTCTTTGGTGGTGCACCTATTACCGGAGCTACGCAGGTACTGATAAACTTTGCAACCTCATCGTCTGACGGGCTGATGATGAAGGAGGTAAACCAGGCACTCAACCATGTTCAGCAAATGGCTGCAACAAAGGATAAGAATGGCAATGATATTCCTACAAACGTTATCTGGGGTACAAGTATCAAACCTGAATTGGGTGATAGTCTTGAGATAATCATCGTTGTTGCGGGTTTCCATGCAAATAGCTTCTACAGCACAGCCTTCGCAGGTAAACTGAGTATTGGTGAGAATAGCGAGGCAACAACGCCTCAAGAGCCTCAGATTCCTACTCCGGAAGTTGTAACCCCTACTCCAATTCAGGAGCCACAAATAGAGGTTAAACCGGAGGTAAAGCCTATCCAAATTTCAGAGCCAAAACCTGAGGTAAATCCAGAGCCAAAACCTGAGGTAGAGGTTATAGTAAAACCAATAGAGGAGGTTAAACCTGTACAGAAAGTAACTATAGAGACTACTATCGAGAAAGAGCCTATAGCACAAGACACAAAAGAGGAGCAGAGTGGTAATGAAGAGTGGAGAGTAGCTATGCCTGCACGCATTGCTATTGCTCCGATTGCCATCAAGCAGGTACCTGCCAATATTATCAAAATCAAGAGTAAACCTGCCTACATAACACGCCGCATGTTACTCATTAGCGAGGTTAAGGGGAAAAAGATTGTAGGCAAGAGCGACAATGTAAAGACAAGTAATGAGGTTGTAGATGGTTCTTCACAGAGTTTCAACTTCTAAAATTGTCTATTAAACAATTTCTAACCAACGTCTTAATATAATAGAAGAGTAGTGATAGAGTTTTTAGGTTTTAAGGCAGAGATTCTCATTCTTGTTGCAGCAGATATTCTTCTGTTGCTCTTCTCCGGTATGATGTCATCATCAGAGGTGGCCTTTTTCTCCCTTACGCCTGCCGAGATAAGGCGTGTAAAGCGTGGTGGCTCTGTAGCGGCCGATTGTGCAGCTAAGTTGCTGGATAGTCCCGATATGTTATTGGCAACAATTCTTGTGGTCAACAATATGGTCAACATCGGAACAGTAGTACTCTCAACACAGATTCTGAGCACTATGTTTATCTTCCACCGTTTCGGTTTTTTGATAAACACCGTCGTTGTAACCTTCTTGTTGCTTCTCTTTGGCGAGGTGCTACCAAAGGTATTTGCGCAGGGTTCTACTCTTCGTGTAGCGCTTATGTTTGCCCAACCACTATCTATTTTGCGTTGGATTGTCTATCCGCTAAGCTATGCGCTGGTCAAGACAAGTAATATTGTCAGCGAGAGATTAACCCAAAAGAATAACGACCTCTCTATTGAGGATTTGGCTGATGCTGTAGATATGACCAAGGCCTCCTCAAGCGAAGAACAGAAGATTCTCTCCGGCATTGTCAATTTTGCATCACGTGAAGTGGAGGAGATTATGCGCCCACGTATTGATATTGTCGCTGTAGAACAGACTATGACCTTCTCTGAGGTTAGAGATATTATAACCTCATCAGGTTACTCTCGCCTACCTGTATATTCAGAGAGTATAGATAATATCAAGGGTACACTCTTTGTCAAGGACCTTATAGAGCATGCCAATCGCAGTGATGACTTCGGCTGGCAGAGTCTTATTCGTGAGCCATATATCGTACCGATACACAAACAGGTAACCTCATTACTTGATGACTTCCGCAGCGACAAGGTGCACATGGCTATTGTGGTTGATGAGTATGGAGCGACACAGGGCCTACTTACACTTGAGGATATCTTAGAGGAGGTTGTAGGTGAAATATCTGACGAGAGCGATAAAGATAGTAACTTCTACCAACGCATAGATGACAACACATATATCTTCGAGGGTAAAACCCATATCGTTGATATGTTACGAGTCCTTCAGCTCGACGATGAGCTTTTTGATGACGTTCAAGGCCGTGCCGAGACTATTGCCGGATTGATGTTGGAAATCAAGCGTAACTTCCTCAAGAAGGGTGAGCAGATAACCTCTCACAGCATCCGTTTTATAGTTACAGCAGTAGAGGGTCATAGGATTGACAAAATCAAGGTAATTACCCCAAACCATGATTAGTTGCCTAAAAATCTCTCCTATGCTCTCTGAAGAGCAGTGCAAAGAGATAGTCAGAGCTGAAGATTTAGCCTTTGTTGCGCAATTTCCAGCAAAGAGCCGCCGTGAAGAGATTTTGACATGGAGAGCATTACTCTACAAGAAGCTTGCAGAGCGTGTAGTGATAGAGTATGATCAAAATGGTGCTCCATATATTCTCGGTTCAACGCTTAATATAGGAGTATCACATACCAAAGGTTGTGTGGCAATAGTTATCTCCGACTCACCTTGCGCCGTAGATATAGAGAATAGTGGTCGAGACCTCTCTTATGCTGCAACAAGGTTTATAACACCACAAGAGAATAAGCTACTATCCATCCCGCACGCTCTTACAATAATATGGTGTGCCAAAGAGTGTTACTACAAACTATGCCGAGACACCTCTCTAAATATATTTACAGATATTGTAGTTACAAGTATTGACTTACAGCAAAATAGAGTAACTGTTGTGGACTCAAAAGGGAGAAATACGACACTCAGTATCACCTTTTACGATGAATACATAGTTGTCTATCTTGCATAAATTTCGTATTTCTGCGCTCAATAATGGCAAAACAGGCAAATACACTATCATTAGGCACCGATAACATCGGCTCGTTGCTGTGGCGATATGCCGCTCCGGCAATTATAGCCATGGCCTCAAACTCACTCTATCACATCATCGACTCTATATTTGTCGGTCATGGCGTGGGTGGTGCTGCTATTGCAGGTATGGCAATAACAATGCCTATAATGAATATAGCAGGTGCATTTGGTGCAATGGTCGGTGTGGGAGCTGCTGCCAGAATGTCTATTCGCTTAGGTGAGGGCAATATGCAGGCGGCAGAGAAGACTCTTGCAAATGCTGTGATGCTCAATTTTGGTCTCGGACTGCTGCTTATGGCAGTTATGCTAACCTTCCTCGACCCTATTTTGCAGCTCTTTAGTGGTGGAAATGCCTCTGCAGAGACTATACAATACGCTCGCGACTTTATGAAGATTATCCTGCTCGGAAATATGACCCAGCACATGTACTTAGGTCTAAATGAGCAGATTCGTGCCTCAGGCTACCCTCAAAAGTCCATGCGTATAATCCTTACTGCCGTAGCTATAAACCTTATACTCAACCCTCTTTTTATCTTTAAGTTCGGCTGGGGTATCAAGGGTTCTGCTTTGGCAACTGTTATCTCGCAGGCTATATCATTTCTGATAACATTCTCGCACTTCTGCTCTAAAAGTAGCTTCGTACGTTTCCGTCGAGCAGCTTTTCGCCTTGATTGGAAGATTATTAAGGCCATTATATCTATAGGTCTTGCACCATTTATGGTCAATATATGTGCCTCTATGGTCGCAGCCTTTGTCAATACTGCACTACTCAAATATGGCGGAACAGGTGTACACGATGTGGTAAAGAGTGCTCACGCCTCATCTGATATCTATGTAGGCGCATACGGCATAGTTAACAGAGTGGTTATGCTTCTGATAATGGTCATCCAAGGTCTCAACCAGGGTATGCAACCTATTGTGGGATTTAACTACGGAGCAAAACAGTACGACAGAGTACGTAAGGCTCTGTTTATGACTATTGCCTGCGGCATGACAATCTCGACTTTAGGTTTTTTATGTTGCCAGATATTCCCTGATGCAATAGCTCATGCATTTGTTGACTCCTCTCGTGGAGGCGATGAGGCTCTAATGATTGCCGCAGCAACTCAAGGTATGAGAATTATAGTGGCTATGTTCCCACTTGTGGGCTTCCAAATCGTAGCTGCCGCTTTCTTCCAATATATAGGACATGCAAAGCTGGCTATCTTTGTCTCAATGACTCGACAGCTTATATTCCTACTACCATTACTTTGGATTATACCTCGATTTATGGGTGCTACGGGCGTATGGGTGTCAATGCCTATTGCAGACTGTGCATCTATAACGCTGGCCACAATCCTACTTTTCAGAGAGTTAAAACGCCTGAAATAGTATAGTCCTATTAGCCCACAATATTCTAAACCGCTGACACTATTTATACAATAGTGTCAAGTATCATTGAGACAACTGAGCGTCAGTGTGCTCTGTAAAAGGTGGAAGTATTATTCCTTATACTCTCCAGAGGATTGTAATAGTATATTCATTACTCCAATACTCCTCAGAGCACCAACTCTCCCATTTGCACGCCAAGATAGGTCAATCAATCGAGACACAATAGAGACAAAAAAAGCGAGCCAAATGGCTCGCTTTTTTTCTGCAACAAATGTTGATTAGTAACCCAACACCTTAGATGATGCATAAGAGATTTTAAGAGCATTTGCACGACGAAGCTCCTGCTTTACGTCGGCGATAATACCCATCTTCGTATTACCATCAGCCTTAAGACAGATGGTCATAGAAGCACGGTCAACCTCGTTCAACTTATCGCGCTCTGCAGCTGCGAAGTCGAGGATGTCCTTAGTTGTCTTATACGAATCGTTGAGCTGAATCAGCGGCGCTGTACCATACTTAGCCTGCATATGTGCTACAGGTACACCAATGTGAATGTAGCTCACGAGATTCTTCTTCTCGAGCTTCTGAACCTCAGTTGCCTCAGGGAGCTTATACTTAACCATCAGCTCCTGGTCACGCATAGAGGTAGAGAGCATAAAGAAGAAGAGGATAATATACACTACATCGGGAAGGGAGGTGGTTGACATTGCAGGAACCTCGCGCTCGCCCTTTTTCTTCATTACTGCCATATTACTTACCCATTTTACGTGGCTCAGCCTCTGAAATCTTCAAAGGTACTGCCTTGGTTATTACTTTACGCTCATCCTCACCAAGATCAGC
>JAFOBG010000047.1 GCA_017381935.1 Alistipes sp.
AGCCCATTGACCACCTATACGGTGAGCCTGAGTACGCATTTGGTTGTGTTCTAAGAATGAAGGAATGTCATCATCAAGATAGTTCGTCTCATATCCCGTCAAGTAATCCAATCTGTCACCTTCGTATGTCAGGTTAAACTTTACATCTTTTCCCTCACCGATATGCCAAGAGTTGGATGTATTGGCTAGCAATGAAAGATTGTCACGTGTACGACTCTCATCAATTGGAGAACTTTGTATGCCTACATCTATATAGTCATCCCAAAGCATATCGACATATCCGTTACCGAATATACGGTTGTCAATATGTTGTGTACTTTGCGAAGCTGGATTCCAACCGGTATTATTCACACGAACACTTTCCATATTCTGCCACTTGCCGGCTATACGCATCGCAAAGGCAGAGGCATCATATAACAGAGGAGATAAACCTACTCCGCCATTGAGAATGGCAATCCAACGATGGCGAGCCTCTTCCTTAAGTTTGATATTCAATCCCGCTTGATCCGAAAACTCCAATCCTTTCAGCACTTGCATAGGTTGATGGTTTTCTAAAACTTCTACACTTGCCACATCCGCAGGATTGATATTCTCGGTAGCAATACCATAACGACCGTCCATAAAGTCCGAGCCGTCAATGTAGAACTTATTGATAGGTTCTCCGTTGTACTTTATCTGTCCGTTATCCTCAACCTTAATACCCGGCAAGCGTTTGAGCACATCTGCAATCTTCTTATCCTCTGCGGTAGCATATTTGCTCATGTAGTAGGTGAGCGTATCACTCCGCTGTTCGATATCGGGAGCCTTGATTATGACATCTCGCAACTGTGTAGGTTGAGAAACCAGATATACGGTTTGCGTAGTCTGTACCTCAGCAATCTGTATCTCTTGTGGTTTATAGCCCATGCACTGAAATCGCAACAATGATGCAACAGATATGTTGTACTCAATATTATACTCACCCTTGTCATTGGTAATCGTATATTGATATGTATTACCTGCCGTGTCCTTGATCTGAACAATAACACCTGCTATTGGGGAGTTATCATCTTTATCAAGCACTTTACCGCAGATTTCTTTGGTCTGACCGTATGTAACGGACAGACCAAAGAACATTGCAATTATCGTGGTTATAAGTCTCATAAGATATCTGTTTAATAGTTTTTCCAATCCCTCTCGATGTAATCGTAGGTGAGTTCGCGAGGCTTGCTTAGGTCATCACGTTTTTCTCCATTGTTTGTAACATTTACTTTTATGCCGCTTACGGTCTCCAAGTAACCTAAAGGATTGGTGTCGTAGCGATGTTTTGTCTGATAGAATTTTACACGAGAGGTCTTGTTATATGACACTTCTTGCATAGTTATGGCGCGATCTGCCTTTGAGTTGATACCTACACAAGTAAATGAATAGTGGTTATCAGCATCACGCACTTCCATAATAAAGCCAGGCAATCCTCCGAATTTCCAAGGACCCTCAGCAACAGGTATCTCATCAGTGTAGTATGCTGTATACTCCCTGCCACGGAAACTGCATTTTGCACTCTTGCACTGATAACCGAGAATCTCTTTAGTCTCATCAGTCAAAGTCCACTGCTGTTCAGGAATAAGTTCCTCTACAAGAAACCAGTCGGTGGCAATCTTATCAGTCATGGTAAATTTACCCGTCGGATAGTTCTTATAGATGGAATAGGTCTCACCACCGATGTAACGATCAGGATTTGCTTCTATCTGTTCTGTAGTAGATACTCGAAGGAGAGAGTCTATCTGCATAGCTCGGTAGCTTGAAAATTTTGATATACCATAACCAACTTGGAGTATCATACGATCGGTGGATTCAGAAGTTACATCGGTTGTATCCTTCAGATAACGGTAATCGTACATAAACTCCATCACAGCCTTGCCAATCTCTTTCTTCTCTACATTGGAGAGAGAACTGCCTGACA
>JAFOBG010000048.1 GCA_017381935.1 Alistipes sp.
ACAAACAAGTTTCGCTTGTTGATATCGGTGTCCTCTACCTTTGCATCGGGTGGAATTGGAGCTGGCAAACGACGTGCCAAACCTTGATTCACATCCATAGAGGTGGTCACCAAGAAGAAAATGAGCAGCAAGAACGAGATGTCAGCCATAGAACTGGCGTTAATCGCTGGAATTTTCTTTGCCATAATTGTTTAACAGATAGGATTACTTTTTAACTTTAGTATAAATAACACCCCATACCAATGCTGCTACAGTAGAAGCGGTAAGGATGTAAACGAGATACATGATAGCGTCGCTCAAGCGAGCCATAGTACCTACGTTATCGGTACCCTCATAACCAAGGATCTCCACTTTCTCTGGGCTACCCAAGAACCAGCAGAGAGCTACGAGACCAACTGCTGCGAGCACTACGAGAACAGAGCGGATACCTGCTTTAGGATCAACCTTGAAAGTCTCAACGAGCTTAGCAAGAACGAAACCGAAAGTAACAAGGATAACAAGACCTACGAGCACATAGATCCAATAGAGGAGTAAGTCGGTGAACTTAGGAATGTTCAAGAAATCACCTGCAACCTCCAACGAACCTTCTGAACCTCCTGCGAAGAACATCACTGCTGCGAGGATGCCTACGAGCATGAGGACCAAAACGGTTACCTTTGGGATTAATTTATAATTTTTCATAACAATAATCAAATTTTGCAAGTTTAACAATAAGAGTTCTGCACAATGCAAAATCGATTATTTCTTTTGTGCTGCGTCGTACTCAACAACGAGGTCGAGGAGGCTGATAGAGCTATCCTCCATCTCATTAACGAGACCCTCGATCAAGCTAAGGATGTAGTTGTAGAATACTTGAAGAATAATAGCAATGATCAAACCGAGGAGAGTTGTCAAAAGCGCAACCTTGATACCACCAGCTACAACGGTAGCAGAGATATCACCTACTTGTTGGATCTTATCGAACGCTTGGATCATACCGATAATGGTACCCAAGAATCCCAAAGATGGAGCGATAGAGATGAAGAGAGAAATCCAAGAGAGGTTCTTCTCGAGGAGACCGAGTTGAACACCACCGTAAGAAGCTACAGTTTTCTCAACTACGTCAACGCCCTCGCTGTAACGGCTCAAACCTTGGTAGAAAATACTTGCTACAGGACCACGAGTGTTGCGGCATACCTCCAAAGCAGCCTCAATACCACCGTTCTTCAAAGCAGCCTCAACGTTTGCCAAGAGAGCTTTGGTGTTAGTTTTGCTCAAGCTCAAATAGATGATGCGCTCGATACAGAGTGCCAAACCGAATACCAAACAGATAAGGGTTGCAGCCATGAAACCAGCACCACCTTCAATAAATTTGGTCTTAAGAGTCTTGTGGAGAGCTACGATACCGCCTACCTCAGCCTCTTCAGCTACTTCTTCTGCTACTGGAGCCTCTTCAGCTGCTGGAGCATCAGTTACTACTTCTTCAGCTACAGGAGCAGCCTCAGCTGCATCTTGAGCCATTACTGCAACGCTTCCGAAAGAAAACATTGCCAACACCGTAAGGGTTGCAAAAATTTTTTTCATA
>JAFOBG010000049.1 GCA_017381935.1 Alistipes sp.
TAGTTACAGTACAACGTAGTGCACTATAAACCCATAAAAAATATAATGGGTTATAGTCAGTAGTTAGTAACATGGTAACAAAGTAACATGGTAACGGGGGTGTTACCGTATGTTACCACATGTTACCAACTTGTTACTAAAACACCTGACACTAATTTCTGTTGCTTGTATATTCTGTTTTCGGGTTGGGGGCTACTGCCATAGGTAGTGAAAGGAGAAATAGAGCCTAACACTCAAGCTTGCTTGAAAGTGTAAAGGCTCTATTTGTCATTTCAATAACTTGGTCAAAAGTTATCCCCAACACGCAACAGCATAGAAGAAAAACGAAGTTTTTCCGAAAGTTTTTGGTGCCGCTTTTTTCAAAAAGGGGCAGTACTCGGCAGTTCTGTGGGCAGTACTGTTGGCTGTACTCGGTGGTAGAGTTACATTGCAAGATATTTTCTATATCTACCGAGTACTTTATTGGTATATGCGACTGTGATATTTCCCTCACGGAATCGTCCTGCCACTACTGATTCATGGTTATAGTACTCTTCTTGGGCGAGTAGTACGAGGTAGTCGCTCACGCTCTCCCACTCATTTTTAGGGTCGTCATAGCACTCTGCGAGGTTACGTGCATCAATAATGCGAGATGCTCCGCAGTTATAGCTTGCTATAGTAAATGCTATACGGTCCATATTGGATGTTTCTTTAGGCAGGCGTAACATTTTCTGCATTGACTTATAGAGTCGGCAAGCGACATCTATATTTATTGCAGGATCAAGTAGTTCTTCGGCTGTAACGTCCCAATTTTTGGCTATATGGGGCATAACTTGCATCAGTCCTACTGCACCACGTGGGGATTGTGCATTGGGGTTAAATCGGGACTCGCCATAGGCTATAGCGGACATCAATCGCCAATCGACATTATGTCGGCGACATACACGTTGAAAGATATTGTCGTATGGCGAGATAAGATACTCTCCCTCTGCAAGTAGTTGTTCGGCATCGGCCTCGACCACATTATAGACCTTCTTTTTGTCTAACGGCATCAAGGTTACCAACAGGGTAGCAAAGAGGATGTAGAGTATATGTAGTTTTCTGTTCATTACATTTAGTCGTAGAATGCCCACGAGATACCGAACTTAAACATACCTGGGTTAAGTGGGTATCGAGCGATTTGGAAGGCTTCACCGTTACCAAACAGGCCGTTATTGAGGTGCTGGTATTTAAGCAATATTCTCATTCTCTTCCACTTGGCTGATATAAAGGCATCCACATAAGGGTAGTTACCCACCTCTACCTCGTTTTGGTTATAGAACACCGAGAGGGCTGGATTATAGCCTTGGGCATAGTATGAGGTATTAAATCGTCCATCAAGGCCTATCTGCACACGCAACACATCTCGTTTAACCCAGAACTCATAGTAATACGACAAGAATGCGGAGACTAAAGGCACAGGTATAACGGTTCTATCTGAGGTTAGTTGCACCAGCACACGATGGTTTAGGTGTACACCTTTGATATTAAAGTCCTTCTGGGCGTAAATACTTGTGAGACTGACTGCTCCGCTATGCTGAGCAGGAAGGCAGTCGGCACCATAGTAGATTTTATTCGTTACAACACTCTGCCAGAATCCCAACTCTATACCATGGTCAGGAACTGTAAAGGCTACATTAAATCGAGTTTCGTTCTCCTTTTCGAAGTTGTTATCCCAGATGTAGTGGTTTGAGGTCCAACGCTCCATCCAATAGCCTGGAGATATAGCTGTCTGAGAGAACTCTCCGGATAGTGTGAATGGTTTCTCCTTAATAAAGGCTGTAAAGGCTGCATGAGCACGGATATCGAAGTCTCCACCACGATAGCCTGACGGATAGAGTTTAAACGAGGCTCCCCAATCGACATAACGGCGTATCTTTCCATCTATACCTGCATAGGCGAACCACGCCGTTTTTTTATCTCTTCCCTGCTTTCCGGACAGATAGTCTTTAAGCGCAAATTGGGAGTATGTATGCAAATCTATACCCACACCTCCATCAATTGTACCCACAACGCCATTTCTATCCCACGGCTGAACCTGGACAAAGAGGCGGTTGGTAATTATACGCTCGCATATAGAGTCTCTGGTCTCGGTTGGGTTGAGGTACCAATTTTTATAGTATGTATCTGTATGCGGTTTAAAGGTACCATTCTCATTTCTATCAAATCGTTCATCTGTATAGGTCGCATATTTATCGGTATAGACCTTACTCCATGAGTTATACTCAAACAGATGGCCGATATAGACAGCCGACAGTTCGGCCATTGAGAAGTCTCGGTCTGTCATTCTTTGTAGTGGGATGCCGATAGATTGCTTGATAAAGAATGAGTTGTTACGATACAGGTTACCAGCCTCAGCTCCTGCAAGGCGCATAGGCACACCTGAAGGCATCTCAAAGACGGTATCGGTGATTGCCCACTCGCCTACCACACCACCATTCTCCTGCTGATTGATATGGTTGTGCATATATGCAGCATGGATAGAGTATCGTCGTCCTGTATGGGCAAATGTACCTGCGAAGTTCTGATTTTTCACTCTTGCACGGTCATACTTACCCCTTGCTCCACGAGCCTTATAGTTTAGCGATACGGAGGTTGAAGGGTTTATATTTTGCGATGTAGTAATCTCGAAGTGCTCCTCTCTGTAACGTTTCTGACCTGACTCAAGATATGTCATCCACAAATATGGGTGCTTCATATTGTAGAAAGGTGCATTTTCAAGGTCGTAAGCGTAAGCATCATAAGGTTGAGCAAAGGCAAACTCACGAGAGGTTGACCTCTCAAAATAGTTAACCTCCTGAGAGGCCTGACCCAAGCCACCTACCGAGTTGTTACCCATACGCTTATGATAGTGAGGATAGTCCAAGCGCCAAACTGCCAACGTTGTATCTATAGGGGCTATATTAACCTTGTTTGTATTACGATCTACAGTCCATTGGAAGTTACGCAAAGAGCGTACAGAGTCGCTAAAAAAGTAAGACTCAAGCGGTTTGCGAGGCTTTTTTCCCTTCTTAGTTGAGTCGGCCTGTTCGCCTTGCTGCTCTCCATTCTCACCCTCCTGATTAGTATCATAGGGGTTTGTTCCATAGCTGTTATTCATACCATTCTGCTGCATGCCGGCCAACGAGTTACCACGAGCAGCATTTTGCTGGCCTCGCATAAGCGCACTGGCATCAAGCTGCGCTGTGGCATGACCACAAAGCAGTGTCAGAATGGCGGTGAATAAGAGAGTTATTTGAAGCTTATGTCGCATTATTTCTTACAAAATAGCCAACCCAATGTTGACATTACAATATAGATAACGATAATTGTCGGCACAGAGTATGCGCCAAGAGTTAAAAGTGATACACAGACAAGAGCAAGAAAGATATACTGCATTTTTGCAACACTCCACTTAAGGCTCTTCAGTTTAAAAGAGAACATTCTTATCGGGCTGACGAGCAGTGCCGCCATAAGGAGCGAAATAAGAGCAATCCACTCTACCTCAACCACTCTACTCTCCACAGTAAGAGCATAGACAAACGACGCACAGAAGATTGCATTTGCAGGGGTAGGCAGTCCTGAGAAGCTATCGTGCTGAGTATCATCAATATTAAACTTAGCCAATCGAAGAGCAGAGAAGGCTGCCATAATAAACGGCACAAACACCAAAGCCTCTACCAAGCCTTGAGGAAGAGCAAAGAGTGTAGAGCTCTGAGCTGCATAGGCATACATAACTACAGAAGGTGCTACACCAAACGAGACCATATCGGCCAATGAGTCGAGCTGTACGCCAATTTCTGAGTACTGCTTAAGCAGACGAGCTGTAAAACCATCAAAGAAGTCGCACACTGCCGATGAGAGGATAAAGATAAATGCCAAAGTAAAATCTTCTAACACCAAAGAGCTGATAATCGACGCACAACCGCACAGCAAATTGGCAAGAGTTATAATATTTGGGACTGTAAACAACTTTATTTTCATTTTTCATAACTTTTAGCCCGACAAAGTTACAAAATATTTTTATCTTTGTACAATCAACATAAAATTAGAGTAATTTATGTCCGAAAAAAGAGATGTTTTCTGTGTTATAATGGCCGGTGGAGTGGGTACTCGTTTTTGGCCAAAGAGCCGAAAGAGCATGCCTAAGCAGTTCCTTGATATTTTAGGAACCGGGAAATCGTTTATCCGAATGACTTTTGAGCGTTTTGCAGTCTCTATTCCGGCAGAGAATTTTATCGTCGTTACAAACGCAAGCTACAAGGAACTTGTCCTTGAGCATCTGCCAGAACTCAAAGAGAGTCAAATTCTCTGTGAGCCTATCGGACGAAATACAGCCCCATGTATCAGCTATGCTGCGCACTATCTAAAGCGTTTTGCACCCAACTCGATGATGATTGTAACCCCCTCTGACCACTACGTAGCAAACGAGCAGGCCTTCTCTAAAGTCCTTGCAGGGGCATTGGATTTTGCCGAGGAAAACGATGCTCTGATGACCATTGGCATCACCCCTACCCGTCCGGAGACAGGTTACGGATATATTCAGCGAAGCGACAAGCAGACAATATCTCCCGTAAAGTGTTTTACCGAAAAACCAAATCTTGAGGTGGCGCAAGCATTTATCAGAAGTGGAGAGTTTTTCTGGAATTCGGGCATATTTATCTGGAAAACAGAGCAGATTATCTCTGCCATAGCTAAACACCTACCTGAGATGCACTCTCTCTTTGCAGGAATTGAAGAGCACTACGGCACTCCGACTGAAGCACAGGCTATTGCAGATGTATTCTCGCAGTGTCGTGCAATATCTATCGACTACGGAGTAATGGAGGCTGCTGACAACGTATATGTTCACAGCGGGGACTTCGGTTGGAGCGATATTGGCACATGGGGTTCACTCTATCAATACTCTCGCAAAGACAAATATGCCAATGTAAAGCCCGCAACGGGGTGTTATACATACGAAACACGCAACTCAATTATCTCACTACCAAAAGATAAGGTAGCTGTAGTAAGTGGGCTGAGAGACTACATTATTGTCGATACTGATGATGTGCTGATGATTTGCCCTCGCTCAGAGGAGCAGAATATCAAAAAGTATATAGACGAAGTTAAATTTAACCAAGGAGATACATTTTGCTAATGGAGCTATACGACATATTTGAGCAATGTACAGGTGTAACAACCGACTCTCGTAAAATTACAGAGGGCTCACTATTCTTTGCCCTGCATGGGGCCAACTTTGACGGCAACGCTTTTGCTCTTCAGGCGTTAGAGCAGGGAGCAGCCTATGCTGTTGTGGATAATCCAAAGGTTGTTGAGGATAGCAGAGAGCTAAAAGAGCGCATAGTGGTTGTTGACAATACTCTTGTAGCCCTGCAATCTCTTGCTGCCGAGCATCGCCGACGTTTGGAGATACCGATTATTGCCATTGCAGGCAGTAACGGAAAGACCACAACCAAAGAGCTTGTCAGTCGTGTATTGTCAGAGCGTTTTGAGGTCTATTCCACACATGGCAATCTGAACAACCATATCGGAGTGCCACTCACGCTGCTTGCCATGACTCGTGATACAGAGTTTGGAGTTGTCGAGATGGGTGCAAGTGCTCAAGGCGAGATTGCAACACTCTGCTCTATAGCACAGCCCAACTATGGCATACTGACAAATGTAGGCAATGCACATCTTGAGGGCTTTGGAGGCATTGAGGGTGTTCGCAAAGGTAAAGGAGAGTTGTTTGACTACCTGGAGAACAATGGCGGCAGAGCATTTATCCCTATGGAGGATGTAGTGCTATGCGACATGGCAGCACAACGAGAAAATATGGAGGTCGAGTACTACTCTCGCTCGATTGGAGATAACTACAAGAGTCATCTGTCAGGAGACTACAATCGCTACAACATCGCTGCAGCAGCCAAGATTGGTTGCTACTTCGGCATCGACTCTGAGCGTATAGCATCAGCCATAGAGAGCTACAAACCGGATAATAATCGCTCTCAAGAGGTTATTACACGCAAAAATAATCGTCTTATAATAGATTGTTACAACGCCAACCCTTCAAGTATGGAGGTGGCAATCAAGAACATAGACGATTTAGTCTCCGAGCGCAAGTTGCTCATTTTAGGAGATATGTTAGAGTTAGGAGAGTGGTCAAAAGAGGAGCATTGTCGTATTCTATCTTTGGCCGCAGAGGTCAACAACGCCGAGATAGTCCTTGTCGGCGAGCATTTTCGTAATGCAGCACACTCAATAGGTCTGCACACAACAATATGTCTCAACACAGACGAGGCGGCAGAGCATCTACATTACACACATATCAAAGATACAACCGTACTACTCAAGGGCTCTCGTGGTATTGCTCTTGAAAAACTTATAGACAAGCTATGAAACGAATACTAACTATCTTTTTTCTTTCTCTCGCTCTTAGCGTAACAGCAAAAGAGAATCCCGCATGGTTAAAAGATGCGATAATATACCACATTTACCCATCAACATACATGGACTCTGACGGCAACGGAATTGGCGACCTTAAAGGTATAGCCTCTCGCTTAGATTATATCCGTAGTTGTGGCTTTAACTGTATATGGATGTCTCCTTGCTTTACAAGTGGTTGGGAAGATGGCGGTTACGATATTATCGACTACTACACAGTTGACCCTCGCTTTGGAACAAATGAGGATTTAAAAAATCTTATAGACAAAGCTCATGGATTAGGCATCAAGGTCCTTCTTGACCTTGTAGCAGGCCATACATCAGACAAGCACCCGTGGTTCAAAGAGTCTTGTAAGGCTGAAAAAAATCAATACTCCGACTACTACATTTGGACCGTTGGTAAGAATTACAAAAAACCAGGGCCTAAATTTGTAAATAACAACCATCCTCGCAACGGATACTTCATCCGTAACTTCTTTGAGTGCCAACCTGCGCTCAACTATGGTTATTACAATCCAAAACCAAATCACCATTGGGAACAAGGGTATGATGCGCCAGGACCTACTGCTGTTCGCACAGAGCTAAAGAAGATTATCGCCTTCTGGTGCGATTTGGGGGCTGATGGATTCAGAGTCGATATGGCTCAATCACTTGTCAAGAGCGACAATAAAAACCGTGATGGCGTGCGTCGCCTTTGGAATGAGATTTTCGAATGGTACAATAGTGCATATCCAGAGAATATTATGCTCTCCGAGTGGTCTAACCCGGAGCAATCTCTCTCTGCAGGATTCAACATAGACCTACTGATACACAATGGTATAGGTGGCAAAGTATATCGCCCGCTTGTATGCGAGACGACTGACAAGATGGTGCCTACAGAGTGCTACTTCAACCGCAAAGGCAAGGGCGAAATCCGTGCCGCAATGGAGCAGTACACAGAGATTTACAACACCTATCGAAAACTTGGCCGTTACGCATCAATGCCGACCAACAGCCACGATATTTGGCGACTGACACGCATGAATCGTACCTCGCCAGAGGAGCAAAAGGTGGCAATAACACTTTTCCTCACACTGCCAACGCCTCCGATAGTATATTACGGAGAGGAGATTGGTATGCGAAACCTTGAGTATGCACCGGCTAAGGAGGGTAGTGTCTCTTCTCGTAACCGTTCTGTCTGCCGTACACCAATGCAGTGGGATAGCTCCCGAAATGCAGGTTTCTCAACAGCCGAGCCATCAAAGCTATACCTACCTGTGGATAACGCCCCACAATTCCCAAATGTGGCAGAGCAGCTTACCGACCCAAACTCTGTACTCAACTATGTATCAGACCTTATAGCACTACGTCAAGCAACCCCTGCTCTTGGTGTAGAGGGCGATTGGAAGTATGTCGGAGATTTGGATAACCCATACCCTATGATTTATGCCCGCACACTCGGGGAGGAGAAGTATGTGGTTGTCTTCAACCCTGCCGACCGCACCGTTAGTGGTTCAATTCCAGCTATGGGCAAAAAGGCTGAGTGGGTATTTGGCAACAACAAATCGCTTGCAAAGTGCAAGAGTAGCAAGGATGACCATACATTTACAATGAAACCTATTAGTGTGGCAATATACAAAATCAAATAGCTTATGAAAAACACATCACTTCCAGAAAACGCCTACCGTGAACTTAAGGCAGGCGAAGAGTACAAGCCGATAATGTCGGCAGATTCAGTACCAGCTGAGGCAACGCCATACTCGGTTACAATGGGTATTATTATGGCAATTATTTTCTCAGCAGCCGCAGCCTTCCTCGGTCTTAAGGTTGGTCAGGTCTTTGAGGCTGCAATTCCTATTGCAATTATTGCTGTAGGTCTTGGCGGTCTGCACAAAGGCAAGAGCATGCTGGGTCAGAATGTTATTATACAGAGTATCGGTGCAACATCGGGTGTGATTGTAGCAGGAGCCATCTTTACCCTGCCGGCACTCTATATTCTCGGTCTTGAGGCGCACTTCTATCAAGTATTTTTATCCTCACTACTCGGAGGTATCCTCGGTATTGTATTGCTCATCCCATTCCGCAAGTATTTCGTAAAGCAGATGCATGGCAAATATCCATTCCCTGAGGCTACAGCTACTACTGAGGTTCTCGTATCAGGCGAGAAGGGTGGCAAGCAGACTATAGTCCTTGCTATTGCAGGTCTTATCGGAGGTCTTTACGACTTTGCAGTCTCAACATTCGGAGCATGGGCTGAGAATATCTCTACAAAGATGACCGCTTGGGGTGCTGACATTGCCGACAAGTTCAAAGTAGAGTTGTCTCTCAACACGGGAGCAACACTGCTCGGTTTAGGCTACATCATTGGTCTTAAGTATGCCGTAATTATCACTGCAGGTAGCTGTCTTGTATGGTTTGTGCTTGTACCACTTGTAGGTTATGCTTCGGCCGATGCAGCTGCCATGAGCGCAACAGACCTATTTGTAGCTTATGGTCGTCCTATCGGTATTGGAGGTATTGCAATGGCAGGTCTTATTGGTATTATCCGTCAGGCAGGCATCATTAAAGATGCAGCAAAGCTTGCTGTAAATGAGCTCGGCGGTAAAAAGAGTGTTGAGGTTGCAGCTCGTACTGAGCGTGATATTACGATGAAGACCATTCTTACAATTATCATCGCCGCTCTCATTGCCACTCTCGTATTCTTCCAGTTCGGCGTACTTGGTAATTGGTTGCAGACTATCGTAGCACTGCTCATTGTCTTTGTAATATCATTCCTCTTTACAACCGTTGCTGCAAATGCTATTGCTATTGTGGGTAGCAACCCTGTATCGGGTATGACACTGATGACACTTATCCTCAGCTCGCTTGTTCTTGTATCTATTGGTCTTAATGGCAAAATGGGTATGACTGCAGCCCTTGTTATTGGTGGCGTTGTTTGTACAGCCCTCTCTATGGCAGGAGGTTTTATTACCGACCTTAAGATTGGATATTGGCTGGGCACAACCCCTTCAACTCAGGAGAAGTGGAAGTTCCTCGGCACTATCGTATCGGCTGCAACCGTTGCAGGTGTGATGATTATCCTCAACAAGACTTACGGTTTTGTTGGCGAAAATGCTCTTGCAGCTCCTCAGGCAAATGCTATGGCAGCCGTTATCAAGCCTCTTATGGAGGGTGGACAGACTCCGTGGGTGCTCTACTTTGCAGGAGCAATACTTGCTCTGGTCCTTACTTGGATTGGCGTTCCTGCGCTTGCATTCTCGCTCGGTATGTTTATCCCAATGTCGCTTAATGCTCCGCTTGTAGTGGGTGGTCTTATTGCTTGGTATGTATCAAGCCGTTCAAAGGATGAGGCACTGAACAAGGCCCGTTTTGACCGAGGTACCCTTATTGCATCAGGATTTATTGCAGGTGGTGCGCTGATGGGTGTTGTATCGGCAATACTTAAATTTGTAGGCGTTGACCTATTTGCTGCCGATTGGGCCGCATCTAATGCTGCTGAGTGGGTAGCACTTGTGATGTATATCGCAATAATGATATATTTTACCGTTCATACAATGAAAGCTAAAAAGGAGGAGTAATTATGGAACTGAAAGAGAGATTTTTGAAATATGTAGCTATAAACACTCGTAGCGACGAAAATAGCGATACCTTCCCATCTACAACTGTGCAGTGGGATTTGCTCAATGCCCTTGTTGAGGAGATGAAACTTCTCGGACTTGAGGATGTTACAATCGATAAGTACGGCTATGCAATGGGTACTATTCCTGCAACTCCTGGTAAAGAGAATGCCCCTGTAATAGGTTTCCTTGCCCATGTTGACACAGCACCAGATATGAGTGGTGAAAATGTTCGCCCACGCATTATCGAGAGCTACGACGGCGAGGATATTGTACTCAACAACACCCTTACAATGAGGGTTTCAGACTTTCCAGAGCTTAGTCGTTTTGTTGGCCATACACTTATTCACACTGACGGCACAACCCTTTTGGGAGCCGATGATAAGGCGGGTGTTGCTGAGATTATGACTGCTGCAGAGTATCTGATGGCTCATCCCGAGATTGAGCATGGCAAGATTCGCATCGGCTTTACCCCTGATGAGGAGATTGGACGAGGTGTCGATTTCTTCGACGTAAAGGCTTTTGGAGCAGATTTCGCATATACAATGGATGGCGGCTATGAGGGCGAGTTGGAGTACGAAAACTTCAATGCAGCCTCTGCAAAGATTGCAATTCAGGGTCGCAACGTGCATCCGGGATATGCTAAGAATAAGATGATTAATGCCATTGAGGTAGCTTGCGAGCTGAATAGCCTCGTTCCTGCCGTTGAGCGTCCACAATTCACTGAGGGTTATGAGGGTTTTTATCACTGCGTAGGCTTTAATGGAACGGTTGAAAACGCAACTATCTCGTATATCATTAGAGACCACGATATAGATAAGTTCGAGCAGAAGAAGAGGTGGATGTACGACATTGTCGGCATGCTTAACAACAAGTATGGACAAGGTGTGCTGACCCTTACCCTCAAAGACCAATACTACAATATGCGTAAGATGGTCGAACCACATCCACAGGTTATCGACAATGCACTTGCAGCAATGCGTGAGGCAGATGTAGAACCTATTGTTCGCCCTATTCGTGGAGGAACAGACGGTGCAAGACTCTCATTTATGGGTCTGCCTTGTCCTAATATCTTTGCAGGTGGCATGAACTTCCATGGTAAGTTTGAGTATTGCTCACTCAACTCTATGGAGAAGGCAGTAAAGGTAATTATTAACATTGCAAAAAAATGGGCAGAGTAAGAGATGGTTTTGTAAAGGTGGCCGCCGCAACACCTCATGTTAAGGTCGGGAATTGCGACAGTAACATAGATAGTATTATAACATTGGCTCAGCAGGCTTCAGAGAGGGGTGCAAGTATTGTACTCTTCCCTGAGCTATCTGTTACAGGATATAGCTGTGGCGACCTATTCCGCCAGCAGGGCCTACTCTCAGCCGCTGAAGAGGCTCTACAGAAATTGGTATGTTCGGTAACCGAAGCTGTCGTTGTTGTTGGCATGCCAATTATATACAATTCAGCGCTATACAACTGCGCTGTAGTAGTTTGCCAGGGCGTTATTTGTGGTGTGGTGGCAAAGAGTTACAACACAGATACTATCTTTAATTCAGGCCGTGGTATTGACAATCGCTACATTACTCTCTGCGACCAGATGGTGCCTTTTGGTAGCGATATGATATTCTCATTTGAGGGTGTGAAATTCAGCATCGAAATCGGGCAGGATAGCCTACAGATTATCCCGCCATCTGCAGAGACCGCTTCTGCAGGTGCAAACATAGCACTCTGTCTTAGTGCAGAGTCCCACTCTCAGGGCAGTGTTACTGCATTAAAAGAGCGTATTGCGCACCACTCGGCACGCATTGCAGGTGGATATATACTTGCAGCGGCAGGATATGGAGAGTCAACTACAGACTTTGTCTATACTCCAAATGCCATTATTGCAGAGCGTGGCGATATTTTGGCTTCAAATAATCCACTTAATCGCAATAGCGAACTTGTGGTTGCCGATATTGACATTGAGGCAATTGAGGCAGCACGCATGGCGGCCCATAGTACAAATCTTTGCGACTGCTATCGTGTTTTAGAGGTACCGGCAAATATTACTGACTCTCCGATTGAGCGCAAGGTTGATGCTACGCCATTTATACCAGCAAATCTTGATGAGGGATGCGCAGAGGTACTCGAATTGCAAGCTGCAGGTCTTTGTCAACGACTTGAACACACACATTGCAAGAGCGTGGTAATCGGCATTTCTGGTGGTTTAGACTCTACATTAGCTTTGCTTGTTGTTGTCAAGGCTTTCGACATATTAAGTTTGGACCGCAAGTGTATCATAGGCGTTACTATGCCCGGATTTGGCACTACAGACCGTACATACAATAATGCCCTTGTACTGATGCAGGAGCTTGGAATTACAATTCGTGAAATATCTATATGTGCAGCTTGTGAGCAGCATTTTAAGGATATAGAACTTGACCCATCTGACCGCAGTGTGGCTTATGAGAACTCCCAGGCCCGTGAACGTACCCAAATTTTGATGGATATAGCCAACAGTGTAAATGGTATGGTTATCGGCACAGGAGACCTATCTGAGAGTGCATTAGGTTGGGCAACTTACAATGGCGACCATATGTCAATGTACAATGTAAACTGCTCTGTACCAAAAACTTTAGTAAGAGCCGTTACTACATGGGCTGCAGAGCAAGAGGGTAATATCAAGGTTAAAACTGCTCTGAAAGATATTGTCTCAACACCTGTAAGCCCTGAACTTCTCCCTGCTGACGAGAAGGGTAATATCACCCAAAAGACAGAGGATTTGGTCGGCCCATACGAGTTGCACGACTTCTTCCTATACCACTTTATTATTAATGGGTTCTCGCCAAAGAAGATTTTGTTACTCGCAAAAATTGCCTTCAAAGAGCAGTATGACCAACAGGCAATAGTTAAGTGGCTCACTCAATTTCTCCGTCGTTTCTTCAGCCAACAGTATAAGCGTTCAGCAGTACCCGATGGTCCGAAGGTTACAGCCGTATCGCTCTCTCCTCGAGGGGCATGGAGAATGCCGTCTGACGCTGTAGTTACGCAGTGGCTACAAGAGCTAAAGTAGGCTAAGAGAAGAGATTAAAACGGTATTGATTGATATACTATTTTGTTATTTCATTTTTTATTTATACCTTTGTCCCGATTAATCCAAAGTGGGTTAGTGTAATAATTTATTAACAACAAAAATTTTATAGCAAATGGCTGTTAAAATTCGTTTGGCAAGACATGGTAAGAAGGGTTATGCTTTCTATCACATCGTCGTTGCAGATAGCAGAGCGCCACGTGATGGTAAATTTATCGAGAAATTGGGTACTTACAACCCTAACACGAATCCTGCTACAATCGACCTGAACTTCGAGCAAGCACTGGGTTGGTTAATGAAGGGCGCACAACCTACCGATACTGCTCGTGCGATTCTTTCGTACAAGGGCGTATTGTACAAGAAGCACCTACTTGGTGGTGTAGCTAAGGGCGCATTCTCTGAGGCTGAGGCTGAGGCTCGTTTCAACAAGTGGCTCGGTGAGAAGGAGGGTAAGGTTGCCGCTAAGGTTAACTCTCTTACTTCTGCTGCTAACGCAGACAAGAAGGCTCGTCTTACTGCTGAGGCTGCTGTAAACGCTGCTCGCGTACAGGCTATCGCTGAGAAGAAGGCTGCTGCTGAGGCTGAGGCTGCCGCTGCTGCTGCAGAGGCTGCTGCCGCAGAGGCAACAGAGGAGTCAACTGAGGCTGCTGAGTAGGCTTGATTGACATGTTGGCGGTTGGTCGTATAACCAAGCTCTTTGGAGCTGAGGGTGAGGTTAATATTAACCTCTATACCGACTTCCCCGACAACTTTGATGAGGAACAACCGCTGTTTACTATGGTAGATAGCTTGGTTGTTCCTCTTTTTTGTGAGTCATTCTCTCGTCGTGGCAAAGGCAGTGCAACTGTCCGTTTCGCCGATATAGATACTACTAAACGTGCAGAACTAATAATGGGCAACGAGATTTTTATCGAAGAGCCAGAGTCTGACGACGACGAGTTTACATTTGATGATTTAATTGGCTTTACTGTCAAAATTTCACGTCGTAAAGGTGTTATTACAGACTACTACGACAACGATTTTAATCCTCTATTCGAGATAGAGCTAAATGGCAAGCAATACCTAATTCCTGCTGTCGAGGAGTTTATTGCGGCTATAGATTTCGACGCCCGCACAATGCGTCTTGTCCTTCCTGAAGGACTTATAGAGTAACAATCCACAATAGACATTATCACAAATCGTAGCGCAACCGAGCAATGTAGAGCGCTACTTTTGCTTTTTCAAATCTATTTATTTAACTTTGTGGCAATATAAACTAATGCCACATGATAAAGATTAGATTGATAATAGCATCACTTATCGCTATATCTGCGTTCTCTTCTGCCTCTGCAAAGAACAAAGCTACAGAGTCTGACACTCAAGTAAATATTCCCGACTACTCTCAATACATTCTTACCCCTCCTGCGCCCGAGACTCCGCGTATCAATAGCGCAATGGTCTTTGGTGTGCGCCCTGGAGCTGAAATTCTATATACTATAGCTGCAACAGGTGTAAGGCCAATGATATTTAGTGCTGAAGGACTGCCTCAAGGAGTTACCCTTGATAGTAAGAGTGGTCGCATAAGCGGTAAAGTATCAAAAGAGGGAACATACAACATTACCCTTAAGGCTGAAAATGCTAAAGGCAGCTACTCTCGCAATCTAAGGCTTGTTGTGGGCGACAAAATTGCACTAACCCCACCTATGGGTTGGAACTCGTGGAACTGCTGGGGCCCGACAGTAAGTCAAGAGAAAGTTCTCTCATCTGCAAAAGCTTTGGTAGAGCAAGGTATGGCTGATTACGGCTGGACATATATAAACATAGACGATGGTTGGCAGGGCAAGCGTGGAGGCAAACTGAATGCCGTACAGCCAAACGCTAAATTCCCTGATATGAAGGCATTAGCTGACCAAATTCACAGTATGGGTCTTAAATTGGGAGTCTATTCCGGTCCGTGGGTAAGCACCTATGCAGGTCATGCAGGCACACACTCAGACAATCCTGAAGGCACCTATCCTTGGATTGAGGAGGGTTGGTGCAACGAAGATATGAGAATGACACTTCCTGATGACCCTCGTCGTTTTATACGTCGTCGCCACTGGAGACATGGCGAGTACTCTTGGGCCGAGATTGACGCCAAGCAATGGGCTGAATGGGGTGTAGATTATCTTAAGTACGATTGGAAACCAAATGATATATACTACACTCGTCAGATGGCTGAAGCTCTGAAAAAGTGTGGTAGAGATATTGTATATAGTATCTCCAACACTGCACCATTTGCAGATGCGTACAAATTCAAAGAACTAACACAATGTTGGCGCACTACGGGAGATATTCGAGACACTTGGCAGAGTATATACACAATCGGTTTTGAACAGCAAGAGCGCTGGGCTGCATTCCATGGTCCTGGCCATTGGGGCGATGCAGACATGCTTGTTGTAGGTATGGTAGGTGGATGGAAATCAGCACCTCATTTTTCACACCTCACTCCGGATGAACAATACACACACATAACTCTATGGGCTATGCTTGCCTCGCCAATGCTTATCGGTTGCGATATAGCGAAGATGGATGATTTTACTCGCTCACTACTCTGCAATTTCGAGGTAAATGACATTCTCCAAGACCCACTCGGTATGCGTGCTATGCCATTCTTCCGAGATGAAAAGCACGCTGTGTATGTGAAGATACTCGAAAATGGAGACCTGGCAGTAGCACTATTCAACACCTCTGAGGAGCCGTTGACAATAGAGTTTGAGCCTCGTACACTCGGATTGTGGGAAAAGGCTGCTATGGTACGTGATGTATGGAGACAACAGGTGGTAACACTTGTCTATCCTGGCGATACATTCTCTACTGATGTAGCTCCACATGGTGCTGCACTATACCGTCTATCTCCAGGCAACTCAGAGGATAAGAGCCTTATCCAGACACACTACTTCCCAAGAAAAATAAACTCACCTCGCCCCGTAGAGAAAAAATAACTAATTTGCATTATAAAATAATCTTCACTATCTTTGCACTCGCAAAATGTGGAGGGATTTGGACTGATTGCAACCACAATAAAAAACGCTAAAACAGCTATTTTATCCAACAGTCAATTCTTCCCTAAGTTTTATTAACACAACAGAGATAAAAACTATGGGATTTCTATTTACTTCAGAGTCAGTGTCCGAGGGACATCCTGACAAGGTATCCGACCAGATTTCGGATGCAATTCTTGACGAGTTTTTACGTCGCGACCCAGAGTCAAAGGTCGCTTGCGAGACCCTTTGTACAACAGGCTTAGTTGTTGTTGCCGGTGAGGTGCGTTCAGAAGCGTATGTTGATATTCAGCAGACAGCACGCCGAGTAATCGACAGAATTGGTTATAACCGTAGCGAGCTACAGTTTGATGCAGCCTCTTGCGGTATTCTTTCAGCTATTCATGAGCAATCTGCCGACATCAACCAGGGCGTTGTAAGACAGACAGAGGAGGAGCAGGGTGCCGGAGACCAGGGTATTATGTTTGGCTATGCTACACGTGAAAGTCGTGAACTTATGCCTGCAACACTCATTCTATCGCATGTAATACTCAAGGAGTTGGCAGACATTCGTCGTCAAGGAGAGGTTATGACATATCTCCGTCCTGATGCAAAGAGCCAGGTTACAATCGAGTATGACAACAATCGCCACCCTCTAAGAGTTCACACTATTGTTGTATCAACTCAGCACGACGATAATATAGATGCTCCTCAAATCAAAGAGGATGTTCGCACCATTCTCATTCCTCGTGTAAAGGCTCGTCTTGAAAGAGCTCATGATGAGTTGGCAAACCTTATTGACGATAACTACATCCTGCATGTCAACCCTACAGGGAAGTTCGTAATCGGCGGTCCTCACGGAGATACAGGTCTGACAGGCCGTAAAATTATTGTTGACACATACGGTGGTCGAGGAGCACACGGAGGCGGTGCCTTCTCAGGTAAAGACTCCTCTAAAGTTGACCGCAGTGCAGCATACGCAGCCCGTCATATAGCAAAAAATATGGTTGCTGCAGGCGTTGCTGACGAGGTTCTTGTACAACTTAGCTACGCCATAGGTATTGCAGAGCCACTCTCTGTATATGTTGACACATACGGCACAAACCACCTCAATATAAGCGAAGGTGAAATTGCAGAGCGTATAGTAAAACTATTCGATCTCAGACCTGCAAGTATTGTTCGTCGATATGGTCTGAAAAATCCTATTTTTGAGGCTACCGCATCATACGGACACTTCGGCAATCGTCCTTATACTAAGGAGGTTACATTTATCGAGGATGGTGTAGAAGTTAGCCGTGAGGTAGAGTTCTTTGGTTGGGAGAAACTTGATGCTGTAGATACTATCAAGGCTGAGTTTGGTCTATAGTTGATATGGAAATTAAGCCTACTTCAAGATTGTTATTATTAGTACTCTCTCTCCTCTTTGTCGCTTGCGGCGAGGTGGAGAAAGAGTCTATATATTTAGAAACTCTCTCTATTGAGCCTAAAAGTGTAACAATTAAAATCGGAGAGACTATACAGCTAAACGCAATCAGTACGCCTGCATACGATAACGATATCTTCGATTGGAGTTCTGTAGATAATACCATAGCAACTGTAGATAGCTACGGACTTGTTAAAGGTATTAAAGCCGGTCGCACATCTATCTTTTGTAAGTGGTTTGGAGAACAGAATGAACTGACTGCAATGGTTACAATTATCGTCTCCGACCCATCCCAAAAACCAGAACCAGAGCCAGACCCAGAACCAGAACCAGAACCGGAGCCAGAACCAGAACCGGAGTTGGTAACACTCGATAGTCTGTTGAGTGAAAGTTTGATTTTCTCCTCTCGTCAACTTACCTATCCGGGAACTGTTATGCAGAGTTTTGACTTCTATGATGCAAGCGAAAATGGTTATATCTACTTTAGCCAATGTGCAGGCGATACAGCCACAGGTAGCAAGTGGTTGGTTGTGCTAAGTCGTGTAAAACGAGGCCCTTATGGTGATAATACCCGTAGTGGTGAGCGTATGTTATTGCGTTGGTTTGGACATGGAACAAATCTATGTGTTGAACAGGCAACAGATGGAGGCGAGGACTTTATGTGGGTAAACTCTAACGGCACTATATCAGGCAATGACTATACAAATAACAAGACCTTCTGTCGTTTCCGCTTTCAACCCGACACAACCTTTGAACACCATACAGGAGAGAACTTCTATTTGGACTCTTACAAAGATAAAACAGGTAAGAGTTGGTCTGTTCAAAACCTGCAGGTAAGTATCGATTTTGAGCATCGTCGCATGCTCATTACAGCTACCAAAAGCGGCACTCGACACTGCATAATCTATGACCTTGACGCTGTTTTGGCACTCAAAGAGCAGAGTGTAACAATTACCCGCACCTGGGGAGGTGAGGCTGGTACAAACACCGAGCGAAAGAGTGGTACTACAACACTACATGCAAGAGTTCTTAACTCTCTTACACCTATCGGTTCATTCCGTATTGCATCAGCCCTAAACTCAGGCGATTACAGCAAAACATTCTCTTGCAGTTTCCAGGGGCAGGCAATCTATAAAGATATGGTTTTCTGGTATGAAGGTCAACCAATTGAGCGTGTTGTCGGTAGTGGAGTATATGACAATTCGATGGCATATCTTGAGGTATTTGATTACAACGGCAAACGCCTTATACCTCGAACAAAAGTTGCCGCAATCTCCGACTTCGAGAACATGAGAAGATTGCTAAACCTAAACGACAACTGTTTCTCCGAAGCAGAGGGCATGCAAATTAAAGATGGAGGCAAAAAACTCTATCTCGGCGTTACAACCCATCTGGCTGGAGCTACATCAAAGAATCGATTATCGACAATTCTCGAGTACGATTTTTCCTTGGAGTAATTCTGAAGTAATTTATCAGCTATAAAGTATCCTCTTTTGGTCAAGTATCCTTAAAACCAAAGGTGGATACTTTTTTATTTTCAGCAGGAGCTATCAATACTAACATAATGGTTGTAACTTAAAAACTATTAATAGACATGATTATACTCTCTTTTTTTTATTGATAATATTTAGCCTTTTCTCTTTCATTTTTGGAAACTTTTTTTTACATTTGCAAAACTAAAATACTCATTATAAAGATGTTTAATCCGATTATACTACTACAAAACACACCTACAAATGTTGGCGTGCGGGTTTCACATCTCTGTAAATCAATAAATTATAATTTATTATATTTTATATCGCATACATAAATTTGATTTAAATAGAGTTTATTTCACTAAAAATCAACAACATAAATATTCAAAGCTATAACAAATAAATATAATACTAATCCAATAGCCAAATCAATTAACAATAATAAATTAACTAAAAAACCTCAACATTATGAGTAACAACAAGACTGTTGTCCCTGGAATGGGCAATCCTTACGGAATGGGTGAGACTACAAGACCTCAGAATCCATTTTCAAACAATCCTCAGCCTCAGCAATCTGCAGGCTATAATGGAACTATATTCCCAGGAATGAATCAGGCGAACAATGCACCTGCAGCAAGCGCTACAACAGAGGTACACAAGCCTATTATGGGATTTTTGTACAGTGTTTCTCGTACTGCAAGTGGTGAGTATTGGCCACTTTACATGGGTCTGAACACTATCGGACGCTCTACAGCTTGTTCAGTTCGTTTGGCAGAGGGTACAATCTCTGACAACCACGCTGAGATTGTAATTCGTCAGATGAAGAATCCTGACAGCGTACTTGTATCTATTCAGGATGCACGCTCTACTTGTGGAACTCTGCTCAATGGTAGCAGCCTCGGCTTCGACGCTCAGGAGTGCCACAATGGCGACATTATTACAATCGGCGAGCACTATGAGCTCTACTTCATCCTTATCGACGCAAAGGCACTTAACCTTGAGCCTCGCACAGACTTTATCCCTGTAGGTGCTCCTATTTCAAGTGTTGGTCCTAACACCATGCCTAATCAAGGTGTAACAGCAGCCTACACACAGCCTATGGGCGGACAGTTTGCTCCAAATATGGGAGGCGGAATGCAAGGTTCTCAGCAGAGTTCTAATTCTACCGTAATTATGCCATCATTGAAGAAATAGTTCTTTCATATATTGGAGGTTGCTTTAAAGAGTTATGCAGACGGCTGTTATAAAGAATCCCGGATCATCACTCATATACTTAAGAGTGAATGAAGAGTGGTTCTGTTATGACTACAAATTACAACCACTTGGACAAGGTGCATTAGGCATTGTTTATTTGGGTTTCGACTGTAACAGCCATCAAAGAGTTGCGATAAAGAAGATACGAGACGAATATACAAACAACCGCTACGTAAGACAAAGTGCCAGAGCAGAGGCTTCCAAGATATTCTACCATCCCAATATTGTACACACAATCGGGTTATGTGAGGAAAATCAATACAATGGAGCCATGTATATCATAAGCGAGTACATCCCTGGTGTAACATTTGAGTCATTCGTAAGAACTCGTCTCAACAATCTCTCTAAAACTGAGCGAATAGTTAGAATCGTCTCCGAGATGAGACAAATTCTCGATGCGCTGAAATATCTGCACAACTTAGGCATACTGCATAAGGATATTAAGCCTTCCAATATTATGATAGATAGCGTTCTGCGAGTAAAATTGACCGATTTGGGCATCTCTGAGGCCTACCACAAACAGATAAGGACTATCAAAGAGTTTATAGGTACTCCACAATATGCAGCACCGGAAATGATTCCAGAGAGCGGTATCAGTAGCCCTATTGATGCAAGAACCGACCTATACGCTTTTGGAGTTACACTCTATGAGCTTATTACAGGTTTTAACCCATTTGCAGGCGCAACAAATGATGAGACATTACATAATCAACTATGTAGAGTCCTCCCTGAAAACAGTGAGTTACCAAGAAAACTGTTCAAGATATTAGAAAAAGCCACAGCCAAAGAGCCGGACAAACGCTATCAGACAGCCACAGAGTTTGACAATGCATTGGTAGAATTTCTAATCTATGCACAATCAAAAAACAAGGTTCGTCCTATTTGGGTGTATATAACGGTAATAATATTTGGCATTATCGGAGCTATTCTATTACTTCAGGGTGCTCTCTTATAAGTTTACAAAAATGGAGTTTATTAAGACTACATTCACATCAAAAGGAGTCGTAGATTCAAGAATCGGAGGCCGAAGTGAAAATCAGGATGCCTACGGTTTCTGTGATACACCTCTGGGACAAGCAGTGGTTGTATGCGACGGCATGGGCGGCATGCAAGGAGGAAGTATAGCCTCTATGATTGCCGTAAATACAATACTTAAGTATATATCTGAGGCTTCAGCTGAGGATAATATTACCGAAGTATTGTACAATGCCTTAGTTCAAGCAAACAGCAATATCATTGCCACCGGACAAGAGAATCCGGACCTATACGGCATGGGTACTACTGTTACTGCTATTATTCTCAACCAAACTTGCGCCACAATAGCATTTATTGGAGATAGTCGTATTTATCAATTGCGTGGCAAGAAAAAGGTATTCAGAACATTCGACCACTCTATGGTGTTTGAAATGGTAGCCAATGGCCTACTCACCGAAGAGCAGGCGCGTCTCTCTGCACAGTCTAACATCATACTAAAGGCGCTTGGTGTTACAGCAGAGATAGCTCCTGAGATCTACCAATTACCTTATCTTAAAGGTGATAGATTTGTGCTCTGTTCTGATGGCTTTTGGGGTGCAATGCCTGAAAAGGAGTTGTTATCCATCATTGGCAAGAGAAGAGAGAAGTTAGCAGCGATTATAGAGCACACATCAAATCTTGTCGAGACCATCGGACATAATAAAGGTGGCTCCCACGACAACCTTACAGCTGCAATTATTGACGTGGAGTGCAACTCCCTAATGAAAGTAAAAATGAGCAAGACTGTTAAAATTATATTAGCCATTTTGGCTACGCTTCTAACTCTTAGCGTTGCGCTAAATATCTATTTTGCTGTAAAATCTTGCGACCTATGCCCTACTAAGGTTGTAGAAGAGGTTACTGCCGACGGCGTAGATTTAACAGATAAGGGTACTGAGGCTCAGCCTACTTCTGAAGAGACTTCTGACAATCAGAAAGAGGAAAAGGCTGACAATAAAGAGCCAAATGGTGAGGGTGAAAAAAATCCTGAAATAATTAAATAACAAAAATATGAAGAAATTTCTAACAATCGGACGTGATTCGCAATGCGATATTTGCATTGTTGACAACAGCGATGTAGTGAGCCGTCAGCATGCTATTCTTGAAGTTGGTGGCGGTGGTAAGTACTACATTACCGACAAGAGTCGTAACGGAACTTATGTCAACGGAATTAAAATTGCGGCAAACGAGAGAGTTCCGGTAACACGTAAAGATATTATCTCTCTTGCCCATGTACAAGAGCTTAATTGGGACCTTGTTCCAAAGGATAACTCTCTTACATACGCTATCGTGGCAGTTGGAGCACTTGTTGTTTTAGCACTCGTTCTCTTCTTTACTCTCCGTCCATCTAATAGCATTAACAGCGACTTTGTTGGCGGTGCAGGTGGTGGCATACCAGAGGTAGATCAAACAGAGGAACTTGTTCCGGATGTTGTTGAAGAGCCTATAGCTCAACCAGAGGAGCAACCAGCAACTGAAGCTAAGCCTGAAGAGGTAAAACCTGAAGAGGCAAAGGCCGAGGCTAAAGCAGAGCAGGCAACAGCTAAGAAGGAGAGCAAGCCGGCTAAGAGTACCAAAGTTATCGATGCAATTTACTAACCGAAACTAAAAAATTACAAATATGAGACTTATTTCAATAGGCAGTTCAAGCCAAGCGCAGATCGTATTACACAGCCAGTATGTAAGTAGTTATCACGCTGAGATTTTCCAGCTTGATAATGGTGATATGTTACTCGTTGATAAGGGTAGCCGCAACGGTACATTCGTAAATGGCGTTCAGATTACTCCTGAGAAGGAGGTTACTGTAACTCGTAACGACGCCATCCGTTTTGCAGACCAGAATCTTAATTGGTCAATGATCCCAGCTCTCTCTATTCCTGACAAGGAGAATATTAAGGTGCTTAAGAGCATCGGTTCTCACTATCTAAACAATATTCACCTTCAGGGCAATCAGATTAGTCGTTTCCACGCTACTGTAAAGCAGACTAAGGATGGTAAGTGGTATATCTGCGACCATAGTTCAAACGGCACAACCGTCAATGGCGTACGCATCCCTAAGGATCAGTATGTACAGATTAAGTCTAAGGATGTTATCCAGTGTGCAGGTGTTACCATCCAGAACCCTGTAACAGGTGGTGGTAGCGGTTCACTTAAGTCAATTATTCTTGGTCTTTGCGCATGCGTAGCTGTAGCTCTTGTAGCTTGGGGCATCGCAGCTTTGGCAAGCGACTCTTGGCAGACTAAGATTTATAAGACCTACTCTCAATCTACAGTCGTTCTTGAGACTGGTTACTATCTTAAGACCGATATTGAGTACGCAGGCACTAATCGTTGGGTTATCAATGATAAGGGTGAGTTAGAGCCATACAACGGTAAGAACCCTATGAAGAGCTGGGCTACCGGTTTCTTTATTAGCGATAATGGTATGCTTGTTACAAACCTCCATGTTGTAAAACCTTGGGAGTTTGGTGATCTTAAAGATCTGAATGAGGCTATTAAGAAGGATGTTCTTGATGTTGCACGTAAACTCAGCATCGCTGTTGCTGCAAACGACATTAAGGCTGAGGGTGCTATTGCATACATCCTTGCAGTTCCTAACGGACAAATATTCGATAGCGCAAATGCTACAAAGATGCGTGTTGTAACATATAGCGAGAAGAAGGATGTTGACCTTGCTATCCTCCAGACAATGACTGCACAGCTCCCATTCGGTGCTACATTTATTCCTGTAAGCAATATCAGCAATGAGAATCTGCCTGTAGGTACCGACATCTTCACAATGGGCTTCCCTCACCTGTCAGCTCTTCAGGATGTACAGGCATTTGAGCGTTTCCAGGAGAAACCTCTCCAGGCAACCGGAGCTTCTGGTATTATTACAATGAATAACGACAAGTATAACTACACTTTCGACGCTGCTTCTTACCACGGCGCAAGCGGTTCTCCTATCTTTGATAAGAAGGGTAACCTTATCGGTGTTGTTGCGCACGGCATTGCATCATCTCAGGGTTATAATGGTGGTGTAAAGGCGAAGTACATTACTCGTCTTATTCAATCAACTCAGGAATAATTATAACTACGAATTATTATGGCTAAAAAGCATATATTAATGTTTGCTGCGTCTCTGGCAATACTCTTTGCCGGAGAGGCAACAGCACAGAACATAGACCGTGTTGTTATGTCAAGCGGCTCTGAGTATGAGGGATATATTGCAGAGCAGGTGCCAGGACAGTACATCACAATTAATAGTAATAAGGCTATTCTCTTTATAGACTCATCGTCTATTAAGAATATGGAGACTATCTCATATCCTGTCAACCATTTGACAGAGCCTATGAAGAGTTGGGTAGCCAAGAATTTACCAGACAAGAGCGAAGTTGAGCTCGCCTCTATGCAGGCCGGCTCAAAAAGCTACAAAAACCTTCTTATTCTTGAAAAAGGTGTAAGAGTAAAGGTTCTACAACTTGCAAAAGATAGCTTTAAAGTAAATTGGAAAAATGTCGTAAAGACCAGCAAACTATCTACAGCAAACTCTAAACTTCATGAGGTTGTTACACTAAAGAATGGCAAGAGTTTGTCAGGTCATATCATTGAACAGATTATCGGTAAAGAGTTGCGTATCAAGCAGTTCAATGGCGATATCACCTCTATTGCATTTGCTGACATACTGAGCATCCGTACAGAACTCGCTCTTGAGGCCGAGAATCTTTGGGTACACGCTCCACTTTTGGATAAAGTAAAGCTTAATGACGGCACCGTTCTCGAAGGTTTTATCACTGCTCGTGTTATGGGTAGCCATCTCTACTTTATCACTCCGAAGAGCAACACTGAGCGTGAGATTAAGAGCGCAACCGTAGCAAAATATATGAAGGTTGTCAATCCTGACGCAATTATTGTTGAGGAGCCGGTTGTTGAGGAGCAGAAACCAGAGGTTGAGGAGGTTGATACTCGCAACTTCGAGTCAACTGAGCCTGAGATAGTTGAGGAGCAGACAATGACTCGTGCTGAGAAGAAGAAGGCTGCAAAGCAGGCAAAGGCTGAGGCTGAGGCAAGAGCAGAAGCTGAGGCTCAGATTAATGTTCAGCCTCAAGAGCAGGTTGAGCTTGAGCCTAAGGCGCAGTCGAAGAAGGAGTCTAAGAGCAATAAGGCTGAGGTTGAGGTAAAATCAGCGTTTGTGGTTCGTGTTAATGATATTCAAGTAACGCTTAGCGACTATCAGGAGATTGAGAAGGTTATCTCTAAATATTTCACATCTTCAAATAACACTATCGCTCTGACAACCCCAATTAAGGAGTGTGGCAAGGTTGGTCAGTCTATTCAGATTGAGATTCCTAACTCTTATGATATCTCAGATCTTAAGATTGTTCTTACCTCAGAGCGTAATCTGGGTATCCAGGTTACAGGTAGCGATAAGGATACTTGCCCAGCATTTACTCCAAAAGATGCCAATAAATCAGCTATCGGATATGGCACATCAACTTCAGGTAACAACAACATTATCACAGTTGTTCTTGAGACCCCTGGAGTATATGCGCTCTATCCTAAGACAAGCGATAATAAATATATCGCCTTTAAGATAACCGAATAATACATTCAATCTACCTATGAATATAATAAGAATTCAAGGCGATGCCGAAAAGCGAATGGGAGTTTACTACGAGTACGATCGTGATAGTGCTCCCATTGGCGAGGGCGGTATGGGTCGAATCTTCCAGGGTTTCCGTGTTGACGAAATGTCTGGAGGATTCAGAATCCCTGTTGCAATCAAAGAGATTCATGAACATATCTCACGAGATCCTCAACTCATTGAACGTGCAATGAGAGAGGCCTCTATTCAGATTGAACATGAGAATCTGCTCCGCATGTACGGCTTTGTGCCTAATGTAGAATACGATCCTCTCCATAATACCAATATCATGAGATATTATATGATTATGGAGCGTTTGGTAGGTGTCAACCTCGACCAGATTTTCAAGGGTATGATTTACGACCGTTCAAACATGCTCATTCCACTTGCACAGGAGCTTTATCAGCTATATGCTTCTGATAGAGTGGAGTTTATCATACGAATAATGAAGGGCGTACTTGCCGGTATCATGGCTCTGCACGAGCGCGGATATATCCACCGAGATATTGATCCAAGCAACATCATGATAACTATCGATAATAAAGTAAAGCTTATCGATTTTGGTGTTTGTAAACATATTGAGGCAATATCTGTTCAGGAGAAGTCGCTCACTCAGGCAGGTTCATTTATTGGTAAAGTAAATTATGCAGCACCTGAATTGGCTCTGGGCGATGTTTCACACCAAAATCGCACAACAGATATTTACGCACTCGGTATTCTGATGTATCAGCTCATGGTCGGTCGTCTGCCATTTGTTGGAACTAATCAGGAGGTTCTCAGTGCTCATGTATCAAAGAAGATGCCTCTTGGTGATATTGCAAACAAAGATTTACGCCGTATTATTGAGAAGGCTACACAAAAGAGACAAGAGAAGAGATATGCATCTGCCGCTGAGCTGATTGTAGATCTTGAGCATATCAAGCGAACAAACTCTTCTGGAGGAAATATCTCTCACTCATCAAGCTCATTTACCGGAATACAAGCAGAAAGTGAGAGTAGTACTGTTGTCTCTGTACTCATTTGGTTAGGTGTCATTATAGGAGGCCTGGCAACAGGTGTTCTATTAAAATTCCTATTAGGTTAATAGATGAAATATATTAGCAAAATCTTAGTTGTGTTGTGCCTGCTTACACCTCAAATATTGTCGGCACAAACACTATCCAATAAGGATAAGAGACATATCAATATGCGTCTGCTTAACCTTATTGAGCAATATGAAGGAAATGCGACAATGCATGACGATGGTGCTCGTTATGCATTCAAGCAACTATTCAAAAATCCGGCTGAGACACTTGTCTATAGCGACCTGCTTGACTACTCTGCCGGAGAGCTGATAACTGCCGATAAGTATATAGAGCAGATGGGCAGTAAAGAGAATATATCTATAAAGATAATGGATGTGAGCAAGTCTGACTACACATTCCAAGATGGATTGTGGCATGTAACTCTCTCATTTAACAAGTCTATTATCTATACAGATAAAAATGGAGTTCTCTTTTCATCGCCTGAGTATTACAAGGCAAACCACTCTATCTATCTACATTGCTGCTACGACAGAAATGTTGACCGTTGTTACATAACAAAGATTGATGGAGGCATTGAGTCTTCAACACCGCATCTTCCTAAGCATTTTACAGTCATCACCAGCACTACTGAGAACTTGGATAAGATTACAGATAAAGAGAATCCATTCCAATTCAACAGTTTCGATCAGACCTTTATTGATGATAAGTTGGTTACCTCATCGCATGAGGATACAATTATCGACAAAAAGATTATCGCTGCTAGTGATTGTTATGATTGGGTAAATATTGCCTATCACACAACTCATTGGCGTGCAAAGGTTCATGCAGGTATGTCAATCGGTTCTGCTCTCAAAGTAAAGACTGAAACTCCGCTGAATATCAACAACTCATCAGCATTTGAGTTTGGCGCCGAGATTGGCTATGCTATTCCAATGGGTCGCAAATCTACTCTCGGTATATACACCGGTGTAGGTATGTCATCTACAAAGTTAGAGTTGGGTCTGAAAGATATATCATACTCTTTCAGTACAATGGATAGCAAGGGCGTTAAGTACACTCGCTGCTATGAATTCTCTAAGATTACAGAGGGTGTATCATACACAGATCTTGTAGTACCATTCTATGTTGGATATGAGACAAATCTAATAAAAGGTCTATATGTTGGCCTATATGGTGGAGGTAAGCTCTATGTCAATGGACAGACTAAATATGCTCCATATCACATGACAGGTCGTGTATATGGACAATATGGCACTCAAGAGGTTACAACAGGTAACGAGGCCTTTGAAGAGATTGACAAAGATGTAAATCAATTCTTAGCTGTCAATACCTCAATGCGTAATACTACTGATATCAGTATTACAGCAGGTGCAAGTTTGGCTTATGGATTTAAGTTGAAGGGGCAGAAGAACCGAATCATAGCATTTGCAAAATGCAGTTACGAGCTGGGACTTGCTAATATCTATGAGAATACCGGTCTGCCGCTATTCCATGAGACAACAAACAGACTTCCGATGGTCTATTCAGCCTCTCTAAATCAGAACATTGCAACTCGTTCACTATTGAGTGGACTTGCTTTCAAACGACAGATTTTATGGGTTGATTTAGGTGTAACCTTTAAATTTTAAACACGATGCAGAATAATACACTGAAGATCATTTTGATGATCGTTACATTTATAGCATGTGCGCTGATAGGTTATGTTATCAGCCCATTCCTCTTTAACACCTCTTCTACTATTGAGGTAAATGATGATTTCCCTGTCGGCTCTGCTGTCAGTATGGGTGGCGGTGGCATATCATCTGATATTGAGCTTGGAGGCACAAGAAATAACAACCAACAAGTCTCCAAGCCTACTCCTGAAGAGGTAGTAGCAGAGGCTGTTGCCGTAGTGGAGGCTGCTGCTGAGGTTGCTGCTGAGGCTGCTGCTGAGGTTGCTGCTGAGCAGCCTGCAGTTGAAGTTCCAGCACCTGCGCCAACCGAGGGTATGCCTGTAATTACAAGTACTGTAGTTCATGAGCGAGACTCAAGATATATTAAACTTGGACTTGCATTTACTGCAAAGGCTACAGCTCCAGAGGGCAATACACTTAGCTATCAGCTCTTTGAAATTGGTAGTACTGAGGCTAAATACACATCTGCCAATGGCCGTTTTAAGGAGGTACTCCCTGTTGATGGCGGTAAGTATCTGCTCAAGGTTGTCAATCAGACAACAGGCGCTACTGCTGAGAAGGAGGTTTCCGGTTTCCGTAAGATTGACCGCTACTCAGCTGCAAAATTGCAGGAGCAACTCAATGCTGATACTCAAGAGCGTCTCTTCTACTTCCACTTCGACAAAGATAAGGTGAAGTTTGATTGTGAGGGCCTTGAAGAGTGGGAACTCCCTAAGACTTTAGGTGCAATCTTGTCAGGTCGTGCTGCAGGTGGTTGGACAATTACCGTTGTAGGTACTCCAAAGTATGACAAATACAACCGAATTACTTATTTCAAAATTAATGTAACATACTAAGATGAAGCGACTCTTTATAATATTGTTCGGCTTGATGATTGCCCTGCCTTCGTCTATGTATGCACAGACAAGCAATCAGGAGCTATCATTCATCTATATCGCACATGATGAGAATACCGCAGTGCAGACTCTTATCAATCGTCTTAAGGAGGTATATTATGATGCGCTGAACTATCCTGAGGATAAGGCTGCAATTTTCTATCTCCCTAATGGAGAGTTTCCGGTTGTTGTACAGGTAAATACTATCAATGACAACAAGCAGGATTTTGGTAAGCTGGTAGATCATCTGCAGACAAAGCGTTCTCACGATGTAGATCGCCATACAGATTTGGTTACAATACAACAGATCTTCAACGAGGTGCCTATTATAACCGAAGATGGCGAGCCTTGTTTCAGATTTGTTGATTGGAACTACTATATCAACTCCACATTCTGGAATCTTGGAAATAATGAGTATATCATCGCCTCTCTATTCTGGATTTTCGACATGCAACCTCTTATTGAGTCTATGAAGTTAAAGGTCAACCTATATTATAGTAGCGAATACGACGTTATTCCATTTAACTCAGAGTCTCCATTTGGAGATAAGGCATTGTGTCGCTCTATGAAGTTTATACCAATGCCATACTAATTACTGAAATAAATAAAACAGAATATGAAAAAGATATTTTTTACTACTCTTCTCTCTCTTGCAGCTATTATAGCCGCAACTGCTCAACCAAATCTTCCGGCGAAATGTATTGCCAAACTACCTAAGGTGCTTAATAACATCATCATCTCTGAGGTAGAGGCTAATGCAGTCCTTAAATCGGGAGATTATGGTCAGTCAAACACAATTGAGGCCTATTGGACCGCATATAGCGATCGTGAGCATAATACAACCTATATGTCGCCATCTCCAACGGCTGAGAAGTGCTCTGAGCTTGAGTGGAATGAGACTGTACGTATTGCAAAGATTCAAGGTAACTTTGCCCTTGTATATACAGAGCCAAACAAGCACGAGCAGTTCCCACTTATCTCTGCAGATGCTGTTTGCCGAGGTTGGGTAGATATGAGAAAACTACTTCTTTGGAGATCTTGCCTTGCAAATGATGAGGGTATCTACTTTAAAGCTCTGCTCTGCGTCAACTTGGAGGCTGGTTCAAGCGCTACCCAAGACTTTGGTAGAGGTTATAAGGCTCCTAATTCAGGTGCATCAAAGGAGAGCCTTACTACCGATATGAACTTCTACTATGTAATGAAGTATGAGAATGATATGGCACTGCTTGCAACACAGAGCCGTATGGATGGTAAACTATCTGATAAGGTACTCTTCTGCTGGGTGCCAAAGCAGTCTTATGTACCTTGGAACCAGCGTTCATGTCTTGAGCCTACATGGAAGCATGATGACGTTGAGTACTTCGCATCAAAAAAGATTTCTGCCATCGTATATGAGGATCTAAAGCAGCAGAAACGCGCTTCAACTATTGAGTACCACAAGAAAGAGTCTCCTACATACGAGCAGTATTTGTACCGTATGAAGGGTTCTGATTTGCGTTACCCTATTCTTGATAATGGAACTGCGACAGTCTATAACATGTCAACATTTAGTGTACATGGTGGTGTAGCGGTAGGTACTGAGAATGAGGCTCCCGAGACTAAGAATGCTGATGATATTCAGAAGGAGAAGTTGGAGAAGATGCTCAACATCAATCTTGTCATTGTAATCGACGGTACTGACTCAATGGCCCCTTATTACCCTGCGGTAAAGGAGGCTATCAAGTCTGGTCTGGAGTACTTCTCGCAAGGCTACAAGATTAAAGTTGGTATTGTTATCTACCGAGACTACGCTGATGGTGAGGAGGGTCTTGTTGAGATGATGCCGCTTACTAATGTAAGTAACGGTACTCTGCTTGCTCGTGTAAACAACTTCCTTGACACAGGAGGTACGTACGGTATCAAGAGTGCTAAATCCGATATGACACAGACTGAGGCTCTCTACTACGGTATGGGTTATGCCCTGGATAACATGCGTTTTGCAGAGGGTGAGAGTAACATTATGCTTGTTGTCGGAGATTGTGGAAATACCGCAGATGACACAAATTGTCCTACTCCAGAACAACTTGTAGCAAAGATTGTTGAGAAGGATATTCACATGATGGGTTTCCAGGTACAGAACAAGAACATCGTTGCCTTCAACTCATTTAACAACCAGCTCTTACCAATCATGCGTAACAGTTTGGCTAACAACTATAAGAAGCTAGATGCTAGTCTCCAAGCAAGTATCCGAGTTAGCGCACGCCCTGCAAAGAGTGAGGCTGGTATTGACGAGGGTTATAACTTTACTGCAAACGTTGACCGTCAGCTCTATATCAGCAGCCACCGCTTTGCCGATGCTAATGTAAATGAGGGTAAGATGGATCCACTGTTGCTTACAGAGCACATGACAGGATCTATCAAATCATTTGCATCTGCCGTTCAGGGACAGATTGACCTTATCACTGAGGGTGCTAAGAAGACTGCTAAGCGTATTGCTACCGGTAGTAAGTTTAAGGGAACTGTTGCGGCAAATGGTATGATGAATATTGACGATGCATTTATTGCATCTCGATTGGGTGCAGACTGGGCTGAGCAGCTTAAGAATAGTGGTAACGTGATTAACTTTAGCGGTTATGTAATGAGACAAGACGCAAGTGGTCGTGATTTCTTCAAGCCCGTAATCTTTATCTCAATGGAGGAGTATGATGAGCTTCTTAAGCGTCTTGCACCTGTTGCTGAGGCTGCAATGAACTCTCAGACGAAGGATAGAACTCCATACATCGAGGCGATGAAGGCTCTTGTTCGCAGTTTGAGCCCTGGTATTACAGAGAATGACATGGCGAAGTTGACAAATGAGGAGATTACCAAGATGATTGGTGGTCTTCATGAGGCAGCTAAGTCTCTGAACTCTTATACTATTGAGAGTCTATCAGACCCTATCGCAGTTCCACCTCAGAAGTACTTGAGTATTATTACCGACTTTAGCCGTAAGTACAAGAATCTGAGCCGTATCCGCCAGAGCAGAACTTACAAGTATGTAAAAGAGTTTAACAGCGCTAAGTACTATTGGATTCCTATTGAGGATCTACCTTAATATAATAGATAATGAAGAGACTTTTTGATATATCCAATCTTCGATGCTCCTACGACAAACACTATAAGGAGGGGGTATCAAAGGTTATTCTGGAGATAGATAAGTTAGTTATACCAAAAGGTAAGAAGGTGTTTATCGTGGGTGAGTCGGGAATTGGTAAGAGTACCATTCTCGAAACCCTCGGTATGATGAACAACACCATTGTTACCAATGACAATACACGTTTCCACTTCTACGAAGATGATAACACAATTGTAGATTTGGCAGCACTTTGGAAGTGTAGTGATAAGGAGCTATCGGAGTTTCGCCTAAAGCACTTCAGTTTTATCTTCCAGAGCACAAACCTTATGCGTAACTTTACAGCCTATGAGAATATAGCTTTGACACGTATGCTTCAACGCTACAGTCAGAGTTCATCATTTGAGAAGGCTAATCAGGTTATGAAGGACCTCGGACTTGAGCATATAGACCAAACTCGTATGACTCAAGAGCTCTCAGGAGGTCAGCAACAGCGTTTGGCTTTTGCCCGTGCTATTTTGCCTGACTTTACAGTTCTTTTTGGTGATGAGCCAACCGGAAACCTTGATAGCGACAATGCTGTTAAGGCAATGGAACTCCTCTCAAACAAGCTCTCACAACTTGAGGGTAGTTCGGCAATCATCGTTTCGCACGATATGCATCTTGCAGTAACATTTGCCGACGTGATTATCAAGATTCGCAAAGAGGTGCGTAAATCTAACTCTGTAAAGGATGAAGTAATCTATTACGGAGCGATTGATGATAGTTGCATCTTTACGCCTAATCAAAATGGAGAGTGGAGCAACGGCAGTGAGAGCTACTTGCCAGCAGATTTTGAGTTGTACTTAAAGAGATGGTAGCAATGAGACTTAAAGATATTATATCAACCGACTATTTTAAACTCTTTGTCAAGCGCGAAGGAAAAGTAGTGCTTGGAAAGAACTACTCAAGCCTTTGGTTGCTATGTAGCGTCCTTACAACAACATTCTTGGCCATAGCATTCAGTAATGCAAGTCTTAACTACCTATCATACAAGATGAACGACCCGTTTATCAATTGGGTAGATATTAAGAATAACTTCGGAGAGAATGACTTTATAGGTTTTGAGCAGGCCCTACGCGAAGAGCAGAACAAAGAGCGTTTCCACTTTAACGGTTACCAAACCGATAAATATTGGTACTCACTTTTTGGTACTGCGAATAACAATAGCCGTAACCTTAAGTGTCGCTATTTCGCTGATATTCAGACACCTTTAGTACAGGCCATTATGGATAAAGACAATGTCGTATCAAAGGCTTGTATTGCAGCTGAGAATATCAACAACCAATCATACGGTGTCATCATTACTCAAGATGCTCTTTGTAGTAAGTTGGGTTATGATATTGACAATATCCCGTCATATATCAACTACTTCACATATTGCAATCCTGATGCAAGTGAGTATGGTGTAGATATCTTAGGAGACGGCTTTGCCCTTGCCCCAATCCCTGTATTGGCTGTTGTAAAGCGTCTGCCAACCAACATGGATATTATTAGTACCAAGTTCCTCTATCTTCAGAATCTGGGGTGGGCTCTTAATATGGACCGCATAGAGTACCACACATCTTTTATCTACTTCCTGCCTAACAAGGTAGATGTAGAGAAGTTTAAGACTGAGCTAGAAGGATTGACTGCAGAGAAGTGCACAACTTCATTCTTTACACTCTATGGACAGGACCTACCAATGACTCGTATGATCCCATTCCGAGAGGGTACATTTATTCTCCTTCAGTTTGACTATCCTGATGAGGTCGATTTTGTAGCTACAAAAGAGATTAATCAGACTATCCTTGACAAATACAAGGAGGATGGTGTATATCGTATCTATGACTATGTTGAGAGCTTTACTACTGACGACCAGGACGACTATATCTCAGTACATTTTGGCAATCTGGATATGATTAGTAGTTTCCAAGAGTTTGCAAAAGAGAACTTCAAGATTGATATTGAGATGTCTCAAATCAATGCAAAGGAGAACTTTAATGAGGTAAGCATTATGGCAAACATACTCTCATGGACTATGATTGTCTTTGCCATTGTATGTATTATTCTATTTATTATCAACTTGTTGCAGTCCTACTTCCAGAAGGTAAAGCGCAATTTGGGTACATTCAAGGCATTCGGAATCAGCAATATGGAGTTGATAAGTGTCTATGTACTGATTATGGTGGCAACTATTTTGGTAGCTATCACTATCTCTCTTGGCGCATCCTATCTTATTGAGATTATACTGCCTCTTTTAGGCATTGTAAAGGATGCTTCATTTGGATACCTCTCTCTATGGAATGGAAAGACCTTAGTCTCTGTTCTTATCATCATAGCAGCCTCTGTTGCTACTGTATATATGGTAATGAGCAAACTTCTAAAGGCAACCCCTGGAGACCTAATTTATGACAGATAGAAAAAAGGAGAATATAATATGAAAAAATTTCTATTAGCATTTTGCACCATTGCCCTTCTTGCCTCTTGCGACCAGGTGGCCCCAGAACAGAGTGTTCACCCAGGAACAGAGGGTATGGCTGTATCTATCAGAGAGGCAACAATCCCTCCAATGGGAAACCTAGGAGATAAGAGTGAGTATATACAATTCACTGTATCTTCAGAGGTTGCATGGAAGATAGAGAGAAATGGTGCTGATTGGCTTTTGTTTGATTTTAACGGCAAACCAAGTTCTACTCTCAAGGGCGCTGCCGGAACTACAAATGTAGCAATGTATGCCCCTGTAAATACAGAGTCTGAATCATACCGTACAGCAAAGGTTGATTTTATTTTTAGTGATGCAAGTAAGAGCGTAGCCACTATAGATGTATATCAGGAGCGTCCTTATTTGAGAATTAAGGCTGCTGATCAGACCCTTGAAGAGCCTGAAAGCATACACAACTTCCTCTTCCATTGGGACGAGAGCGAGGATCAAGTTACAGATGCTGAGCAGAGTATTACCATCTATTCTAATACTCCATGGAAGATTTCTCTTGGAGAGAATGCTCGTACATACCTCTGTCAAGAGGGTCTTGAGCCATTTGATGGCAAAGCAACTGTTAATGCAATTGGTCAGAACGGTATTCTTATCGGTCCAACTGATAATCAATGGCTTGTTTGTTCTCAGATAGAGGGTGATACAACAGGTGATTTAAGAGCCGGCGATAATGGCGTGAATGTAAAGTTCAACCCACTACGATACAATACAACTCGCAATGATCGTACACTTAACATTGTTGTTTCCGGTCAGAACAAATTGTGGCAAACAATGTACCTAAATTTCGTTCAGGAGAATTTGATATTTGTTGCCACTTTGGATGGAGCAGATGTTGCAGACAAAGATGCACAGGATAATATTCCTACTGTTATCAAATATCCTGCATGTAACACCACAACCATTGCTCAGCATCAATTTACAGTTGAGTCTGAGCTTGATTGGGTTCTTAATGACAATAGTTCGACATGGGTTGTAACAACTCCTAAGGAGGGATACGGCTCAGGTGTTGATGGTCAAGGCCTTGTAACTCCTGGTACTATCAACCTTATTGAAAATGATGCTAATCCGGGTTCAGAGGTGCGTGAGGAGATTCTCACCTTTATAAGTCAGGCCGATGTTAACCCTAAACCAAGCCTATATATCAAGGTGGAGCAAGAGGGTTATATCTTTGAACTTAATCCATCGACTCTAAATATTAGCAATAACGATTTGACTGAAAGAGAGATACAATTTATGTCATCAGGTCATTGGGAGGTAGATAAGGCCTCTGTTCCTGAGTGGATTACTGTATCAGGCGGAGAGGGTATTGGTCTTGAATATGGTGCACAGGGTGTAGAGCGTTTTAATATTAACGCAAACTGCCAGAACCTACTACTTACCGATCGCTCTCAGAATATCGTCGTGAAAAGTACTCAGCCAGGTAACAACATGGCTAAGAGTATCTCCGTAACTCAAGATAAGTATATTTTCGATGCTACATCGTTAGACTCCGACCTTCAGTTCGGAACTGACGAGAGTGTTAATGCACCTGCCACCCTCGATATTCACAGTTCAGGTGATTGGGAGATTAGTATCAAGTATCCAGATAGCTACAACCAAAACTTGGATTGGTTGGAATGCGAGAAATATTCCGGAAACGGTAATGCTAAAATTACATATTGGGCAAAGAGCGTAAACGGAGATATCGACAATGACCGTATGGCGACTATCGTCGTTACAAGTAGCACCCACAAAAACGCAGGCGTTCCTATTGACGATATAGAAATCAATATCAAACAACGTAAGTTCACATTCAACATTACAGCAAACTCCCCAATCTCATATTATGCAGTAGATAGCAGTTCAAACAATGTCGCAATTGACTGTTCTGTTGCATGGCAGGTTGATGCTTCAGAGAGTTGGGTAAAACTAAATAGAGTTTCTGGAACAAGTAACACCAAGTCTCTATCTGTAACTGTTGAGAACAACCTCTCACTCTCTCCTCGTCAGGCTACCGTTACTATTAGCAATATAGATCCGGCCTATGGTGAGCATACAAAGAGCTTTACCATTGAGCAGAAGGGATTTGTATTCAATGTTAGCGGCACTACTGAATACAACAACCTAAGCCCTATAAACGCTACAGGCAACTACGAGGTGCAAGTTACCTGCTCAGGAGCATGGAGTGTCAAGCCTGCTGAGGCATGGGTTACAGCCTCTCCAAGTAGCGGTAATGGAGGCAATCCGGAGGCTGCAAAGAGTGTACACTTTACTGTAGCAGACAACCCAAATCTCTCTACTCGTTCAACAAGCGTTACAATTAGCAGTAATCTCGACTCTCAATATTCTAAGAGTGTAACATTCTCTCAGAATGCATTTGAGTTTAACAACACTCCAAAGAGTTTCTCTTTTGATGCTATCAACTCAAAGAGCGAAAAGATTGATATCGTATGTAGCGGTAATTGGGTACTTGATGGTTATGAGAGTTGGATGGGAGCTGACAAGACAAGCGGCTCTGGTAACACTACAATCACTATCACTCCTACAACCAATACCAATAAGGGTACAGGTCGTATGAATAGAGTGCTTAAGGTTGTAAGTTCTCTCCACAAAAACATCGGTTGGTCTGATATGGCCTCTGTAACAAAGGTTATCAATATTAGCCAAAACGGTTTGCAGTTTGATGATACTCCTGTAACTGTTCCTCCATTCAAGGCCATCTCTCCAAGCAGCTATACTGCATCAATTGGTCTATGTGATGGTGGTTGGGAGATAAAGTCTGTACCTAGTTGGGTTACAGTAACTCCTACTTCAGGCACAAGCTACCAGAGTATCATGATTACTCCAAGCGAGAATACTAGTATGCAGATGCGTGAAGCAACTATTGAGGTAGTAAGTAAATTAAACTCTTCTCTTAAGAAGGTTATCTCTCTGTCTCAGGCTGCATTTGTATTCGACACAAAGGATGCATCTGTAGAGTTTGAAGCAACAGACACCGCTGCAAATGCAAAGAAGGTAACTGTAGATGCCTCTTCTGCAGGTTGGACTTTAGTTTGTACCCAGACATGGCTTACAGTATCACCTACTGTATCATTTGACGGTGCAAAGACTGAAATTACCATTACCCCTACAGAAAATAAGGATACTAAGTCCCGTACTGCAACAATAACCATTACAAGTGATAAGAACTCATCACTTACAAAGACTATTACAGTAACTCAGAAGGCTGCAACACCTCCACCAACTGAGGATGATGACAAGAAACCTTCTACATCCTCTTTGTAAAAGCATTAACAATAAACCTCAAACAATAAAAAGTTATGAAGACCTTTTATATTGGCAGAAATCCTCAGAATGACATAGTTATTGCTGAGATGTCGGTCTCCGACCGTCATGGAGAGATTACCATTGAGGACAATGGTCAGATTGTATATACTGACCATAGTTCTAATGGAACATACATCAATGGCATCTTCTTACAACACTCTTCGCAGATTGTCTCTGTAGGAGACCATATTGTATTCCCTGGTGGTATTGAGTTTAATTGGGCTATTCTTTCGCCGTACATTATTCCTCAAGGCTGTTTTGAAACCACACAGCCTACAACCTCTGTTCCTTACAATGGAAACTCTGGTTTTGTTCCACCTCTGGTGAATAATCAGCCACAAGACTATAGCTCATATCCGGCCAACGATTCTACTGAGAGGGTTACTCTTAACTTTTCACTCACCTTTAAAGAGGGTCTAAGTAGCGGACTAAAGAACGCATTGAGTCTGCTTGCAATCCTACTGTTAGCCATATTAACATGTTGGATTCCATATATCAACCTTGGAGTACTTATCGCAATTTCAACCCTGCCTGATCAATGGAGCCGAGGTGAGGTTGTCAGTCCTCTCTCTATTTTCAAGAGTTGCTATCGTCGCAATATGGGTACATATCTGTTACTACTTGCCTTCCTTGGCTTTGGAGTACTTCTCGCCACTTTATCAGGCGTCATTCCAGGTATAGTACTCTCTTTTGCATGGTCGCTTGCAACACTATTTGTCGTAGTTGAAGGGAAAAATCCTATAGAGGCTCTTAATGTCTCTAATAATTGTACCTACGGTAGCAAGTGGACTATCTTTGCTGTTCTACTTGTCTTTGGTCTATGCGCAGGCATTGTTTCGGGAATTGTAGGAGGTTTGTCAGCACTTATCATCACAAGTTTAGCAGATAGTGGTGAGGCTGCTGTAGTTATTGTCTCTATACTATTTGGCCTGATTATGTTGGCACTTAGCGCTGTTATTTACTCTATCAGCATAGGTATCTCAGGCTCTATATGGAAACAACTTAAACAAAACGCAAACAACTAATATTAACACATTAAAAAACTTATAGCTATGAAAAAACTGATTATTTTGGCACTTGTTGCAGTTCTCATGTCATCTTGTACTATGCACAAATCTACAGTGAGAAACACAACTGTTAAGCACCCAACTATCGAGTCAACAACAATGGCGACACTTAATATCAGCAAGAAACGTATCAACTACACATACGTTCCTGAGCGTACAGACTCTCGTCGTCTTCCTGAGGCTCGTCTTATCCAGAATGCAATCTTCAAGGCTCTTGCAGCAAATGGTAATGCAGATGTTTTGGTACAGGTTAACACATATACTACAGTCCACAAGGGCTTGTGTGGTCGTCGTATCAAGAGTATCTCTGTAAGTGGTTATCCTGCATACTACACTAACTTCCGTGAGCCTTCAAAGAGCGATTTGGAGAATGTATATATCTTCAACCAATCTGGCCATGCTACAGATTGCTGTGAGGGTGATGGTTCTGTTATTAATCGCATCTTCAAGCGCTAATTAATAACAAGACAAAACAATAGAGAGTTCACTTTTCGGTGAACTCTCTATTTTTGTTCTTTATGTTGTACTACTTTGTATAGAAGCGATAGATACAAGTATGCTTATACTCCTCACCCGGGTTTAAAACAACTGATGGGAAGTTCTCATGATTTACAGCATCTGGATATTTTTGAGTCTCCAATACCACAGACTCGCGGAATGAGAGTGGCTTACCATACTTACCATCGTAGCTACTATCAAAGAAGTTTCCGCTATAGAATTGTAATGCTACCTGGTCTGTCAACACATCCATTGCTCGACCATTATGCGGTTCATAGATAGTCATTACCTTAACTACCTTACCATTATCTTTACGGTCAAGCACCCAATTCATATCGTATCCACGACCATTTTTAATCTGCTCATGGTCATAGTCTATCATATCTCCAATAGCATGAGCTTTACGGAAATCAAATGGAGTACCCTCTACCGCTAACAACTCTCCTGTAGGTATAAGATTACTATCAACAGGGGTGATATAGTTTGCATCAATCTGCAAGATGTGGTCTGTAATTGTACCACCTGCCTCTCCCTTGAGATTAAAGAATGAGTGGTGCGAGAGATTTACAACAGTTGTTGCATCGGTTGTTGCGCTATATGTAACGACAAACTTATCATCATTAGTAAGTGTATAGCACATAGTTATATCCAAATTACCAGGGAAACCGTCCTGTCCATCGGCTGCTATATAGTGGAATACAATAGAATTTTCAGTATGCGAGGTAACATCCCACACTACCATATCAAGGCCCTTTTCGCCGCCATGCAGCGTCTGTCCGTTATTATTAAGCGGAGTATGATACTCCTTACCCTCAAGAGTAAATGTACCATTGCCTATACGATTTGCCACACGACCTACTACAGATCCCAAAAAACGCTCACCTGTATTGTTGATATATCGGTCCAAATTCTGATAACCCAGCACGATATCTGCCATTGTCCCCTCTCTATCAGGAGCCCACAGAGTTACTACTCGTGCACCAAAATTTGTAACCTGCATAGTCAGGTTGCCGTTAGAAAGGGTATATAGGTCTGTCTTTGCCCCATCAACCTCTCTTTGGAAATTCTCTGCAGGAAGCAGAGTAATACCTTTGTTATTACCGCCACAACATGCTGTAAAGAGCAACATTGTCGCTAAAATGTGTTTGAGTTTCATAGTATTTTTAGCTATTAAAGTATTTACCACAACTGACTCGGTGCCTCGGTTTGTTTATTATCTGAGCGTTCAAATACATGTACCCACTCTCCAATAATATGATTCAATCGCTCATAATCTGTAGAGAAGTTCATATAGCATACACTTGGTTCACCAATCGGCACCTTCTTGCCAAAGTAGATGGTATAAAATGTCTCTGTACTCTTATATGAGTATATACCATTTGTCCCAGATTGATAATGGTACTCATTATATCCCTCACCTCTTGAAATCATATCCGATGACTTTATTCCATTTTGGTCAGAGAAATAACAAAAGCTCTTATTGTTCGTAAACGTTACATACTTCTTATAGTTAACCCCAAAAGTCTTGGACTTCTCTTCTGTCTGCTTAGCAACGGTATAAAGGTATCTATAAGTGTATGTTTGCGCATATATATTAGCACAACCAAAGATGCAAATAGAGAGTAAGAGAGCGACCTTTTTCATAGTATTTAATTTTTTATCCTTATTTAATGATTCCGTACTTCTTTCCGGTCCCATTACAGGAAGGACACTGACCTCTATCATTGCACTGAGTACATACGATAGTATTACCCGTATATGGATTATTATATGAGTGGCGACCTTGACATATTGGACATTTGCCTGTACCATAGCATGTCATACATGTATAATATCCATACCTTGTCTGCGAAGAAGAACTGCTTGAAGAGGAAGAAACTGAAGATGGACTTGAAGATGGATAGAGAGCAGGTGTCTGTGGAGCTACAACAATTGTAGTCGAAGAGCCGCTTGTCCCATTAGAGAGGTTTGATAGATTTCGTTGTGATTTTTTGACTCCCTGCGGCGCTGTTTTGCGTACATATACATACGTTTTGCCATCAGAGCACTTAATATTTAGTCTGCTAAGGTCTGTTGCAAAATAGTAGTATGCACTACCGAAGTAACTATCGCCATAGTAACTTACAATATTATTAGCCGTTGCCTGATACTCCCTAAAGCCAGTTCTCTCAGATATTCCGTCTCTATCTGAATCATAGCATCCCTTTGAGGTAAATGTGATAAAATGTCCATCTCCCGAAGAGATTGACTTAACACCATTCTTGACAACAGCTATACGCTCATAATAGTATGTCTTAGCAAAGCTATCACACCATGCTATACTTAGCAATACTAATAAAAAGACAAATTGTTTCATTGAATAGAGTTTAAAGTGTTATCAAAGGCTCAGTTGTTACGCTTGAAAAAAATTGTCTGCAATGGGTTGTACCTCTTACCTCCCATTGCAAGCAACTTTTAATAGCAGACACAAATACTCCGCTACCACAACAATGTTCTATTTGCCAAAATACAAATTAAGCAAATAAGCCAAACGGTATCCTGCACGAGCCATCTGCTCATTTACAAGGTCGCGAGAGAGTTCAACAGTATCGTCGCGAAGAACAGGTGTATTATGAGGATTCCACTGATAGATAACCTTGTTACGAGCACCTATCTCTGAAGCCCATGCATTGAAATCTCCCTTTGTAACCTTCTTAATTGCGGACTTCTTCCAAGTATCGAGTTCGGCTGCAATCTCATTATCGCTCTTGCCTTTATGTACCAGAGCCGGCATCTTATCATATACTCCATGGAAAGATTTCTGTGCTTTGCCATTCAGTTCGCAAGGCCAGAAGCAACGAGGACCAGGAACGTAAGAGTGTGTAGGGCAATGGAGGTCTCCTACAAAGTGAAGTAGCATACGCAAGTTAAATACTACCGCACTATCTGTAAGCTCCTTATATTGACGAAGATTATAATCGGCAACCTTTAATGCATGAACGCAATCACCCTTATAAAGACGTGGATTTGGGTCATATACATCACGCTCATTAACATTATATACATGCCAAGAGGTTGTGTAAGCAATAGGCTCATCATGGCGATGAATATCCATCCAAACAGCCTCCTTCTTAAGGTCATAATTCATATACTTGGAGATATTCTCCTTAGCTTTCTCGGTCAGATTACGCTGAGCAATTTCAACTATTACACGATGGCCGACACCTCCCCAACCAAACGCTGTCTGAGCGCAAAGAAGGGCAATGGTTACAATTGAAAAAATCTTCTTCATAGCTTAGTTTATTGTTTTAGTGGTTAAAATATTCATTAAGTTTAGCTGCCAGACGATAACCGGCATTACGCAACTGAGTCTCTACAATATCTCTTGACTTCTCAACAGTATCATCATCCAGATTATACTGGCCATACGGATTGATATCATAGACCTTTGCGCTAACCTGAGCAGCGCTATTTGCCCAATCATAGATACTACCTGATGTTATCTTCTTAATACTTCCCTTTTTCATAGAGTCTATTGTCTGTGCAATAGCATCCGGATTTGCCTTCTTGCCATAAAGCATCATCGGAATTTTGTCATAGATAGGGTGAAACTTAGGCCACTCCTTATCTTTTAACTTACACTTCCAGGTCGTAGGCACTCCGTCTATATGAGTATGAACAGGGCAGTGCAAATCTCCCATAAAGTGAATAACCATTCTGATATTGAACACCACAGCACTATCAGTAAGATTCTTATAGTTCTGCTCTGAGAGATTGTATTCTGATAGGTTAAGTGCATACACTACATCACTACCCTTCGCAAGACGATAGTTCGGATCATATCTCAAATTTTTATCACATGCAAAGACATGATAATGTGTTGTGTAGGCAATCTGTTCATCTCGACGATGCTCATCCATCCATACTGCATCTTTTTTAAGGTCATAATTGATATATTTGGCAATATTAGCCTTTGCCTTCTCTGTCAAATGACGTTGCGCCACAGCAACAACAATCTCATGTCCAAGTCTGCCCCATGCACAAGCACTCTGCATTACCAAAAGGGCTGTTGTTAGTAGTAATATTCGTTTCATATATTTTATTTCAAGGCTTTTACTGAGGAAGGGACATACTACTGTATTTCCCTTTCTCAGCAAAAGGCAGTAACGCCGAAAACGCCCTTTAGATTATCTCAAAAGCTATCTCCATCATATCAGTAAATGTCTTCTCACGCTGTTCTGGAGTAGTATCCTCATGAGTTACCAAAGAGTCGGAGATAGTACAGATACACAGAGCCTCATTTCCGCTACGAGCTGCATTCATATAGAGTGCCGATGCCTCCATCTCGACAGCTAAAACACCCATCTTCTGCCACTGCTTCCACGCCTGAGGGTCATCATTATAGAATATCTCGCTTGCCAGAATATTTCCCACACGGAAGTTAATATTCATACTCTCAGCCTTCTCTACTGCAGCACGAAGAAGATTAAAGTCTGCAATAGGCGCAAATGTTCCAGGCAAACGGAACTGAGCTGCGAAGTTTGAGTTGTCGCACGCTCCTTGAGCAATTACGACATCTCCCACATGCAAATCAGGGTGGTACGCTCCGGCAGAACCTGTACGTATAATACGCTTTACGCCATAGAAGTTAAAGAGCTCAAAGGTATAGATGCCAATAGAAGATATTCCCATACCATGGCCCATAACAGAGACTCTTTTACCCTTATATGTACCTGTATAGCAATACATTCCACGAACCTGATTTACAAGTTCATGATTTTCGAGATAACGCTCAGCCATAAATTTTGCACGTAGCGGATCGCCTGCCATAATGACTTTCTCAGCAATCTGTCCATATTGTGCACCAATGTGCGGAGTAGGTGTCATAATACTATAGTTTTAATCAATTAATAATTTACCAAATAATTTCGCTTTTCCCCAGGCTCTTAAGATAGGCATTTGCCTTTGAGAAGTGGCCAGAACCGAAGAAACCTCTATATGAAGAGAGTGGTGAAGGGTGTACACTTTTAAGTATAAGATTTGTTTGCGGATTTGCAATAGCGCCCTTGCGCTGCGCATAACTACCCCAAAGCATATATACTACACCTCTCTTTCTCTCGCTTACAGCTCTGACAACGGCATCTGTAAAAATCTCCCAACCACAACCTGCATGAGAAGCCGCCTGATGAGCGCGTACGGTAAGTACTGAATTTAGGAGTAACACACCCTGCTCAGCCCATCTGTCAAGCTCTCCACTTGTTGGGATTGGTGCACCAGTATCACTATTAACCTCCTTGAATATATTTTGTAGTGATGGTGGGAATGGAACACCCTGAGCAACTGAAAAGCAGAGTCCATTTGCCTGACCTGGTCCATGATAAGGGTCTTGGCCAATAATGACGACCTTCAGTTTGTCAAAGGGGCACTTATCAAAGGCTCTGAAGATATTTTTACCACTTGGATATACCGTTCCTGCGGAGTACTCTTTTTTGACGAACTCTACAAGTTGTGCAAAATACGGTTTCTCAAATTCATCCTTAAGGACGGCCTTCCAATCCTCAGCTATACGGACATCCATAACAAATGCTATAAATTTTCAATAGTATAATCTATCATCTTCTGGCGTACAAGTGATGTTGCAGATGGCATCATAGAGTGATTCTGGTCGGGATAGACCATCATATCATACTGCTTGCCTGCACTATTGAGGCGACGACACATCTCCATAGAGTTCTGGAAGTGTACATTATCATCAGCCGTACCATGAATAATGAGCAGTCGTGTTCGAGGCGACAGTTTTTCGGCATGCGAGAGTGGTGAATTGTCATCATAGCCCTGCGGGTTATCTTGAGGCAGGCCATTATAGATTTCTGTGTAGATTGTATCGTAATATCTCCACGAAGTTACAGGAGCTACAGCTATAGCCATCTTAAAGAGTCCCTCTCCATGAAGAGCACAGTTAAGTGCCATAAAACCGCCATAGGACCAACCATAGATACCAATACGTTCCTTATCTACATAAGGCTTTGTTACCAGATAGCGAGCAAACGAGATTTGGTCCTCATACTCTCTACGACCGAGGTCTGCGTATGTACATTTCTTAAACTTTTCGCCACGGAAGCCCGTACCTCGGCCATCACAACAAGCTACAATATAGCCCTTCTTTGTCAACACATCCTCCCAATCGGCACCCCAACGTTGACGTACAGACTGTGAGCCAGGACCTGAGTACTGAGTAAGCAGCACAGGATATATCTTAGATGGGTCATAATCGACAGGTAACTGTATATAGTAGTTCAAAGTATCACCTCGCTCGGTAATAAACTTATTAAACTGTCGCTTTGCCAACGCTCCCGCCTTTGCCACAGCTGCACGACGATCTGCAAGAGTATCTATCGTTGTACCATCAGCTCGATTAACGGTAATAATGTTAGGCACATCGGAGGAGGTGTATGTACGTACATAGTACTTCATACCCACTGAAGGAGAGATAGTATTAAATCCACCCTCAGCAGTAAGCAACTTGCGATCTTTGCCATTAAGTTTTACCGAATAGAGGTCTCGCTGCAGCTCTGAACGCTCTGTAGAGAGATAGTACGCTCTTTTTGCATCAACACCTACAAGCGATGTTACCTCCCAATTACCCGACGTAAGGGCTCTTTGATAACCATTCTCTATACTATACAAATAGAGGTGCATCCAGCCTGTACGACACTCTTGACGAACAATAAAGCGGTTGCTATCAATAAAGGTTATAGTAGAGCTGTTTGGACGCTCTACATAGTAAGGTGAGGACTCAGTGTAGATTGTTTTCATCTCGCCACTCTTACGCAAAAGCACAACCTCAAATAGATTTTGAAGGCGATTAACACGATAGAAGTACAACTCGCCTCCAGGAGTCCATGCTAAATTGAAAATATATTGGTCGCTATTCTCTCCGACATCCACCTTGTGCTTAGTTGCCGTTTCTATATCATAGATATAGAGCTCAACAACAGAGTTGCAGTCGCCAGCCTTTGGATATTTGAATGAGTATGCCTTGTTATAGAGTTTATCATCAAACCGCATCATCTCAAATGTAGGCACACGGCTCTCATCAAAACGCAGATATGCAATCTGACGGCTATCTGTAGAGAAGGCATAAGCACAAGTAAAACCATATTCCTCCTCATACACCCAATCAGAAGTTCCGTTAATAACACTATTCCACTCTCCATCAGTCGTTACAGCTACTGTCGCATCTGAGGCTATATTATGGAGATAGAGGTTATTATCCTTTGAAAAGGCCAGCATTGTAACATCAGGTGAAAATGTAATATCTCTCACTGCCGCAAATTTTCGCTCTACCCCATTGCCATACAGAAGATAGTTTGCTGTAAATGAATGGCGATAGATAGGCTGAACACTTGCTCGCTCTGCAAAGAGAATCATCTTCTCATTTGCCGACAGTGTATAGTCAGCTACTGCAAATGGAGCAGTAAAAAGTGTATCTCGCTCTTTTCTGTCAAGATATGAGGTTCTCACTACACTTGACCCCTCAAGAGTTGTATAGTGCTCACCATCGCTCATACTTCTTAGAGCTGCAATACCTCTATTTGCTCGGCGGATTTTAAGGATATCGTTATATGAGGCCCATGAGGTAGATAACGACAACAATGCTATGGCAAAAAGGAGTACTCTTTTCATATAGTAACCGTCTTGATGAGGTTTAAATATCATCTACATTAAACTCATAATGCAGTCGCTTACCTGTTACAAAGGTAGAGCTATCGAACTTCGTATTAAACTGATCGACCGTAACCCTCTTGCACTGCTCATAAGGAGGAGTAAGCAAATCAAAGTTGATTGCATAGTGTATTGCACTCTCAAAGATTGTAATCAGGGCCTCTCGTGAAATCTCGGCCTTACCGAAGTTCATGGCTCTCATTGAGGTTTGGCGCTTTCCCTCAACAAAGAACATTCTCTCGCGATTGATAAATATACGGCCTATCAGATAGCCCTCATCTGCCATACGCTTATCTTTAAACGAATCTGACAAAAAGTCGTATATCTCTATAATACCACAATAGCTATTTGTTTTATCAGCTTGAACATACGGATTTTGCCAGATAATATGGTTTGAATCAAACTGGAAAATATCTGTATGCATCTTAAAGATAAGGGTATCAGAGGCGATCTGCAGCTGAGCCTCATGCTTTCCTCGGTCTCTATACTCAAGTCTTACTCTGCGGTCCACCTTCCCCTCAAGGGCATCCTCCATCTCCGACGCCATCTCAAAAAGTGTATCTTTAAGTAGATTAAAGACTGCAAAGGTATTGTCAAAAACTCGCTGTTTGAGCATTGATTTCTCAATGATAGTACCCAAAATTTTCTCTCTAAGTGGTTGTGTTGCCATATCTTCTAATTTTAGAAACAAAGGTAATCAATATTGTAAAAAATTGCAACCCGCTATCGCAATTTTATGGTCTGTCCGTGTTCAAATTCTTTGCCTCGCTTAAGCCTATTAAGGCGTGCCAAAGAGCGCTTACGAATTCCATAGGATTGACTAAGCGAGTAGAGTGTCTCTCCTTTACGCACTACATGGAGCATAACATTACCCTGCCAACAATCTTTTTTGCGCTCGATATAGACTATATCATCTTTTTTTAACTCTGTTGTTTTATCAACATCGTTAAACTCTCTTAAAGTTCGCTCGGAGATATAAAAAGCCTTTCCTAAAGAGGCATAGCTATCTCCCTCTTTTGCAAGCACATAACATGTTTGATTAGTTCGATAGACATTATACCCCTTATGGGAGTTAATAGTAACTCTAAAGATATCATAGTCAACCATCTCCTCCCTTTGTGCTGTACTATGGTCGGCAAACCACTCTGCATTTTGCTTAGCGGTTTTACCTGATGAGTAGATAGCATCCCCGCCCTCTTGGTCAAGAAGATAGAGACGATAGTTCTCAATTATCTTTATCAGTCGCTGAGCATAGTCTGGAGCCGTTGCATAACCTGCAGCCTTAAGACCTCTTGCCCAACTACGATAGTCATTTGACGGATAGGCAAACAGTGAGTCATATCGTGGCGAAGAGTCTAAGAACTCTGCATGGTCAAGATATGAGGCCTCAACAGTCGGATAGGCTCTAAAGCACTCCCCCTTTGCATCGTCATCATGATAAACCCTATCTCCTTTCCAATTCTTCTTACACTTAATACCAAAGTGGTTATTTGAAGAGTTTGAAAGCACACTATTTCCGGCATCTGACTCCAGAATACCTTGTGCCATTGTAATACTCGCCGGAATACCATAGCGCTCCATATGCGCTACGGCAATAGACTTATATTTCTCAATATATTCCTCACGAGTTTGACGACTCTGTGCCACTATACTCTCGGCTGAGAGGAGTAGCAGACAACCTGCTATAAGTCGCATTACTATCTTTTTCATAATTTTCGTTCTAAAAAGAGTGAAAATAGAATTTAACCTTATCCCACCTCTTAGCTGCGATATCTGACGGTGTAGCCATAAAGCAGAGCATGCCGCAATCATATAGTCTCAACTTCCATCTATCACTCTCATCTATCTGCAGTAGTGCAATAGAGTCCGGATAGCACTCTGCAATCTCATCATAAAATGGTCTGCATAACATTCTGTATCCGTCATTATCAGCTTGAGCATCAAAAAACTCTATCTTTTCAGCAGGAAGATAGGCGGGAGTATTATCATCCTCCCATAATATTTCGTAAGGTGAAAGATTTTGACTGTCTGGACTATACAACACTCTAAAGGCATCCTCCGGCCACTCGCCTATCCCATTATGTTCACTCTCTATTTCAAAGCCATCAAGATACTCTCCAATAGCAGCAAAAAAGTATAACATCCCCGTTTTAGGCAATAGAGAATTTCTATCATAAGAGAAGATATCTTCACATCGAATTTGGCAGACAAAGGTAAGCGGAGCTCCATCTTGACACGGATAACTACAACCCTCAGGCAGATCAGGTGCTCCCCACCATTTACTCTTAGCGGTAAGATTCTCTGTTGTCTCTATAAATCTCAGTCCAATAGGTGGCATATTATAAATTTTGTAATATTTTGTACAAATATACAAATTTTATCCAGAACTTCGAAGCACCTATCTGTAAAACTCTCCTCTCCACACCTTTATATTGCCCATTGCATCCTTTAATTTAAGGCGAACAGTATGATGCGTTCCTTTACCTGCCGCCAAAGGAGTATCGAAGGGGTGATATAGAGTTGCTTGGAGTGGCGAGTAATTAAGAGTCTTCCACTCCCCGTCAATATAGAGTTCATAGTTCGAAATGCCCGAAAAGTTGTCGCTTACCTTAAAGACAAGACGTTTCGTTTTGCTAAGATTATCTCCGCAATTCCATTTTGGCACAACTGCCGGAGCTACAGTATCGGCCACAACAACCATTTGTCCACCGCTTCGACTCCTTACATACACCTTACCACCTGCGTAATAACCTCCTAAACAGTTATAATACCCTTTACGATTTCTAAGCGCAACACAGCACTTTGTCTGAAGTTCAAGTGGCACTTGAGCATCTATTACAACAGTCATTGCGCCCTTCATCGGCAGACTATTATCCAACACATCTGCTCTATTTGACAACACAACGACACCTGGGATATCGGGGCGAGTTTCTGTGGCCTCAACCCTGCAAAACGTTGGAGCATAGAGAGCATCTTTACCAATAAATGACCTTGCCCAACGATCCTCTACAACCACTCTCTTTCCTGCGCCTGCTACCACTGCAACACAATCTCTAACCGGCGTAAATAGCTGGTTATCAGGTTTACCCACAACCGATAACATTAATTTTGAGATATTCCCACAGTCATCCTCTACCTCAACTACAACATTCTTACGTTCCGCCTCTACAGCCATTATAGCGCCACGTGCAACAACCTTATTATAGAGCGACAAAGGAGCCCCAGCCACCTGAGCGAGGCGAATGACCTCACACTTTGCACCTCTCTGCATATCATAGTGGCTCACAAGATTACAAAGCCTTGTATCGTCAAAGGCAAAGCCATCCATCTGATACCTAAAGTTAGTCTGACCATCTATTTTCTGCTCTACCCTATAGACACCAAAACGACTTGATTTATTACCACTTTGATTATCTCGACATTCCAGCAGAAAATACCCTGAACGACCAACACGAACCGGCTCTGTAACGATATATTTATCTCCCTTTTTAGTCAGAGTATAACTCTTCGGATGTGCCTCTACCGCCACACCATCAAGAGTATCAACCTCGATATAGTGCAGACGAAGCAAGCGTGGCGAAATATCATCTTTAGGAGAAAAATATCCACGACGGACAACATTATAGGTATGTGTTGCCTCTCTATTTCTAAGTTCAAAATGGAGATGTGGGCCAAATGAATTTCCTGTATTTCCCGAATAACCTATCACCTCCCCCCTTTTTACGGGATACTTATCTGCCTGAAATGTAATGTCAACAGAGTTGACTTTATGGCTATATCGGTAGCTATGAACGAACTTTTCAAGTTCATTTGTAAATCGAGACAAATGACCATATACAGTAACACTACCCCTCTTAGGATGTGTAACATAGAGCGCCAATCCATAACCATAAGGAGAGTGTATAACTCTTGAGATATATCCATCCTCAACTGCGACAACCTCTTTCCCTTGGCGCCCGTCAGTCTTAATATCTATACCCGAATGGAAGTGATTTGGTCGCATCTCGGCAAAAGATGCAGAGTGCAAACCCTTAACCCCGTTAATCGGATATTGGTAGGCAAAAGCGACAGCCGATAGAGCTGCAAAGAGTATTAGAAGTCGAATATTTCGCATTGTTCATCACTTTTTATAAGCCTCTCTACTACATTGCGTGCCGTCGTAAAATCATATCCTTGACCGGCTGCATATCGAAGTAGTTTTGCTCGCATATCAGCACTATTTTTTGCCTTTGTTGTTCTTATTTTACGCTGCAATAGCTCTGTTAGTCGCTCAGACATATCAACCCCTCCACACTCAGCTAAAGCTGTTGAGATTGTCGTGCTATCAATCCCTTTTCGACGCAGTGCGGCTGTAATCTTATACACGCCCCACCCACTCAAATTTATCTTTTCTCTAACAAAGGCTGCAGCATAGCGACTATCATCTATAAAACACTCACTAACAAGTCGTTGCAGCACCATTTGGGCATCTACATCTGCAACACCCCAACCTTTCATAAGCCTTAGAGCATCTGCTGAGCACTTCTCACTACGAGCACACAGATTCATAAGAGAACGAAGGGCTTGTTCCCAGGTTTTCGTACCTCTTTCTACCTTTTGCACCATACCATACGCTCCTTTCCGAACATATCTTTTACCACCTCTATATCTCTAAATCCCATCTGAGAGAGCATCTGTGCTATATCATGGCCAAAGAGTTCATATATTTCAAAATATAGAGTTCCTCCTTTTTTCAGCATCTGTAGCGCATTTTGTGCAATCGAGCGATAGAAACACAATGCGTCATCATCAGCCACAAAGAGTGCTGTATGTGGTTCATAGCCAACCACATTAACATGCATACTCTCTCTGTCCGAGTTAGGAATATACGGAGGATTGGAGACAATTATATCAAACAGTCCAAGGGAGCTCATATCTCCTAAAGCATCAACCTTAACAAACTCTACTTCAACCCCATTTCGGGTAGCATTACGAGCCGCAACCTCAAGTGCTATATCCGATATATCAACAGCCACAACTCGGCTATCTTTCAGCGTTTTTGCTAACGAAACAGCTATAGCACCACTACCCGTTCCCACATCAAGGATTCGCTTATTACCAAGACTGTTTTCGGCTACAATCTTTACTAATTCTGCCGTCTCAGGACGAGGTATAAGCACCCCTTGACAGACCTCAAAGTCAAGATCACAGAACTCGGCAACTCCCGTAACATACTGTACAGGGCATCCTGCCATAAGTTTCTCTACAATCTGCTGCAAATCAGCAATTTCATACTGAGAGTCATAATTTACAACAAGCTGCGAGAAGTTATAACCGCTTATTCGTTGCACAACCTCTCTGGCAATAGACGTAGCCTCCACAGGCTCATAGATAGCCTGTAAAGCCTGTTCAATACTCTTTATTGTCTCACGAATTGTCATAACGATAGTTTAAGTTCTGCTAAGGCTATTGCCATTACAGCCTCCACAACGACAGAGGCTCTAAGAACTATGCAAGCATCATGTCGGCCACCTATAGAGAGACCCTCTACACTTTGAGAGATAAAGTTATATGTATCTTGCCTTTGACCGATGCTCGGCGTTGGTTTTATAGCCACACGAACAACTATCGGATTACCATTTGATATACCGCCATTGATACCTCCCTCATTATTAGTCAGTGTGGTACCATTGCTATCAATTATACAATCATTACGCTCGCTACCACGTAGGCGCACCCCCTCAAAACCACTACCAAACTCTACTCCCTTAACTGCAGGTACTGAGAAGAGTAGATGAGCTGCAACGCTCTCGACAGAGTCAAAGAATGGTTCTCCTAAATCTCGTCCCGCACCTATTACTCTGCACTCTACAACACCTCCTACAGAGTCGCCATCTCTCTGAGCGGCTGCAACAACAGACTCAAACTGTGAATTATCTCTACAACCGCCTATCTCGACAATAGTACTCTCAAAACGAGCCTCAAAGAGCACCTTTTTTGCCACCACACCTGCCGCTACAAGCAGGAGTGTCATGCGACCTGAAAAGATACCGCCACCTCTAAGGTCAAACTCTTCACCATATTTATGACGAGCCGTAAGGTCAGCATGCGAAGGGCGAGGATGATTTCGAAGACGATCATAGTCCCTAGAATGAGTATTTTCGTTATAAAAAACAATCTCTAACTTTTCGCCCGTAGTAACACCCTTATCAACTCCGGATACAATATGTGGCACATCTCCTTCACGGCGTGGAGTTGTCCCTTTTGCACCTGCACGACGACGAGCAATGTCTGCCTCAAAGTCGCTCTCGGTAAGAGCTATACCTGCTGGCACACCATAAAGAATAACACCTAACAACTCGGTATGCGAGCCGCCATATATCTCAATTTTGAATCTATTTCCAAAACTATTGTGCATCTATCAACATCTCAAGGGTTTCAAAAAAATTAGGATAGCTCTTTGCTACGCACTCAGCACCTCGAATAGTTACCTCAGACTCTGTAAGCAATGAGGCAACAGCAAGAGTCATTGCCATACGATGGTCGCCATAACTCTCTACCTCAACATTACCCACAATCTCGCCTCCACGAATCTTCATCACATTATCTGTAGTCAAATCGACCTTAATACCGAGCTTACCAAACTCATTTTGGATAGCTTCAGCTCGGTTACTCTCCTTATGCTCAAGACGACGAGTGCCAACGATTACACTCTCGCCCTCTGCAGCTGCAGCAAGAGTGGCAAGAGCAGGAAAGAGATCTGGACAATTTGTGGCATCAAACTCAAAGGCTTTAAGTGGTCTATGAACCGCTGTAACGCTATTGCTATCAGATGTAAGCTCAGCTCCGGCACGCACCAATGCGTCGCAAATTGCCACATCAGCCTGCTTTGAGAGGGTTGATAGATTCTTTACCGTAACCTCTCCCGCTACTGCACCTGCAACGAGCAACATTGCTGCCGCACTCCAATCGCCCTCAACAGCGTAGGTGGTCGGTTGATAACTCTGTCCGCCTGCTATATAAAACTGCTCATAGTCATTGTGCTCTATCGCCACCCCAAAATGCTCAGCCGTATCAATAGTCATATCAAGGTAAGGCTTAGATACAGCTCCAGCCACATTTATTACAGTATCTTCCAATGCTAACGGTAAAGATAGTAATAGACCCGTTACAAATTGTGATGAGACAGAGCCGTCCACATTAATCTCGCCACCCTTCATAGGGCCACAGACCTCTATTGGTAACCTTCCACCGCCATCTCTCACATCAACACCTAATGCTCGCAGAGGATTAATCATCATATCCATAGGGCGATAGAGAAGAGTTCCCTCTCCCTCTATAGTGATTGGTGTAGAACATAGTGCCGCTATAGGCGTAAAGAGGCGAGCTGAGAGACCTGACTCCCCAACAAACAATCTATCAGAGATTGGTTTAAGACCGCCTTTGACTACAATAGTATGCTCATCTTCTCGAGATACCGTTGCTCCTAAAGACTCTATACAACGAATAGCAGAGAGAGTATCGTTACAAAAATCCATATTCTGCAACACACTCTCTCCCTCTGACAATAGAGCGACAGCTAACGCTCTTTGCGCATAACTTTTAGAACACGGCGGCGTTACAACGCCATTAAGCCGCCCTTTGGGAACAGATTTATCCATTATAATTTGGCTATTTGCCATTGGCCTTTAGCCGTTAGCTTTTTCTACTTATTCCACAATTTCAGACTACTGTCAAAAGCACTTATGTCGAAGATTACTCCTCGGCAACAAACTTATGGTTACGCTTAAGCTCGAAGTTTTTACCCAAATATACACGACGAACCATTTCATCGGCTGCAAGTTCTTCTGCAGTTCCGGTCTTGAGAATTTTACCCTCATAGAGCAGATAGGTACGATCGGTAATAGCAAGAGTCTCATCAACATTGTGGTCTGTGATAATAACACCTATATTTTTCTGCTTAAGAGTTGCCACAATACTCTGAATATCCTCTACCGCAATAGGGTCAACGCCGGCAAATGGCTCATCAAGGAGGATAAATGATGGATTGATAGCAATAGCTCGTGCAATCTCTGTACGACGGCGCTCACCTCCTGAGAGCTGATTACCGTAACTTTTGCGTACTTTTTGCAATCTGAACTCATCGATAAGAGATTCCAAACGGTCCCTCTGATACTCTTTGGTATAGTTTGTCATCTCAAGCACCGCACGGATATTATCCTCCACGCTCAGACGACGGAAAACAGAGGCCTCCTGAGCCAAATAGCTCACACCAAGCTGTGCTCGCTGATAGACCGGCAACTTAGTAAGTTCATTAACCGTTCCATCATCATGCTCAAGGAATATTCTACCACCATTAGGTTTGATAAGGCCTACAATCATATAGAAAGAGGTTGTCTTTCCGGCTCCATTAGGGCCTAGCAAACCTACAATCTCGCCTTGTCGTACATCTATAGATACGTGGTCAACAACTGTTCGCGACTTATATTTCTTTATCAAATCGGTTGTGTACAATCTCATAGCCGAAAAAATTGATGAATTTTTCACAAAGTTATAGTTTTTTTCCAAAATTTTCACTATCTTTGAGTAAGAATTTCGATTTTTGAAACGATTTGAAACCACTTAATATTGCATAAACCATGGCGCAAGAACTGACTGATAGAGAGTTAATACACCAAAAGCTCAAAGAGTACTTTGGATTTACCTCTTTCAAAGGCAACCAAGAGGCGGTTATCCTTAACCTGCTGGCGGGACATGACACTTTTGTTCTCATGCCTACCGGTGGAGGAAAGTCTCTATGCTATCAACTGCCGGCTCTGATAATGGACGGTGTTGCCATTATTATCTCGCCGTTGATTGCTCTGATGAAGAATCAGGTAGATGCCATGCGTACATTCTCGGACAATCCTGGTATTGCACACTTTCTCAACTCTTCACTGACTAAAAATGCAGTACAGCAGGTCCGTGAGGATGTTCTTGCAGGAAAGACCAAGCTACTATACTTTGCTCCTGAGTCTTTGACTAAGGAGGATAATGTCGCATTCTTAAGGAAGATAAAAATTTCATTCTATGCCATAGACGAGGCGCACTGTATCTCAGAGTGGGGACATGACTTCCGCCCTGAGTATCGCCGTATTCGTCCTATTATTAACGATATTGGGCAGGCTCCGCTAATCACTCTTACAGCCACTGCAACCCCTAAAGTGCAGATGGATATTCAGAAGAACCTCGGCATGACAAATGCCGCAGTCTTTAAGAGTTCATTTAACCGTCCAAATCTCTACTACGAGCTAAGACCAAAAAATGATCCAGACAGAGATATTATCCGTTTCATCAAGCAGAATGATGGCAAAAGTGGTATTATCTACTGTCTGAGTCGTAAAAAGGTCGAGGAGTTAGCCGAACTCCTTGTAGCCAACGGCATAAAGGCTCTTCCTTATCATGCTGGCATGGATGCACAAACCCGTGCAGACAACCAGGATGCTTTCCTCAAAGAGGGCGCTGATGTAATTGTGGCAACTATTGCATTTGGTATGGGTATTGACAAGCCGGATGTGCGTTTTGTAATCCACTATGACATTCCTAAGTCGCTTGAGGGTTACTATCAGGAGACCGGACGTGCAGGTCGTGATGGCGGCGAAGGCTTCTGTCTCACCTTTTATAATTATAAGGATATTCAGAAGCTGGAGAAGTTTATGCAAGGCAAGCCTGTTGCCGAGCAAGAGATTGGTAAGCTATTGCTACTTGAGACACAATCTTATGCAGAAAGTTCAATGTGTCGTCGTCGAACCCTTCTCCACTATTTTGGCGAAGAGTACACAGAGGATAATTGCGGCAACTGCGACAACTGCTGCAACCCACGCCCACGCATAAATGCTACTGAGGAGTTAGTAACTGCTCTTGAAGCGCTGAAGAGTATTGGCGACAAGTTCAAGATTGATCACCTTGTCTCTCTATTACTTGGTAAGACCACAGCTATTATTAAGAGTTATGGCCATAACCGTAGCGAATATTTCGGTATTGGAGCTGAAAAGAGCAATAATTTCTGGAGCGCAGTCGTACGTCAGGGCCTTATAATGGGCTTGATAGATAAAAATATCGAGAACTACGGTCTGATTTCAATCACGCCTGCCGGAGAGAAGTTTATCGACTCTCCAACAACGGTACGCATTGCCGAGGACCGCGACTTTGACGAGGAGGAGACAAAGAATATAGCTCCTGCACATGGTAGCGCTGCCGATGAGGAGCTCTATGCTATGCTCAAAGATTTGCGTAAAAAGGTGGCTAAAAAGCACGACCTCCCTCCTTATGTCATCTTCCAAGACCCTTCACTTGCAGATATGGCTATCCACTATCCTATAACGATAGAGGAGATGCAGAATATATCAGGTGTTGGAGCCGGCAAAGCAAAGAAGTTCGGAGAGGAGTTTATAGCCCTTATCAAGGCATACGTTGAGGAGAAAGAGATTATCCGTCCGCAGGATATGGTAGTAAAATCTGTTGCCAACAAATCTAGCAACAAGATTTTCATCATTCAGTCAATAGACCGACAGATGGACTTTGAGGATATTGCTAGAGCCAAAAGCCTGAGCTTCGACGAGCTACTGACAGAGATAGAGACAATTGTTAACTCCGGAACTCGTCTAAATATCAACTACTTCCTTAACAACTACATGGACGAGGATAAAATTGATGATATATACCTATACTTCAAAGAGGATGCCGAGTCCGACTCATTAGATGAGGCATACGAGGAGCTTGGTAGTGAATACACAGAAGAGGAGATACGACTCGTGAGAATTAAATTCCTCTGCGAGGCCGGCAACTAACAATCGTCATCAGATTGTGAGCTACCACCACTAAAAAAATCAATAGCCATCTAAGGTTTAGGTTACTAAAAACCAAGGATAGCTATTTTTTAATAGTTTTTCACTTCCTAATTAATTGTGTATATTACGCTATACAGCCAAATACTCCAATATATAGATTTACCTTATAGCGTTATAAAAAATATCAATTTGACAAATAGTAAAAGTTGTATTATCTTTGCATTAGAAAAGAGAAAATAACCACAAAAACAGAAAAGATATGGCAACTATACATTTGACAAAAGGTGGGTTTGAGCGAAGAGTAGCCGACCTGAACAGCATCAACAACAACTGGAACTTTTTGGGCGACCGTCCTGCGCTGATAGACTTCTACGCCGCTTGGTGTGGTCCTTGCAAGGCACTCTCCCCTATATTGGAGGAGCTTTCTGAGGAGTATGCCGGCAAGGTGGATATCTACAAGGTAAATGTAGATGAGGAGCAGCAGCTGGCCGAGGCGTTCGGTATCCGTTCAATCCCGACCCTCTACTTTATCCCGATGAAGGGTCAGCCACAGAGGGCGATGGGTGCAATGCCAAAGGAGCAGCTGAAGAAGATGTTGGATAGTATTATCAAGTAACACTATAAATAACACTATAAAACCTTAAAACTATGTTAAGCACTAAATTACACACAGCAATCAACGATCAGATTAACGCCGAGCTATGGTCGGCATACCTCTACCTTTCAATGTCTATGGACGCTGAGGCAAAAGGATATAAGGGTGTAGCCAACTGGTTTTATGTTCAATGGTTAGAGGAGCAGGATCACGCTCATATTCTAATGAACTATCTTAACTCACGTGATGCTAAGGTTACACTAAAACCTATTGAAAAGGTTGATACAGAGTGGCACTCTGTTTTGGAGATGTTCCAGCAGACTCTCAAACACGAGAAGGTCGTAACCGGCCTTATCAACAACCTGGCAGCTATTGCGGCAGAAGATAGAGATTTTGCATCATCAAATATGTTGGTTTGGTTTGTAAACGAGCAAGTTGAGGAGGAGGAGTCTGCACGCGATATGATATTTGCAGCAGAGTCTGTAGAGGGCGACAAGTATGGCATGTATCAACTCGACAAAGAACTTGCTACAAGAGTATATACACAAGCATCACCTCTCGCTTCAGAGGCTGAGTAATTAAAATTAAACAATAAACAGAGTATAAAATCTAAAAACGAAGATATTATGGCAACAAAATTTTATAAATGCGGACATTGTGGTAATGTAATAGAGAAGGTCGTAGATTCAAAAGTTCCGGTTGTATGCTGTGGCGAGAAGATGGAAGAGCTTATCCCAAACACCGTCGAGGCGAGTGGCGAGAAGCATATCCCTGTAGTAACTCGTATTGATGAGTGCACAATAAAGGTAGAGGTTGGTAGTGTAGCACACCCAATGCTTCCTGAGCATCATATAGCATTTATCTATGTTGAGACAGAGAATGGCGGAATTCGTGTAAACCTAACCGATAAGCCAGAGGCTGTAATATGCACCTGCTCTGCAAAGCCAATAGCTGTATATGAGTATTGCAATCTGCATGGATTGTGGAAAACTGAGCTATAAACAATACAATTCAATAAACGCCCCCAAAAGTTCTTAGCTGACTTTTGGGGGCGTTACTCTTTGTACAATTCGTTATCTTTGATTAGACTCTAATCTATCCAACTTATCAAGCAGACGAGCACAAACCTCATCATTCATCTCTAAAGCTACAGAGTGGGCTGCGGCCTGCTCTGCCTCCTTTTTAGATTCGCCCATGCCATGACCTGCCTCAAAGTCATCAATAAGCACTACGCTACGGAAAGCATGTGCTCCTGCTGTCGAACTTTTACCAACGCCCTTTGTACGGAAGACTATTGAGTGGTGATGTTTCTGTCCCCACTCTATAAGGCGACTCTTAAAATCAGTCTCCTCCTCATCTACTTGCTCAAGAGAGAGATAATGAGCATAAATAGAGTTTATCAGCAGGCGATTGACAAAATTGTACCCCTGATCAAGATATATCGCACCCATCATCGCCTCAAAGGCATCTCCAAAGATATGTTTTTGACTTGTTGAAACAGAGTGGTTACAGATAACACAATCTGCAAGGCCCATTCTTTTAGCTATACTATTCAGAGATTGACGAGAGACAATCTTTGATCGCAACTGAGTAAGGCGACCTTCATCATATTCAGGATATTCAATAAATAGATAGTCTGACGTTACACTCTCAATAACCGCATCACCCAAGAACTCAAGACGCTCGTTATTGATATTCTGCCCATCTACCACAATAGATGCAGACTTATGAATTAACGCCAATTTATATAGTTCGATATTATTCGGAATAAATCCAAACATATCATCAACCATTCTATAGTAATCTTTATCAGGCCCGAAGTTACGCTTTATCGGGCGAAGTATAAAATCAAGCACAGTATTATCAAGTTTAAATAGGTCGGAAAAAGACCTTAAAGTTTACGGAAAACCAAGGTGGAGTTATGCCCACCAAAGCCGAAGGTATTACTCATAGCGACCTTCACCTCACGCTTTTGCGCAGTTCCTAAAGTAAGATTGAGTTTAGAATCAATCTGAGGGTCAACCTCTTCCACATTGATTGTCGGAGGTATAATACCCTTCTCAATAGCAAATACACACGCCAAAGCCTCAACTGCAGCCGTTGCTCCAAGCAGGTGGCCGGTCATAGACTTTGTTGACGATATATTCATTTTGTACACATTCTCTCCAAAGAGACGCTGTACTGCCGTAATCTCGGCCAAATCACCCAATGGCGTACTTGTGCCATGAGCATTGAGGTAATCAACCTCAGAGACAGCTACACCGGCCTCCTCTAAGGCCTGACGCATAGATGTAATTGCACCCTTACCCTCAGGATGCGGAGCTGTCATGTGATAGGCATCTGCACTCATACCGGTTCCAGCTACCTCACAATAGATTTTTGCGCCACGCGCTACTGCATGCTCATACTCCTCAAACACCAAAGCACCGGCACCCTCTGCAATTACAAATCCGTCTCTATCTTTATCAAACGGACGTGATGCATGTTGTGGGTCATCATTGCGAGTAGATAACGCTCTCATAGAGGAGAAACCACCAACTGCCGGAATAATAATAGGAGCCTCTGAACCGCCTGTTACAATCATATCCGCCTTCCCCATACGAATAAGATTAAAGGCATCAATCATTGCATGATTCGAAGATGCACAAGCCGAGGTTACGCTATAGTTGGGACCCATAAATCCATACTTAAGCGATATATGACCTGCTGCGATATCCGAAATCATTCTAGGCACAAAGAATGGGCTGAAGCGAGGTGTACCATTACCCTCGGCCCAGCCCATAACTTCATCGTAGAAAGTATTTACACCACCTATACCTGATGCCCAAATAACACCTACACGCTCACGATTGAGCGACTCAAGGTCTAATGCAGCATCATCAACAGCCTCTGTAGCAGCGACCATTGCAAACTGAGAATAACGATCATACTTACGCAACTCTTTACGCTCAAAGCACTGCGAAGGATCGAAATCCTTAACCTGACAAGCTACTTGTGATGGAAACTTGGTGGCATCAAACGCTGTAATAGGTCCGGCTCCGCTAACTCCCTTCTCCAGATTCTGAAAAAACTCGGCAATGTTATTGCCAATAGGATTAATTGTACCAATACCTGTAATTACAACTCGTCTTTGCCCCATTCCACTAATACTCTCTACTAACTAATTTCTTAATGCAAAAAACAAGCCGAAATTACTTAATCTCGTCCTTGTGCTCCTCAAGATAGTTGAGAACATCGCCTACAGTCTGCATAGTCTCAGCAACCTCCTGTGGAATCTCAACACCAAACTCCTTCTCGAAATCCATCATCAACTCTACGCTGTCGAGTGAATCTGCACCAAGGTGGCCTGTGAATGATGCCTCAGGTACTACCTCAGACTCCTTTACGCACAACTTGTTAACGATAGTCTTAACGACTCTTTCCTGAATGTTTGACATAACTTTCCTTTTTTAGTTAAACAATTTTTAATCTTTGCTCTTTAACCTTTGGTATTTCTACCACCATTCTCAGAGAAAAAATCGTAGCAATACATTTCGGTTTATTAAGCAAATCGATGCAAAGATAGCACTTTTTTATTATCTTTGGCATAAAATAGGAAAAATTTTAACACCGAGTTGGCGGTTAACCTCCTAAAACTCACTAAAACTCAGTTATTTACATGGAAAATATGAAACTTCTTCTCATCTCTAACTCCACTAATGCGGGTGAAGAGTATTTAAAGTACCCAATTGCCAATATCGGAGAGCATCTAAAAGGTGTTTCTGAGGTAATTTTTATCCCTTATGCAGCTGTTACATTCTCATACAACGAATATGAGCGTAAGGTGCAGAACCGTTTTGATGAGATTGGCGTCAAAGTTCGCTCTATTCACAAAGAGAAAAACCCTCTAAAGGCAATTCGTGAGGCTCAAGCAATCTGTGTAGGTGGAGGAAATACATTTGCCCTCACTAAAAAGATGCAGCAACAGGGTCTTATGTCTGCCATCTTGCGTAAAATCAAAGCCGGCACCCCTTATGTTGGTTGGAGCGCAGGTAGCAATGTTTGCTGTCCTACAATCTGCACTACAAACGATATGCCTATCGTAGAGCCAGAGTCATTCAAGGCTATCGGCGCTGTTCGTTTCCAGATTAACCCTCACTATCTCGATGCTAACCCTGAAGGTCATGCAGGAGAGACTCGTGAGCAGAGAATAGAGGAGTATATCGAGGCTAATCCTCGCCGTTATGTTGTTGGCCTTAGAGAGGGCTGTATGTTACGCCTTATGGATGGCAAATTAGAGCTCATCGGTTCTCGCCCAATGCGCATCTTTAAGCGTGGTCAAATTGCTTACGAAGTTAATAGCGGTGATGATTTGAGTTTCTTGCTCTAAATAATTTGCATGATTGATAGACAGCAACGAGGGAAAGAGGGAGAGGCCTTTACCGTCAATTGGCTCAGAGACAATGGTTTTCTCATTGTAGAGCGTAATTGGCGATATGGTCCTTATGAGATAGATATTATCGCTACACGACGTGGTGTTTTGCACTTTGTCGAAGTAAAGACCAGAGCCCTTGGCTCTATAGAGTCTGCTGTCGAAGCTATAAATACAACTAAGCGCACCGCCCTGCTCCACGCCATGAACGGCTATATGCGTCGTACTCGTTGGGCAAGCGATGTGCAGGTTGACCTTGCTGCAGTAGAGGCGGCCATGGATGGTAGCTTTACAATGCACTACCACCAAAATATCATGGGATAACAATGCATTGGCTCTATAACATAGCAATTCATGGCTACAACGCCACAATTTGTGCTCTCTCTCCATTCTACCGTAAGGCCAGACTATGGAGAGATGGGCGCAAAGACCTTTTTGCCCAAATGCGCCAAACGATAGACCACTCACGGCCTATTATCTGGATACATGCAGCCTCTTTGGGGGAATTTGAGCAGGGACGACCTATAATTGAGAAGATTAGAGCCGAGAGAGCTGAGTATCAAATTCTACTCACCTTCTTCTCACCTTCTGGCTATCAGGTACGCAAAGACTATCAAGGAGCACACTACATATTCTACCTCCCAATAGACACAGAGAGCTATGCTCGTGAATTTATATATATTGTAAAACCTCAGATTGCAATATTTATAAAGTATGAGTTTTGGCTCAACACACTTGCCTATCTCCGCCAATGCAATATCCGAACTTTCATCGTCTCAGCTATTTTTCGTCCATCCTCTATCTTCTTCCGACGTTATGGAGGGTTATGGAGAGAGGCTCTTAAGACATTTGAGACAATCTTTGTGCAAGATAAACGCTCTAAAGAGCTACTCTCAACAATCGGATACAACAATGTTATCGTTGCAGGCGACACTCGTTTTGATAGAGTTATTCAGAGAGCTGCAACGGTCAAAAAGCTTGACTTTATCGAGCAATTTATCACTTCAGCACCAATCTTTGTTGCAGGTTCTACATGGCGAGATGACGAAGAACTACTTATCAGATTAATAAATGATAATAGTGCTATAAAGTTTATCATTGCTCCACATGAGATTGATAACAACCGCATAGACAAGCTGATAGATAGCATAAAAGGCGGTGCTGTCAGATATACCAAGGCTACAGGAGAGACAAAAGAGTATCAAGTGATGATTCTTGATACGATTGGCATACTGTCCTCAGTCTATCAATACGCCGACTTTGCATATATAGGCGGCGGCTTTGGTGTAGGTATTCATAACATCCTTGAGGCAGCAACATTCGGTGTTCCTATCGCCTTTGGGCCAAATTACCACAAATTTAAAGAGGCTCACGAGCTAATCGAGCTAAAAGGTGCTCAAAGCATCTCAAACTACAGTGAACTGAGTAGTTGGTTCTCTAATCTTAGAGATAATGAAACTCTTCGCTTAGAGGCATGCAAAGTATCTAAAGAGTACACCCTTAAGCATAAAGGGGCAACGGAGCTATTCTTTACAACCTTATTTTCAAAATAGATATTCCTAACACATAATCTATAAAAAAGAGTCTGCCGAAAATTCGACAGACTCAAATATTATACAAGCTACAGACTACTAACGAACAGTCTTCTTAACCTGATAGAGGTTACCTGCAGCATCAGTCCAAGCTACAGCTACTGTAGCCTGCTCAGGAACGTTCTCAATAGTACCGCTAACAGCAGTTGAACTCTTAACAGCCTCTGAGTGGAGTGGAAGTGCGTAAGTAAGATCGTCATCATCGTAGTAGAGCAAGTTAGGCACTGCGAGAACATAAATCTCAGTAGCACCTGCACCTGGAGTTACAGAGTATGTAAATACGCCACCCTCAAGAGTTGCCTCTACAGTTGGCTCTGAAGCGGTCCAAGCAGCCTCTGTAGATGCGATGTATGGAGCAGTGAAGATTGGCTTCTGAACAGCCTCATAGTAGTTACCTGCTGCATCACACCAAGCCACATAAACAACAGCCTTTACGTCGTATGTACGACCAGCCTTGTATGATGGAGCGAATGTAGCAGCCTCTGTGCCAGAAACACTACCATAGTACTGACCCTCCTTAAGCATAAGGTTGTCGATGATATCCTTTGCAGGTGAATCTGGAGCAACTGCGCTCTCTGAATCCCAAACAGCTACCCAGTACTTTGTAGTACCAGCAGCAGGGGTAACAGTAACTGTTACATCAAATGCACCGTAGTCAGAGTTCCAAGCAACTACAGACTCAACAGTAGGAACCATTGCAGCATAAGCCTCGTTTGTAGAGCGGATGATTGGGTACTCTGGAAGTGATGGAGTGAAGTAGTGGAATGTAGCGTGTGAAGGGTTACCCTCAGCGTCAATAGCTACGATACCAAATGCATACTCGTTGTTAGTTGTAAGGTCCTCAAGGTTAATCATACCGTCAACAACATCAGCAGCAGCGATAGTCTTAACATTCCAGTTAGAGTCAAGAGCAAGCTGTGTCTCAGTTGTTGCCTCGTCCTTCCAAGAGTAACCAGTTGTATCAACAGCGATGTAGCGGTAAGATACCGGAGTACCACCCTCGGTTGAAACCTTAATAGATGCAGTGGTTACATCTACCTTTGAAGCAGTTGCATCAATATTAACCTTCATTGAGTTGTAAGCAAGAACGTTGGTCTTGAACTCCTCCTTGTAGAGCTTGCTGTACTTACCCTCTGTATCAACTGCAAATGCAAGAACAGTTGCAGCATCGCCTGGGTTAAGAGATGAAATGTAAGCAGTAGACTCATTGCCGATAGCCATCATATTGTAAGCAGAGTTGTATTCAATAACATACTGGAGCAGCTCCTCGTCAGTCTTGTATGCTGCAAGGTCGTCAGCAGTTGCAAATACAGAGTAGATCATTGTTGTGTTCTCTGAACCCTTGATAGCAACCTCGATGTTAGAGTATGTAGTCTCAACAGCCTCGAAAGTAAGGGTTGCAGTACCACCAGCCTCAATGTTTGGAGTGGTGTATGTGAAGTACTTCAGATCAGTTGCCAGATAGTCAGCATCAGCCTTACCCTCAACAAGTGGAAGGATATATACTACATAAGTGGTGTTAGGATAAACTGCAGGGTAGTATGCCTCGCCGAAGCCAAGGATATCGCCCTTGTAGTTGAGCTCCTTAAGCTCTGCGCCGAACATACCCCAACCCATCTGCCAGTTGCCAAATGAGTTCTCAATCTGCATCTTTGCCTCATCTGCAGTCGCAGCAGCAACTACACCTACGATGTAGCCAGCATAACCACCACCAACAGCAGTAATCTCTACAGAGTTGAATGTAACAGCTGTAGACTCAACATTGAGGAATGCAGGGGTGTAAACAGTGTAAACAACCTCGTCAGCAGAGTAAACGTGATCCCAAGCATCGCTACCTGCAAGTGCCCAAACTACATAAGAAGTACCTGTTGGAATCTCAACATAAGAAGCAGGGTCGTAAACCTGAGCAATAAGCTGGTTGTAGAGCTCTTTGAGAGATACAGTTACCTGTGTCTCAGTGAACTCTGGAGCCATGAGTGCGTAGTCGTTCTTTGCAGCTGCAATAGCCTCTGCGCTGAAATCCTCGTAAGTAGCAATACCGTAAGCAACACCACTCCAACGGAGACCTGTGTTGTTGTAGATAGTAGCATCCTCGCCTACAACCTCGATAAGAACAGATGCTGTAGATGCAGAAACAAGGAGCTTACCTACCATACACTTACCATCGCCACCAGCTGCGTGAATCTTTACAAAACCCTCGAGCTCAGCCTCACCGGCGTCAATCTTCTCCTGTGCAGGAGCAGTTACAGTCAAAGTCTTACCAGAGATTGTAGCCTTCCAACCCTCAGGTTTAGCGATAACTGTAAGGTCATCAATGTTCTCAGCCTTGAGAGCAACCTCAGCACTCTCACCTGGAGTAACGAAGGTCTTACCAGCCTGAACACCGAAATCGATAGCCGCTGCCTTAGGAACAGAGATTACCTCACCTGATGCAAGGTAGAAATCAACAGAAGTCTCGCCATCAACTACATTGATAAAGATGCAAGTTGACTCCTCTGTCTCCTCCTCTGCCTTAACAACAAGAACCCAGCTCTTACCTCCATCAACAGAGCACTCAACATCGCCTGTTGTTGGGTTAACGCGGAACTCTGGAGTAGCATTGTGAGCAACAGGAATCTTATTACCAGCACCGTCAACGATAGCTACAGCCTGACCGTCAACAATCTGTGCCCAATAATAAACATCACCCTCCTTAACAATAGTTACACAGCCATTGTTAAGTTCTGGAGCCTGTGGCTCTGGCTGATACTCAGGATAGACAACAATCTTCTCACCTGAAGTGAGCAGAATATCCCAAGAACCATCTGTGTTTTTAGTTGCAGAAGCAACTACTGTCTTTGAGTCAATGAGAGTCTTGAGAGCCTCAACCTCGCTGTCGAGTTTCTGCTCAAGCTTTGAGATCTTCTCAAAAAGATCTGCAATCTCCTGACGAATTGCAGTGTCATCATACTCTACTGTACATGATACAAAAAGCATCGATGCAACAACCAAAGTACTCAACACGCTTTTGAACATTGTGTAAACGTTCTTCATAGAGTTTAAACTTTTATTGGTGTGTGTAAATCAGGTACACACGCCTAAAAAATATATGCCGACTCCTGATTTGTCGGACTGTTAAATATAAATAGGTATAAGCCTTCTTTTTACTTACACTCCCAAGCTCTAAGAACTTTACGAGGCTGTGGCACGCAAAGGGTTGAGAGAGCAGGCGCTGATGAAGTAGCTGCTGACGCAGGATTATAGTTAGGATAGTAATCTTTAAGAGTCTTAAAGGCTGTTCCATCCCAAATTGAGTAAGCAACCTCTCCACGAACATCATTCTGGCTATAAGGAAGACAAAGTGCTACAATAACTCTATCTGCAGGCTGCTCAAGTGTTGTTACTGTATTATCAGTCTGCAAGCCCTGGGCATTACAGTATGTTCTCCACTTCTTAAGCATCTCTTCTGCTGTATAGTAGTTCTCGTTACCCAGATACTTAATACCAAGTGCATCGTTATCCAACTCCTTATCACCTGCAAGATATAGCATACGTGCAGTTTGATCATTTGCAGTAAAGGTAAAAGTTACAGTTCCTGTATTAGAATTATGGGTACCTGTAATGCTTGCATGAACATCATCGCCTGCAGCAACACCTGGCAGAGTTATCTCAGCAAACTTAAGTTCGCCAACAACACCATTCCAATCCTCGCACATATAAGCATACTTAACCTTTGTACCAGGAGTAAAGCCAGGAAGAGTAAAGGTATCAAAACCAGACTTATCTGCAGCCCAATTATTTGAAACAAGACCCTCTGCATCTCCAGGCAGACCAAAGCCTAAGAACGAGAGGAATGTCTCACGACTTGACTCTGCTGAAGGCTGTGTACTACCATCAAGAATAGGCTCGATATACTGGAAACGGATACCTGCATGTCTCTTTATATCATACTTAACATTGATAGTAACAGCAGTTCTACCACTTGCAGCAAGGGTAAGCTGGCAATCAGATTGGCAAGCTGATGGATTATCTACAACAAGGCTCTTAGTCTTAAATGGTGCTGTAAACTTAACATCAGACAGCTCCTGAACTCGGTTACGGCAGACATAAGCAACAACATACTCGGTATCTGGATTAAGATAATGCACCTCCTGTGCAGTATAACCTGAACCAAATGTATTGCTATTCTCGTCATAATGATACTTCTCATTCTTAAAGCCATAACCCTCATTATTAAGAGTGATAGCTAATGATTTACGCTCAGCCTCAGTACCATTCTTATACGCCTCAGCCTGCTCTGAGGTCATAAACTTATAGAACATATATGGGGTATTGCCCTCAGCTGTAATCTCAATCCAACCATAAGATGCACCCATCATACTCTCAACAATCTTTATAGTTCCCTCGGCAGGTGCAAAAGTAGGCTTTTCAAGCAATGTAAAGACTTTGTAGTCCATAGTTGCTGCCGGAGTATAGTTCTCATCTAATGCAATAGCAGTTGCCATAATAGGCACATCTGACGATGCATTCTGACCGAAATCAATATAGAAGTGGCAGCTGTCAGGGTCTGATGCAGAGATAGGCTCACCAATTACAGAGTGGCGCATAAAGTCGATATAGAGTTTCTCGCCATAAACATCGATATATGGTTTAAGATCGGACTCATTTGAGCACCACTGGTAGAGATACTTACAGTCGCTGTTTGGCTCATAGGTAATCTCCATTGCTGTATAGTTAACCTTCACATTTACATTCACTCTTGGGCTACCTACAAGTGGTGTTGAAGGGGTCTTAACATAACATAGAGACATATCGCCATCATCTGTACCATCCTTATCATAGCAAGCAACGATAATAATGATATACTCAGAGTCTGGCACAACACGGACCTGAGAGTACTCAGTATTCATCCAATCGAACTCCTTAGCTGCATAATCCTCATGTGTTGTAGGGTCAAATGTATAGGCGCCTGAACCTGTTGAGTTAAAGATAAGGTCGCGAATATATGTATCAACCATGCGAGCATCCAAAGAGCTTCTGCCCTCTGACTTCATTCGCTCATAGAGCGAGTTATAGAGGTGTGCAAGCGGATATACGTCAAGACGATATGACTGTACATACTCTCCCGGACGAGCTGTAAAGATAAAGTTTCTATTCTCAATCTTTGTAACATCAATGCTAACACCATCCTTAGATGCTATAACCTTATCTTGATATGCTACAATCGGGGTTGGCACATTCGGATAGATATTTACAGGTGTCTGAGTCTCACCACCCTGGCCTGGATTATCCTCACCGCCTTGACCTGGATTATCCTCACCGCCTTGGCCTGGGTTATCCTCACCGCCCTGACCTGGGTCATCAGGATTTCCCGGTTTCTCTGGATTGTCATTACCTCCACCAGGCTGCTCCTGCTCATTCCCATTATTAACCGGAGCATCATCTCCACATGATACTGTTACGCTAACTGTAAGTAGCGCACAAAGCATCATTACAAAAAATTTCTTAATCATAGTATCTATTTTTTATAATCGTAATCTACACTTCCATTTATCGGGCACACAGCGGCATTGATAACAGAGCCCTTACTGTCAAACACTAAAGCACATAGGCTACACTTATCAGCCTTCCAGCTACCATCAAGAGTAAAGTTATAGCTCTTTTGGCTCTTCTCTCCCGCCTTAATTTCACCAATGCGGTCGCCCTCATACATAGAGCTGACCATTGCTCTTACAACGTGGTTATGAGTATAGTTTTCTTTATATATTCCGCTATCATTCTGTCTTGCTACAATACCATCCTCAAGGATATAGAGCGCAAGGCGATAGTTATCACTCTTAGCCGCATAAAGCTCAACATCTACACTACTATCTGTACTTGTCATCTTTACTCCGCAAGTTGCAGGGTAGTCGTTAAACGAACGCTCTATCATAGCCTGAATCTCAGTCTTTTCACTTGTTCCCTCTCGCATATCGACAACAAATCCAGGAAAACCTGCAAGGGCAAATTTGTTAAAAATCTCGTTTGTCAACGGTATGCCCATAGGGTCATTTGATGTAGAGTCATGGAAGGCAAGGATATGAACTGTATCATGGCTCCAATAGTCCTCAATAAGGTACTTGAGGAAGGTATATCCACCAGGACACATTGCACACCAGGTACCTGTAAACTCAAAGACAGACACGTGGCGGTTAAATGCCACATCAGCAGTCTCGCCACCACTATCTCCACTATTATCCTCCAAAGCATAGCCTACACTTTGGCCTAACTTACACTCGTTGGTATTATTACAGTTGTAAGTTACGCCACCATCAGTAGTTGATAGAGCAGAGACCACAACACGCATATTCTCAGCATTCCAACTACTCTTTAGCGTAGTTACAATAGGTGTTGCAAGAGCTGTATCATTGCCTGCTACAAGCGTTGCTCCACCATTAAATCTATCGCCATAGATATTTCCAGACAACACCTCTCGAACTACATTATTATGAGTATAGTCTCCGGAAACGCCATACTGCTCTGCCACAATACCATCCTCAACAAGCATTACAAGATAGCGATAGCTTGACTCTGTATTGGACATAATTCTCGGAACTATTGTAACTTCTCGTGTTGCCGCCTGGTAAGTAGTCGTAATTGCCACACCGCACGTTGGAGGGTAGTTTGCCACACGTTTTGCCATCTCGCTCTCAATAACTGAGCGATTAGATGTCATCTGCTCGCCCTCACGAAGGTCGAGGTAGAACATCGGAAGTCCATTACCCTTTAATTTTTTATAATAGGTATCACCTATAGCGACCTTCATCGGGTCTGCTACATTATAGTCAAGATGGAACGACACTGGCACAAGGCGATTAGGGTGTGCAATTTGTATAGACTTAATAACATTGCTCAATGTAGGGCAATTCTGGCAACCAATAGATGTAAATTGCATACCAAGCAGTTTATGGCGGAAATCCTGCTTCTCTCCGACCTCTGCTGAGGTTGCAGTTACCGTAATCTCATTCTCAGAATATATCTCGCCACCTTTATAATAACGAGCCTTAAAGGTATAGGACCCAGGAACGGTAGTTGTAAAGCTGTTTGCTCCAGCAGTAAACTCTACATTTTCGCCATTAAAGGTACGAATGAGTGTCAAAGTAGGGTCTTTGCTCACATCCTCTGCACCATATTTGGTAGTAAAGGTAACGCAATCTACGCCATCAGCCTTGATAAATGTCTTATCAGCCGAGAGTATCAATTTCTGTTCTGGAATACCATCGTAATACTCAACGGCCATGTAGTCAGCACTACCACCAATCTTACACTGGTTAGCATTATCAACAAAGACCTTTCCGTTGCGCTTTGTAAGTGCAAAAACCACCACACGCATATTTGCAGCATCGGTGTACTTCAAATTCTCAACCGTAAAACTCTTTGTGCGCTCTACATTAGGGGCTGTTGTAATCTTGGCATCTGTCATACCAAGAAAGTTATCCGAAAAAGCAACCACAATATCGTTATACAGGTCATCAACGGCATATCCTCCAGTATAATACTGATTATCAAGCAATACTGCATAGCCAAACTCATACTCTCCACCTGTAGCCGATGTCAGTGCAGCCTCAATTGTAAGGGTTGTGCCCACTAACTTCGTGCTCTCGATTTTCACGCCACAAGTTGCAGGGTACTCCTTAATATGCTTCTCAAGCAAATCGCCAATCTCCTTTGGTGTGCGGGCTTTGCCGTTGAGGTACTGAAGGTCATATACGCAACTCGGATAACCCTGACCACCAAATCGACTAAGCATGGTTGTAGCCAAGTCGTTACCTTCGTGCAAGAGATCCCACGGGTCGTTGTTATGCACTGCAAGCACAATCATATTTCTCTTCCACAGCTCATCTACATTCTCTAAACCGGCAGTCATTGTTGGGCAGTTTGAGCACCATGCTCCCGTAAGGTCATAAATCATAACCTTTTGACCATAAGCCTCATACTTTTCACGATTTACTGCCTTTACCTGCACAGAGTTTGCCGACTGCTGACCCTTATATGTGGCTACAAAGGAGTAGTCGCCATTCTTAACTGCTGTAAATGTTGTAGAATAACGTTCAAGACGGTTCCCACTCTTTTCATGGACTATATAGACCTTTGAGAGCGTTGCCTCGTCATTCATCAACTCCTGTCCATCAAAAGTTAGCGAAAAGGTAACAAAATCCTCTCCATCTGCCTCTATTGTCGTCTTATCGACACTCAGCACAAGCTTATTATCTACCTGCGGAGTATCCGGAGTCTGATTGTCCACAACAAGGTCATTAACATCTCCATGGCAACCCACAGTAAGCATTGCCACGATAAGTGTTATATATTGTACTAACCCCTTCATTATTTAGAAACTTGTAGTTATCATCAAATTTGCACCCGTATAAGCCGGTATATTTCGACACACACCACCTGAGCAGACCACACCGGCACGATTTCGGCCATAGCTAAGTTGAATACGTGTACGAGACTTAGTATAGCTTACTCCTGCGTTGTAATAATGTATCTTAGTCTGACCATGATTGTACATATCGCTTGCAAAGATGCTCCAATTTGGTGCGAAGTTAACCTCTGCAAGTGCAGCCATCCAATCCTTTTTATCATGCTTTGAGTAGAGATACTGCAACTCAAGACGTGTAGAGATGGTCGGAGTCCATTTATAGAGCATATCGGCAACAAAGATGTTACTCTTCCATGTATAGTTATTCACACCATGAGAGTCGTTATACTCTTGGAACGAGTAGAGGAAGTTTAATTTAAACTTTCTTGTAAACTGCTTCTCCAATGTAAAGTTTACACTCTGCCAAAGCAGATTATTTGCCTTTGCCGAGCGATCCTTAACAAGCGAATAGTAGGTCGAATAGTTTAAGCCCAACTTCATACCACGCTTGCCACCCAACTTGGTACGACGAGCCACATTGTAATAGATATCTACCTGACCACCTATCTCTCCAGGACCGCAATAGCTACCCAACATTGTACTTGGTTGCACAATATACGGATTGAGGTTTGTCAACAAATATGAGTATTGGGCTGTTAGAGCCGGGATATAGTTAAGAGCATTTGCTGTCGAGGTGTTACGATATACAATAGGCATATCCATATACTCCAATCGGCGTGCTGTAACATTTACACCTAAGCCATGGCCACTATAGCCAACCTCAATCAGCTGTGCGTTACCATTCTTGATAAGGTCGATACGAGGGTCGTTAACTCCATCATAACCGCCATTAGGATAGTGTCTTTCTCCTGCATCAATATACTCAGCCTTGACAATAAAGCCCTTATGCTCAAAGTTTACTCGGCCGGAGAAGCCTGTTGATGTAGGCTTGCCACCCTCCTCCTTCAAATCGGCAGATATCACCTCATAGCGATTAAGCACAGAGCCCTCAATGGCAAAAAGAGTCTTTGTCCAACCTGCAAGATTAGAGATAGCAAATGAAATATCACCTCCTCGAACCTGTGTATCTGAAAACTCCATACCCAGACGTGGCATACCCCAGATAGCCTTTACGCCTAAGATATCTTTGTAGTTGTATGTAAATCGAGCACCCATAAGTGCGCTATTCATACCTAAAGTACGGTCCTCATAAGAACGAAACAATAGTCCGCTACCGAACTGTTCATAATATGTTCCCGCAGTAATCGAGAAGCTATCATCAACCCATGACGCATAATAATTTGTTAATCCAACCTTAGACAAATTAGTTGGATATCCCTGAAGGACAGGAAGATAGCCCTCCATCTGTACTCCTGCAGAGAACTTTCCGCGATAATAGTCAAGTTTCAAATAGTTGTTAGAGCCAAAGTTATCCTCAGGAACTATAGCCGCAGTTTTGTTATCCTCAACATAATATATTGAGTTGGTTTCAAAACTACCGGTCAAACGGCCCGTTTTATCCTCACCTCTCTCTCTTGCCGAAACAACACCTACAAGCGATAGACAAGTGAATAAAATTGCAAGTCTCTTCATCTTTACAAAAAAATAGAATAACTATTTGAGCGATTTGATTTTATCTATCAACTCCTGCTCTGCACCTGGAGTATAACCGGTATGAGAATAGACAATCTTTCCGTCCTTATCTACAACAAAAACCTGTGGAGTGTAAGAGACATTCATTGCACGCATAAACTCCTGATTTTTATCAAAAAGTACTGTAAAGTCGTTCCAACCATGGCCCTCTACCCACGCTCTTGCCTGAGCAGAGAAGCGACTATCATCTGTTGAAACAGCTACAACACGGAAGGAGGCCTCGTCTAACCAATCAGGCATAGCATCGTTAATTGCATCCAACTCTCGAATACATGGCTTGCATGTTACAGCCCAAAAAGAGATAATGATAGGTGTCTTACCATCAACCAATGAGGATGTATTGACAAGTTCGCCTTTTCTGTTCTCAAGCTTTACAGACGGTAACTGTGCCTGTGCTGAAAATGCAACAACAACAGCAACAACCATCAAAAAGATAGTCTTAATTTTTTGCATAACTATTCCCAAATTATAAATATTGTTCCATAACCACACCACCCCAACAACAAGAAGTGCATAAATCACAGATAAATTGTGATTTCTCAAGTTGCAAAGGTATATATAATTTTTCTGTTTTTTACACCCTTTTCGCAAGAAATATTTAATTTTTTTTAATTTCGCATATCCATTATTTATGCAGAATCTCTCTTATTTATCCGTAGGATATGTTATATTGAGTTTAAAAAGAGGATTCTCAATATCCTCATGCGACTCCTCTATAGCTCGCCACATTGCAGCTATAATCTCCGGATTCTGTGCTGCCAAATTATGTTCCTCTCGAGGGTCATTTTTAATATTAAATAGTTGCATCTGGGTATTTCCATCTGCGACATCCACAACAAGCCCTTTCCACTCACCCATTCTTACGCTCAGCCAGCCTCTATCATTGCGGAAAGGAGGGAACTCCCAATATAGGTACTTGTGCTCCTTCTGCCTCTTACCAACCAATGTTGGGAGGAGTGAAATGCCATCTGTTTTAGGGCTCTTAACACCGGCCAAGTCGCACAGAGTAGGCATTATATCAGGGAAATAACCTATATGTTCACTTACTGTCGGGGTAAGTCTATCTCCCCATGCCACAATAAACGGCATACGAATTCCGCCCTCATGCAAAGAGCGTTTTGTCCACCCCTTATCACTTCGGAATGGATGTGCGCAATCAAACCAATTGGTATTTGTATAGGCATTATGAGTAGGGCCGTTATCGCTGGTTATCATTATTATAGTATTGTCATACAACCCCTTAGCCTTCAGATAATCGACCAATTTACCTATCTGAAAATCGAGATACGATATCATTGCGGCATAAGTTGCCTTAGGGTATCGAGTTGGGAAGTAGCCTTTACCCGTATATACGGGCGGTTCATCACCAAACTTCTTGACATACTTTTCCACCCATTTATCAGGTGCCGTCAGCGCACTATGTGGGATTGTCGTAGTCCACATCAGAAAGAATTCATCCTCTCTATTTTTATCTATAAAACTCTCTATACGCTCATAGATTGCATCCGGACTATATGTTGAACCTTTAAATTTATCATAGCTCTCCATCTTATATGGGTCTGCGCCTTTATCAAGACGATCTCCCAAATCCATTACCGGATTATTGGTATATTCCCTCTCCAAGCCATTATACAAGAATGGAGGATAGTAACACTGCGCCATACGTTGACACATATAGCCATAGAAGTAATCAAAACCCATATTTAGCGGAGTGCTATTTGATGTAGGGCCACCCAAACCCCATTTCCCAATCATGGCAGTACGGTAACCCGCATCTTTCATCACTGTTGCCAAAGTAGTTGTACCCTCTGCAAGCGGTGCCTGCCCCTCAAGCTCAGGATTTTCTCGCATTGCAACAATACTCCACACATCACCACGCCCTAACATCTCATCATTCGAGCGTATCTGAGCATGTCCTGAATGCATACCCGTCATCAGGCAACAACGTGATGGCGCAGAGACAGGGGCTCCTGCATACATATCTGTAAACCGCACGCCACGAGCAGCAAGTGCATCTATATTAGGAGTCTCTATTTTTGTCTGCCCATAACAACCGAAATCACCATATCCGGCATCATCCAAAAGGATAAAGATTACATTGGGACGATTACCATCCTTTTTTTTCACACTTTTCTGAGCAGCAATTGCCTCGGCAGATATACTTGAAGCTATTGCGCATAGCATTGTAGTTGCTACTATATTACTGTTTCTCATATATTTATACGGCTATCCGGCACAAAATTACTCTTTTTTACAAAAAGATTTGCACCGTTTGCACATTTTTTTATATCTTTGCACTCGCAAATGTGAAAACATTTCGGACCCATAGCTCAGTCGGTTAGAGCAGCGGACTCATAATCCGAAGGTCGTGGGATCATGCCCCTCTGGGTCCACAAAAGACTTCGCCATTTTAGCGAGGTCTTTTTTTATTGGTCTATATAGGCAAGTAACAAATAATTTTGTAACTTTGCGACAATGAAGTACGATTTTGACCAGATTATTGACCGTCGCGGTTCGGGAGCTATCAAGTGCGACGGTCTTGAGCAGTGGTATGGCAATAGCGAGCTGCTGCCTATGTGGGTTGCTGATATGGACTTTGCAACGCCCGACTTTATTGTCGATGCTATCAAGGCAAGACTTGAGCACCCTATTTTTGGATATACATTAGAGCCTGAGCGTTATCGCAAGGCTATTATCAATTGGGTACGCTCTCGCCACAATTGGGAGATTAAACCAGAGTGGATTTGTTACATTCCAGGCATTGTCAAGGGTATTGCCATGGCTATAAATGCACTTCTGAAACCTGGGGATAAGATCATAATCCAGCCGCCTGTATATCATCCATTCCGCAATGTAGCCATGCACAACGGTTTTGAGGTGGTCGAAAACCCTCTACACCGCACAGAAAGTGGTAGCTACGAGATTGACTTCGAGAATCTTGAGGCAGTTGCTGACAGCCATTGCAAGATGTTAATTCTTGCCAACCCTCACAACCCTGTAGGTATTCTATGGAGCCGTAAGACGCTTATCCGTCTTGCTGAGTTCTGCCACAGTAGAGGTATAATCGTAATCTCAGACGAGATACACTCAGACATGGCTCTATGGGGCAAAGCCCACACTCCGTTTGCATCTGTATCAGAGATTGCGGCTCAATGCAGTATCACATTCGGAGCTCCATCAAAGACATTCAACATTGCAGGCATAGTTGCCTCATATGCTATTGTCTCAAATTGTGAACTACGAGATAAATTCTTCGGTTGGATGAGTGGAAATGAACTCAACCAACCAGATATATTCGCACCTATAGCCACTATTGCAGCATTTGAGAATGGAGAGAGATGGAGAGAAGAGATGTTGCGTTATGTAGAGGGTAACATACTCTTTACAATCGACTTCTGTAAGCAGTATATCCCACAAATAGTAGCTATTCGTCCTGAGGCCTCCTTCCTTGTTTGGCTTGATTGCAGAGGTCTTAATATATCGCACGATAAAATTGTAGAGTTATTTACAGACAAAGCTGCTCTTGCTCTAAATGATGGAGCTATATTCGGCAAAGAGGGAGAGGGATTTATGCGTCTCAATGTAGGCACAACCCGTGCTATACTTTGTCAAGCTCTTGAGCAACTCAAGGCCGCTGTAGATGAGTTAGGGCGAGAATTATAAAAATCTCGCCCTAATAAAATACTAACTTTTGTACTATCCACGGCCTGTACTTCCAAAGCCGCCCGCACCACGCTCGGTTGCTCCTAACTGCTCAACCTCATTCCACTCTATATGTGCATGCTGAGCAACTACAGCTTGAGCAATACGCTCTCCGGGCACTATCTCAAATGGAGTATTGGATAGATTGACAAGAATCACCTTTATCTCGCCACGATAATCTGCATCTATAGTTCCAGGTGAATTAAGCACCGTAACACCATGCTTTGCAGCAAGGCCACTACGTGGACGTATCTGCATCTCATAGCCTTCAGGCAGCTCCACAAAGAGGCCTGTAGGGACAAGTGCTCTTTCAAGTGGATTAAGAACAATACTCTCAGTCATAGCAGCTCTCAAATCCATACCTGCTGAAAGAGGTGTTGCATAAGCGGGCAGATCAAATCCCGAATTGTTGATAATATTTACCTTCATAGTACTCAATATTTTCACAAATATAACAATTATTTCACAAATTCTCTATAAAGAGGCTTAATCTTCAAGCCACTCCCCAAGCTCTTTATATATCTTCTCGCCTATAAATGCCATAGCCTGCTGATTTGGATGGCACTGCCCTGTATTTGTCTCACTATAGTATAGTTTCGGCATATAAGTCTGGTCATTAAAACCATTTACGGCTCGCAAATCTACACATCTGCAATTTGTAAAGTGGTCTGCAATCTTATGTATAGCCAACTGCACACCAACACCTACATAGTCTCCGATAATACAGACAACCTTCACATCAGGATTACGGTCAATAATAAGTTTAATCAGCTTAATATAAGCCTGACAGAAGGTCTGATCATCTAGAGCTTCAATCTCTGCTCGTGTTGTTGCGGCATCAGCTGCGGCAAAGATAGGAGCCATCTGCGTATCAGTCGGGGCTGTTGTTGAACGGATACTCACATCATCAACAAGACTTACAGCTTTCTTATTCCAGTCATTTGTGCCGCCATGAATGAGTACTATATCGGCATCTCCTACTCCATTTTGGTCCATAAATCGTCTTGCAAAGTATGTTTTTTCACTTGCAGAGGCATTTGTAACCCATGAACCTGAGTATGCTATATTACGTTCAAGACGGGCATTTGCCATGTGCTTGTATATCAAATGATACCAATACATATCTGCCACAGAGAGGAATGTACCATCTGTTCGTGGATAGTATGTTGAGTATGAGTATGGAATATAACCTCTAAAGGTAGATATAGAGTCTCCGATAACACTCACCTTTTTAGGCTCTGCATTTATAGGTGTTGTATCTATAGGCAGATTAGCCGGAACAGGATAACCATCTGTTCCCGTTGTCCAACTCACAGCTGCCGGCGTATTCTGCATAGGTACATAAGCAGCTGCAGCCTCATTTAGCTTTGCAAGCAGAGTTCCGTCTGTCATCTGAGTTAGAGTAACGACTGCAGAACGACTAACATCTATAGTTTTACCCGTTGTCCAACTACCATGCATAGGTAGCAAGTTAAGAGAGTAACAATTGCTAAACGAACATGAGTTATAAGCATACCCAAAGAGCGTTCCATGACGAATTATTGTACCTGCAGTCTCCTTAACCTGCTCAAAACCAACGAGCAGATTGTCTCGAGTTATATCTGTATAGCAGGCCTCAACATGAATATCGTCAATATTAGGGCACGCTACAAGGCCTGCTATAATCTCCTTAGTTGCAACACTCTTACTCACAGGTGCTCCATGAATCTCCTTTGGACGAGCTACGCAGTTTGCAATTACCACCGTATTATTATCTCCATGTAGCCAACCCGCAATACCTCCTACAAGGTTATAGCCATAGCTATTTGCACCACGAGAGATAAGAGTACTACCCAAAACAGCGCAGTTTGTAATACCTGCATAAGCACCTTTTTGGGAATGACGCACATATCCAACAATACCACCAACATTATACGCTCCCTCAACCTGACCATAGGCAGAGCAGTTATCAATTATGGCAACATCTGTCGCCGTAGCGGTATATATTTGGCCTGCAATACCACCAGAATAGCCCTCATAGCTTGTAGCAATAGAGTTTTTAGTTGATAGACAATTATAAACCTTACCAGCCGTCATAGAGCCTACAATAGCTCCTGCAATAGGATAACTTGTATTCACACGGCCCTCAAAACGACAACTCTCAATAAGGCTGTTATTGTCCACCATAATAGCGACGATACCTCCACAATAGTTAGACACATTAGAGATTTCTGCTGTATTAAGGACACTACAACCCCGGATAGTTGCATTCTCAACTCGTGCAACAATACCTGCTGCATAACGGCCCATTGTTGCCACATCGCCACTCAAAGTACAGTTCTCAATAAGCGCTCCATCTATTGCATGTCCAACAAAACCTGCTGTATAGGCGACATTCGTCTCCTCTGCTGTATTATTGCCCTTAACATCATTCTCAACAAGACCATTCACTCTACAACTACTAAGGCAACCTGATGACATATAACCTACCAAACCTCCACTATAGAGGTTATAAAACTTTATCTTCCCTTCAAGTTGGCAGTCTGTAATCGTTGTATTTGTAGCATGCCCCACAAGTGCAGCCTGATACTTATCTGTACTACCAATTACAAAATTTTTAACTGTAACACCCTTAAGTTCTGCCTCCGAAGTATAGCCAAACAGAGCACAAGGTCCAGAGCCATCTGCAGGCACTAACTCTACTCCCTCAATAGTATAGCCATTGCCATCATAGCTACCCTTAAATGCCAATTCACTCTTTTTAGATATTGGAGCCATTGAGACTCCGGTCATATCAATATCGCAGATCTGGCGATAATGCTTATTAAGATAACGTTTTCCGGCTCCCGTCTCATTTATCAACTCGGAGAGTAGAGCCAAATCCTTACCCGTAGAGATAAGAAATGGAGACTCCTTACTTCCATCTCCTCCACCCCACGTACTAGACAGAGTCTGATAAGATGTTGCGTTAGAGAGGTCGATATTGACATCGTAGTATCTGTTACGCTCAACTGTTCGAGTATAGTTATATCTATAAATCGCCTTATTTGTCGTAATCGTCAACTCTCCCTCATAGCTACCTGGGGCAAGTACAAGATAGATGCTATTTCCTTTTGGAGACTCTGTTACCAAATAAGGCGTAGCAACGCTCACTGCCACCATATTACTACTGCACTTACCCATTACAATCTCTCCACTCGCAGCGACTGTTCTCATATCAAGGCTAAAATTACCGGCCATAGGTGTATCTTCATCACAATACTCGACCGACAGCACACTCTCCTTTGTCCTACTCTGAGAACTATATACATTTATACGAAGAAATCCAGCCAAAGGACGCATATAGACTGTAGGGGTACTCTGAGAGATGTCTAAAGTTACAGCAGAACTCGCCATAGGCATATTCTCAACCGTAAAACAGCCTGCCTCACTCTGTTTCTGATGTACAGGCAGAGTAAGTGATAGTTCAGACAGACTATTCATATCATTATGCTCATCCCACGGATAATAGACATACATTCTATCTCCCGCAGCATAGTATTTGGTTGTTGTCCAACACTTAGCCACCCCGTCTGTCAAGGTAAGGTTTGCATGGCTGTTCACAGTAGGCGTTGCTGAGTCGAGATAGACTCCCAAAGTCTCATCTCCCTCCCAAGCATATATATTCTCATCTGTAAACTCTATTCGGGTCTTACTATCAAAGTCGGCATAAAAGTCTATACGACTTCCACCGTCCACACTATCAACAGTATAGCTATCTGTACATGCACTTAGTATAGCAACAAGACTCAATAAAAGTAATAATTTCCTCTTCATAGAAATATACTATAGTTCATCCGCCCCTCCATATTCCGGCTGCTCAAATCCTCCATTATCAGATATAGCAAATCCACGCTCTATCGGCATATCAAACGAATCAATCTCCGGCGCAATATAAGGTCTAATTTTTATACTCATATCTATCTAATTTAACATTTGGTTATCTCTATTTGTATATAAGGTTATAAACTCTCTGCATAAATCTATCTGCAGTAATAAGGAGTTGACGAATAGTTCTTGAATACCGAGAACCACCCTTTCGCCACTTTTTAAGCAAATCTATCTTCAGCATACCATTTACCGGCACTGTAAGCTGACGAGGGGCAAGGCGAGTAAAAGTTTCTAACATCTCTACAAAGTTAGACTCTATAAACTGTCTATCGTCCATCTCAAGCAGGCACTTTCTCAGTACACTCTCAATACGACGCATCACAACGCCACTCAAAAAGTTGTAGCGAGCCACAGAGAGTAGTTCCAAGTTATTGTCAAGATATTTAGCCATCTCAACAACCACCTTTTTGAGTTGCCCCACACTTCGCAACTGTACTGATAAATCCATCGTCTGACCCTCACGTGTAAGGTTATAGCGATAGAGTGCTATATCTGAGAAGGCTATCTTCTCAACCCTAAAGATAGGATAAAAACACCACTCTTGGTCGGTATAAGAGATACCTTCACTCTGTCTATAGCCCATATTTTGCAACAAACTAGTACGATATGCCACAGAGTGCATCATAAAGAAACGTATTGCCCTATCCTTAAACACCTGCTCAGCCTCATAAGGCACGCCCAAGCCATAGGCTTTGCCTGAGTAGAGGTTGTAGCTCACCTTATGCTCCCCACGGCGGTCTATCTCTATAAATGGAGCAACAACCATATCTGCTCCCGATATTTGAGAGAGATACTCCACAAATGGGGACAATGCGCTACTGTCAAATGTGTCATCAGCATCCAAAATCTTCACATATTCACCCTGAAGAGTTGGCAGAGCAGCGTTTATCGTTGAGCCATAGTTACCATTCTCTTTATCTATCACTCGCACACAATGCGGATATTGCTCTGCATAACGTTGAGCTACGGCAAGCGACAAATCCTTACTCCCGTCATTAACCACGACCACATCCAACTCAGATGCTGCAGGCGAACTAACAAGTGAGTCAAGACATGAAGGGAGCAATTCCTCCATATTGTAGGTCGGGATTATAATAGATAGGCGTTTCATCGTGTTGTATCAAAGTCCAACTTATAAGGTGCATGATTTACCTGTTCCTCAACAGGTAGTACAGGTCTGAGGTTTGGATAGTGATGACGCAAATACTCCTCTACATTATCAGGAACAGGTATCTGCATTCCTCCAAACTCCATAAGTACCGGATTTTCAACATAGCAGCGACGTATCTGGTCCTTAGGCATACGCACTATATTGACAAACTGAGTATTCGCCTTATTATAACGACCCAGCACACGGCACATCTTATTATATATCGCCTTGCGAGACATAAGAGAGCACACTACCTTTATCGCCGCACAACCTATCCATGACTTCGGCAGTGCAGAGGATATTTCGCACTTTCCACAATGTTTCCAGAGCCAAATCTGCTTACCCATAAAGCAGTTAATCCAGAACTTAGCCGAGAAACGATGCAGTGTCTCAAGTGTTCTATTATCCGGAATACGGTCATACGGGAATATATCGACAAAGATGCCGTGATGTATATCCATATCCTTCCAAATCTGCTCTACAAACAGAGTATTATTCTTCTTTACCTTAGCAAAATAGAATGGTGTATTACTCTCTGTGCCAAACCACTCCAAAAAGTAACGAGAGTCCAACTCAGAGGGCGCAACCTCAAGGAAACGGTTATAGTTCTCTCGTGTCATGCCCACATCCACATCATCATCCCACGGCACTACACCCTTGTTATAAAAGGCGCCAATTGCGCTACCTCCTTGAATGAAGTATGGGATATTGTATTTTTTACACACTCGGTCTATCTCTGAAAGTATCTCATAGAGAACGGTGTGCAATTTTGCTAAATCCTCTGCGTTATATCTCATTGTACAAGCAAATTACATCCTCGAATATCTGCATCCGTTACACGTCCCTCAATTCTAAAGGTTCCATCATTATTTACAACGCCTAAGTCTTGAGTCGCTATAAAAGAGCAAGAGTACAGATTTCCCAAATCTATTATATTTATTGCACCTCGGCGTGCAGTTCCAACTATCCTAAAGGGGTCATTTATATCTCTTACAAGGACTTTCATCCACGGTGGTGCTGCAAAAAGACCTTGACCAACAGAGTAACCCTGAGACAGAAGTTCTGCCATGCCATACTCTGAGTGTATTCTATCCACGCCAAAGGCCTGGCATAAAACACGGTGCAATTCAGATTTTGGCATTTCTTTGCGATAACCCTTCATACCGCCCGTCTCCATAACAATAGTATTCTCCAACTTTGGACAATATTTCTCGGCCAAGTCTAATAGTGCATAGGTTACACCAAGCAATATCTTCGGCTTACTATCGACAGCAATATCAGCAAGTAGTTGCTCGTAGTTATCCAGATAAAAACCACCACTACCGCATCTTTTTATCAGTCTATCAACCATATAGACGAGAGATGAACCTTGACGTTGCAGATAATTTGGCAACAGACCATATACGCTCCACTGCTCTATATCACCATAAAATAGGCGGAAAGAGTCTATAAAATCACGCTCATAGATAGCAAGGTCAGCCACTAGATGGCGAGATGGCGTCATGCCAGTCGTTGCACTTGAGGTAAAGACAATCTGAGGTTCTGTTGTTGCCGAATATACTTCATGGCTCTTAAAGAGCTCTATAGGCAAAAAGGGTATCTGCTCTATACTCTGCACCTTTTTAATATCCACCCCTACAAGACTAAGATACTGAGCATAGACAGCACAATGCTCCGCCTGAAAGCGAAACACCTCCATTACTATCTGCTCAAACTGCTCAGATGTAGTTATCGAGAATATTCGGTCTGCAGTTATCATATTTACTCTCCAGACTCTTTATCTCCAAGCAGAAATCGGCGTGGTTCCAAATAGTTGCGAACAATCTCCTCCTTATAAGCCTCTATACTCTCTACAGGCTTACTCAATAGAAATGTCCTCTCTGTAGCAAACTCTTTGTTTGGCACGATATATACCTCTTCTAGTGTCCAACCATGCTCAGACATAAAGTTAAGAGCATCTACAACGGTATTAAATCTGCAAATACGCTTATTACCCTTATCAATTTCATACTCAATAGAACCAAATTTAAGAATTGCAGTAGTTCCCGCACTTCTCACGACCTCACAATATACACGAAACTCAGCTCTTACCGTAACTACGGCAAAGAGAAATAGGATAGATAGAAATAGTCTCTTCATAACTCAAAATAATACCTTTATATTGCAAATATACAAAATTCCCCCAACAAAAAAAATACCCACGGCATAAACCGTAGGTATTCTATACTCCAAATCTGATTTTACAACAAAATCTAATTCTTCTTCGACTTTGGTGCAAGTATCATATTCATCTTTTTACCCTCAAGAGTTGGCATTACCTCAACCTTAGCAACCTCCTCAAGGGCGGTAGCGAAACGAAGTAGGAGAATCTCTCCCTGCTCCTTAAAGACGATACTACGTCCTCGGAAAAATACATACGCCTTAACTTTCGCTCCCTCTTTGATAAAGTTCTCGGCATGACGGAGTTTGAAGTTGAAGTCATGATCGTCAGTCTGCGGGCCAAAACGAATCTCTTTGACTACGATTTTGGTCTGCTTAGCCTTAATCTCCTTCTGCTTTTTCTTCTGCTGATAGAGGAACTTCTGATAGTCAACGATACGACATACAGGAGGCTCAGCATTTGGAGAGATTTCGACAAGGTCAAGCTCCATCTCATCTGCAAGAGCAATTGCTTTCGCAATCGGAAGGACAAGATTTGGCTCAACGTTATCGCCAACAATACGAACTGTTGGAGCTGTAATCTCATTATTGATGCGGTTCGGATTCTCCTTTACAGGACGACGACCACGGTTCTGATTTCCCTGCGCATTATTCTGCGGATTGGGAGTAAATGGTTTAAAACCAGCCATTAAAGATGTTAAATGTTGTTAAAAATAATTTTATCTCTAAAGGGCTGTACAAAACACAGCCCCTTTATTATACGAAAAACTAATGCAATTTGTTCTCCTCAATCTCTGCCTGAACAAGTGAGTGCATATAATCACGATACTCTTCAAGTGTCATAGAGCCCTTATCACCCTCGCCTTGTGCACGAACTGATACGGTACGCTCTGCAGCCTCCTTCTCTCCTACGATGAGCAAATAAGGAATTCGCTTAAGCTCGTTATCTCGAATCTTACGGCCAATCTTCTCATTTCTATCGTCGATATGTGCACGTACATCATACTCATTAAGGTATGCTACAACCTCCTCTGCATAAGCGTTAAACTTCTCTGAAATAGGAAGTACTACACACTGATCAGGAGAGAGCCAGAGTGGGAACTTACCTGCTGTATGCTCCAACAATACTGCCACAAAGCGCTCCATAGAGCCGAATGGCGCACGGTGAATCATAATTGGGCGATGTAACTTATCATCTGCACCCTTATATGTAAGGTCAAAACGCTCAGGAAGGTTATAGTCAACCTGGATTGTGCCAAGCTGCCAGCTTCTACCAAGAGCATCCTTAACCATAAAGTCAAGCTTAGGACCATAGAATGCAGCCTCACCTGTCTCTACAACAGTATTAAGACCCTTCTCCTGGCAAGCCTGAATAATTGCATTCTCAGCCTTCTCCCAATTCTCGTCTGTACCTATATATTTAGAGGTATTCTCAGGGTCTCGCAGTGAAATCTGAGCTGTATATTTATCAAACTTAAGTGTACGGAAGATGTAGAGTACAATATCTATAACCTTCTCAAACTCCTCAAGCAACTGGTCTGGACGTACAAAGAGGTGAGCATCATCCTGGGTAAATGAGCGCACACGAGTAAGACCATGAAGCTCTCCAGACTGCTCATAACGATATACAGTACCAAACTCTGCAAGACGTACAGGCAGATCCTTATAAGAACGTGGCTTGCTACGATAAATCTCGCAGTGGTGAGGACAGTTCATAGGCTTAAGCAGGTACTCCTCTCCCTCAAATGGAGTATGGATAGGCTGGAAAGAGTCCTTACCATACTTCGCATAGTGGCCTGATGTTACATAAAGGTCCTTATTACCAATATGCGGAGTGATAACCTGCTGATAGCCATGCTGTTTCTGAATCTTACGCAAGAAACGCTCCAAACGGTCTCTAAGCTCTGCACCCTTTGGCAACCATAGCGGCAGTCCCTGACCTACACGCTGTGAGAATGTAAAGAGCTCCAGTTCCTTTCCGAGCTTACGGTGGTCGCGTTTCTTAGCCTCCTCAAGCATCTGAAGATACTCATCAAGCATAGACTTCTTAGGGAATGAAACGCCATAGATACGGGTCAGCATCTTATTCTTCTCATCTCCTCTCCAGTATGCACCGGCAACAGATGTAAGCTTGATAGCCTTAATAAAACCTGTATGTGGAATATGCGGACCACGGCACAAATCGGTAAATGCACCGTTAGTATAGAACGAAATTGTACCATCCTCAAGCGCCGAGATAAGCTCTACCTTATATTCATCGCCCTTCTCGGTAAATGTCTTTAGAGCCTCAGCCTTAGCTACCTCTGTGCGAACAAGAGTCTCCTTATTACGAGCCAGCTCAGCCATCTTTGCCTCAATCTTAGGCAGGTCAGACTCAAGAATAGGTACCGGACAATCTACATCGTAGTAAAATCCCTGCTCAATAGCAGGACCGATACCAAACTTAATGCCCGGATAGAGAGCCTCAAGAGCCTCTGCGAGCAAATGTGAAGATGTATGCCAAAAGGCGTGCTTCCCCTCTGCATCATCCCACTTAAAGAATTTAATAGAACAGTCGCTCTCTATCGCACGCGACAAATCTACTGTTACATCATCTACCGAGGCAGCAAGACAGTCCGCAGCTAAACGAGGGCTGATACTCTCTGCAACCTGGTAAGCAGTTGTTCCTTTGGCATACTCTCTTACTGAGCCATCAGGAAAGGTTACTTTAACCATAGTGTTGTGTAATTTTTAATTGTTTAATATTATTGCACCTTCGCAGCTCCACAATGACGAGACGGATTACTGCTCAGCTGTGTCATCTACTTTAATATCCTTCATAGACATATCTCTGCCCTTCTCTCGCTCAAATCGCTCCAAAGGATTGCGAGACCATCGTGAGTACAAAAGACGGCGACGTGAGATATCTATTGCTTCATATATAGCATTACGCATAGACTGAGGATCAGCTACACCCTTGCCTGCAATATCATAGGCCACTCCATGGTCAGGCGAAGTGCGGATTACATCCAAGCCTGCCGTAAAATTTACCCCCTCCGGACAGAGCGCTTTAAATGGTGTAAGGCCTTGATCGTGATACATCGCTAAGAGCAAATCGTACTTCTTATATCCTCCTCCTGCAAACAGACCATCTGCTGCAAGAGGTCCAAAGGCCAAAACTCCAGCCTGATAGGCCTCATTTATTGCAGGGCGTATAATCTGACTCTCCTCATCGCCAATCAGACCTCCATCCCCTGCATGAGGGTTGAGTGAAAGTACTGCAATACGTGGCTCTACAATACCATAATCACTCTTCAGAGTCTCTTTAAGCGACTTTAGTTGCTCTACCAAACGCTCCTTATCCAAAGACTGAGCAACACTCTCTACCGGAATATGTACAGTAGCAAGAGCGACCTTGAGAATTTGAGACGACATTATCATTGTCGGATTACCCTCTGCTTTAGCCGCAAAATACTCAGTATGTCCTGTATATCCAAAGCCTGCCGCCTGCATGCTCTCCTTATTAATCGGAGCTGTTACTACTGCTGCAATATCTCCACTTAGCAAATCCTCACTTGCAGTCTCCAAAGCAGCTATAGCAGCCTTCGCCGCAGGTTGTGTAGCCTTACCTGCATCTATATACAAATCCTTCTCGCCAACCTCTACCAAGTTTACTGCCCCATAACGAGCCTCAGAGGCAGATGAGCAGATGTTAAATCGTACCTGTTCTACCTCCTCATCGCCAAGACGTGAAGAGTAAAAATCGGCAGCTCGGCGTGTTCCGTATATCACCGGCGTACAGAGTTCCAACATAGTAGAATCTGAGAACGCCTTTAAAATTACCTCCCAACCAATTCCATTGGTATCACCCTGAGTAATACCTATCTTTATTCTGTTATCAAACATTTTCTAACGCTTTAAATTACAAAGATATATCTTTTTTTTGAAATTAATACGTGCGCATTAAAAAAAATATGGTATAGATTGGAGAGACAACTATTAAATTAATGTACCGTGTGAATGAAAATATCGGCTATTCTGTAACAATTATTAGCCCAAAACTAATTTTAAGTAAAGGTTAAACGTTCTGGTAAAAAAAATCAGCAGTGGATAGTACTTTTTTGCACATCCACTGCTTGATTATTTAGTAGCGGCAGTAAATACCGCAGAAATTAGATTTACTCTGAAAGAATCTCTAACATCTTTATTGCTGCTGCAGAAATCTTTGAACCTGGGCCAAAGATAGCTGCTGCACCATCACGATAGAGCTGATCGTAGTCCTGAGCTGGGATTACACCACCTACGATAACGATGATATCCTCACGACCGAGCTTACGAAGCTCCTCAATAATCTGAGGTACGAGAGTGAGGTGGCCCGCTGCAAGTGAAGATACACCTACAACGTGTACATCATTCTCAACAGCCTGCTTAGCTGCCTCTGCAGGGGTCTGGAAGAGAGGACCCATATCGACGTCGAAACCGATATCTGCATAACCTGTTGCAACAACCTTAGCACCACGGTCATGACCGTCCTGACCAAGTTTCGCAATCATAATACGAGGCTGACGACCCTCGCGCTTAGCAAACTCAGCACACATCTGCTTTGCCTTCTCGAACTCTGCATCCTGCTTCATAGCTGAACTATATACACCTGAAATTGAACGAATTACTGCATTGTAACGGCCTACAACAACCTCGCAAGCGTAAGAGATTTCACCAAGGGTTGCACGAACCTTAGCTGCCTCAACAGCAAGCTCAAGGAGGTTACCCTCACCTGTCTCAACACACTTAGTAATAGCTGCAAGAGCTGCATCAACAGCTGCCTGATCACGAGAAGCCTTAAGCTCATTAAGACGCTTAATCTGACTCTCACGAACTGCAGTGTTATCTACTGCCAAGATATCGATTGGAGCCTCCTTCTCAAGGCGATACTCGTTAAGACCGATAATCTTCTGCTCACCTGAGTCGATACGAGCCTGTGTACGTGCTGCAGCCTCCTCAATACGCATCTTAGGAATACCTGTCTCGATTGCCTTAGCCATACCACCAAGCTGCTCAACCTCCTCGATAAGAGCCCATGCCTTGTGTGCAATCTCGTTAGTCAAGCTCTCTACATAGTATGAACCTGCCCATGGGTCAACAGAACGGCATACGTTTGTCTCCTCCTGGATGTAAATCTGAGTATTACGAGCAATACGAGCCGAGAAGTCTGTAGGAAGAGCGATAGCCTCATCAAGAGCATTGGTATGCAATGACTGAGTGTGCCCAAGAGCTGCACCCATAGCCTCAATAGCTGTACGACCTACGTTGTTAAATGGATCCTGCTCAGTAAGAGACCAACCTGAGGTCTGTGAGTGAGTACGGAGTGCCAAAGACTTAGGGTTCTTAGGGTTGAACTGCTTAACAATCTTTGCCCACAACATACGTGCTGCACGCATCTTTGCAATCTCCATGAAGTGGTTCATACCGATAGCCCAGAAGAATGAAAGACGTGGTGCGAAGGCGTCGATAGACATACCTGCGTTGATACCTGCACGGAGGTACTCAAGACCATCTGCAAGGGTATAAGCCAACTCAATATCTGCAGTTGCACCTGCCTCCTGCATGTGGTAACCTGAGATAGAGATTGAGTTAAACTTAGGCATATTCTTTGAAGTGTACTCAAAGATATCTGCAATAATCTTCATTGAGAACTTTGGAGGATAGATATAGGTGTTACGCACCATGAACTCCTTCAAAATATCGTTCTGAATAGTACCTGCGAGCTGGTCAAGTGTACAACCCTGCTCAAGACCTGTTACGATGTAGAATGCAAGTACAGGAAGAACGGCTCCGTTCATTGTCATTGATACTGACATCTTATCGAGTGGAATACCGTCAAAGAGTACTTTCATATCCTCTACAGAGCAGATAGATACACCTGCTTTACCAACATCACCTACTACACGTGGGTGATCTGCATCATAACCACGGTGTGTTGCAAGGTCGAAAGCCACTGAAAGGCCCTTCTGACCTGCAGCAAGGTTACGACGATAGAATGCGTTTGACTCCTCAGCTGTAGAGAAACCTGCATACTGACGAATAGTCCATGGACGCATTACATACATAGTAGAGTAAGGACCACGCAAGAACGGTGCAACACCTGCTGCATAGTTCAAATGCTCCATACCCTCAAGGTCTGCCGCAGTATAACCATCCTTGACAGATATCTGCTCAGCAGTAATCCAAGGCTCCTTTACAGCCTCAGCAGCGTGGCATGCACCACCCTGATATTTCAATTCTGAAAATTTTGCTCTCATTGTTTCTGCTCTTTAGATACCCATCTGAGCCAAGTAGCCACGAAGTGTCTCAAGGACATTGCTCTTGACGCTGATGAAGTTGTTAATACCCTGTGCCTGAAGCTCCTCTGTACAAGCAGGTGCGCCTGCTACAACAAGGATAGCCTTACCGCCGAGAAGCTCCTTAACCTTTGGAGCAACCTCTGCGTAGTCGTCGTCTGATGCACAAACAACAACGATATCTGCCTTAGAAGCAAGTGCTGCCTCAACACCCTCCTCAACGCTCTTGAAGAAGTTGTTGTCCTGAACACGGATACCTGCGCAAGCGAAGAAGTTGCAAGAGAACTGCGCACGTGCACGAGCCATTGCAAGGTTGCCGCAAGTGAGCATAAATGCCTTAGGCTCCTTACCGCTCTTATCTACGCCGTAACGCATAGCCTCGAATGCCATAGCACCACGATAAGGAACGAGTACATTACCCTCAGCTGCAGGACGAGTTACAGCCTCAACAGATACAGCTGCGTCTGCAACCTCGTTGAAATTAGGATACTGGTTTGCACCTAGCAGAATCTGACGACGAGTAGCGATAGCCTTATCCTTAGCTGCTGCAGATGCCTTAACACGCTCTACTACATAACCAACCTTGAATGCCTCTACATAGCCGCCCTTATCCTCAACCTCAAGGAACAGAGCCCATGCCTGATCTGCGATAGCCTTTGTAAGGTTCTCGATATAGTAAGAACCGCCTGCAGGGTCAATAACCTGATCAAAGTGGCTCTCATGCTTAAGAAGAAGACCCTCATTACGAGCAATACGCTGTGAGAACTCTGTAGTCTGGCTGTATGAATAGTCAAATGGAAGTACCTCCAAAGAGTGTACACCTGCGATTGCTGCACTCATAGCCTCGGTTGTTCCACGAAGCATATTTACGTATGGATCATAAACAGTCTGGTTCCAAGCTGATGTACGTGCGTGTACAAATGCCTTGCAAGAGCAGTCGCAAGCAGGCTCATACTGCTTTACGATGTTAGCCCAAAGCAGACGTGCAGCACGGAACTTAGCCATCTCCATAAAGTAGTTTGAAGTAACTGCAAATGAGAAACGAATCTTACATGCAGCCTCATCTACTGTAAGACCTGCCTCCATAAGGCGTACAAGGTACTCGTGAGCAACAGAAAGACCAAAACCGAGTTCCTCTACGATTGTAGAACCTGAATCTGAGAATACGTTTGCAGAGACATTTACAACTCTTACATGCTTGTACTCAGCAGTAGCCTTTACAAGCTCAGCAATCTTTGAAAGGCACTTACCGTCCTGGCACTCCTCACACCAATCACCCTTCTGAGAGAGGTGCTTTACAAGTGGGTCGATGCAGAAGTTAGCACGAAGGTCATCCTTCGCTACGCCCTCTGCCTGAGCCTTAGCCAAAAGAAGTGCTACAACCTTACCTGCACCCTTACCACAGAAAGTAAGCTCTACTGCAGGAAGAACAATACCAGCCAACAGCTCATCAAGCTGCTCTGCTGTCAGCTCCTCTGTAAGGCAGAAGCCAAGAGAGTCAACGCCTGTAGATAGCGCCTTAAGAGCCACCTCATTTGCAGCCTTAGGGCACTTTACCGCAATAGTCTGATGTGTAAGCCAATTATTATCACCGCTTACACCTCTCAAATAAGGGAACTCACCAGCCTGAGTACCCAAAGTCTCAAGACCCTCAAGGTTCTCGGCACGATAGTATGGACGAAGGTTAAAACCCTCATTAGTTCTCCATACCAATTTGCGCTCATAGTCGGCACCTTTAAGGTCAACAGCTATCGCCGCCTCCCATGCCTCGGTAGAGACCTCTGGGAACTCGGCAAATAACTTTTCACAATTGGTTGTTGCCATAATTTTTTAAAATTTTGTTATAGTTTAGGGTAAAAATATATCTATTTATATAAAATCGTGTAAAGTTAACCCATTTTTTTCAGACTTCAAAATATTTTCAACAAATAGTAGCCAAACCTTCAAAAACAGCTCCACCTCTCAGCCAAACAAGAACCCGCAAAATAAAATGCACCAATTTGTTTAAAAGATCGTCATAATCTATACCCATTTAACGAATATCATTAAATTAAAAAATTAACTTTAATGAATAACATTAAACTATAGTAAATAAATTATCATCTTGTGCTGTTTTTGTAGAAAAAATATTACATTTGCGCAAAAATTAGTACTATATGTCATTATTACGTTTCAGAATGTTAGAGCGTGCTCTACAGCAGAGAGCAATAGAGGTTACTCCTCCGAGTAGTAATCCGTCGGACTATTTTGGAGAGAAGGTGTTTGGTCGCAAACAGATGCGTAAATTTTTAAATAAACAGACCTACGAGGCTTTGGTAGCCACTATAGAGAACAACACTCCTCTCACTCAAGATGTTGCCGATGCTGTTGCTGCCGGTATGCGTCAGTGGGCTTTAAGTCATGGAGCAGACCACTACTGCCATTGGTTTCAGCCTCTGACAGGAGGAACTGCAGAGAAGCACGACTCCTTTGCTGAGCCAGATGGCCAAGGTGGACTACTTGAGGAGTTTTCAGGCAAAGTACTTATTCAGCAGGAGCCCGATGCATCGAGTTTTCCAAGTGGAGGCATACGAAATACCTTTGAGGCGAGAGGTTACTCTGCATGGGACCCAACTTCACCCGCATTTATTGTCGATACAACGCTATGCATTCCTACCCTATTCATTGCCTACAATGGTGAGGCATTGGACTACAAGACACCTTTACTACGCTCTATACAGGCTGTAAACAAGGCTGCGACTGATGTATGCCGCTACTTTGACAAGAGTGTAGAGCGTGTATATTCATACTTAGGTTGGGAGCAGGAGTACTTCCTTATAGATGATGCTCTATGGTCTGCTCGTCCCGACCTTGTACAGACAGGCCGTACAATGATGGGCCACGAAGCAGCAAAGAACCAACAGCTCGATGACCACTACTTCGGCGCTATTCCATCACGAGTAATCGCCTTTATGAAGGATTTGGAGTACGAGTCTCTTAAGCTCGGTATTCCTCTAAAGACACGCCACAACGAGGTTGCACCAAATCAGTTTGAACTTGCTCCTGTATATGAGGAGGCTAATCTTGCAAACGACCACAACCAGCTACTTATGACCGTAATGAATCAAGTAGCTAAGCGTCATCACTTCCGTGTTCTACTCCACGAAAAGCCATTCAAGGGCATAAATGGTTCAGGAAAGCACAACAATTGGTCTTTAGGTACTGATGCAGGGGTAAATCTTCTTCGCCCAGGCAAGACTGCATTCGAGAATTTGCAGTTTATCACATTCCTTGTCAATGTAATTGCAGCCGTCTATAAGCACAATGGCCTACTCAAGGCCTCTGTAATGTCGGCCACAAATGAGCACCGATTGGGAGCCGGCGAGGCACCTCCTGCAATTATATCGACATTCCTCGGCTCTCAAATATCTTCTGTATTAGACAAAATAGAGAGTTCTAAGAGCGATGAGGATATACGTTTTGACTCAAAGAACCTCTTCCGCATGAGTGGACTATCACAGATTCCAACCCTTCTCAGAGACAATACAGACCGTAACCGCACATCGCCATTTGCTTTTACGGGAAATCGTTTCGAGTTCCGTGCTGTAGGTGCATCAGATAACTGCGCAGAGGCTATTATAGTCATTAATACCGCTGTGGCAGAACAACTGACAGAGTTTAAGCGCACAATAGACTCAAAGATTGAAAAAGGAGAAAAGAAAGAGCGTGCCATTTATGAGACAATCCGTGAGATAATCAAGCACTGCAAACCGATACGTTTTGACGGTAACGGTTACTCTGACGAGTGGAAAGTAGAAGCTAAAAAGAGAGGGCTCGACTGCGAAACATCAGCCCCACTAAACTTCGACAGATACCTCGACCCACAAACTGTAAAGATGTTCAGCAATATGGGGGTATATAGTCGTGTAGAGCTTGAGGCAAGAGCCGAAATCAAACGAGAGATGTATGTAAAGAAGATTCAAATCGAGGCTCGTGTTTTGGGAGACTTGGCTATGAACCACATAGTTCCTATAGCATCAAAATACGAGGGTGTACTCCTCGATAAGGCATGGAAACTCCACCAACTCGGAATGTCTATAGCCACAGACCGAGAACTGATTGAGGCTATTCAAACCCGAACTGCCAAGATACAGACCCTTGTAGCAGAGATGATTGAATGCCGAAAGAAGGCGAACAGAATAGAAAATCTAAGAGATAAATCTATTGCCTACCACGACACTGTAGCTGTATATTTCGACACTATTCGAACAGAGATAGACCTTCTTGAGGAGGTTGTAGATGACCAGATTTGGACTCTACCAAAGTACCGAGAGATACTGTTTATCAAGTAGCATAGAGGCTCTTTGTACAAAGTACAAACAAAAATCCCGACAGTGGAGGTGTTATTACTCTTTCCTCCATTGTCGGGACTCTTTTTATCTACTACCTACTATAAGTCGAGTTTCTTACGAATACTCTTAGGAATAGCGTTCTTATTTACCATAATAGACATAGTCTTATACTCCACAAATGGACGAGAGAAGTAGTAGTATCCCTCATATGGAGGACGAATACCCCAAGAGTTCTTTACCTTGAAGTAAGGGTTGCCATTCTGGTCGGTAGCTGTACCCATGATAACCATGCCGTGGTCATCGGTAGTCTGATAGTTATCGTAAGCCTCCTGACGCATCTGCTGAGTAATCTTCTTCTCCTTACCAGGCTTATCGAAGCTATAGAGAGCCTCATTACGCTCACGCTCTGTCATTGCACCCCAACGCTCTGCATCAGTGCCACTCATATTATCTACGTTATCCTCAGGAACGATTGCAATAGCCTTTGTGCGGCTAAAGCCCTTCTCTGATACGTCAGATGCCCAACCAATAGCATAATCATTAGCCAAAGCATTGTCAACAACAGCCATCATCTCCTCAAGTGGTACGTTATATACGCTTGCCCACATCCAGTTATCTGGCACCTCAATTACAAAAGTGCTATAGAATGGATGGTGAGTAAATGATGAGAGAGATACATAGTCCTCCATCTTAATTGGCAAAGAAGCTGCAAAAGATTGTGGAGTGTATGTTGTACCCTTATACTCAAAAGTCTCAGGCATCTTACCGAAGTATGCATCAAGGATACCATTCAAACCAGCCTGCCATGCAGTAGTAAGCGTTCTGTTAGGATTCTTGATAATTGCATCTACGTATGCCTTCAAAACAGCGTCAATCTCGTTGAAGTGAGGAAGTTCTGTACCATAGTTCAGACCCTCATATACCTCCTGCGGGACGATGCCATACTTCTTAATTCCCTCTGTAACATCATGAAATGCACCACCTACAGCAAAATTAAGTGCACCATGAAGACGAACATACTTTACAGCCTTCTCAAAATATACATTACGTACAATCCACATCTCAGACAAATCCATCTCCTCGCCTCCTGCACGCATAATCTCGCTCTCAAGCCATGAAAGCGCAGAGTAGCACCAGCAAGTACCACTACGGAACTGATTCTTTACAGATGTTGATTTGATTAGCTTACCGTCGGTAAACTTATAACCCTCGGCGCTCTTTGTCTGCTGAGCCATAAGAGGAAGAGCGCAAAACAGAGCAAGTAGTGTTACAAAAAGTTTCTTCATAATTTTCTATTTTTAAGGTCTATTTTTTTGATGAATTTACAATTTTTAAGCAATCCTCATAACTCAATGTCTCCGGCTTTGAGTTCTTTGGCAGGCGATAATTCTTACCCTTATAGGCAATATAGGCACCATAGCGGCCATTCTTTATTACAAGCGTCTTATCCTCAGCAAAGCTCTTCAGAGGGATACTTGCAGCAAGATTCTGCTGTTTCTGTTCCTTAATCAGTTCCACAGCACGCTCATAAGAGACTGTATAAGGGTCATCGCTCTTTGCAAGTGAAGTAAACATTTTACCATGGCGCACATAGCCGCCAAACTTACCTATACCTACAACAAGCTCCTCACCATCCAACACTCCCACTATTCGAGGCAAAGCAAATAGCTCCAAAGCCTCCTCAAGAGTAATAGATTCGATAAGCTGTCCCTTCTTTAAAGAGGCATACTGTGGTTTATCGCCCTCTACAGCCTCTATCTCAACCATAGGTCCATAGCGTCCGATACGAGCCTTTACAGTGTGTCCACTCTGAGGGTCAACACCCAATACACGTACCTGCTGATGGGTAGAGGCCTGAATTCCAATTGCCTGATCTACCATTTTATGGAATGGGTCATAGAATGTACGAATCATTTCGCCCCACTCAATATCACCATCTGCAATACGGTCAAACTCCTTCTCTACATTCGCTGTAAAGTTGTAGTCCATAATCATTGCAAACTGTGCCTCTAAGTAGTCATTTACCACCATACCTATATCGGTTGGGCTGAGACGATGCTTCTCTGCTCCATAGCTTTCAGTGCCTACCTTCTCGGTAATAGTATTACCACGAAGTGTAAGAGCTGTAAAGTTACGTTTTTGTGAAGGACGTGTACTCTTCTCCACATAGCCTCTGGTCATAATGGTTGAGATTGTCGGTGCGTAGGTTGACGGACGACCAATACCCAGCTCCTCAAGGCGCTTTACAAGCGAAGCCTCATTATAGCGCAACGGAGGTTGTGTAAAGCGTTCTGTTGCGACGATACTCTGAACCTGAAGAGTCTCTCCATTATTAACATGAGGCAGAAGTGCTGTCTGCTCGCCATCTTGGCCCTCATCCTCCACGCTCTCAGAGTAAAGACGCATAAAACCATCAAAGCTCACACTCTCTCCACTTGCCACAAAATGCTCTGTATCTCCTGATACAGCAATTGTGATTGTAGTGCGGTCAATATCTGCCGGCACCATTTGAGAGGCGATAGTTCTCTTCCAAATCAGTTCATACAGACGCTTCTCAACTGCTGTTCCGTCAATCTCTCGACGGTCTATATATGATGGACGAATTGCCTCGTGAGCCTCCTGCGCACCCTTGCTATGTGTTGTATAGTTACGAGGATTAGAGTATTTTGCGCCAAAGAGGTTTGTAACCTCATCTTTACATGCCGCTATAGCAACTTTAGAGAGGTTAACAGAGTCAGTACGCATATACGTAATAAGACCCTGCTCATACAGACGCTGTGCTACAGACATAGTCTGAGAGACCGACATACCGAACTTTCGTGCAGCCTCCTGCTGAAGAGTAGAGGTGGTAAAAGGAGCTGCAGGATAGCGCTTCATTGGCTTAACCTCGCTGCTTACAACTGTAAAGGTTGCTCTTTTGCACCTCTCAAGCATTGCCTGTGCCTCCTCCTTAGTTGCAAAGCGCTGAGAGTACTCTGCCTTGAAGATAATCTTCTGCTCATCCCCCACAGAGAAGAACTGGCCCACAACTCGATAATAACTTGTCGCATTGTGTGCAATAATATCTCGTTCTCGCTCTACAATAAGACGTACTGCAACACTCTGTACACGACCTGCAGAGAGTGCCGGCTTTACCTTCTTCCAAAGAATTGGAGAGAGTTCAAAGCCCACAATACGGTCCAAGACTCTACGTGCCTGCTGTGCATGAACAAGGTTAAGGTCAACAGTTCTTGGATTCTCAATCGCATTTAGGATTGCATTTTTAGTAATCTCATGAAAAACAATACGCTTAGTCCTATCTACAGGCAGACCCAACACCTCTGTAAGGTGCCATGCGATAGCCTCTCCCTCACGGTCCTCATCGGATGCCAACCAGACGGTAGAGACCTTCTTTGAAAGCTTTGAAAGCTCGTCAACGACCTTCTTCTTCTCCTCAGAAATCTCATAGCAGGGCGCAAAGCCATTCTCAATATCTATTCCTAAGCCCTTTTTTGCCAAGTCGCGAATATGGCCGAAACTCGACTTGACAATATAATCTTTTCCAAGAAATCTCTCTATGGTTTTAGCCTTCGCAGGCGACTCAACAATAACCAGATTTTCCATCTCTATTCTCTTTCTATTTAGCAACCTCACTTACGCAACGAAACCTAAGTGTGCGACTTAGGTTTCAATATTTGGAGGTTATCTCGTTTACTTTCAACTACTTAATCATCGTGTATGTCAACTCCAGATGAATTGGGGCCTTTGCATCTGCTGTTCCCTGAACAATAGTGTGTTTAAAGGTGTATGGAGAGACAGCCTCAGGGCCAAGGAAGATGGTTCGAGGTGTTACAGTCTCATCATAGCTCTTCAAATCCTCCAAAGTATTAACATAGTTATACAGACGTTGCATAAAGCCTGTAATATCCATCTCATAACAACCTCGGCTACGATTAAGGTAGCCACCATAAGCCAACTCTGTAGAGTAATTGGTCTCATACTGTGGGTCATAGTCTGCGATGCAGTTAAGTTTGCTATAGCCGGTATATGAGCCTAAGCGTGAGATGCAGTTATCCATAAGCGGAGTAAGCAACGCCGCATTATTCATATTATTCTCCCAACTGTAATCCGCATCCTTCAGATAGACATACAGACGACATTGATTAATACCTACAGCACGATACTTAGAGTCATCATTCTTATTGAATGCCATAGCCTTAAGTTCGGCAAGGAACTCATCGGTAAAATATATCTCTGTTGCGACACCTGCCATTCCCTCAACGTAGCACTCAGAGAGCTCATCTCGTGCGCTATTTGGCAATTTATTACCACTCTGGTCATAAGCAGCCATCTTCACATCTCCAAGTAGAGAGCCTGAATAGTCATGGCCAATCTGGTTTACAGAGATATTAATAACATCCTCAGGTCCAGGATAGTACTGACCAAAGTTATCTGTATAACCTTCAATAGACTCATCATAGAAGTAGTAGTTTGCTCCAATAGTATCCTGAATAAGGGTAGGGTCCTTAGGATTACGATTTCGGCCCATCAGTTGAAGGCCTGATGTTGCCAAATCGAAACTATATATAGCGCCCTTCTTAGAGCTATCAACACTCTCAAGCACAGGCTTGATATAGATGCCGTGGAAGTTTTTCTGCCAATTCTTCTCGCTACTATAGATACTATCTACATCCCTTGCATAACCGTCCCACTCCTTATTTGTATCATAATCCTCAGGAATGAGCATAAGACGACGCACAAAGTCCCAAGTTTGACCCTCAAATGTTCCATCTGCATTGCGTTTAGTGGACATATTGACCGGAGTAAGGTCAATCGAGGTAGTTGATGGGCCTGTCTTTTGTCCATCAGGGAAGGTAAAGGTAAAGAGAGGTTTTGCAGGGTCATAAACACCTTCCATACTACAGTTTGAATATGCTGATGTATCAGCTTTATTAACTACATTGCCAAGCAGCGGTTTTGTAAGCTCATAGACCTCATATTTTACTGGAGCGAGTGTATCAACGCCATAGTCGTTAATAGTCAGGATAAGCGACAAAGTATCAAAGATTGGTTTATAACCAAAGCCATTCTCCTTATCCACGCTATTCATAAAGATAATGGATGATGCCATAGCAGAGGTACGGATACCGAATGTATCGCTCTTCTCTACACCAATATATCCATTCGAAACATTGCTCGAAAGTAGTGAGTCGGTATGATAGAGAGATGTACGGAAAAATTTACCCTCACGCTCTATATACTCACTCTTATCATCTGTACTTGCAGCTGCATTAAAACTGATAACCTTACCTCCCTTGAATGTGAGGTGGCGCATCTCCATCTTCTGATGGTCAGGTATTATATCGTAACCCAATTCACTATCTACATCTGCAGAACAACCTACTGTAGCTATTGCAACAAAGGCCAACAGAGCTGCACGCAGTGTAAATAGCTTGAAATTAAAACAGTTCATCATAGAATCTTGTATAGTTGTCATAAAATCCCTCCTGCTCAGGCGAAATGTACTCCATAACCTTCTTACCGGCTGCACGTGCCTTATCAAGCAACGCACCGTCAACAGATTTAGAGCCTGCTATAACGCCGTCAACATGAGACATAACGAATTGATAGAGATTTTCGTATGAAGGATTGTCAAGAATTGATATATTTTCATCAACAACACCCTCACTCTCTATCTTTTTACGCAACTCATCTCTCAACGGAGTAGTAAACTTATCCTCGTAGAGAGAGGTTACAATCTTAACATTACTAAATATAGGATCATTATCAAACACCTTACGCAAATAGATAGGTGCTATTGACGAGAACCATCCATGACAGTGGACAATATCCGGAGTCCAGCGCAACTTCTTCACCGTCTCAAGTACGCCACGTGCAAAGAACACCATTCGCTCATCATTATCCTCAAACTCTACACCATTCTCGTCAGTTACTACTGCTCGGCGAGAGAAGAAGTCCTCATTATCAATAAAGTATATCTGTATGCGTGCAGACGGAATTGACGCAACCTTGATAATCAACTGATGATCATTATCATCTATAATAAGGTTCATACCCGATAGACGAATGACCTCATGCAACTGATTTCGGCGCTCATTTATACAGCCATAACGAGGCATAAAGGTACGAATCTCGTTACCTCGCTCCTGCATAGCCTGCGACAGATAGCGGCACAGAGTTGACTCCTCGTTCTCAGGCAGATAAGGCATTATCTGCTGACAGATATAGAGTATCTTATGATTTGCCATAACTAATATATTTTCTCCGCAAAGATAACTATTTTTACACGTTTTTACAAAATCAGCATCGCATCACCGTAAGTACCGAAACGATACCCCTCCTCGACTGCTATCTGGTAAGCCTTCATAACCTTATCATAACCTCCAAAGGCTGCTACCATCATAAGCTGTGTTGAGCCAGGAAGATGTAGATTTGACACCATTGAATCGGCAACAGTAAAGTCATACGGAGCGAAGATAAACTTATTTGTCCAACCTGTCTGAGGCTTAATCATACCATGAGTTGAAACAACGGTCTCAAGAGTTCGCATAACAGTTGTACCAACAGCTACAATCTTATGTCCGTCTCTCTTTGCACCATTAATCTCCTCTGCGGCCTGCTCTGTTACAAAGAACTGTTCAGAGTCAACCTTATGTTTTGACAAATCCTCAACATCTACGCTACGGAAGTTTCCCAAACCTGCATGCAGTGTAATAAATGAACGGTCTATACCTTTGATTTCCATCCATTTAAGCAGATGTTTAGAGAAGTGCATACCTGCAGTAGGAGCAACAACTGCACCCTCCTTCTCTGCAAAAATAGTCTGGTAGCGCTCAGTATCCTCAGGCTCTACAGTTTTACGCACCCAACGTGGCAATGGAGTCTCTCCCAAACGATAGAGAGTCTCTTTAAACTCCTCATAAGAACCATCAAAGAGAAAACGCAATGTTCTACCTCGAGAAGTGGTATTATCAATAACCTCTGCACCCAGAATATCATCCTCGCCAAAGTAGAGTTTGTTTCCTATACGAATTTTACGTGCCGGATCTACCAACACATCCCATAGGCGCAACTCTCTATTAAGCTCACGCAACAAGAAAATCTCAATCTCGGCACCTGTCTTCTCCTTATTACCATAAAGACGAGCTGGAAAGACCTTTGTATCATTAAATACAAATCTGTCCTTCTCCTCAAAGTAGTCCAAAATATCCTTAAATACCTTATGCTCAATCTCCCCTGTATCTCGATGCAATACAATGAGGCGAGACTCATCACGATTTATAGTCGGATACTGTGCAATAAGTTCCGACTTAAAATCAAATCCGTACTGTGAAAGTTTCATATTGAGAAACCGTTTTATATTTTTATTAATTTTCGTTTACAAAACAAACATCAAAACATCTACGAAATTTTTACTTTTTTGTTTCGCACTCATCGATTTTTTTCAGAAAATCATCGAGTTGCATCGCATTTTCGACCCTAAAATCGCCACTTGCGGTGCGACGAAGTGATGTTAAATAGGCTCCGCTATCAAGAGCCTGGCCAATCTCTTGAGCAAGTGAGCGAATATATGTACCTTTACTACACTTTACTATAATACGGATTTTAGGCAGTTCATACTCCTCAAGAGTGATAGAGTAAATATTTATTAGTGCCTTCTTAAGCTCTACATCCTCACCCAATCGTGCAAACTCATAAGCACGAACTCCCTCAACCTTCTTTGCCGAGTAGAGAGGTGGAGACTGTAAGCGCTCTCCCTCAAGCCTCTTCAGAGCCTGCTCTACCTTTTCAAGAGTAATATGCTCTATCGGATAGGTCTTATCTACAGGATGCTCCATATCAAAACTCGGCGTAGTTGCGCCCAACATCAGCTCCGCAACATACTCCTTATGCTCTGCTTGAAGAGCATCTACACGCTTTGTTGCCCTACCTATACATATTAATAAGATACCGGTAGCAAGTGGGTCCAAAGTTCCTGCATGGCCCACCTTTATCTTGCGATAACCTTTTTTTTGCAGGCGGAACTTCACTTTGCGCACAACATCTGCTGATGTCCACTCTAAAGGCTTGTCGATAACTGCGACATAGCCATCCTCTACCAAATTTATATCTTTTATCTCCATAATATCTATATAAAGGATACCATCAATGCAACTGTGCCGGCAAGAGCACAATAGAGAGCAAACCAAATCAATTTACCTCGCTTTACAATGTCAATCATCCACTTACAAGCGATACAACCTGTAACGAATGCTGCCACAAAGCCAGCTACAAGCGGTATTGTATCTACGCCACCTCCAAACTCGCCCTTAACAATATCAAGCAGTGCATTTCCCAAAATCGGAGGTAACACCATAAGAAATGAGAACTGTGCAACACTATCCTTCTTATTCCCCAACAACAGTCCGGTAGCAATAGTTGAGCCTGAGCGAGAGAGGCCTGGAAGCACGGCTACAGCCTGCGCAAGGCCTATGATAAAAGAGTCCCTGTAAGAGATAGTCTCCTTAATTCGAGGCTTTGCATAATATGCAAAACATAGCAATAGCGCTGTACATAGTAGCATTATACCGACAACAACAATAGATGAAAATGTCTCCTCTATATAATCCTTAAAAAATAGGCCTACAATACCCACCGGAATCATTGAGATAACTATTTTAAGGATATATGACTGCTCCTCGGTAAAAGTGCGAGAAAAGAGCCCCTTGAGCAGTTTCCAAATCTCGCCCCATAGAATAACTATAGTACTCAGCACTGTTGCTGCATGCAGAGTAAGGCTAAATGTAAGATTGTTATCAGGGTCAAGATTAGTTCCCAACAACTCATTAGCCAATTGCAAATGGCCACTGCTCGATACAGGTAAAAACTCTGTCAGGCCCTGAATAACGCCTAAAATAATTGCTTGTAAAGTATCCATCGTAAATTTCAGACAAAAAACCGCGCAAAGATAGTAAATATTGTTGAGATTTGCAGTAACTATGTGCCAATGAGTAAATAATTTAGATTTTTTAGGCGGGAATCTCTATTTTTTCGTATCTTTGCAAGTTATAGAATAATTAAGAACAAAAATATATAGAATTATGACACAGGAAGAACTTTTTAAGAAGTTGATTGCACACTGCAAAGAGTATGGTTTTATCTTCCCATCAAGCGAGATTTATGATGGTCTGGGCGCAGTTTATGACTATGGACAGAATGGTGTTGAGTTGAAAAACAACATCAAGCGTTACTGGTGGGACTCGATGGTTAAGCTCCACGAGAATATCGTAGGTATTGATGCTGCAATCTTTATGCATCCTAAGACTTGGGAGGCATCAGGCCACGTAGCTGCATTTAACGACCCACTTATCGACAATAAAGACTCAAAGAAGCGTTATCGCGCTGACGTTCTTATTGAGGAGTGGATGGCAAAGCAGGATGAGAAGATTCAGAAGGAGTGCGACAAGGCTCGCAAGCGTTTCGGCGAGGCCTTTGACGAGGCGCAGTATCGTGCTACATCTCCACGTGTACTTGACATTGCTGCAAAGCGTGATGCTATTCATGCTCGTTTTGTAGAGGCGCTCGATAAGAACAACCTTGAGGAACTTAAGCAGATTATCATCGACTGCGAGGTTGTTTGTCCTATCTCAGGAACTCGCAACTGGACCGATGTTCGTCAGTTTAACTTGATGTTCTCTACTCAGATGGGCTCTACTGCTGAGGGTGCAAGCACTATCTACCTCCGCCCTGAGACAGCACAGGGTATCTTTGTAAACTTCCTCAATGTGCAGAAGACAGGTCGTATGAAACTACCTTTCGGTATTGCACAGATTGGTAAGGCGTTCCGTAACGAGATTGTAGCTCGTCAGTTTATCTTCCGCATGAGAGAGTTCGAGCAGATGGAGATGCAGTTCTTCGTACAGCCTGGCACTGAGATGCAGTGGTGGAACGAGTGGAAGAATACCCGTATGGCTTGGCACCGAGCACTCGGTTTTGGTGATGAAAAGTACCGTTTCCACGACCATGATAAGCTTGCTCACTATGCTAATGCTGCAACAGATATTGAGTTTAACTTCCCATTCGGTTTCAAGGAGGTTGAGGGTATCCACTCTCGTACAGACTTCGACCTTGGCCGTCATCAGGAGTACTCAGGCAAGAAGATTCAGTACTTCGACCCTGAGCGTGGCGAGAGCTATGTACCTTATGTTGTCGAGACCTCTATCGGAGTTGACCGTATGTTCCTCCAGATTATGTCTGCTGCATACTGCGAGGAGAAGCTTGAGAATGGCGAGGAGCGTGTAGTACTCCGCATACCTGCATGTCTTGCTCCGACAAAGGTTGCAGTAATGCCACTTGTAAAGAAAGATGGTCTTCCAGAGCTTGCTCGCCAGATTATTGACGATCTTAAGTTCGACTTCTCTGTATCTTATGACGAGAAGGACTCTATCGGAAAGCGTTACCGCCGTCAGGATGCTGTAGGTACTCCATTCTGCGTAACTGTTGACCACGACAGCCTTGAGACAGGTACTGTAACTATCCGCCACCGAGATTCTATGGAGCAGCAGAGAGTGGCTATTGCAGACCTTCACTCAATTATCGGCGAGGCAGTATCTTTCCGTCCTCTCTATAAAAAGATTAAAGCGTAAGCGGCATCGCTTATGGGACGAATACTCGCTATAGACTACGGTGTTAAGCGCACGGGGCTGGCAGTGTCTGACCCCCTGCGCATTATCGCCGGAGCTTTAGAGACTGTTGAGACAAAACAACTTGAAAAATATATAGCACAATATTGCTCTCAGAATGACGTTTCAACAATAGTTGTAGGCAAGCCTTCGCAAATGAATGGCCAGCCCTCTGAGACAATGAAGTATATTGAGCCTCTTGTTTTACGACTGCGCAAAGCATATCCCGACAAAGAGGTTGTGCTACACGACGAGCGTTTTACATCTGTCATGGCTCAACGTACCATTCTTGAGAGTGGCATAGGTAAAATGGCACGCCGAGATAAGGCTATTGTGGACCGTGTCGCTGCAACGATTATCCTGCAGTCCTATATGGACAGCATTAGCTATTAGCCGTTAGCCTTATAGAGGTGTCGGCAGAGCCCACTTATATAAATCGGCACAGCGGATACCGCTGAATAGCCAATAGCCAAAAACAAACGAGGCAAAAGCCTCATGCCGCAAATTGTAAAATTGCTTTTTAGAGTGATTTTGCAAGGCTGGCGATAGATGTAAAAGCACAGCATACTTTCGGTATGTGAGCATTTTACAGCAGAGTATAACGAGGCAAAAGCCTCATAAAAACAATTTTACTATGATTTATCCGATAGTTATCTATGGTTCACCAGTATTGAGAAACCAATCAGTAGAGATTTCAGCCGACTATCCAGACTTCAAGAAGTTGGTAGAGGATATGTGGCTAACTCTCGGTGAGGCATCGGGCGTAGGTCTTGCAGCACCTCAGATTGGCAAGAATATCCGCATGTTTATCGTCGATTGCACCCCATGGGCAGAAGAGGTAGAGGAGCTTGCAGAGTTCAGACGTGTATTTGTGAACCCTGAGATATACGAGCGTAGTGAGCAGACTGACCTCTTTGAGGAGGGTTGTCTCTCTTTACCAGGCATACATGAGAATGTATCTCGTCCCGTAAAGATTCGTATGCGCTACCTTGACGAGAACTTTGTAGAGCACGATGAGGAGTTTGATGGCTACCCTGCTCGAGTAATCCAGCACGAGTACGACCATATCGAGGGTAAGGTATTTACAGACCACCTTTCTCCACTACGTCGCAACCTTCTCAAAGGAAAGATTCTAAATCTTGCCAAAGGTAAGTATCGTTGCGCATATAAGACAAAATAGTGCTGATTAGCTGTCTTGGTTAAGCCTCAAAAGTGTAATATACTTCTGGGGCTTAATATTTTACAATCTACACAAAAAAAACAGCAACTCGTTGAGTTGCTGTTTTTAATTAATCCGGCTTTACACTAAAATGTACCGCCGACCTCCCACCAAAAGGCTCTTAAGCCGAGCTGAGAGTTCACTATATCAAGGTCTTTAAGCGCAGCTAAAAGTGGTTGGCACTTATCATCCTCAACAATAGTAAGTATTGCCGAGTTCATTGTTGGCCATGTAGTCGTTCCTAAGTGAGGCTCTCCGTTTGTTGTTCCACAACCGGCAATCTCCTCAAGAGCTGTATATCCACGAACCGCTAACTTCTCAAGAACCTGCTGTACCTCATCGTACAGAGCCTGATTACATGATATAAATACTGCTTTCATACTATTTACGCATTAAGTTGAGCCAATTTCTTTGCAGCCTTACGCTCATTGCGGAGTGTAAGCCATGTAAAGAGTACAGGGATAAGGAAGAGAGTAACGAGTGTAGAGAAGCTAAGACCCCAAGCTACAACCATACCCAAAGAGTTCCACATCTCAGAACCTACACCATTACCGATAGCCATAGGTACCATACCGAGGACTGTAGTCATGGTAGTCATAAGGATAGGACGCAGACGAGACTTTCCTCCGGCAACTACCGCATCAATAATAGGCAGTTTTCGACCTATCAAGAGTCGGATATAATCGACAAGCACGATACCGTTATTTACCACAATACCTACAAGCATCAATACACCGAGCAGACCCATCACTCCAAGTGCAGTATCAGATATCCACAAGCCCAACAGCACACCCACAACCGCAAATGGCAGAGAGAACATGATTACAAACGGATAACTCAAAGACTCAAACTGAGATGCCATAATCACAAAGACAAGAATTACCATCAATACGAGCAACATACCCATATCTATAAAAGTATCCATCTGATCCTCATAAGAACCTCCAAGGCTCCAAGTAATACCAGCAGGGAAATCTATCTTGTTAAGGCCGGCTACTGTTCCTTCAACAACCTCAGACATCGCATAACCATAACCTACAGTACCAGAAATCCTCACATAACGTGAACGATCCTTACGCTCGATTGTAGGAGGAGTCTGGCTCTCTACGACCTTTGCCACATCACGAATCTTCAAAGCAGCACCATTTGTGGTGTTATAGAGGGTAATATTCTCTATCTCCTCCAATGACTCACGGAATGGACGGTCGTAACGAACAAGGATATCATACTCCTCACCACCCTCACGGTAGTAAGATGCTGTAGCACCATTGACACGGTTACGGAGATATGTTCCTGCGGTAGCTACATTAAGCCCATGCATAGCAAGCTTCTCACGGTCGAATACAACCTGATACTCAGGTGTATATTCCTCACGAGAAATTGTAACCTCAGTACAGCCCTCAACGCCAAGCATAAGTTCTTTTATCTCCGCTGCAATACGGTCAGTCTCATCGAAGTCATAGCCATAGAGCTCAATATCTACCTTACTACTACCTCCAGCTCCTCCGCCTTGACCGGTCTCAACAACCTCATAAGAACGAATCTCTGAGTAGAGGTCAAGATCCTTACGCATAAGGTCTCCAATCTCTGCCAAACCACGCTCACGCTCAGTCTTATCGGTAAGTGTAATATTGAATGAGATATAGTGTGTTCCGTTCTCCTGGATTGAGGCGAAAGCGTTATCTGTATCTGCAACACCCAAAGTAGCATTAAGCACTGTAATCTCAGGATAGTTCTCCTGGAACTGCTTAGTAATTCGGAGTGCCAAATCACGAGTAATCTCCTGACGAGTACCTACAGGCAACTTAATTTTCACTGCAATACGACCGTTATCCTGCATAGGGAAGAACTCGGTCTTAACCTGTGGCGCGATAAAGACAAATGTTGCAACAAAGAGTGCCAAAGCTCCTACAATGAATGTCTTACGGTGTGTTACGCACCAATGTAGGCCCTTTGCATAAACAGCGTCCAACCAACCCATAGCTCCGTCAACATACTTCTGCAAGCTTGACTTCTTAGGGTTCTGCTTCATAATAAGCGAACAGAGCACCGGAGTAAATGTGAGCGCAGCTGCCATAGAGACTGTAAGGGTAATTGTTACCATCCAACCCATTGGAGTAAACATTACACCTGCCATACCCTCAATCATAGTAAGCGGCAAGAATACAGCCAATGTAGTAAGGGTTGATGCGATGATAGACAGACCTACCTCCTTAGTTGCAAAGATTGCAGCCTGCTTAACTCGAGCTCCACGGTCAACATGGCTTGTAATATTCTCCAACACCACAATAGCATTATCTACCACCATACCGATAGAGATAGAGAGTGATGACATGGTTACCACATTGAGCGACTGATCTGTAAAGAGCAGATAGATAAGCGCTGAGAGCATTGAGATTGGAATGGTAAGGATGATGATAAACATCGCACGCCAACGACCAAGCATCAACATTACCACAAACATTACCACAATGAAGGTTACCATAATGGTATCCACAAGTGAGGATGCTGTATCAAGGATATTATCCGCTGTATCAACAACAGTTGAGATACGGATATCAGAAGGGAGGGTTGGGATAATTTTCTCCAGCGACTTCTGCACATCCTTTGAAATCTGAACAGCATTTGCACCTGTCTGTTTCTGGATAACCATCAGACCTGTACGCTCACCATTGTTATATACCTCCTGAGAACGCTCCTGCTCAGTATCTGATACCTTAGCAACATCCTCAAGATAGATATTCACACCACCACGAGTACCTACTACAAGGCGCTTGAGCTCCTCAACACCTGAGAACTCATGGTCAACACGCATTGAGTAGGTATTGGAACCTACATCAATCTGACCTGCCGGAATGGCACGGTTCTCACTTGAGATAATCTGTGAAATACCCTCAATAGTCAGACCATAAGCCTCTAACTTATAAGGGTCGCAATATACCTGAATCTGACGCTCAGGAATACCCTGCACTGATACTGTACCAACGCCTCCTACACGAGCAAGCGGAGTTGCTACCTGCTCATTGATAATCTTATACAGTCCACTCCAGCTCTCCTCAGCCTTTACTGAGAGCAACATAATTGGCATCTCATCTGTAGAGAACTTGAACAAAATAGGAGTGTTAACCTCATCAGGCAGATTATTCTTTGCCATATCGAGTTTATCACGAACATCATTGGTTGCAACATCATTGTCTGTACCATACTCAAACTGAAGAGATACAACAGAGATATTCTCCTTTGAACGTGATGAGATATGTTTTAGGTTCTCTACGCCATTGAGCGAGTTTTCCAACGGCTTAGAGACATTCTCCTCGATATCCTCTGCACTTGCACCCGGATAGGCTGTAATAACCATAATAAATGGTGTATCTATTCGCGGCATAAAGTCGATAGGCAACTTTACAAGCGAGAAGATACCAAACAGCGCAACGGCGATAAATACGAGTATCGTCGTAATCGGGTTATTGACTGCTGTTTTATAGATATTCATCTTCTATTTACTTATTTTGACACTACTTATTTAACACATTCACCTTACAGCCGTTTGTAAGAGCAGTCTGGCCCTTAACAACAACCTTCTGACCATCCTCAACGCCAGAAAGAATCTCCCACTCTGCATCAAGGCGACGACCAAGCTCTACCTTTGAGTAACGAACTGTTCCATCTGCCTCAAGAACATATATATAACGGTCGCCACTTCCCATCAGTTTATTTACTGAACGGTCAGGCACTACGATATTTCTAACAGTGGCATAAGGAAGGGTTACACGGGCAAACATTCCCGGACGAATACGCTCGTCATAGTTTGGAACTGTTACCTCAGCAGCAAAAGTACGTGTTGCATTATTAATTGTAGGATAAATACGAGAGATTTTACCCGCAAACTGCTCATCTCCATAAGCCTCAAGGGTTACATATACACCCATACCCTTACGAACACGTGCAAAAAGGTTCTCAGAGATGTTAATCATAATCTTTACAGGGCGAATCTGCTCAATAACAAGCACCGGAAGGCCACCTGCCATATCCCCCTTATCATAGTTACGTGCAGTTACAATACCTGAGATAGGTGCAATAAGGGTTGTATTCTCAAGCAAGTTCTCATAAGATGCCTTTGCCACCTCATACTGCAAACGACGAGCATCCCACTCAGACTTTGACGCTCCTCCAATTTTATAGAGTTCATCTGTACGGTCATACTCAATCTTTGCATTCTCCATCTGAGCCTTAGACTGAACAAGAGCCGAGTTCTCAAGGCTTACCAAAAGGTCGCCCTTCTTTACATGGTCGCCCACATCGACAAGAATCTCCTTAATACGACGTGGAGCCTGTGGTGCGATATTATTTACAACATCTGCCTCAACATTACCTGTAAAGACTACCTGTTGTACAACATCACGAGAGAATACGGTTGCCACCTCTACATTAGGAATATCAACCTCGGCAACTGCCTCACTCTTCTTTGCGCCCTTATTCGAGCCGCAAGATACTGCTGCCAATGCACAAATGACAAGCAGCGACTTGAAAATTGTCTTCATCTTTTATACTGTTTTATTTATTTTCGTTTTTCTCAAATTCGTAGTTTCCAAGTACCTTATCCAATGATACTTTTGCTGTAAGGAAGTTGTAGATAGACTGGTTACGGCTAAGCTCTGCCTGCGTGAGAGCTACCTGCGAATTATCAATATCTACAAGTGTTCCACGACCTACATCGTAGCGTTTTACTGCAATATCATATCCTCGTTGTGCCTGACTTACTGTCGCTGCAGATGCATAATACTTCTTTACGCTTGACTGCATGTTATTTAGATACTGTACAATACCTACACGGAGCTGACGCTCAGCATTCTCACGCTGCAACTGCAAGTTGCTCAAATTAAGGCGAGCCTCACGAGTTGCTGCACGACGCTTGTTACCTGCAAAAATCGGGATGTTGAGCTGTACACCTGCATAAGCATAAGGGTTCCAAGCCTCTTTTCTAAAGAACTTACCATCATTGCCCAACGCTGTGTAGAGATAGGCAGCATTGACAGAGAGTGAAGGTACATTTGCAAGTTTTGTAATCTTGAGCGCACGCTCCAACATCTCCTCCTGCATCTCTAGTTGCTTGAGGGTTGTGTTATTCTCAAGGCTGAGTTTTGAGATATCATAGCCCATATCAAGAGCATATACATAATCCATCAGTGAGCCTGTAACATCAATCTCCTTCTCCAAATCAATACCGAGCAGTGCCTTGAGCTGCCACAAAGCGAGAGTTACGCTATACTCAGCCTCAATAACATTTGGAAGTGCATTTTGTACCGATACGTTAGAGGTAATAAGGTCGTACTCAGATACAGAGCCTACCTCAAACTTTTTCTTTACAATCTCATTATTCTCTACTGCATTGTCATATACGCTCTGGAAGAGTCTGTATGACTCTTTAGCCAGCAATGTACCATAATAAGCCTTTGTTACCTGCTCAACCATATCCAAACGAGATGAGCGAGCCTTCTCTACTGCCAGCTCTACATCCAAAGCAGATATCTTAAGACTCTGCCAAAGCTGTGCATTGACAACCGGCATTCCAAATGTTACACCTCCATTAAAGGAGTTGTCGCTACCAACCTTAATAGTCTGAGTCTGACCGCCAAAGTCCATACTCATCGTCTGCTTTTTAATCACACGCTGGTAGGAAGCTGTCGCATCGATCTGAGGATAGAGACTTGCGTATGTGCCCTGCTTGGCATAACGCTTAATCTCAATCTCCTGATCTGCGACTTTAATGGTCGGATTCTCGCTCAGCGCAATCTCAAGTGCCTGCTCAAGACTGAGCATCAACTTCTCACTCTGCTGCTGTTGTGCAACAAGGGTCAGAGAAGCTGCCGCAAAGCCAAACATCAAAATCAATCTTCTCATAACTTAACTATTTAATTACTTTTATACTGTTTATATATTTTCTGTTGCTTGTAGAGTCTATACTATCGACCCTTACTCTTTATATACTCGTCTATCTGTTTTACTCCATCTATGGTCGCAATGCCTCGGAAGAAATTTATAATAGTATAACTTAGAGCATCTTCAAGACTAACGCCATCAGGCAGGGACATATTGTCTGCAGAGATTACAAGTGTTGTTGCTGTGTAGTACAATATTGTAACTGACAAACGTACATCTACAGTTGAAACGATAAGTCCACAATCAATGTAATGGTTTATCATTGAGTAGAGTAGCTTGCCATTCTCTTCTTCAGCCTCCTTACGTACTCGCTCAAAGGTTGCGGGATAAAACTTACGCAAATTGTGTGAAATTCGACGGTGCGCCTCTTTATTATCCAGCATCATTGCCAATGACTCAAAAAGATACTCCAAAGAATCACGTTTCCCCTGAATCTTATGCTCAATATCTCTCACCTTACGACACTGCAAGAAACGAATAGCAAGATATAACAGTCCATCTTTATCCTTGAACATCTCATATAGCGTACGCTTAGATACGCCTACAGCCCTGGCTATGTCGTCCATGCGAACAGACTTTATGCCTTGTTCAACAAACATATTGGCTGCTTGTTCAATAATTCTCTCTTTTTGCGTCATAATACAATAAATGTGGTAGTTCAGGGCACAAAAATACAGAAAACTTTGCAAACGCAAAAAGTTTTCACAGCTTTTTATGCATGAAAAATGCCCAATTTGGCACAATTCCCCCAAATTGGACAATTTATCACGACAAAACACGAATCGTTGCACCTTTGCTATTCCAAAGAATATCGAAAATAGCTTCTACAGAATGATAGCCCCTTTATTTTCATGCATACTTATTTTTTACAAAAAAGATATTCTCTAATGAAGTGTATAAATAAAGAGTGGCGTATGAAGGAACTACATAGTTCACTACATACACCACTTTTGCTAAGTTAAGTTATTTTCTAAAAGTTATAGCAGACAATCGCATCAGCATACTCTTTCCAACCGTCAGCGACCTTGTAAGCATTTACTGACTCGGTAGGGACATAAATTTTTGCGGTCTGAGGTATTGAGTCGAAAGAGTTTGTTAATGTTGGAGGCACTGTAGCCTTGCAATATATATTTACCAATGCCGCATCACTATTAAAAGAGTCTGTAATTGTGATAACACCAGCAGGAATATTCAATGTCTGCAAACTCTTGTTGTTGTTACCAACAGTATTAAGCACTGTAAGTTCATCACAACCAAATAAAATTTCAGTCAATGATTCATTATCGCATATGCTTAACTGTCCAATTGATTTTGCTACAGGAAGTCGGAGCGATAATAGGCTACTACAAGATTTGAATACATCATTTGCAATAGTGGTTGTACTTCCAAGTTCTATACACTGCAATTTGCTACAATTGATAAAGTTGCATTGCTCAATTTCAGTTAGACGACTTAATGATATTTCTTTTAGATTTTTGCACCCAGAGAAAGCTCCCCACAAAATCTTTGTATCTCCTACACTCATTGAACCTATAAAACTCTCAATATCACTATTGGCAGGATACGCCACAATTAATGTATCCATTCCATCCTCAGTAAAGAGAATATGACTATCAACGCTTCCGTTTTGGCTATCGCAAACCAACGCAGATTTATAGACAGATCCTTGTGAGCATATATCTTTAAGATTAGGACAGAGACCAAACGCCGGCAAATCTATATTTATCAAAGAAGATGGCAAATGAATCTCTTCCATTTTATATAAAGCACCAAAAGCATTCTGTCCTATAGATTTAAGTTGACTATTTTCCCCAAAATTAACAACACTTAGGCTTGACTGATAGAATGCACCTTTCCCAATCTCTGTTACACTTTCTGGGATGGTAATACTCTGCACACTTTGACCTTGAAATGCGCTATCACAAATCTTTGTTACTGTACCGTCAAATAGTATAACTCCCTTACCATCCACATATGTATTAGATACAATGTTTGCATCACAAAGATTGTTTCCATAAAATGTCATTACATTGCCATCTGTAGTCGTGTACCAAATCTCGTTATTTGCAGGCTCGGTGGATTTACCGTTTATTACGAGCATGGTCATTGGCTGAATGGCGTTACGAGAGATTGTAAGAGGCGAGGTGGTTGATTTTTCAACTACTGTGCCGTCTGCGCAGGTTACTTTTACTGTAATACCACTCTCAAAGGTCTGTGGTGGCAGAATAAGGTAGAAATCGGTTACTGTATCCGTATTCAGAGCAACGCCCTCCTCGCCGCAGTTAAGAGCAACCGTTGTAACATAGTCCTCAGGGTCGATAAGTGTTCCTCCTACCTCGCCATCGTCTGTAGTAGGGTCCTCAAGCATATCCTCAATAAGGTCAAGCGAGGCATCGGTGCA
>JAFOBG010000050.1 GCA_017381935.1 Alistipes sp.
AATGAGGCTGTTAAACAGCAAATACTCTCATTTTATTCTTCTTATTTGCCCCAATAATTATGATAGCTAATTTGAGTTCATTTATTGAGTTTTTCGCTGCTGTTTATGTTACAATGTGCATAAGCAATGACATATTCTTGCGTTTCTGGACAGCTGCTCATTATACAAGAATAGAAGGGATACTCAAGGAACAAGATTTCCCTGGTGGTCCAATATTATATCAACAACTGTTTGAAAAAATAAAAGAGTTCTCTAATAATGTAAACAATATATCCATTAAACGAGGTGCTTTTATGTTGAGTTTTAGTATACTTTTATTGATATACATTGGCTTTGAAACAACACCTCCTGCCGCTGCTTCATCGGCCGCATTACTAATGTGTGTTATACCACATTAGTGGTGTTATGCCTTCATAGAATCATTCTTAAAAAGTGGAAATTTGTAATTCTATCGATTGCTACTGTTGTGGGAATTTTTATTTGGGTATTGTGTAAATATGAAGATTGGGCGGTTATACATCCTACTGTTAGTCTATTCGAGAAATATCTACGACATATTATCGTTTTGGTTATTTTGTTACCTATAATTCATCAGCTAATTATCAATTGGCTTTTTTCTAGCGTGTATAGAGGATATTTATCTAACATTGCCGCTAGTGAATATGAAAAGTATATAGCATCTAAAAATGGAGTTAAACAGAAAAATAAAGAACTAATAGATAAGGAATATTTGGCCGTATGGAATGATTCATACTTCAAGGATGGCGGATATGATTTATCTTTAAGTGGATTTAATGAGGTATTGGAAGCGAGATTAATTAAGGCTATAAACCCATCATCTATCAAACTAATATGTTCATTGTTATTATTTAAAATTAAATGTTTGGTGCGTACAATCTCTAACTGCTGTGCGTTAAATCAAAAACAGCTCTCAAAAACAGTGCAAACGCCAATAAGCCAGACATTAGAGGGTATTATTACAGATGAATATAAAAATACGATTTATAATTGCATTTTAGATTTTTCTAATGAATATCAAGACTTTCTAAAATGGAAAAAACAAACTCATAGCGAACATCCAAGTCTTAAATTATATTGTGACCAACATAGTATTAAATATAAAGATATGGTGGCATGGGTAAAAGTACACAAGCCAACAAAATAAGAGAAGTGCAACACGCAGTAGAGGTGCTACTGCACCATGTTTATATATAACGCACTATGCAATAGTTTGTTGCAATTTAACACTTTATACAATAGCACCTAGGTATTTTAGGTTTCTCTGTTAAACAAGGAGCTTCCGACGCAACGACTTAGTACTTTCTACTTTGCGGAAATCACCTTCAATTAAGAAATAGATGCAATTTTGTCTATGGAAATATGCGTCTTCATCGTACATACATATTATGACTACATTCTTATTTGCTGCTGGTGCTTCGGTGCCATTTTTTGAAAATCCTTCATTGAGCACATGGTATCTTACACAAAAAGTGCAAGATGTAAATGAATGGCAGAGAGTTATAGACAGATACAAGTCTATAAAAGGTCAAAATATTGTTATTGCACCACCTCAATTTGTTGTGGATGTCATTAACAAGATTCTAAACTATATTCCTGATGCAAATTTTGAACAGATTGCCGAGGTGTTAGACAAAATCTCATCATACAGTATGGATCCAATCCCTCGCAATACAATGATGAATCTTGTACAGTGCGTACTTATGGATATGAAGAATATTTCGGACAAATGGCTTGGTATAGGTATGCAAGAAATTCCATTCTTGTTTAGGGAAATCATAGCAGAGGCTATACTCGAACTTGAAAGGAATAATAAATCTATGAATTATATGCAATTATTAGAGAAGCAAAAAGCATTCATCGCCCATGCTACAAAAGATGGAGAAGCAAGCATCATATCAATAAACTATGATAATTGTGTTCCAGATTCATTGCATGAATTAGGGTTCGATATATGTTTTAAAATGGTCGATTCCAAACATTTAATGCAGATTGACATAAATCGCTTTATGAATGCTCCCCGTGTTGTTTATTTTCCTCATGGACATTTGCGTTTTCACTTTACAGATAATGACAATGTTACTTATTGGCATGATTCTGAAATGGCAAATGACGAAAGATGGAATGGTCTTAACTCTTCTGCAATAGATTCTACTCTCACAGTAACTGCAGGAAAGTTTGCCTATAATTTTAATACATTTATTACTACAGGACAGACGAAAGATGATAGTTTCAACCACTTACCATATGCAATTTATTATCAGCGTATGGCGTGTGATATTGCAAAGAGCGATACTGTTTACATTATAGGCTATTCATTCGGTGACGACCATTTTAACCGTTTGATGAAATCATTTTTAAGAATCAAGGACACAAACAAAGTTGTAATTATTGATTATTATCCAAGTACTATCGGTATGGTCGATGAATACAAGGATCAGAAAAATATCATATCAAAAATCTGTCAGGTGTTTGGAACCGAGTGGTCGGTTATTTACGATAGCGTTAAACAAGCCACACTGCCATTTAATAAACTAGAGGTCAACAAATTGAACGAAACCGGATTTGGGGAAATATTCAAAAATGTATATTTTTATAAGAACGGATATAATGATTTCCTAAACGAGTTTACCGAAATAATTTAATCTTAATATGGCAGAATTTGAATACAATCCATTGGCTGAATATATCACTCTAAAGTGGCGTTGCCCTAAGTGCGGTACAGAGAACGAATCAGATGCATTCTCTGTACCAACACCTAACTATGCTGTAGAATCTCATCATGATAGTATTGAATCTGAATGGTATGAAGACTGTTGCTCAAACTGTGACCATTGCATCAATGTAGAGTTATATAATGGCTTCTATGGTGGAACTTTAGACGTAGATTTAAACAACGAAGAGGTTCTAGATATAGACATAGAGTATCCAGAAGAAGATGATGCATGGTACGATAAAGAATTGTTCGATGCAACCCATGCTGATGTAATCAAAGTAATGGAGAAAATAGACAGCCTAGACGAATACACGAAATTCTATCTTTACAAACTTCTATATGCAAATCTTATTACTAGTATGGAAGCGTACCTTTCTGACGTATTGATAAAGTATGTTACAGAGAATGACGAGTATTTGCGCAAATTCACCGAGACATATAAGCCGTTTAAGAATCAGACCTTTACAACTGATAAAATATTCACTAGAATGGATCATCTTAAGGATATTGTAAAAGAAGAATTACGTAAATTGATGTATCATGACCTTCCAAAAATAAAACCAATATTTATGGATTCCATGGGTATTGATATTGGTGTAATAAAAGATTTGTGTAAAGCAGTGCTTATTCGTCATGATATTGTACATCGCAATGGTAAGGATAAAGAAGGTAAAGAACATGTGATTACAAAAGAAGATGTTGAACAACTATGTACTCAAGTCAATGATTTTATATATAACATAGAATGCCAACTACCATCCACTGTCACATTAGTAAATGACATCAGTTTGCCATTTGATGAGATGTTGTGATAGCATTAATAGTGAGATGGAGGGGGGCAATATTTGGTAACATCTATAGGTATTATAGTTATCAGACTACCTTTAGATATGGTTACACTATTTATTAGCATATGATTTCTCACTATGTAGTATTTATAGTGTAGTTGGCTATTCACCTTTGGAGGGTACGTCGCCACACAAAACAGATGAGCAGTCAGTAGAGGCATCTAAGTAGCATCGAGAGGCTTGTCGAGTCCTGGATTAAATTAATGCATCTCAACATACACTGTTAAATAAAAAGCATACGACCCGCAAAGGACTATCCTCTTTGAGAAGTGTACAGCAGAAATACTCGTGATACTCTATATATCAATACGATACACAAAAAAGAGTGAAACGATTTTGCGTGCAAAACTGATAAATGTGTTGATTTGTGAAGAAATGATGTATTTTACTCCCAATTAATGTGCCGTATAGCACGTGAATACTCGCTTCGGGAAGACTATAATTTGATTGGAAGTCACAAAAACTCCGTATAAAATTTGCGGAAAATCGGGGTTGGGCATAAAGAATATGCTCGCAATCGTGCGGAAAGTATGATTTTTTGATAGATTCCGCACGATTGAAGCACTTTTTATCATATAGTGGCGTATCCATACTAAAAGTTTCCCAACAAATATTTTTGGAAAAATGTAAAAATCGAGGGTATTTTGTTTTGGAAAATTGCGATACACACCTGCTATTAGCATTGGAAAAATGCAGAATGGTAGAGCAAATAGGGAATGTGGCTTAAACTTTATAGGCCACATTTTTTACATAAACAGAACAAATCGGTAAAATCCGTAAACCTTCCCATTAAAAGCCACCTACTCTAAATTAAAAACGATGCATTATGGAATATGTAGCGATTGAAAAGAACGAGTACGAGCAGTTGATCGGCACCATCAAGAAGGCGGCAACGGAGATTAGTGCCATTGCAGAGGAGTGCAGCATCAATTCGGAGTGGGTGGAGAATAGCGAATTGGCAGAGATTCTTGGGCTCTCAAAACGCCAGTTGCAGGGTTATCGTGAGCGAGGTGTTCTGGGCTTTTCGACAATTGGACGCAAGATTTACTATCGCCGTGCCGAGGTGGAGAAACTTATTAAAATCAACACAATAAAATGTAAATAGTATGAACTTGGTATTTAACGAAAATTTAAGGGAGGTGCTCGGCGACCTAGCAAAGATCGATGCCGGCATCGAGCAGATTCGAGGACTCTGCCGTCCCGTGCTGAATGGAGAACACTACCTGTCAGGCGAAGAGGTTTGCAAGGCTTTGCGAATCACTAAACGCACATTGCAGCAGTATCGTGATGATGGACTTGTGTCGTTTGTCGCACTGCCCGGCAAGATGCTCTACAAAGAGTCAGATATTTTGGCTCTGCTACAACAAAATTATGTTCCCGCTTTTATGCACGAAAATCGAGGAAATTTACTACCTTTGTAGCAGTAGAAAACAGCCGATAAAGAGTAGTGAAAAATGGTAAATTATAGCCGTGTGCAATTCGTGAGCATTGGACTAGGCTAAACATCAATGACACTAGCACACAACAGGTTAGACGCTTGGTAATGTTTCCCGGTGGCACCACTTGAAAGGGAAGTTGATAAAATCAACTTCCCTTTTTTGTTAGGTTGAATTTGATGTTTTGGCTATACAGATATCTGTTAATCAATGACTTACGCTGATTGTTGAGAGATTGGATTTGCGTAAGGTCAAAACAGTTCGCTGCAATGTTCGGTGGAGCGTAGAATGTTACGTATAATTCTTAAAACAAAAAGAGAAAAAGACGAAACTTCTTCTCTCCTTATTTTTGTATATAGCTGCAATAAAGTTAGATTTCTTATCTCCAATCCCATGATGGGTGTGCTGGATCTTCTGCTATCAATGCTTCGGTAAGCGACAATCCAAGAGCCATTGCGACGCCCTCGCCATACGAGGGGTCTGCACGGTGGCAGTTGCGGATATGGCGTTGCTTGATAAAGAGTTCCGCATCGCCCATTGCACGGGCTGTATTTTCGCAGGTGGCTCGTTGATCTTCAGCTGACATAAGTTGCCATAACTTGCCGGGCTGTGTGTAGTAGTCGCTATCTAATTTGCGTTCATCGTAGTTATAGATCTCTCCCGTAATTGCTAAAGGTGGCTCTTTCAGTGTTGGTTGGTCCTGCCATTCTCCATAGCTATTTGGTTCATAGGCTATTGTACGTCCTCCATTATCGTTAGTTCGCATCTGTCCGTCGCGGTGGTAAGAGTGGTAGGGGCAGTGTGGACGATTGATTGGTATCAGGTGGTGGTTGATACCAAGACGGTAACGCTGCGCATCACCATAGGAGAATAGTCGCCCCTGCAACATCTTATCGGGAGAGAAACCGATACCGTCAATAATATTCATTGGGTTGAAAGCTGCCTGTTCAGTCTCTGCGAAAAAGTTCTCAGGGTTGCGGTTAAGCTCCAAAATGCCAACATCGTGTAGCGGAAAATCGCCGTGATACCATACCTTTGTCAAATCAAATGGGTTGATGTTGTATTTACGTGCCTCCTCTTCGCTCATCAATTGAACCTGCATCTGCCAGCGAGGGTAGTCGCCACGTTCAATGGCCTCGAATAGATCACGCTGATGCGACTCCCTATCCGTTGCGATTATAGACTCCGCCTCGGCGTCTGTTAGGTTTCTTATGCCTTGCAATGTGCGCAGGTGGAATTTTACCCAAGTGCGGCGATTATCGGCGTTGATAAAGCTGTAAGTATGACTGCCAAAGCCGTGCATATGGCGAAATGAAAATGGTATGCCTCGTGGCGACATTGTGATAGTTACCTGATGTAACGCTTCAGGGAGTAATGTCCAAAAATCCCAGTTGCTATTGGCTGAACGCATACCTGTTCGTGGATCACGCTTGATAGCGTGATTGAGGTCGGGAAATTTCAGCGGGTCTCGTAAGAAAAATACGGGAGTGTTGTTGCCCACCAAGTCCCAATTACCCGTGTCGGTGTAGAACTTCATCGCAAAGCCACGAATATCTCGCTCAGCATCAGCAGCACCACGCTCACCCGCTACTGTTGAAAAACGGACAAAGCAGTCTGTCTTTTTACCTACTTCTGAGAATATTGATGCTCGTGTATAGGCCGTGATGTCGTGTGTAACGGTAAATGTGCCGTAGGCTCCTGAACCTTTGGCGTGCATACGCCTTTCGGGTATTACCTCTCTATCAAAGTGGGCCAACTTCTCCATAAACCACGGATCTTGCAACGTTACGGGGCCACGCACACCTGCAGTTTGTGTGTTTTGGTTGTCGGCAATCGGTCTGCCATTTTCTGCCGTCAAATGTTTGTTATTGTCCTGTTTCATAGTGGTACTTTGTTGATTGATTTATACCAATATTCCCAAAAGTATGCCAAGAATAAGCAAAGAGAAACTATTGTGAATAAATGATATTATAATATATGGACAAAACAGTAACCACATACTTAATTAACGGAGATCCTAATGGAACGCAGTGTACATTTGTTAGCAACAAAATCTGCCAGATGTTTGTTGTGCCTCGCTCAAATCTTGCATACCTCAACACGTAGGAGAGGGTAGAGCACCTTATCCGTATCTGCGACCTGCATGCGCAAGTGCCGGAGAGAAATTACGGATTGAGCGTTGTATCTCCCGCATTTGACAACAAGTCGGGGAAGGAGTGTTTGCTTATCCCTGCTTTTCTGACTTAGGTAGCCCGTTGTGAGTTCCACTGCGGAGCAGTTTGCGGACATATAGTTTGCCCCCGCTTACGGCAAACAGATAGTTGCCTGCAAAGGCAATAGTATCAACGGCTCCACCTGGGAGAGAGATAATTGTCCTTACACGGCCATTCTGGTCGCACACCTGAATACCTATAGCCGACGCTACATAGAGATATCCTGAACCATCATAGAGAATCTGTCCTGCGTCAGCATAGAGAAAGTAGAACTGCTGACCGTGAGAAAGTTTGCCATCAGGGGTATTTATGTAATCCCATACCCAATTACTACCCTCAACACGTTTGGCTGTATGGGTGCCTCCAGGGTAGAGCGCAGTATATGGGTCGGTTAATAGAATTTTACCCTTCGCCTTTGTGCGAGTGCCATCTGTTGAGATAAACTCCTTACTTCTACCTGATTGCAAAACTACCTTCTCCTCCGAATATGGGTGTAGCAGTGCGCCAGAAACGATATTGTCGGCAATACACCTCCACTCTTGACCTTGGGCGAATATTGAGGCAACGGTCTTACTTTGGCTCTGACCCTTTTTTGGTAGCTCTGGCCACCCTTTGAAGAGCCATCGCACAACATCCGCCATTATCTTGCGTGCATTTTTAGACGAATGTCCACCCTCATCCCAAGAGTAGTTTACCTCATAGCCGGCAAATTGCAGAGCCGAGAGCATCAGCTCATTATACTCAAACCAACTGCCAAAGAGTGGATTCCAAGTATCCTTGTCATTATCCTGCAGAAATACTCTTATAGGGCGGGGCTCGCACTTGCGGACAAGGGCCGAGTATTGATCGCCACCACGGAACGATACAAAGGTGCCACAAGAGGCATAGACACGTGAAAAGAGGTCAGGTCGCTGCCACGCTGCATTAAATGCGCATATGCCACCACTGCTATTGCCATATATTGCACGATCTGTGGCTCGCAAAGATATCTTTATTGGACGACCATCTTTGGTTTTATGACTGCACACTTCAGGTAAAACCTCTGTCTCAAGAAACTCTGCATAACGACCATCCATTCGGTCAAGCTCATTACTTCGGTTGTAGCGAACTACATTACCTTGTGCGTCGTGAATCTGTCCAGGAGCGACAAAAACGCCGATCATTACCGGTACATCGCCATCGGCTATCAACTTATCAAAGATGTCAAACATAAAACTGCCCCCTGATACTGATACCCATAGGCAGGCGGGTTCTGTGCCGTCATACTGCTCTGGGACATAGACTGTAACGCCTCGCGTAGTACCGGGATATATCTTTGAATCCGACATCTTAAACTTTATAATCTCGCCATTGTAGGCGTAACATTCAGAGCATACCAAGGCAAGACATAATAGGATTAGTACCGATAGGATTCGTTTCATAATTATTATTTGTTTGTTTGTCTAACAAAGTTAGCAAATCATTATGCAAAAAGCAAAAAAAATACCAGAGCCGAAGCTCTGGTACTATTTTGAGTGTCTATTTCTTCAGTCCCATCTGGTCGATAAGAGCTTGTGTTTGAGGCTTATGACCACGGAACTCTACATAAAGATCCATAGGATGCACCTTACCGCCAGAAGAGAGTAGCTTACGGAATGCAGCTGCAGTATTGGTGTCGAAGATACCATTTTGCTGGAAGAGTGAGAAACCATCTGCTGCAAGAACTTCAGCCCACTTATATCCATAGTAACCTGCTGCATAACCACCAGAGAAGATGTGTCCGAATGCAGGAGCCATAGCTGTACCCTCAACTACAGGCACTACTTGAGTAGATGCCATAGATGCCTTCTCAAATGCCTCTACATCTCCGGTATAAGGCTCTTTGAGTGTATGCCAAGCCATGTCGGTAAGACCAAATGAGAGCTGGCGGATGTTGCTATAAGCTGCAAGATAGTTCTTAGCAGCAACAATCTTCTCGATAAGTTCTGAAGGCATAGTCTCGCCTGTCTGATAGTGCTTTGCCCAAAGGTCGAGATACTCTTTCTCGTAAGCCCAATTCTCCATAATCTGAGATGGAAGCTCAACAAAGTCGCGATATACGCTTGTGCCGTTGAGACTCTCATACTTGCCCTTTGCAAGCATTCCGTGCAAAGAGTGGCCAAACTCGTGGAGGAATGTTGTAAGCTCATCAAATGTGAGTAGAGATGGAGTAGTCTCAGTTGGTTTTGTGAAGTTCATTACAAGAGATACCAAAGGACGAACCTCTTTGCCGTTCTCTACGCTTGTGCCACGGAACTCAGTCATCCAAGCGCCAGAACGCTTACTCTCACGTGGGAAGAAGTCGAGGTATAGAATAGCAAGGTGCTCACCATTGTTATCCTTAACTTCATAAGCTGTTACGTCTGGATGATATACTGTGATATTCTCAGCAGGAGTGAAAGTAAGACCGTAGAGACGGTTTGCGAGCATGAATACAGCGTCAATAACGTTGTCAAGCTTCAAGTAAGGCTTGATAAGCTCATCGTTTACAGCATACTTCTCATTCTTGTATTTCTCGCTATAGTATCCGAAGTCCCAAGGCATCAGTTGACCCTCAAAGCCGATAGACTGAGCATAGAGGTTGATGTCTTGATAATCCTTCTCTGCATACTCTTTGGTGGCAACACGGAGTTCCTCAAGGAATGAGAGAACGGTAGGGGTGTTCTGCGCCATACGGTTGTCAAGAACGTAATCTGCATAGCACTCATAACCCAAAAGATTGGCAACCTTAAGGCGGAGTTCAGTAATGCGGCGAATGTTGTCAGAGTTGTCAAACTGACCACCCAAAGCACGAGAGTTATAGGCCTTCCAGAGAGTCTCTTTGATGTCTCGCTGAGAAGAGTAGGTCATAAATGGACCATAGCTTGGAGCTTTTAGGGTAACTGTCCATCCCTTCTGACCACGAGCTTTAGCCTCCATAGCAAGGCCCTCTTTTACAAATGCAGGGAGTTCCTCTACAAGAGCAGCCTTTGTAATATTGTAAGAGAATGCATTTGTTGCAGCAAGAGAGTTCTGACCAAACTTAAGAGTGAGGCTTGATAACTCGCTTGTATATTCTCTGTAGAGTGCCTTATCCTCCTCAGAGAGGTTTGCACCACCACGAACAAAGCCCTTGTAGCTATCCTCAAGCAACTTCTTATCCTCTTGAGAGAGGAACAATCCCGGATGCTCATATACATACTTTACACGAGCAAAGAGCTCAGGGTTGAGTGAAATATCGTTACTCAAAGCTGTTAACTCAGGCTGGATAGTGTTTGCAATCTCCTGCAACTCATCAGAGGTGTTTGCCTCATTGATGTTGAAGAATACGCCACCAATACGGTTAAGCAGAGCACCCTGATTCTCAAGAGCAAGAATAGTATTTGCAAATGTAGGCTTTGCAGGGTTGTTTACAATAGCGTCAACCTCTGCACGAGATACTGCGATTGCTGTCTTGAAAGCAGGTAGATAGTGCGCAAGTTCGATTTTGTCAAATGGAGGAGTCTGATGCGGAGTATCCCACTCAGCAAGCAGAGGATTTGTTGTGTCAATTTCAGGCAGAACAACCTGCGGCATTTTCTCATCGCAGCAGCCTGCCAAAAGCAGTGATACTGACATAAGTGTAAAAAGTGTTTTTTTCATTGTTTTAACTGTTTAGATTTCTTCGTTATTATGTTCTCTTTTTCTTTTAAGCATATCAGAGATAGACATATCCTTAATAGTAGTTGTGCTATCAACCTCAGGCTCTTTCCAAAGTCCACGAGCCTTAAGCATTGCAGTCTTGTTCGGAGCAGCACCACGGAAAGCTTTGTAAAGACTCATTCCATCTCTTGAACCACCCTTGCTCAGAATCTCTGTGCGTAGAGCCTGTGCCGTACGACGGTCGAATAGGTCTCCTGTCTCTCTGAAGGCTTCAAAAGCATCCTTATCCAATACCTCAGCCCAGATGTAGAAGTAGTATCCTGCAGAGTAGCCACCGGAGAAAATGTGGGCAAAGTATGTGTAGTGATATCTTGGCTCAATTTGAGAGAGCATGCCACGCTTTTCGTAGAGTGCATTGTACTCATATCCGTCAACGTCGATTGGTTCGTATTTGGTTGTAGAGTGTATATCCATATCACTGAGCGCAGAGGCTACAAGCTCAGTAGTATTAAATCCCTGATTGAAGAGAGCACTCTTTTGTATGCGATTTATAAACTGCTCACGAATAACCTCTCCTGTGCGGTAATGAGTAGCATAGCTACGGAGCATCTCTGGAGTGAGTGCCCAATTCTCCATAATCTGCGATGGAAGTTCTACAAAGTCTCCCTCTACACCAATTAAACCGTTGTATCGGACATCTGTAAAGAGAAAGTGAAGTGCATGCCCAAATTCATGGAAGAGTGTTGTTACCTCATCAAGAGTAAGTAGTGAAGGTGTACTCTCGGTTGGACGTGTAAAGTTGCACACAATGCTTACAATAGGTGCAGTTCTTGTTCCATCCTCCTCATATCTCTGCTCACGATAGTAGCCACACCATGCACCTTGACCTTTACCTGCACGTGGGTGGAAGTCGAAGTAGAGAATACCAAGATGGCTCTCATCTTTGTCAAGCACCTCATAAGCGGATACCTCATTGTGATATACCGGTACAGATACAGGACGGAATGTGATGCCAAACAGACGGTTGGCAAGGTTAAATATACCATGGCGGGTATTGTCAAGCGAGAAATATGAACGGATTACCTCCTCATTGAGAGAGTATTTCTGCTGGCGTACTTTCTCGGCATAGTACCACCAATCCCAAGACTCAAACTTATAACCCTCTTCAGTAAAGTCATCCTTGAATAGTCTCTCCATATCTGCCAACTCAGCCTTTGCACTCTCTATGGCAGGAGTCCATATCTCATCAAGGAGTGTATATACAGCCTTTGGAGTGGATGCCATTTGGTCAGAGACAACATACTCTGCATAAGAGTTGTAGCCAAGAAGATGGGCCTTATCAGTACGCAAGCGAATCATATCGTTGATAATCTGCTTGTTATCGTACTTGTTATTGTTGTTTCCTCGGTTTAAGTAGGCACGATAAATCTCCTCACGAGCTTTGCGGTCAGGTGAGAATGTGAGGAATGGTAATAAGCTCGGCTTATGGAGTGTAAAGGCATATTTATCCTCTTTGCCAAGTTCTTTAGCCTTCTCACGAGAGGAATCCTTGAGAGAGGTTGGAAGCTGAGCAACATCTTTGTCCTCAAGATACATCACATAGTCATTGTTCTCTGCCAGAATGTTACTGCCAAATTTTACAGAGAGCGCAGAAAGTTGCTCGTTTATCTGTTTGAGTTGCTCTTTCTTCTCAGCATCAAGCAGTGCGCCACTACGAACAAAGTCGTCATAAATTTTCTCTGTCAATCGAATTTGGTCAGCATCGAGATCTCTACTCAGACGAGTATCATAGACAACCTTGATGCGTTTGAATAGCTCCTCATTCATCAGAATTGCATCACTATGAGCTGAGAGCTTAGGCATGATAATACCCTCTAACTCTTGCAATTCATCATTTGTCTCGGCCGCACAAATCATACTGAAAATATTAGCCACATCAGACAACATCCTACCGCTACGGTCCATAGCGGCAACAGTATTCTCAAATGTAGGCTCCTCTGTCTGGGCAATAATGGCAGCAATCTCCTCAGAGTGAAGAGACATGGCACGCTCAAAAGCCGGCTCATAGTGGTAACTCTTTATGAGGTCAAATGGAGGTACACCATAAGGAGTTGTCCACTCTTCGAAGAACGGATTTGGGGTCTTTTCAACTTTTTGACTGCAACTAATCATAGTTATTGCTAATAATATAACAGCTAAACGTTTCATATCGTTAAAAAATTGTTATCTTTGTACATCGCAAAAGTAATAAAAAAAAATAGGCTATGCAATTATTTTATGCTCCTGATATAACTCTGCCTCAATATACTCTTTCAGAAGAGGAGTCTCGTCATGCAATCAAAGTGCTCAGGCTCTCTGTCGGAGATTGCCTGCATATTACAGATGGCGTTGGAAATATGCACTTATGCCGTGTGGTGTCGGATAGTGCCAAGCATTGTGTGATAGAGGTTGTTGAGAGTTATGCAGAGTTTGAAAAACGCCCATATCGTCTTACAATGGCAGTAGCTCCGACAAAAAATATAGACCGTTTTGAGTGGTTTTTGGAGAAGGCTACCGAGATAGGTGTTGATAACTTCGTGGCATTGGAAACAGAGCACTCTGAGCGTCGTGTAATCAAATTGGAGCGTGAAATGAAGGTTATTACGGCAGCTGTAAAACAGTCGCTTAAGGCTTATCACCCGACTCTTGAAGATATGACATCCTTTAAAAATTTTGTAGCAAGAGATTTTGGCGGTAGAAAGTTTATTGCCCACTGTGGCGAGACGATAGTAAAAAAGAGCTATCTTGCTTCAACTCTTAAGGCTGGTGAGGAGGCAGTTGTATTGATAGGCCCTGAGGGTGATTTTTCTCCAGAGGAGGTACGCCTTGCTGTTGAACATGGATTTGAGGAGATTACGCTCGGTACACAACGCTTACGAACAGAGACTGCAGCAGTAATGGCGGTAGCCATGGTAGCTGTAGTAAATAGTATCAATGGGTAGGGTATGTTGTGGCAACTCTTTATATCATTTCTTAAAATAGGCGCATTCACCTTTGGTGGAGGTTATGCTATGGTGCCTCTTATTGAAAAGGAGGTTATTGATAAGCGTGGATGGGTAGCTCGAGAGGAGTTTTTAGACCTGCTTACCATAGCGCAATCAGCACCCGGCCCGATAGCTCTTAATACGGCAGTTTTTGTGGGTTATCGTATAAAAGGTTTGTTAGGAGCGCTATCGTCTCTGTTTGGAATAGTATTGCCTTCATTTGCAATTATATTGCTGGTGGCGATTTTCTTTGCCGATATACGCAATAATGAGTATGTAGAAGCCGCATTTAAGGCCATTCGACCTGCAGTAGTGGCTCTTATTGTAGCTCCTATAGTAGGGCTTACAAAGGGTATGCACAGCGCACTGCTTATAGTCTCTGTTGTTACAGCAATAGCAGTATGGATGTTTGGTATTTCTCCTGTATATGTGCTTATATTGGGAGCGTTGGCAGGGCTTGTATGGAGTATTTTTATAGTGAGAAAGGAGGGTAAGCAATGATTTACCTTCAGTTGTTTATATCCTATCTGAAGATAGGCTTTTTTGGTTTTGGGGGCGGCTATGCGATGTTGTCGCTTATCCAGAATGAGATAGTAGAGCAACAAGGGTGGATTACAGTGTCTCAATTTGCTGATATTGTGGCAGTTTCGCAGATGACACCTGGCCCTATTGCAATTAATTCGGCAACATATATAGGCTATACGGTAGCAGGTTTCTGGGGCTCTGTTGTGGCAACATTTGCAGTCTGTTTGCCGGCACTGACTATAATGCTGATGTTGACCAAGTTTTTCCTTAAGCTAAAGAATAATCACTATGTGCATGGTGTTATTTCTGGTATGAAACCAGTCGTAATAGGTATGATTGTGGCAGCTGCTTTGATGCTTATCTTCCCTAAAGAGAGTGCAGATAAGAGCTTTATTGATAATTGGAGCTGGATTCTGTTTTTGGTAACACTTTATGCAAGTTATAAAAAAGTAAACCCGATACTACTCATTGTACTATCGGGTATAGCGGGTGTTGTAATATACGCTTTGTAGGTTATATAAAAGTCAGAGTGCTCAAAACAGTCAAAACAAATAGCACAAGAGTAGCTATAGCACAGATAAGAATTAAATTGGCAATACATCCCCAACGTCTCTCTCCCTCAGGAAGAGGGTCTGATATAAGGGCGCATATAAGACCTCCTATAGGCGTGAGAAGTAGAGAGAGAATAAATGTCCAACCAAAACCCAATCTGCGACTTGCTCCAAATATACCTACAAGAATAGAGAAGAGCGAGCCTGATAGGACTCCAAATATTATAAGTAATATAGCCATAGCTTTCTTTATCGTTTAAATCTGTAATATGTTCCTAAAGGTAACTCTTTACCTGCATTGTCCTCAAAAAAGAGCTCTCCGTACTCTTCCTTTTTAGGCACACCAAAACATTGACGCACAGCAGTTCTGGCAAGAGTTGAGGAAAGACCCATAGAGTATAGATTAAGCACTAAGAAAGCGCTCTTTTTCTCAAGTAACTCGGCACAACACTCAAGCATCTGTGTAATATTTTCCTCCAAAACCCACTTTTCACCATTTGCACCTCTGCCATAAGCTGGAGGGTCAAGGATTATGCCACTATAGCGATTGCCACGACGTACCTCTCTCTGTACAAATTTTAGAGCATCTTCAACAATCCATCGTATATCGTTTAGTGAACTTGCTTCCATATTCTCGCGAGACCATGTAACGACCTGCTTTACTGAGTCAACATGTGTTACATCAGCGCCGGCAGCCTTTGCAGCAAGTGTTGCGCCACCTGTATATGCGAAAAGATTGAGCACTTTAGGTTTGTTGAGCTCTTTGCAACAGTCGTAGATAAAATTCCAATTTGCAGCCTGCTCAGGAAATATGCCGACGTGCTTAAAAGAGGTTAGACCCAGACGCATCTGCAGATGCATATCCTTATAGTCATATGATACAACCCAGCGAGAGGGCATATTTGGCTTTAGTCGCCACTCTCCACGCTCCTCACTGCGACCGTCTCGCATAAATGAGGCATCGGCACTTTTCGCCCATTGCTCCTCTGTAAGAGTCTTGCGCCATATAGCTTGCGGCTCAGGGCGGCGAAGGGTATATTCACCGAAACGCTCCAACTTCTCACCATCACCCGTATCAATGAGTGTGTATTGTGGGAAAATAGTCTTTATATTCATTTTATATCAATAATCGACATCTGACAATGCGCACAGTCAAATGTCAGTTTATACTTCTTTCTTCCACGCTCAAGGTATAGCTCACCCTTGATAGTAGGTTTTTTTAATAAACATTGACCAATCTCTCGGCGGATACAGTAGTCTGTAACCATTACACGATAACCAACAGTCGAACTCTTTAAATCAAGGCCCTCAGTAATGTTTGTAACACCGTGGTCTTGATAGAATGAGCGAGCGAGAGTGTTGACCACATTCTCTTGCTCGGTAATGGAACAGGTGTAGTATTTGGCCTGGCTGTTCTCAACAAAAGGAGCACCATATTTGTACCCTGCAATACGCTTACACTCTAAAGCCTCAAGAAGCTCTCGTCGTAGCTGCGCTAAGAGTGAAGATGGTGCAAAACGGGTATTGTTAACCACGACCTCTGAAATGTTAAATATCGTCTGTCCGCTTTTTGACATCTGAGTACGGATAGTGTTCTCTGCTTTCTGTACATCTTTTGCCTCGTCGGAGCAGTATTGAGTACATACTGTCGCACTAATACCACTGCAATCAGTCGCTGTAGCGGTTATGTCGCTTTGGGTAAATGTTATATCAATCTTGGCATCAATAGCACGTCGGATATTACTCTTTTCTACTGATGCTGAGAAGAGGCGATCGTAGTTACGGAAAATCTCTGTGCCTACCTTTATGCCCTTAATTGAGTTGGGGGTGATTATGTTCGCCTCACACCCATTTATGTTTGTGCCAAGAGCCTCTCCGTCTGATATAAAACATATTCCATCGCCCGTTGCAAGAGCCGTTTGACTATCAATTATAAAACGATTGCCGATAACTTTTGCCACACGACCTATTCTCTCGCCTAAAGCCTTGGGCGTGTCAAATGAAGCTACGCCAGCACTTTTGCCGTCGAATAGATAGATAGAACCACCTCTGGTAAAACTCTTTGCAGGGTTGGGACTAAACTCTATATATGATGTGCCAACAGAGGCGCGACAACAATCCTTTCGTGCTGCAATATTATCATCTATCAGACGACGATAGTAGCTTACAATGTTTCGCAAATAAGTTCTATCTTTTAGTCGGCCTTCGATTTTGAATGAGTTTACGCCTGCGTCTAACATCTGACCAACCCTTGTTGAAAGGTCGAGGTCGCAGACAGATAGTAGATGCTTACCTTTAATATATATAGCCCCATTACCATCTGTAAGATCGTATGGTAATCGACAAGGCTGACTGCACTGACCACGATTACCACTTCTTTCACTTGTAGAACGAGAGAGAAAACAGCGCCCACTATGGCAGACGCATATCGCACCATGTATAAATGCCTCAAGTTCGATAGATGTGTTGTTGCTAATCTGAGCAATCTGAGCGCCCGATAGATTGCGCTCAAGTATAGCACGGGCGAAACCTACCCTCTCAAAAAACTCTACCTGCTCGACTGTCGAACAGGCTGTCTGAGTTGAGGCGTGTAGTGGTACTTGAAGCCCCATACGGCAATAGGCCATATCTTGAATAATCAATGCATCAACTCCTATTGCAACAAGAGCCTCGGCCTGAGCTTTAGCCTGCTCAAGTTCGTTGTCAAATAGTATAGTATTTAAGGTCGCATAGACTTTTACACCAAAACGGTGAGCATAATCGATAACTTTTTTGATATCTTCAATTGAGTTTGTCGCTGCATACCGAGCTCCGAATTTACCGGCTCCTATATATACAGCATCAGCTCCACAGTCGATAGCATCAACTGCTGAGAGGTAATCTTTTGCAGGCGCAAGTAGTTCGATATGTCGAATAACACTGCTCATTTGCCACAAAGTTACGAAATTATTGAGTTGATATGACACATTAAGATAAATTTTTGTTAATTTTGCCGATTATAACGAATAATCACAAAATATTTAGATATATGCTTACATTACAACAGTTACGAGGCGACAAAGAGGCTGCGATAGCAAAACTTGCAAAGAAGGGCGTTGATGCAGCACCTATTATTGCAAAGATTGAGGAACTTGATGATAAACGTAAGGCGCTTCAGGCAGAGCTTGATGCATGCCTTGCAGAGCAAAATAAGGCCGCTAAGGAGATTGGAGCTCTGATGGGTCAGGGTAAAAGAGAGGAGGCTGAGCAGCGTAAGGCTCAGGTTGCTGCTCTTAAGGCTCGCTCGGTAGAGCTTAGTGCAGAGCATGAGACAGCTCTCTCAGAGCTTAATGCTCAGATTGTACTTTTGCCAAACTTCCCAGCCGATATCGTACCTGAGGGTCGTACAGCAGAGGATAACCTTGTTGTTAAGATTGATGAGAACTATACAACTCTTCCTCAGAATCCACTTCCACATTGGGAACTTGCTCGTAAGTACGATATTATCGACTTTGACTTGGGCGTAAAGCTTACCGGCGCAGGTTTCCCTGTCTATAAGGGTAAGGGTGCTCGTCTTCAGCGTGCGCTGATTAACTACTTCCTTGATTATAATACAGCAGCCGGTTATCGTGAAATCGAGCCACCTGTAATGGTAAATGAGGCATCAGGTTTCGGTACGGGTCAGTTGCCTGATAAGGAGGGACAGATGTATCATGCTACAGTAGATAACTTCTACCTCGTTCCAACGGCAGAGGTTCCGGTAACAAATATCTATCGTGATGTTATCCTTGACCATAGTCAGTTCCCTGTTAAGCTGACAGCTTATACACCTTGTTTCCGTCGTGAGGCTGGCTCTTATGGTAAGGATGTACGTGGCCTTAACCGCCTCCATCAGTTTGATAAGGTTGAGATTGTACAGCTCGCTCTGCCTGAGAACTCTTATGAGGCACTCGATGGCATGGTAGCTCATGTTGAGGGCCTTGTAAAGTCTCTCGGTTTGCCATATCGTATTCTTCGCCTTTGCGGTGGCGATATGTCATTCACTTCAGCGCTTACTTATGACTTTGAGGTCTATTCAGAGGCTCAGCAGCGTTGGTTGGAGGTCTCTTCAGTCTCTAACTTCGAGTCTTTCCAGGCAAATCGTCTCCACCTTCGTTATAAGGATGAGAATAAGAAGACCCAACTTGCTCATACACTCAACGGCTCATCACTCGCCCTCCCACGTATCGTAGCGGCATTGCTTGAGAATAATCAGACCCCTGAGGGTATCCGCATCCCTGAGGTGCTTGTTCCTTATACAGGCTTTGAAATGATTGATTAATCACCATAAGACTAAAAAAAGTCCGGCTTGTTAGTCGGACTTTTTTTTGTGCTCATGAAAAAGGTCGTTCCTACTGGGGAACGACCTTTTTTATTTTACCACAAGACTTTGATGTTAGAATGTCTCAGAACCTGCAGCGAAAGACTTACCTGTGAAATCACATATTGAATTTACAGAGTCAGCCAATGCATGGAAGTTAGTATTGCCCTGAATATTGTAGTTAATGTGGCAATAGTTAAATGTAGTTGAACTCAACTGAACACCATATATCTTATTTGCATTTACATTCTTGTTGCCAGTAAACACAACCTTGTTAGCACCGCCGTCGTTCTTAGTGCCAGCCTCACCATTACCCCAAGTGAATATAGCTGCAAGCGTACCTTCGCTGTAGTGTATATTAAACTCGTTGTTGGTAACGCTGAATAGTGTACGTGAACGGATAGCATAGAAGTCTCCAGTAAATTTACAGTTATTTACTGTCAGAGGCTTATTTGCTGCGTGTGCACCATAGTTGATACCACAAACACCTGATGCGATGTCTGCCTTAAACTCACAACCCTCAAAGTTAGCAGCCGTAGCGTAGATTACAACGATAGCAGGATACTTGTAGTTAGTACCAGCGAAAGAGTTCTTAACCTTTGAAGCATCGTTAATATCAAACTTGATGTTCTTAAATGTGATGCCATCAGCATATCCATCAACATTTACACGACCCTTGATAGTAGCATTGCCATCAGACATGATAGTAAGGTTCTTACTTCTTGGTATGAATGTACCCTCATAAGTACCGTCTGCAAGCACGATTGTTACATTATCATGATTTGCCTCAATAGCCTTTTCAAAAGCGGCTACAGTAGAAATAACAACCTTGAAGCTGATTTCTGCATCGTAATTGCTATTATTCTGTACGAGTTCTGTAATGTCTTTTTCTCCATATGTGCAATTATTGAATGCAGCTACAACGCCGTCGCACTTAACATTACAGTGTGCCTCTGTGTCAAATGAACAGTTGTTAAACTCGTACTTACCCCACATATTAACACCAGTCCACTTGTCTGGGCCAGTGAGAGAAGACTTCTTGTTCAAGAATGTACAGTTGTTGAAGATAACCTTCTCAAGTGAAGAACCGAGCATATTGCGACCAATAAAAGTACAGTTCTCAAATACTACAACACCATTACCGCTGTCAAAGTGAACACCCTGATGACCATACTTACCGCCGAATACGCAGTTCTTGAAAGTAACATTGCCATTAGCAATACCAGCATCGATAACAAGGTTGTTATCAAAGAAGATATTCTCAACATATGTGTCAGTAAAGTGTGCCTGCTTAGCAAACGCATTTGAACCCCAAGTATTTGTAATCGCTACAGGCTCCTCACCTACGCCGATAAGTTTTGTGCCTTTAGCCATACTGAAATTTTTCTCAACATCGTATGGTTTGCCATCTTCTTTAGCCTTGATGTAAACAATAGCGTTTTCAGTTTTAAGGTCATCTTTCAATGTTAGACCAGTGCTTGGAGCTTCAGAACCCTCAAGTCGTACATCTGCACCGGTAACCTTTACAAGGTTGTAGTACTCAGCAGCATCCTCGTCAACCCATACTGCGTACTGTGAATCAGCAGCTACGCCAGTAATGTCAAGCTCGCTTGCAGAAATCTCAGCACCGGCCTTGCTCTTAACAAGGATAGCAGCCTTTGACTCAGTTACAAACGTTGTTTTAGCAACATTAAGAATAACCTTCTTTGGAGCGTCAACATACTGCTCGTCAATCTTAATACCACGACCATTACCTGCACCTGTAGAGTCAATAGTACAGTTGTTGATAGTTACAGTCTGACCGTTTGGCTGAATCCAAACTGCGTAAGAATCACCTTCGTGGTCATCGTTGATAGTTGTATTCTCAATCTTTGCATTAGCCTTGAGAGCAATAGCATTAAGAGAGACAACATTGTCCATCTCTACCTCGCAGTTAAATACAAGGTCATGACGATTCCAAGGAGCATTTGTAGCACCATGACCACTGTTAGTGAGGTTCAAATTATTAAGAACGAGCTTTGCACCATTGGTTACAATGTTGTTCCAATCAGAGTTTTTGTGATTGAATGTAAGGGTGAAATAGTCAGCGTTAGCAGAACGACTCTTGCTACCGTTGATAATAATCTCCTTAGTATTATTACCACCCATAGCGCAAGCCTGCCATGCGTCAACGTCGTAAGTTACATCGCCTGTAAGGTTTACGATAATCTTCTTAACGTGATCCTCAGAAACTGTAAGAGCAGTCAAAAGCTCTGCGTCAGTATCTACATCGTTGAAAGTAACAATAGAAATATCAGGATTCTCCTCGCCGTCGAAACCAGGAACGATCTCAACATTAAAGTCGTAAGGGCTTGAGATAATCTGACCGAGGATGTTTGTGCGGTAGTTACGCTGAACAGGAACCTGGAAGTACTTACGTGTGTAGTTCACATCCTTGTCGTCAGTAAATACGAACTCAAGGTCAACAAGCTCACGCTCATTTACAAGCAGGTAGTTCATTGCAAGGTAGTTGTAACCATCCTTGTAGAAATCCTCAGCAGGAATAGCGTTAGCCTCGAAAGTAACATCTACCAACTCGCCTGCCAACTCAGGAGTCTCTTTTAACATGTTAAGAGTGTTGCGAACCTTAGTCTTAACAACCATCTTACTCTCCTCGATTACAGCGCCGTTATCCTTAATATACTCTACATCAGCGTCAGAGTTAGCTACGTTAATCTGAGCGAAAGGACGCTTTAGACTAAATGTAGTCTCATCATGACCAGCCTTATAGTTGTTTCTTACAAGGCAGAATGCATCACGATTCTCAAGGTTAGATACTTCAGCATAGTTAGCCTTGATAGTACGACCATCAGCAAGAGCAGTAATGTCATAAGCGTTAGCCGCATTATTCTGAGCCCAGAAAACGAGGTCATAAGTCTTGTCCTTCAAAAGAACAACGTTGATAGTAGCCTTGCCGTTTACAACAGCAGTACCACTGAGTTTAGAAGACTCCAAAGCCTTTGTGCCGCCCTTCTCATAAACAGCCAAATAGACCTGGTCAACAGTCAT
>JAFOBG010000051.1 GCA_017381935.1 Alistipes sp.
ATGATACAGCGAAAAGAGCTGCAATAGCAGCAAAAAGGTAGAATTTTTTCATATCGGTAGAGTTTGTTAGTATTTAAGTGCTTTAATCCCAACCCTGGTCAGGGTTTACTATAGGGTCCTCTACAGAGGTGCCGCCAGTTGTAGCAAATCCTTGTTCATTCTTGATGTAGGCAATATCAAGATATGGCTTAATGTAATTCTTCATAGGATAAATTATTTGTGATTGTTTTATGTTGCAAAGATATAAAAAAGTGGAGAGATAAACCAAATCGAAACTAAAATTAGCCCTATGAATTTCATAGGGCTAATTTTCTACTATAGTTCTGTTATTTTACAGGGAATGAAACAGGACGCTGTATAGTTTGTGTATAAGAACCACCATATGGCGTTGTATATGTAAGCACAATTGGTGTTGTTGAATCAGAAGCCTTGATGCGGAACATATTTGCAGCCAAGGATAGACGGTTGACCTTCGAACTTGCTTTTGCTGTTTTAGGGTCGATATATGACGGTGCAAATACTATCTTTGCGGCTAATGGGTCGCTATCGCTAACTTTTTCTACTTTAAGGAAATCTCCATTCTCAGTTGCAGCTAAACTGCAACCCTCCTCCCATGTCCAACAATTAACATATATATAGTTGTTGTACGCTGAATTTGCGTAGTTGACCTGCTCACTTTGTACATTGCATAGCCATAGTACAGCTCTATCTTTTACATAAGCCTTAGCAACCTCATTCATGTCATATACTCGGAATGGATATAGAGAGCCACCCTCTACACTATACCAATATTTTGTAAACTTATCACCCTCAAATGTGCATAGATAGAATCCAGCATCTGCACCATCCTCTCCAATGTTGATGCCATACTCATTAGGGGTCTTCCATAAGTCGCCACTGATTGATGTAAGGTTATACTCAACGATATTGTGTAGTTCCGGATGTGTAAATGACATATTACGATGTGAGTGGCCAGTGAAGAATCTGACAGACTTAAAATCTTTAACCATTTCGATTAAAGTCTCGGCCTGATCTTCACGAAGGTTATAAACACGCTCGCCCTTGCCGTTGTATGTATAAAGTGGTGCATGCATGCATATTACAATAGGCGTCGATTTATCAACATAAGATAAATCTTGGCTGAGCCACTCCATCTGAGTATTGTCAATATACATATCGTAATTGCGAGAGCCAATAACATTAGGAGCTTTCTTTTGATTATCTGTAATCTCGTTCTTATATAAGATATTGTCAAGAAATACAAAGTGAACATTGCCCTTGTTCATAGAATAATATGTTGGGCCAAATGTCGCACAGAAACGCTGAATAGCCTTAACGTTAGGATTCTCGGTAGGAGGTACTGCTGGATCGTAATCATGGTTGCCATGTACACAATATAATGGCATTCTAAACTTGTTCTCAATAAGGAATTGAGGAACGTGCTCAATACTAAAGTTATTAGCATACCAGAATCTATCCCATGTAATATCACCTAAATTGATGGAAATCAAGTTCTCTCCAGCTTCTTTTGCAGCACGATGTATAGCAGGCATCGCTAATTTTCTGAAATGTTTGAGATCACTTCTCTTTTTGTCATTACACAAATGAGTATCAGACATTATCAAAACGGAGAATTTGCTATCATCAACCTTTTGTAGGCGGAAATCGATACGCTCTTTTTTGCGAGGATCTGCTTTGGTTTGTTTCCAAAATGTTGGACGCACATCATCAAACATCAGTGGTGCATAACCTGATGGGGTAGTGATAAATACCATACCCCATGGCTTTGTAGAGGTAATATTGTAAATACCTTTTTCGTCAGTAGTTACTATTTGAACACCGTCAGAGACCTGAACACCGACTAGTGGTTGGTTATCACAATATACAACACCGGTAATAGTTGTTCCTTCCGGAGATTTGATTTTCTTAACTTTATATGCAGCCTCCGCAGTTGATACAACAACTACAGCAAGCAATAAAAGGGTTATAATCTTTTTCATTATGCAAAGTATTTATAGAATAGAGGTATTGTTTTAAGTCCTAACTCAAATTGATCAAGACCATAGCTCTCATTTGGAGAGTGAATAGCATCCTTAGACAAACCAAATCCCATAAGTATAGATTTGATCCCAAGAACTTGCTCAAAACAGCTAATCACACCTATAGAACCTCCAGAATATACAGGAACAGGGCGCTTGCCAAAACTCTCAGTAATTGCCTTCTCTGCAGCTTTATATGCTTCCATATCGGTAGGGGAAACGTATGGCACTCCTCCGTGAGTCGGTTTAATATCTACTTTGATACCCTTAGGAGCAAGAGACTTAAAGTAATCCTTAAAGAGCTTTGTAATCTTATCAGGTGTCTGATAAGGAACAAGGCGCATAGTAATCTTTGCGCTTGCAACCGCTGGAATAATAGTCTTACTTCCCTCGCCGGTATATCCACTCCACATACCATTAATCTCAAATGTCGGACGAACACCTACTCGCTCAAGAGTAGTATAGCCATCCTCGCCAGATACGGCACCAACTCCAATTGCAGTTTTGTACTTTCGAGTGCAGAAAGGTACTCTATTTAGAGCCTTGCGCTCGTCAGTAGAGAGCTCTCTTACATCGTCATAAAACCCCGGAATGGTAATATGACCATTGATGTCAATAATTTGAGACAACATCTTTGATAATACCATTGCTGGGTTATGTACAGCGCCTCCATAAATGCCTGAATGTAAGTCTGCGGCTCCATTAGAAACAGATACCTCAACCCCTGCTAAGCCTCTCAAACCACATGTGATAGATGGCGTGTCAAGACCAAGCATGGAGGTATCAGAAACTAAAATAATATCTGCCTTGAGCTGCTTTTTATGAGTGGCGCAGAATTTACTTATCTGAGTAGAACCACTCTCCTCCTCTCCCTCTAAGAGAAATTTAACATTGCAAGGTAGAGAGTCGGTTGCACACATCGCTTCAAAAGCCTTAATGTGCATGAAAGATTGACCCTTGTCATCATCTGCCCCACGGCCATAGATTCGACCATCTTTGATTACAGGCTCAAATGGCTCTGTCAGCCACTCATCCAATGGCTCAGGAGGCATAACGTCATAATGACCATATACCAAAACAGTTTTGGCTTTTGGACTTATCATCTTCTCACCATATACAATAGGTGCGCCCTCTGTCGCAATAACCTCTGCACTATCGGCTCCAGCTTTAACCAAAGCTGCTGCAAGGTGTTCTGCGCATTTTTGTCGTGCATCTGCGTATTCTGAAACTGAACTTATAGACGGAATACGAAGAAGCTCAAATAGCTCATCCAGAAATCGAGATTTGTTACTCTCGATATATTCTCTAACCTTATCCATTTCTATAATGATTTATAATGTACAAATTTCACTAATTTCTGAAATAAATTTCTGAGCTAAAACCTCTGCCTCAGCTGTAGATTTAGCCTCTGTGTAGATGCGAATAATTGGCTCTGTATTTGACTTGCGCAGATGTACCCAACTTTCAGCGAAATCAATTTTAACGCCATCTATATCATTCACATTCTCAGTAGCATAACGAGCCTTTATCTTAAGTAATATTTTATCTACATTAATTGAAGGTGTAAGCTCTATTTTGTTCTTCGATGCATAATATGCAGGATATGTAGCACGCAGGGTGGTCATTGTCATATTCTTTTTTGCCAAATACGTCAAAAAGAGAGCTACGCCAACAAGTGCATCTCGGCCATAATGTAGCTCTGGATATATTACGCCACCATTACCTTCTCCGCCGATAATAGCACCGCACTCTTTCATCTTCGCCACTACATTAACCTCTCCTACAGCTGATGCATGATAAGTACCACCATAGGACTGAGTTACATCACGCAAAGCGCGAGAAGAACTTAGGTTGGAAACGGTATTTCCAACACGCTGAGATAGAATATAATCAGCTACAGCTACCAAAGTGTACTCTTCGACAAACATTGTGCCGTCTTCATTAACGAAGGCCAATCGGTCAACGTCCGGATCAACAACAACTCCTAAGTCGGCACACTCTTTGGTAATAACCTCTGAAATTTCGGTTAAATTCTGAGGTAGAGGCTCCGGATTGTGTGCAAAATTACCTGTTGGCTCGCAATTCAATTCAACAACTTCACATCCTAACTCACGTAGCAATTTTGGTATTACAATACCTCCGACAGAGTTGACTGCATCGACTACAACTTTAAATTTTCGAGCACGTACAGCCTCTACATCTACAAGTGGTAATGCGAGGACCTGAGATATGTGTGTGTCATTAAAATCGTCTCTTGATATAACTTTTCCAAGATGGTCAACATCAGGGAATTGGTAATTATCATCATCAGCTAAAGCGAGAACTTTCTTACCCTCCTCATCATTTAAGAATTCACCCTTCTCATTAAGTAGTTTTAGAGCATTCCATTGCTTAGGATTGTGAGATGCTGTAATTATAATACCGCCATCTGCTTTGTATGTAATTACAGCCATCTCGGTACCCGGAGTTGTGCACAGACCTACATTGATAACATCAACACCGCAGCCGATTAAAGTTCCCTCTATAATATCATTGACCATCTCGCCAGAAATACGAGCATCTCTGCCAATGACAATGCGTAACTTTTTGTTGCTATTTTTTTCGCTTATAAAACGAGCATACGCTGTTGTAAACTTAACAATGTCGATTGGTGTGAGGTTGTTTCCGGCCTCAGCTCCGATAGTACCTCTGATTCCTGATATAGACTTGATAAGTGTCATGTTTTTTTATTTTTAATAAAAAAGTTTTGCAAAATTTTTGAAATACGACGTAAATATATTACTTTTATGCCAATTATCCAACTTTGAACGAATATAAAAATGGAAATTATGACTGAAAAGAGAACTATTCCAGCGTCGGAACTCATTATAAATGAGGATGGTACGATATTTCATCTGCATCTTTTGCCAGAGCAAATAGCAGATATTGTCATGCTTGTAGGAGATCCTGGTCGTGTAGAGATGGTAGCCTCTTTCTTTGAAACTCGAGAGTGTGAAGTGTCAAATAGAGAGTTTAAGACAATTACAGGTACATACAAAGGCAAACGTATGACAGTCTTGTCAACGGGTATCGGTATTGGTAATATTGATATTTGTGTTACAGAACTTGATGCCCTTGCAAATATTGATTTTAAAACTCGCCAGGTAAAAGATACATTAAAGCAGTTGACTCTTGTTCGCCTTGGAACTTCAGGTGCGTTACAGCCAGATATCAAGGTGGGAGAGGCTGTTTTCTCTCGTACCTCTGTAGGTTTTGATGGTTTATTAAACTATTATGCTAACAGAAATGAGGTGTGCGATCTTGCAATTGAAAAAGCTTTTATAGAGCATACGGGCTGGAATGAGCTTCTGCCAAAGCCTTATTTTATTGATGCAGATTCTTCTTTGGCCGAACTATTTAAGGATATTACTCGTGAGGGTATTACTATTGCGGCTCCTGGATTTTATGCGCCGCAAGGACGTTGGGTGCGCTTGCAACCTCAAGATTTGCAACTTAATGAGAAGATAGAGTCATTTGAATTTGGCGGCCGCAAAATAACCAACTTCGAGATGGAGAGCTCTGCACTTGCGGGAATGGCGGCTCTTATGGGGCATAAGGCGGCTACTATCTGTACAATTATAGCTCAGCGTATAGCATTGGATGCTTGTACAGATTATAAACCATTTGTAAAGCAGATGATTCATAACGCCCTTGACAAACTTGCAACTTTGTAGTGATTATTATAGAGTATAAACAATAAAAACAACAGAAAAGATGAAATTTACAGTATCAAGTTCAGCGCTATTGTCAGTTCTATCGACAACAGGCAAAGTAATTAACAATAAAAGCTCACTTCCTATTCTTGAGCACTTCCTTATGGAGCTTAAGGGTGGCCAACTGCGTGTAACAGCGTCAGATTCTGAGACTACACTTATCGGAACACTTGATGTTGAGAATGTAGAGCGTGAGGGTATGGTAGCAGCTCCTGCAAAAGTGTTATTGGATGTGCTTAAGGAGTGCTCTGAGATGCCTCTTACATTTGATGTTAATGAGGGTACATGGGAGATTAAGATTACATGGCACAGTGGAGGTTCTTCTGTCCCAGGAGCAAATCCTGTAAGTTATCCGACAAATAAGACTTTGGCGGAGGATAAGAATGAAATTACAGTAGATGTTGACACATTGGTTAATGGTATTAACAAGACTATTTTCGCTACTGCAGATGATGATTTCAAACCGATGATGAATGGAGTATTCTTCAATATTGAGCCATCTGCAATTACCTATGTCGCAACAGATGCTCATAAGTTGGTTAAATTTACTGCTGAGCATCAGAATAATGTTGCTGCATCTTTTATTTTACCAAAGAAACCTGCAAACCTTCTGAAGAGTATGTTGCTTAAAGAGGAGGAGGATGTAAATATTAGCTTTGATCAGAGTAATGCAGTATTTACACTGAAGAATTACACTCTTATTTGCCGTCTTATTGAGGGTAACTATCCAAATTACAATGCAGTAATTCCTGCAGCTAATCCAAATAAGATGCTCATTGACCGTATAGAGTTCTTGAATGGTATTAAGCGTGTTGCGGTGTGTGCAAACTCGGCAACTAACCTTATCCGTCTTGATATAGCTGATAATAAGCTTACTCTTACAGCTCAAGATGTAAACTTCTATGTGTCGGCAAACGAGAGCTTGAATTGTTCTTATGACGGTGTGCCAATCTCAATCGGCTTTAAGTCTATATTCCTTGTTGAGATTTTAGCAAATATTGAGACTCCGACAGTTCTTGTAGAGCTTGCAGATTCGACTCGTGCGGGCGTGTTTAAGCCTGTATATGATGATGTGCAGAGCACCTCTACATTGATGCTGCTCATGCCTATGGTTATTAGCGCATAATTGTTATAATGAAACTAAATCTGAAAAGACCGATAATCTTCTTTGATTTGGAGACTACCGGTACAGATACCACGCGCGACCGAATTGTTGAGATTTCAATGGTTAAGGTTGCGCCTGATGGAGAGAAAACTATAAAGACACGTCGTCTCAATCCTGAGATGCCTATTCCTGCGGAGGCTACAGCGATTCATCATATCTCAGATGAAGATGTGAAAGATTGTCCAACCTTTAAGCAGATTGCAAAGTCATTAAAGGATTTTATGGAGGGGTGTGATTTTGGTGGCTTTAACTCCAATAGGTTTGATTTGCCGGTACTTGTAGAGGAGTTTTTGCGTGCGGGGGTTGATGTGGACTTCCGCAAGCGTCGTTATATTGATGTGCAGAATATCTTCCACAAGAAAGAGGAGCGTACTCTTGTCGCTGCATATCGTTTCTACTGTGGAAAAGAGCTTGGAGATGCAGCTCATGGTGCAGAGGCAGATACTTTAGCTACTTATGAGGTGTTATTAAGTCAGTTGGATAGATACTCTGATTTGCAAAATGATGTAGAGTTTTTATCACAATACTCGTCTAGAGGGGAGACTGCTGATTTTGCAGGAAGAATAGGCTATAATGATAAAAAAGAGGAGATTTTTACCTTCGGAAAATATAAAGGACAAAAGGTTGCAGATGTATTTGCGTCAGAGCCTGGATACTATGATTGGATGATGAAGGGCGATTTCCCTCAATATACAAAGAAGATTATTACGGAGATTAAATTGAGAAGTATAAAATTTTAATGATTAAGCGAGTCTCTATCACAATACTCAGCCTAATATTTGGGTTGGGTGTGCTATCTGCACAAAATGAGCAGATAGTCTATATTGATGGTGTTAAATATACAGTCTATACAGTTATGCAAGGGGATACTCTTTATTCCCTTGCTAAAACCTACGGTGTAACGGTGGAAGCTATCACAGCCGCTAATCCGATTCTGTCAGAGGGTTTAAAACAGGGTCAGACGATTAAAATTCCTTACGATGCAACTCTTAAGAAGCAGAAACCAGCAAAACGCTCTAAGCGACAGTTTCTTACACATGTTGTACAAAAGGGCGAGACCTTATATTCTATATCCAGGCAGTATGAGATAGCTATTGATGCTTTGATTGCGGATAATGATAATATTGACCCTTCGCATATTTCAATAGGTCAAACAATTTATGTTCGTCGTAATCAAATGGGCCTTACATCAGAGAGTGAGTCCCGAGAGCAGATAGAGGAGCATAAGCAGATAATGAATAGCGTTGCTCCTGATCAGTATAGTTATCATGTGGTTCATGAGGGCGAGGATGCTGCAAATATAGCGACTCGTTTTAATACCACAGTAGAGCAACTATTAGCACTCAATGGCTTTACTGCAGAATCTAATATTAGAGAAGGATTAATAATTAAAGTACCAAAGCCTGCTATTATCGTTTCAACTGACTCTTTGACTGTAGAACTTGAACATAAACCTATTGAGAGAGTTCGTTTTGCAAAATTGCCTGTAATAGAGCCCGCCAATGTTGCATTGATGCTACCTATGGGCAAGAGTGGTGTTCCTGCACAGAATTTCTTAGATTTTTATCAAGGATTTTTGTTGGGTGCCGACCATTTGCGTATGAAAGGGTATGAATCGCATATCAATCTCTATAATACAGCTCATGATAATGAGAAAGTTGCTCAAATTATTGAAAGCGAAACTTTAAAAGACGCAAATGTTATAGTAGGTCCTGTATATGAGGATACATTGATACCGGTTGTTAAATATGCAGAGAAGCATAATATACCCGTAGTATCACCACTTGCTAATTTGACGCAGAGCGTTGGTAATAATCTATTTCAGATGTCTCCAAAGTTAGAGGCTAAGTATGATAAAGTTAAAAACCTTTTTGACGGAAGTCGTAGGGTAGTATTTATTACCTCTGATACAATAGATAAAGATTTTGAGAATGAGATAAAGAGTGTTTTGGGTCAAACCCCTTATATTACTCATAAATACGAGTACGAGCACCCATCTGTTATTGAGAAGCGTGAAAAGGCTCGTCTCCAAGGTGTTGAAGTTCCATTATCTCCAAGCGATTTGTCTCCTCTGTTGGAGAGTGGTATTGAGAGTGTATATGTTATTCTTGCAGGTAGTGAGATTGAGGTTGACCGTATATTGGCAGCTCTTGCCTCTGCAAATAGTTCTCTTACAGCTCGCTCAATAAAGGTTGCTCCATATCTTGTATTTGGAAATAATAAATGGAATCGATATAAAAATATAGACCGTTCTCTCTTTTTTTCGAATAATGTTGTAATGTTATCTACATACCATATTGATAGAAATGATAGACATATTCGCAATTTTGGCTCTGAATATATCAAAGCCTTTGGCACTTTGCCGTCGCTTTATGCGTATAGAGGGTATGATGCAGCAATAATCTTTATAGGTTCGTTATATGATGAAATTGAGGACTCTCTTAAAGATAGGCGTTTTATCCCTTTGCAGACACCTTATACTTTTGTAGAGAACGAAAATTCAAAAGTCCATGTAAATAGCGAATGGGTAAAGGTCAATTATAATAGCAATTTCACCATTACTGCAGAATAAATGCCAAACTTACCAACAAATATACCTGAAAAAACAATTGAGCGTCTGAGCGAATATCGCCGAACATTGCTCAAATATCATCGTCAGGGAGTAACACACATATTCTCACATGTCCTTGCCGGTATTCATGGAATTACCGCAGTTCAGGTGCGTCGAGATTTGATGCTTATAGGTTTCTCGAGTGATACTAAAAAGGGCTATGACGTAGGAACGTTGATAGATTTTATCAACAATATCCTATATGGTGAGAATGTGATGAATATCGCCGTTATTGGTATGGGACACCTTGGCCAGGCTATTACAAAGTATTTCAATAGCAAGCAGCTGAAACTTAAGATTACCGCAGCCTTTGATATTGCTCCGGATAAGGTCGGTTGTACTATTGATGATATTCCATGCTATGCAATGAGCGAGTTTGAGGAGGTAATGGAGAAAAATGATATTAGTATCGTAATTCTCTCCCTTCCGGCAAAAGCGGCAACAGAGCTTGTTGTGCCTATTATTAATGCCGGTATAAAGGGTGTTCTTAATTTTACCTCAGCACCTCTAAACTTTCCACAAGGAATAGTTGTAGAGAACTATGATATTACTACCATTCTTGAGAAGGTGGCATATTTTGTTAAGGCAGCCGAGGAGAGTGAAAATAATCAATAGTGTATATGCAAATAATACGAGGTTTTGACTCTATCCCGAATATAAATAATACTGTAGCAACCGTTGGCTCTTATGATGGTGTACATGCGGGTCATCAGATACTTGTAGAACATGTAGTCAAAAGAGCGAAAGAGCGAGGTGGGGTTAGTATTGTGCTTACATTTGAGCCTCATCCAAGAATTACCTTAGGTCAAGATTTAGACCTTAAACTTTTGACAACCCTTGATGAGAAGGTGTTGTTGCTTGAGCGTTTGGGGGTGGATTATTTGTTGGTTATACCTTTCGATAGAGATTTTAGCCGTCTATCTCACGAACAATTTATAGAACACTATCTAATTGAGAAACTGGGCGTGGAGGAGTTGGTTGTTGGCTATAATCACCACTTTGGACATAATAAATCTGGTGATTACGGTTACTTGGCAGCCAATCATCCTCAAATGACAATCACCAGAGTTGAACAACAACTTGTAGAGACTCGCAAAGTTAGTTCTACAGTTATTCGCAGCCTTTTAGAGGTGGGAGATATTGGTGGTGCAACCCAACTGCTCGGTCATACCTATATTATAATGGGGCAGAGTGATGAGAAAGGGATAGTTGTAACCGATAAGTATAAACTTATACCGCCTATAGGTCGTTATCCTGCTATTGTTAATGGGAAACACAGTGAGGTGGAGGTGCTGCCTGAAGGGATATGCTGCCAAATAAGTAATGCAAAAATAGTAGTAGAGTTATGATAACACATGATACTCAAATACGTGTTTTATACCGAGATACCGATAAAATGGGGGTGGTATATCATGCGAATTATATCGTCTTTTACGAGGCGGCACGTAATGAGATCTTTAGAACAATAGGTTTGCCTTATACTGAGCTTGAGAAATTAAATATCGTTATGCCGATTGTGGAGGTTGAGTCTAAATATAAGGCTCCGGCCTATTATGACGATTTGCTCACTGTGCGTGCTACAATTAAAGAACTGCCCGTTGTGCGTGCAGTTGTAGAGTATGAGGTCTTTAATGAGGCTGGACAACTGCTTAATACGGGAAAGACAGTTCTTGGCTATGTAAATACAGAGCGTATGCGTCCTTGCAGAGCTCCTCAAACATTTATAGATGAATTGCAACAATATTTCCAGGATTAGCATTGTAACAATTGGCTATATCCTCTGTGTATCACTCTATTTCTGTCGCTCGCTTTTTGATATTGATAGCCGTCTTTGGCTTGACGTTACAAAAGTATTGCCGGTATCATTCTTATTCGTAGCTTCTTGGCTGTCAGGTGGAAATAAGCTGTTACCTATAGCGTTGCTTTTATCCGCTATTGGCGATTTTGCGGGCGAGGAACATCATTTTATTTGGCAAATTGCCATGTTTGCAATGGCCCATATAGCTTTTATCTGCTATTTTGTTCGTAGAGCGCATATTGATAGACTCGCTAAGATATTAATACCTCTTTGGGTGGTAATATTAATCCCATTAGGAGTATATGTTTTGGTAAATATTGGCTCTTTGACTCTGAAGGTAGCCTGCTCTGTATATATGCTTCTAATTGGCTCAATGGCAGCAGCTACAATGGCAATAAAGTCGCCTTATAGATTGTGGTATATAGTGGCAGCATTAATATTTGTCTTGTCAGACTATTGCATTGCATGGAATAAGTTTGTGGAGCACTTTAGCTATTCGGGGGTAGTTATTATGTCCACCTATTTTGCTGCTCAGTTTATATTGTCATTGCTCTATCAAATCGATTCAAATCTCTCGAAGTAGTATTAAAAATAGACAAAAGGCGTATGAAAATACGCCTTTTGTTTGTGTTGCTTGTAATGTTTAGAAGTTGTACGGCTCTATCGTATCTGCATAATCCTGCCAACCATTTGCTACTTTGTAGGCATCGACTGAAGATGCAGGGACATAAATCTTACAACCTGAAGAATTGTACCCAAACATCGCTCCGTAACCTATGGGCGGTGTAGTTGCTTTACAATATACCTCTTTAAAATTGCAACCTGAGAATGCAAGATACTCAATTTCAGTTACACTTCCTGAGATAGTAATGTTTACAAGGCTGCTACAACCTAGAAATGTCTTATGTTTAATTATCGTTACACTATTAGGAATAGTAATACTTGTAAGACTCCTGCAATTATAGAATGCTTGACCTGAAATATAATTTACACTATCGGGAATAGCAATATTTGTAATACTATTACAGTCCTCGAATGCATAACCGCCAATTGAAGTTACTTTATTAGGGATATTAACACTTGCAAGACTATTACAACCTTGAAATAAGCAACCTTCAATTCTCGTTACACCATCAGGGATAGTAATACCTGTAAGACTGCTGCAACCTCTGAATGCGCCATCTCCAATTACAATTACGCTATTTGGAATAGTAACAGATGTAAGGCTGCTGCAACCACTGAATGCAGACTGTCCAATTTTAGTTACGCTATTAGGAATAGTAACAGATGTAAGGCTACTGCAATCTCTGAATGCATAGTCTCCAATTGTCGTTACGCTATCTGGAATAGTAACAGATTTAAGGTTGCTGCAATTGTAGAATGCCCAATGTCCAATTGTAGTTACGCTATCCGGAATAGTAACAGATGCAAGGTTGCTGCAACGGCTGAATGCCTCCTTCCCAATTGTCGTTACGCTATTCGGAATAGTAACAGATGTAAGGCTACTGCATTTGTAGAATGCAGAATTCCCAATTGTCGTTACGCTATCCGGAATAGTAACAGATGTAAGGCTGCTGCAACCACTGAATGCAGATTCTCCAATTGTCGTTACGCTATCCGGAATAGTAACAGATGTAAGGCTACGGCAATAACTGAATGCAGAACTTTTAATTTCCGTTACGCTATCCGGAATAGTAACAGATGTAAGGCGGCAACCGCTGAATGCACTCTCTCCGATATGAGATACAGCTCTGTCAAATGTAATCACGCCACGACCGTCTGCATAATCATTTGCGATAATTACTGCACCAAAGACATTAGGGTTTGCCGGCTGAACAACCTTACCATCTCTCGATGTGTAGAAAATCTGGTTGTCGGCAGGAACATCTACATCAGGATCAACAGCGCCGACTGCGCTAAACTGAACAATAGAGTACTCAACCGACAACGCACCATCGAGCGACTGAACCTTTACCTTTGCACTACGTGAAGAGCCTGAATTTGGAGAGACATTAAGCGTAATGGTTTGACGGGTGAGTGCTCGGGTTTGAACAAGCGAAATCCAATCCTGTGCCTCCTCCGGAATAACAGCCTCACACTCGACATTTGTTAAGAATGATAGGCTAACAGCGCCTCCATCCTTCGATACATTCTTTGTTGCACCATTATATATATACAGTTGCGCCACATCACGATCCTCCTCAATAACTGTTATGGCAATACTCTTCATAACAACCTTTTCGCCATCAGAAACAAGTACCACAACACGACTTGCAGCATCGAAATCACTGCTTGTACGAATCAAAATATAGCCCTCTTTGTATGTCTTATCGTTGCTAATAACCTCAGCACGCAAATCGTTGGAAGGCATAGCCTCAATAACAACACTATCGCATGAACTGTTAACATAGTATGGAACCTTTATTTCGCTATTGGTGCGAACTTCTTTAAGAGCAGATGTATCAAAGATAATATCCAACTCAAGACGACGAGGAACTGTAAATACAGTGCCATCAGCAAGAGTCAAATAGAGGAAACGCTCATCTTGCTCAACCTTTTGGAAGAATGAATAGCCATCCTGGCCATCAGCACCGTCTTTACCGTCTGCGCCATTAGCTCCATCCTGGCCGTCCTTACCGTCAGCACCGTCTTGACCATTCTCGCCCGTTGCTTTGCCAAGTTGTGTCCAAGATTGGCCATTGTCGTAAGAGATATACCAATATCCATCCTCTATCTTGAGCTGAGGAGTAATGCCATCCTTACCATCATTTCCATCAGCGCCATCGGCTCCGTCTTTACCGTCAGTTCCGTTAGCACCATTGTCTCCATCTTTACCGTCAGTGCCTTGAGCCTTGATTTTGTTTCCAGACTCGTCGAGTAGCCATTGGCCATCAAGAGTCCAATAGTAGATGTTATCACTATCCTTCTTAACGCCTATTTGAGGAGTATATCCATCCTTGCCGTCGGCTCCATTCAGGCCATCTTTACCGTCAGTACCATTAACTCCGTCCTTACCATCAGCACCATTAGCACCATCCTTGCCGTCTTTACCATGGTAAATGGTAATAGTACCACTCTTGGAGAAGGTGATTACATAGCCAACCTCTACACCATTTTGATTGATAGGAACAACGCTGGTAACATAGTCGTTGTTCTGCAGTGCTGTAACAATAGCTTGTAGAGATGAAATGTTGGTATTCATCTGCTGGCATAGTTGTTCGAGCTTGGTAAGTCTCTCGTTGTACTTGTTAAACTCGTCCCAAACAGCCGTGTCGTCATACTCTGTAGCGCAACTTGCAACCAATAGAGTTGACATTAGAATTAGAAATAATTTTTTTATATTTATATAGTTTAGTATTTGCAGGAAAATAATTTGACAAACAAAGTTAGAAAAAATTTACAAAGATTGCTATATTTATAGAAAAATCCGCTGTAGATGTGTTCTACAACGGATTTGTGTTCAAGTATTTTTTGACGATACCAATATTATTCATTTAAGCGAAATTTGGCATTGACAGAGTAACTGAGTTTTATCTTCTTAAATTCTATTGGTTCCTCTTCCGGTAAAGCCTCATTGCTACTTTTAGCCATAGCTCGCATTACAATCCCATCATTATAATAGGTTGGAGTAACTCCACGGTTACCATCATATATATAGATACAAGCACCCACACTTTGGCCAATAGCTGTGGCAAGTTCTGTGGCTATTGTTTTGGCATTCACCATTGCATCTTTACGCACTTGACTTGTCAGCTTTTCAATATCGCTATGTGATATACGCTCAATTCTTACAGCTGATATGTTTATTTCAGAGAGCGCATCATATACCTTGATAACCATCTCCGAGGATGATAGCTGTAGTTGGTATTTTGCAACGGCAAGAGAATTGTTGCGTTTGAAATAGCTACTTGACATATTTGCCATAGTAAGTTGCTTTTCTGTATTGATACCCAACGATTTAAGAGTGCTAATCAACTGTTTGCGTTGTAATTCTATGGCTTGACGCCCTTTTGAATCGCTTTCATCTAAGGTTATAGATAGAAAAAACTCATTAGGAGTAATCTCCAACTCGGCATTCCCTGTAACTTGAATATAATTCTCTGCCTCTTGCGCAAAAGTCGGTGAGGCAACCATTATTGCAATAATGGCAATAAGTAACTTTTTCATCATTTTATCTGTTTGTTGTTTAAATAACGACAAACCCTCTGCAAATATTGTGAAAAAGGGGAGTCTCCTCCCCTTGTATGAATTTATTACTATGATTTATTTGGTTTTACTCAATTTTTTCAAGCTTGACCACATTTTCTACATGGTGTGTGTGGGGGAACATATCAACAGGTTGCACGCTGGCAACTTTATACATGCTACTCATAAGAGCAAGGTCGCGTGCTTGTGTTGCGGGGTTACAGCTTACATAGACAATGCGTTTAGGCGCTGCATTTAGAATAACTTCTATTACCGGCTCGTCAACACCTGCACGTGGTGGATCAAGGATAATTACGTCCGGACGGCCATTACGAGCAATAAAATCATTATCAAGCACCTTTTTCATATCGCCAGCGTAGAAAACGGTGTTGTCAATGCCGTTGATTGCTGAGTTGACCTTTGCATCCTCAATAGCCTCCGGAACATACTCAATACCCACAACTTTCTTACACTGTCGTGCACAGAAATTGGCAATAGTGCCTGTGCCGGTATAAAGGTCATAAAGCGTATCTTCTGGCTCAAGAGCTGCAGCCTCTCGCGTTACCTTATATAGCTCGTACGCCTGCTCGGAATTAGTCTGATAGAAGGACTTTGGGCCTACCTTGAACTTTAAGCCCTCCATACTCTCAAAGATATGGTCCTTACCTGCATAACAAATAGGGGTTTGGTCTGTAAGAGAGTCGTTCCACTTTTCGTTTACAAAGTAGATAAGCGATGTAATCTCAGGGAAATGCTCTTTTACTGCGTCAAGTAGGGCAGTGATACGTTTTTGGTCATTCTCGTTAAATATAACACTGAGCATAATCTCTCCTGTAGATGCAGTACGGATAATTATGCCACGCATGAGTCCTTGATGCTCACGTGCATTGTGGAAAGAGTACCCATTCTCTATGCAATACGCCTTTATGAAATCTCGGATAGCATTAGATGGCTCAGCTTGAAGGTGGCATTTGTTTATATCAAGCACCTTGTCAAACATATTTGGCACATGAAAGCCGAGCGCTGGAGCTGCTGCAATATCTCCACCGGCAGCAATCTCTTCGTATGTGAGCCAACGACGATCTGCAAAGGTAAACTCAAGCTTATTGCGGTAGTATAGTTGTTTCTGAGAACCTAAACATGGCTTAACCTCTGGAATTTCAAGTTTGCCTATGCGTACCAGCTGATCGTGCACTTGTGCAGTCTTAAATTTAAGTTGCTCGAAGTAGGGTAAATTCTGCCACTTACAACCACCACAAACGCCAAAATGCTCGCATGTAGGTTCGCAACGCATCTCAGAACGCTTTACAAAGTTTACAACCGTACCCTCCATAAAACGACGCTTTTTTGCCTTTATCTGTACATCAACAATATCTCCAGGAACAGTCATAGGCACAAATACAACCATGCCGTCATAATGTCCCATAGCTTTACCTTCTGCTGCAAGGGTTGTTATCTCAAGTCCCTCAATAAATGGTAATTGATCTCTCTTTCTTGCCATATCTTTTCTATTTGCCACAAAGGTAATAAAATTTTCGGGATATCGCTAAACTCCCTGCATTCTCTGTGTCTAGAATGTTGCGCAGCAACATCACCGAGGGAGCACCGAATGTCGTGCTTGCACGGTACGGCTATACTCCCGAGGTAACCCCACTCAAAGTCTCCAACGAGTTCGCATTTTGTTTGTGGCTGATATGCTCTGCATATCGTATAAAAGAGTATTTCGAGGATGCTTGCATACAATTGAATATACTCTTTTATTGATAGCAACACAGTTGCTCCACCTCTTTTCGGGGCTCGAATGTTGCGCAGCAACATCACCGAGGGAGCACCGAATGTCGTGCTTGCACGGTACGGCTATGCTCCCGAGGTAACCCCACTCAAAGTCTCCAACGAGTTCGCATTTTGTTTGTGGCTGATATGCTCTGCATATCGTATAAAAGAGTATTTCGAGGATGCTTGCATACAATCGCATATACTCTTTTATTGATAGCAACGTAGTTGCTCCACAAACAAAAAAAAGACGACCGCATTTCTGCAGTCGTCTAGTGAACTCGCTGGGGCTCGAACCCAGGACCCCAACATTAAAAGTGTTGTGCTCTACCTGCTGAGCTACGAATTCATCGCACCAAATCTTTTTTGGTGGTGCAAAGGTATAACAATTTTCTTAATTGCCAAAATAAATTGTAATTTTTTTGAGGCAGCGCTCTACGGAGAGTTTGTTAGTTTGCAAAACTTTGTTTAAATTTGTGATGCTATTCGATAAATAGCAGATATACGAAAGTGTTTTCGCAGTCCTAAGTAGAAAATGTGGAAGTTTTCAAGACCAAAGGATAACGAACAGCACTCATTCCTTGTATAGTTATGTGGCTATGCATTATTTGTGCATATACCTCATACTATTCAAGTGTGGGGTATTGTAGCGTTTATTTTGCTCAGGTCTTTCCACAACCTTCTACTTGATAAACGAAAGTCAGCTCCACACTTTCTATTTTTATATAATGCCTATGAGGAGTTGTTGGGCATAAATGTTCCAAATGAAAAAGATTTATCTTTTTGCAATTACGATTGCAAGCGCACTATTTTTGAGTGCATGTTCAGCTCAATTTCATCAAGTTTCAAATCAGAATCTTTTAGAGACGCAGGTAGTGCTTTCTCAAAAGAATTTTAAGGTCGTAAGAAGTGTTGAAGGTAGTAATACCGTTACGAAAATTTTAGGTATTGGAGGATTGTCGAAGAGAGCTATGCGTGATAATGCTATAGCCGAGATGTTGCAGAATGCACACTTGTCATCTTCTCAAGCTGTTGTAAATGTCAGTTTTAAGTCTGCAATAGTAGGAGTGCCTCCATTCTTTGTTCGGCATATCTGTACAGCAACAGGCACGATTGTAGAGTTTACTGAGTAAAAATAAAAAGGCCCCAACTTGCTTAGTTTTGGGGCCTTTTTGTGAAAAATAGTCTTTACTCCTTAACAAGGACGATATAGTCGCCTGGAGCAAGGTTAGTCGAGTAAGTTGTAGCGGTTAGCTCTACTGCAGCATCTGTAATGAGATTCTTCCAAGTGCCCTGAACTGGAACATTGCAAGTTGCGTTACTTGGGGCGTTTGTGAAGTTGGCCATAACAATTACGCTACCGTTAGCTGTGCTATAAACGAGAGTTTTTGCTGCCATATTTGCATCGCCAACCTTCCACGTGTCAATAGCAGGCTTATTATCAAATCCGTACATTGCAGGGTGTGTAGTACGGAAGGTAATACATTTGCTAACTGCATCATAGAGAGCTTTACGCTCTGCAATTTCCATATACTCCCAATGTGATGGTTTTGGCTCAACCTTCTGACCGTCATCAGTGCCGATAGTAACATCGTAACCCATCTCGCCAAATTGCCACATCATCTTTGGATATGGAGAGAGGAAATGTAGTGCGTATGCAGCCTGAAGGTGCTTTGAGATGCGTTTCCAATCGCTCTTAACGTATGTCTGACCGTATGCAATAGCCTTATATGCAATACGCTCCTCATCATGGTCCTCGATATTACCAACACGACCAAATGCTACAGCTCCGCTGAAATCACTCTTGCCACCACCGGTCCAGCCCATTACAGTCTCAGAATATGGGCTAACAGCCTTGCGCCATAGAAGAATACCCTTATATGCTGCAAGCTCCTCCTCCTCTTGATAGTCAGAGAGGTGCTCAAGGATAATATATGCGTCGCTCTCTACCTCACGGATAGCATCTGCATACTCTTTGATGATAGCAATACGAGATGCATCATACTGATTCCAACGACCTACATCAGAGCCTGAATTTGTTTGTGTAAGACCCTTAGAAAGGTCAAAACGGAAACCATCGATGTTGTACTCAGTAAGCCAGTACTGGAGCATAGTCTTGAAGTACTCACGAGTCTTTGGATACTCGTGGTTGAAGTCATGGAATACGTTGAATGGGTGGCGAGCAACCTTATTGAAGAATGGGTTGTTGTTTGATGCCTGACCATCACCGTCGCACCACATCTTCATCCAAGGGTGGAGACCTGTTGCGTGGTTGATAACGATATCGACGATAACGGCAATACCTCTTTTGTGGCACTCGTCAATAAAGGTCTTGTAATCTTCAACAGTTCCATAAGCCTTATCTGCAGCGAAGTAGAAGCAAGGGTTGTATCCCCAACTGTTATTACCATCAAACTCATGGATTGGCATAAGCTCAATTGCATTGATACCCAATGTCTGTAGGTGGTCAAGCTTTGCGAGAGCAGCCTTAACGGTTCCCTCTGGAGTAAAATCACGGAATAGGAGCTCATAGATTGCAAGGATATTCTGCTTAGGACGTTGGAAATCGGCTACTGTCCAATTGTAAGTTGCAGGTGTTGTTGAGAATATTGAAACAACATCATTAGTCTTGCCTGTAGGGTATTGACGAAGGTTCGGATATACAGTTGATGTGATATACTTATCGTTCCAAGGATCGAGGATCTTAGTACAGTATGGGTCTGCAGCCTTAATTGTTTTGTCAACAAGAAACTGATATGCAACCTCAGTATTTGGTGCAAGACCATCAATTGTGAGCCAGAAGTAGTCGCCATCCTTCTTCATCATATATTTGTTTGTAGGTGCGAAATCATTGAAGTCGCCCAATAGAACAACCTGCTCTTTACCTGGAGCACAAAGTACAATAGTAGCACTGCTACCATTTACTGTAACACCATCCTTAACACCTGCAGGACGAGTTTCAGTCTGAGTTGCACCTAAGACAGTAGTAAATACCTCCTCAGTAACGCTCTTTGTACCGTTAGAAGCCTCTGCTTTGAAGGTGATATCCTCAGTTGCAGTTGTCGTAAATGCGTATTTGATATCCTGACCATCTGAGGTTGCAACAACCTGTTCGTTCTGATACAAGGTAACACTTGTAGCATCTTTTGAGGCTACAGATACAGTATAATTTGTATTCAAATCAAGTATAGAACGATTGCTAGGAGAGATAATCTTGACAGCCAGACCTGGCTCAGATAGCTTTACAAAAATATCATTTCCATTATCCTTCATCTCCTTGCTGCCATCTGCAGAACGGAATACAAATGCAAGGTGAGTAATAGTCTCTGATGTAGGAACTTTATAGTATGCACGAGGTCCACCCTTGATGACAAGTTTGTGAACATTCTGCTTAACTTTTGTGAGAAGACAAGACTTGTCGTTAACAGTCCATTCAAATTTTACATACTTCCAATCAGCAGTTGTTGCACTTGCAGATGTAAGAACGCCGGTGTGAGCGTAGATAGGACCAGTGTGATTTTCAAGGCCTGTACCCTCGGTGTTGATGTAAACAATTACATCTGAAGTCATGTCGGCGGTAACAAAAGATGGGTCAGTTGAGATAAGTGGATAGACCTCATCTCCTCCAACGGTACCATCATCAGGCTTCTCCTCGTTGCCACCATCATCTGGTTTCTCCACCTGCTGTGGAGGACGATTGTTAGCTATATCCTCATTTCCCACACATGATGCAAGAATGAAAATTGAGCTAACCAACAGAATAAAAAGGTTCAATTTTTTCATGAGTTTATAATAATTTATAAAATTTTAGTAAATTCATAATAACCACGCAAATTTTATTAAAAAAAAAGAGACAACAAAATCTTGCAATACGAGTGGTTATATTTAATCGTTGGAGAGTTTGAAAATAGGGATGAGTGGTTGCTATAAAAAAAGCAGAGTAACAAAAAGCTACTCTGCAATATATCGAACTATAATCCTTGTTGTTCTCCGCTTTCAAGCCAAGCTAAAAAATCAGCTGTCTTACTACGACTTACAAATGTATCGATGTTACTTGCCGGCCTTAAGGTCAGTTTAATTCTATTTCCAAGTCGTTTCGCAACATTTCCTACAGCCTTATCTGCAACGATGCAGCTACGGGAAATTCTGAAGAAATGGGCTGGATTAAGCTCTTTACTTATAGTATCAAGCGATATGTCCATAATGAATTTTTCTCCACCTAATGTCATTAGGTATGTGCATCCGTCTTCAGAATAGAAATATGCAATGTTTGATGTCTCAACTAAGACAATCTTGTCATTATAGCGCAATAGATAACGTTGTTTGTAGCGACGAGCCTCCGATGATATTGCATTACGTAGAATGTCTATATCCATAAACTCTCCACTGCGTGTACTGCGAGATTTACAACGCTCTAAAGCACGCTCTAAGTCGCTAATATTTATAGGCTTAAGAAGGTAGTCGATAGAGTTGACCTCAAATGCCTTTATCGCATAATTATTGTATGCTGTAACAATAATTACAGGGCAATGAATCTTTACACGGTCAAAGATGTCGAAGCATTTACCATCAGAAAGTTCAACATCCATAAAGATTGCATCAGGATACTGAATGGTACTTGTCAACCAATCGACACTCTTATCAACGCTATCCAATACACCGCAGATATGGATGTCGCTAAAATTGGTCGTTAAAGCTCTAACTAATGCCTGTTGTGCAACAAGTTCATCTTCTATAATTAATATATTCATAGGTAGGTTGGTTATATTAGTGGTAGTTTTACTTCAAATAGTTTATCGTTTCTATTGATAATTATATCTTTACCAATTGTGGCCGTATATTGTTTAGAGATATTTTGCAATCCCACTTTTGTACTATCTGAACTTGAACTTTTCAGTTGTAAGTTATTGCGTACACATATATAATCATCATCAATTGTTATTGTTATATGTAGAGGTTGCTCTGCTCGCACAATATTGTGCTTGAATGCATTCTCTATAAGTGTTTGAATACTACATTGCACAACAAATTTACCAAGATAGTGCTGTTCTATATTAATATCAATTGTAAAACCGTATGGGAAACGTACTTTTAGTAGATCTATATATTGGTCGATAAACTCCAATTCTTCGGAAAGCCGAACTAAATGCTCGTTCTCATTCTGCAGCATATAACGATATAGCGAGGCGAGTTTGCGAACATATTCACATGCCTCCTCATTCTTCTCCTCTTCGATAAGACCGTTGAGAATATTGAGCGAGTTGAAAAGGAAGTGAGGGTTAACTTGCTGTTTTAGGATGTTGTATTGGAATTGAGCCAACCGTCTCTTTTCTTGCTCCTTCTCAATGCGGGAGCGAGTGGTATATACATAGGAGATCATTACCATCACTACATATATAAGCAGACTAGCAAGGATTGCGATAGAGAACAATTGAACAAATGTCGCTTTCTCAAATGGCTTATTTGTTCCAAATGGTAGATTATATCCTATAATAAGCGCAGTGGCAGTAGCAAGTATAGAGGTGCCCAAAACCAGACCCACAACATATCCTAAAGGTGTTGAAAACCAGGTAAATCGATGAGAAACAATTATATAAAATATATTACAACCAATTAGCGTGAGAATAGCTAAAGAGTTGCCTAAAAATAGCTGTAGTGATATATTAACAGCCTCTTCTGAGAGAATGTTGCCAAATATTTTGGAATATATAACTCGGATTAAAATAAGTATGCCGATAATTCCAATTATAGGTAGTAGATTCGGCATCCAACGAGAGTTTTGCAAATTCCCCCCCCCGAAAGAGTTAAAGAGTAATAACCCTGCGAAGCCAATTATCTCGGTAGTGGCAAATGAAGTGATGGCATGTAAGGCTATCGGCGTGATAAGGTTGCTTAATAACTCTGCACCATAAGTACCAATAACAAAACCGAATATATTAGCCGCTATGACACTTGCTGCTATAATACCCATACCTTGTCCCTTGCGAATAGCAACAATTGTAATCATAGATACAGTTGCTACTGTAAGTAGAAATTCATCCTCAATATTTAGAAATGCGCATATTAATACAATTATTGCATGTATTAATGCGAAAAGATGAATTATAATCGAACAGGGTAATGTTTTCATAACATTTCTTCCAAAAACAGTTCAAATTTAATATAAAATAATTGATTATACAAACAATTTGTAAATATTTCATAAATTGAAATGCTTAAAATGTTACAAAATATATTCCCATTCAACATCTTTTTTCTACATTTCATAGGTTAAATATAACCACTCGCACGATAATATTTTCTTGCTTAAGAAATATTTTGAAATTTTGTCTATTGACAATAGTTGATTTGAAAATTTTTAAGAATTTTTAATAATTATAAATGATGAACAAACCGAATCTCTCATTTTGGCAAATCTGGAACCTGAATTTTGGTTTCTTTGGTGTCCAGATTGCCTATGCACTTCAGAGCGCAAATATCAGCCGTATATTTGCCACTCTCGGTGCAGATCCGCACGATTTGAGTTACTTCTGGATTTTACCCCCACTGATGGGTATGATTGTTCAGCCTTTAGTTGGTACTTGGAGCGATAAAACCTGGTGCCGCTGGGGACGACGCAAGCCATATCTCTATTTGGGAGCGTTGGTAGCTGTGCTTGTAATGGCTCTGTTGCCAAATTCTGGAAGTCTTAATTTGACTGTAAAGGCTGCAATGTCTTTCGGTCTTATTATGCTGATGTTGCTCGATACATCAATCAATATGGCTATGCAGCCGTTTAAGATGATGGTGGGCGATATGGTGAACGAGGAACAGAAGGCCAAGGCATACTCAATCCAAAGCTTGCTTTGTAATGCCGGCTCATTGATGGGATATGTCTTCCCATACCTATTTACCTGGATTGGTATAAGCAATATTGCTCCGGAGGGTGTAGTTCCTGATTCTGTAACTTACTCATTCTATGCTGGTGCGGTAATTATGATTATTTGTGTACTCTACACAGGTTTTACTGTCAAGGAGATGCCTCCACAAGAGTATGCTAAGTTCCACAACATCACAGAGAATGATAAGAAGGAGAGTACCAACCTTTTCCATCTGCTTATTCATGCACCTAAGGCATTTTGGCAGATTGGTTTGGTTCAATTTTTCTGTTGGTTCGCATTTTTATATATGTGGAATTATACAGCAGGAGCCATTGCTGAAAATGTATGGGGCGTTGATCCGATGAATACTACATCATCTGAGTATCAGAGCGCAGGTAACTGGGTAGGTATCCTATTTGCAATACAAGCTATAGGCTCTATACTTTGGGCAATGGTACTGCCAATGTTCCGCAAGATTAAGGTAGGCTATTCGTTGAGTCTTCTACTTGGTGCTATAGGCTTTGTCTCTACATTTTTCATTCATAATCAATATTTACTCTTTGTATCATTTATCCTGATTGGTTGTGGTTGGGCCGCTATGCTTGCAATGCCATTTGCTATGTTAACTAACGCACTGTCAGGAAACTCAATAGGTGCATACTTAGGCCTGTTTAACTGTACTATCTGTCTGCCACAGATTATTGCAGCACTCCTTGGAGGTGTAATTCTCTCATTGGTAGGTGGAAGTCAGGCTATGATGCTTGTTGTATCGGGCGTATCATTACTGCTCGGTGCAGTTGCGGTATTCCTAATCAGAGAGAAAACGAAGTAATACCAAATACATTATTTTATTAACTTTTAATATTATGAAAAGACTTCTAATGTGTGTGGCAATTGCGCTTATGTGCGTAATTACACCGCCACTTGCCCTTGCACAGGGTAAGGAGGTAAAGGGTGTCGTTGTTGATGCTAGCGGTCTTCCAGTTATTGGAGCAACCGTTGCAGAGGTTGGCACTGTCAACGGAACGATGACAGACATCCAAGGTCAGTATTCACTGATAGTAACAGACAACAATTCAGTTGTCGAGATTAGTTTTATCGGTTATAAAACCGTTCAGTTAGTAGCTACATCAGCTGAGCTGGCACGTGTAACTCTTCAGGAGGATGCAATGGCCCTTGATGAGCTGGTGGTAATCGGTTATGGTTCTGTAAAGAAGAACGATATGACCGGTTCAGTTATCGCAGTGAAGGCTGAGGAACTTAACCGTGGTGCTCTTACCTCTCCACAGGAACTTCTCCGTGGTAAGGTTCCAGGAGTAAATATCGTATCTAGCAATGGTGCTCCAGGCGCTGGCGCTGAGATTCGTATCCGTGGTGGTGCATCACTCTCTGCAAACAACGACCCACTTATCGTTATTGATGGTGTTCCGGTAGCAAAAGAGGCAGGTGTTGGTATGTCTAACGGCCTTGCAACTGTAAACCCTAACGATATTGAGTCATTTACAGTTCTTAAGGATGCATCTGCAACTGCAATCTACGGATCACGTGCATCAAATGGTGTCATCCTTATCACAACAAAGAAGGGCTCAAATGGTGCTCCTCGCGTATCTTATAATGGTAGTGTATCTGTAAAGCATAACTACAACACTATGGATATGATGAACGCTGAACAGTTCAAGAATCACATCCTTACTGTTGCTCCAGACCTTCAGGCTAAGTCTGAGGAGTTGTTCGGAACAGCTGATACAGATTGGCAGAAGGAGATTTACCGTCTTGGTATTGCAACTGACCACAACGTATCAATCACTGGTTCTGCAGCTGAGAATAAGTTGCCTTACCGTGCATCTTTGGGTTATGTTTATGATGGTGGTACAATCCTTAAGTCAGATAACCAGCGTCTTACCGCTGATGTAAGTTTGGCACCTAAGTTCTTGAAGGATCACCTTTCAGTAAACTTCAATGCAAAGGGTATCTACAACCGTGCTAACTACATTGACGGTGGTGTTATTGGTTCTGCTGTATATTATGATCCAACACAGTCTCCTTATGTATATAATGAGGATGGAACTATTGACTATACTACCAATAACGGTTATAACAACTGGTCAACAGACCTTACAGATTGCAATCCACTCTCAATGCTCTACGATCAGTGGGATAAGAATGAGTCTTTCCGTGCTTTGGGTAACATTCAACTCGATTATAAGGTTCACGGCTTTGAGGATTTGAGCTTCAACCTCAACCTCGGTTTGGATATTACATCTACAAATGGTAATAAGGGTAATATGCCTGGCTCTATCTTCGCTAACCGTGATGGTGGTGATAATGGTGCATATCAGACTCGTGGTCGTTATAGCTCTTATAACAACCTCCACCATAACCAGCTTTTGGAGTTCTATGCTAACTATAAGAAGGAGATTGGCGTACACAACATCAACGCAATGCTCGGTTACTCTTGGTCAAAGAACCACTCTGAGACAACAAACCGCAACTTCGGTCGTGTAGTTCCTACAGATCCAAAACTTACTTTATTTGATGTTACTCAGATTGGTGATACTACCTATAGCGCATCTCGTAATGCTCTTGTTTCATTCTATGGTCGTATCAATTACTCTTTTGATTCTCGTTACCTCTTCACATTCACAATGCGTGCCGATGGTTCTTCTCGCTTCGTAGGTAAGAATCGTTGGGGTTACTTCCCATCAGCAGCATTTGCTTGGAATATCGCTCAGGAGAGCTGGTTAAAGGACTCTGAGGCTGTATCAGCCCTCAAGTTCCGTTTGGGTTGGGGTCAGACAGGTCAGCAGGAGTTTGGTGAGAACTATGCAGCTGTTCAGTATGCTATCATCTCACAGAACCCTACTACACAGTATCCACTCGGTCCTGACCAGTTCTACTTCCCAATTCGTCCACAGGCTTATAACGATAGCCTTAAGTGGGAGGAGACAACTACTTATAACGTAGGTTTGGATTTCGGTTTCCTTCGTGGTCGTATTAACGGATCGATTGATGCATACTATCGTCAGACTGATGACTTGATCTCTTATGTAAACGTACCTCTTGGTGGTAACTTCTCTAACTATGTATTCCAGAATATCGGTGCTATGGAGAATAAGGGTGTCGAGGTATCTCTCAACTTTATTCCAGTTGAGACTGAGGATTGGAATCTTCAGATTGGTCTCAATGGTACATGGCAGCAGACTAAGCTTACTGAGCTTCCTTCAGCATACATCGACCTCGGTGGTGCAGGTGGTGGTACCGGTAACACAGTTCAGCGTCATCAGGTAGGCTACACTCCGCATACTTTCTATGTATGGCAGCAGGTTTACGATCAGGATGGCAATCCAATCCAGAATGCACTCGTTGACCGCAACCAGGATGGTCAGATTACTAACGAGGACCGTTACATGTCAAACAAGAGTCCAAATCCGGACTTCTTCTATGGTGTTAGCCTTAAGCTCTCTTATAAGAATTGGGATTTCGGCTTTAACGGTCATGGAACAGTTGGTAACTATATGTTCAACGATGTACTCCGTAGCGGTGCAACTGCTTATTATCGTGATGTTATCGACAAGGGTTACCTTGTAAATACACAGCCTGTAGGTGCTAAGTATGGCTTTACTGCAGCATCAACTACAGCACAGTGTCTGTCAGATATGTTCCTTGAGGATGCATCATTCTTCCGTATGGATGATATCAACCTCGGTTATACATTCCGCAAGGTTGGCCAAAGCGATACACAGATTCGTGTAGCTGCTGGTGTACAGAATGTATTTGTGCTTACAAAGTATAGCGGTCTTGATCCTGAGAGCTCTGTAGCAGGTGGTATTGATGGCAATATCTATCCACGTCCACGTGTATTCAGCGTTCGCTTGGGTATTAACTTTTAATTGAGTAAAAATTATGAAAAAGATAATGATTCTTACCGCACTTGCGGCGTTCACACTCACATCATGTGTAGGTGTGCTCGATCAGGAGCCGTTGTCAAGCGATGTTGTTGGTAGCGATGGATATACAAATCCAGCATATCGTCTTGGTCAGTTGGCAAAAATTTATGGTAGCTTCAATATTACCGGTAATGATGGTGCTGGTAGTAGCGATATCGCAGTTAGTGACGCTGGTGCATCGGAGTTTATCCGTGCTTGGTGGTCTATCAACACTCTTTCAACAGATGAGGCTAAGTGTATTTGGGGCGACCCTTGGGTAAAAGAGATTGTTACTAACACTTGGACTGATACAAAGAATGACGCAATCTATGCTACCTATGTTCGTGGTATTATGACCGTTACTCTTGCAAATAACTATTTGCGTAGCACAGATGACTCTAACCCTGATATTGCTGTAGAGCGTGCAGAGGTTCGTGTTCTCCGTGCAATGGCATATTGGATGTTGCTTGACTGCTTTGGTAACCCTCCATTTACAACAGAGAAAGACCCTATGGGTGCAGTAAAGCCAAAGCAGATCTCTTCTGCAGATCTTTATACTTGGCTTAAGGCTGAGCTCGAGGATTTGGTATCTGAGGAGTCTCATCTTAAGGGTGTTAAGGAGCAGGTTTACCCACGTGTAGATAAGGGTGCTGCTTACGGTTTGCTCGCTCGTCTTCTTGTTAACCACAAGACATACCTTGGTAAAGAGGATAAGACAGTATATGCAGAGGCTATGACTGCAGCAGAGAAGGTTATGGAGAAGTACTCTCTTGCAAAGAACTATCGTGAGCTCTTTATGGGCGACAATGGTCAAAATGCAGATGCTTTGAAGGAGATTGTTATGGCTGCTTGCTATGATGCTAATAAGACTCAGTCTTACGGTGGCCCTACTTACTTTATTGCTGCAAGTACAAACAATAACAATAACCTCGGTCTTGCTGCAGGTTGGGCTGGTGTTAACGTATCTACTCAGTTTGTATCAAATATCATTGGTGCTGCAGCAGATAGCGCACAGCTTGGTGATAATGTAGATGCATTTACCACTATTGATAAGCGTGCGCTCGTATCTCTAAAGTATTCAGAGAATAAGGACCAGGCTATTGATGCTTTTGCTTCAGGTTGGCATGTATTTAAGTTCAACAACCTCCACTCTACAGATACAGGTGATATCTATGAGGAGCGTACAAATCTTGTTGAGCAGTTTGCATCAATCGATTTCCCACTTATCCGTGCTGCTGAGATGTATCTTATCTATGCAGAGGCTAAGACTCGTATGGATGGTGGTACCACTTCAGACGCTAAGGCTGTAAAGTGTATTACCGACCTTCAGGTTCGTGCAGGACTTAACCCTGCAATCTCAAGCATTACTCTTGATAATGTATTTACAGAGATTACTCGTGAGCTTTATTGGGAAGGCATGCGTCGTACAATCCTTATCCGTTTTGATAAGTATGTAGAGGGTAACTATGTATGGCCTTTCAAGGGTGGTGCAGAGTCTGGTCAGGCACTTGCTGATCACATGAAGCTCTTCCCAATTCCTGATGAGGATTTGGTTGCTAACGATAACCTTACTCAGAACGTTGGTTATTAATATAATATAGAGTATAACTATGAAATTTTTGAAATATTTTTCGATAGCTGCAGCTACTCTTCTTGCCTTCTCTTGCCAGGAGGTAGATAAGACCTTTGCTGCACCTGCTGAGGAGGTACAGAATCCTGTACTTAACACTCATGCTGATATCGTTGTTGAAGAGGCTACTCTTGCCAACAATGTAACTTTCACTTGGAGTGAGGTTGACTATGGCTATCCTGCACAGGTTACATATAGCCTTTATGTGGCATATGCTGGTGCAGAGGCTCAGCTTGGTCAGTCATTTACTACAAGCTACACTCTTACTAAGGAAGCTCTAAACAATTTCGTTGTCGATCCTAAGGGCCTTGCAGTACCTGTTGAAGAAGAGTCTGAGATATCTTTCTATGTAACATCTTCTATCTCAAGCAACGCTAATAGCGCAGCTTATACAAAGAAGTCAAACAGTATTGCTCTTAAGATTACTACTATTGAAGCTACTACTGCTCCTTGGATTCGTCGTTATATCTATGTTCCAGGTAACCATCAGGGTTGGGCGCCTGCTGATGCTCCTGTCCTTTGGGAGACTGGCGAGGACAGCTTCAAGTTTGAGGGCCTTGTAAACCTTGTTAATGCAGAGGATGCAACTGCTGATTGTGAGTTCAAGTTCACTCAGTTCCCTAACTGGGATGTAAACCTCGGTGGTAGCGTAGATTCAATGACTCCAAATGGTGATAACCTCAAGGTTCCTGGTGGTCTATATTGGATCTCTGTTGAGACTGTAGAGGACTTCTCTGCTGGTAGTGTTAAACTGAAGAAGGCTGGTGCTATCAGTGTTATTGGTAGTGCTGTCGGAGGTTGGGAGGTAGCAAACGACTTTGCTCTTACATCTACAAATACCAACGCTCAGGTTTGGGAGGGCGTTCTTGACAACTGCGCTGGTGGCGAGTTCAAGTTCCGTCTGACAGGTGGCGACTTTGAGGCTAACCCTTGGGAAATGAACTGGGGTGGCGATTTGAAGCACCTTGTTCCTGGTGGCGATAACTGTAAGACTGATCTTACAGGTAAGGTTAAGTTCTCAATTTGCTTCCGTGGTGATATTCCTGCACTTGCAGAGGATGCAACAAATCCATCACCATTCTTTGCAACTGTAGAGGCTGCTGAGTAAAACAATGAGGTGGTAACACCTAAGTTACCACCTTTAAATAAAAAGATAAGATTATGAAAATTTGGAAATATATTTTGTCGGCTGCAGCACTTCTCTCTTTTGGTGCTTGTAACCACGATGCAGACGAGATGGTACTTCCTTCAAGAGCTCTTGATATCGCAAGCCATAGTGCTGTGGTTGTAAACGATATTACTGCTGCTGAGGAGTTTACTCTCACTTGGTCTGCTGCAAAGTTCGGTATTGATACCGAGGTTGAGTATGCTGTATCTGCTGCTGTAGATGGCGGTGAGGCTGTTACTCTTGGTACTACTTCTAACCTCTACTATTCAACTACAAACGGCGAGTTGCTTGAGGCTTTAGGTATTAATGTAGGAAATACATATTCTGTGTCATTTGCTGTAAAAGCAACAGCTGTTGTAACAGGTGAGACTGCAGAGGATGTTTTGACTATCTCTATTACTTTGGATAAGGTTGCATATCTCTATATGCTTGGTGGTTACCAGGGTTGGAGTGAAACAAATCCTGCATCTCGCTTATTGCAGGGTGCTGACGGTATCTTCAGAGGCTTTGTTAATATCTTGGCTGAGGGTGATGCTGCAAACGCAATTAAGATTTGCACTCAGTATGGTTGGGGAGGAACTAACTATGGTATGAAGGATGGCGCTATTAGCGCTGATGGAGATGCTGGAAATATTGAACTTACAGTAGGTTTGCACTACCTTGAGTTTAATGTTGAGCAGCTTAAGCTTGTTGATGTACCACTTACAAAGGTTGCACTTATTGGTGAGGCTGTTGGTAGCTGGGATAAGGACTGCGCAGAGTTGAGATATGATGCAGTTACTAACACTTGGGTTGGAATGGCTCAGGTAACCTCTACTAAGGAGTATAAGGTGCGCTTTAATGAGATGTGGGATGTAGTAGATGCAGAGGGCAATAAGTACAATATCTCACTTGGTACAGCTAACGACGATTTGCAGTATGGTGGTACTAACCTTGTTGCTGCAAATGATGGTATTGTATCATTTACTCTCAACCTCTTTGACTATCCATATTCAATTGTAGAGGGTGGTGCTGTAGCAGAGAATGAGGAGGTGCTCTACATCGCATCTTCTTATGACAACTGGAACTATGGTGTTGCACCAAAGATGCAGGCTGGTTATACAGATGGCGTATTCAATGGTCAGTTTACAGGTATGCTTAATATGCCTGCTGCAGGTGAGTATATGTTTGCACGTTTGCAGTCAGAACTTGGTACTCGTTATGGTGGTTCTGCAGATGCTTTGGTTGAGTATGTAGGCGGTCAGGATGCAACTGGTATTGCTGTTGACGCAGGTCTTAACTATGTATATGCAGATTTTAATGCAAAGAAGGCAATTGTTGTTAAGATTGAGTCTCTTGGTCTTGTAGGTGGCTTCAATAATTGGGATGCCGGAAATCCTACAGAGTTTGTTTATGATGCAGCTTCTAATAGCTATAAGGCTGAGGTTGAGTTCGCTACTGACTGTGAGGTTAAGTTTGTGATGAATAAGTGCTGGAACACAAAGGTTGGAGAGGTAGAGCTTCAGATGAGCCTTGGTGGTAGTGCTAAGGAGTTGGTAATCAATGGTGGTAATCTTTTCATGAAGTCTGGTAAGCATACTTTTGAGGTTGACTTTAATAAGACTGTTACTACAATGGCCATTGATGGTGTTGTTGCAGACTTCTCTCCAAATCCTGAGACTTTGAGCCTTACAGGTGCATTTGGCCACTACAATTGGAATATTGGAGATCCTACTCCAGCTCTTCCACAGGTTGGTGATAAGTATATTGGTTTTGTAGATATGTATAAGCCTGCTGATAGCACTGCTGAGAATGCAATGTTCAAGGTTACATATCCAAGTTATTCAGCATGGATGGGTGGTGCTTTGCAGGAGGGTACTACATATGTGTATGATTTGGCTGAGGCTAATGGCGATACAGTTATTCCTTTCGGTCTCTACTATTGGGAAATCTCATTGACTGATGCGGCTGCTAAGGTTGGTGTTGCTACAGCAACTCCAATGACTGCAGTTTCATTGATTGGTCAGATTGAGGGTAAGAGTTGGGATTACGATGTAGCTCTTGTATCTGATGGCGCTGGTCATTACACTGCTGATGTACAGATTGACAAAGAGTTCAAGGTTCGTTTCAACAATGGTTGGGATTATGACCTCGGATTGGCTGCTGATGCAACTGTAGCAGTTGGTACTCCAATCTCTTTGGCTCCAAAGGGTGGTAACATTGCTATCCCAGAGGCTGGAGTTTATACAGTTACTTTGAATTTGGCTGATATGCCTAATACTATTACACTTGTTAAGAAGTAGTATTTTTTGACCGGAGAGTTTTGACCGACTCTCCGGTTCCTAAGACATTAAAATAATTTAAACCAACAAACTATGTTTAAGAAACTATTATTTTTACCTCTACTTGCAGCGTTGATACTCTCATCATGTTGCTGCAATAATAGTGTAGAGAACGCACACCCGGAGTGGACGTATAATTCTGTTGTATATGAGATGAATGTACGCCAATATACTCCTGAGGGAACTTTTGCGGCAGCAGCAGAACACCTGCCACGATTAAAGGAGTTGGGCGTAGATATTGTTTGGCTTATGCCTATATATCCTATTGGAGTAAAAGAGCGTAAGGGGACTCTTGGCTCTTACTATGCTATTTCGGACTATTGTGCTACAAATCCTGAGTTTGGTACACTTGCCGACTTTGATGCTTTTGTGTCAAAGGCTCATGAGCTTGGATTGAAGGTTATTATCGATTGGGTTGCTAACCATACATCTCCTGATGCATTATGGATTACAGAGCGTCCTGCTGACTGGTATGTTCGTGATGAGCAGGGTAATACTATTGTTCAGTACGATTGGACCGATATCGCAAAACTCAACTATGATAACCATGATATGCGTGCTGAGATGGAGAAATGTATGCGTTTTTGGATGGAGCGTGGTATTGATGGCTTCCGCTGTGATATGGCTTGTGAGATGCCATTTGATTTCTGGAAGAGTGTTATCCCATCAATCCGTAAGGACTATCCTCAGATGTATTGGCTTGCAGAGGGTGAGCATGCAGAGCTTCACAATGGTTCATTTGATGCCTCTTATGCTTGGGAGTTGCACCATCTGCTCAATTCTATTGCAAAAGGGGAGAAGGGTGTAGCAGAGCTTAAGGAGTATATTGCAAAGGATGCAGCTAATACACCTGCTGAGGCTTTCAGATTGATGTTTACCTCTAACCATGATGAGAACTCTTGGGCTGGAACCGAGTTTGAGCGTATGGGAGAGGCTGCAAAGGTGATGGCAGTGCTCACATTTACACTTCCAAACTCACAGCCACTCATTTATACAGGTCAGGAGATGGGTTGGAATAAGCGCTTTGAGTTCTTTGAGAAGGATCATATCCCAGCATGGGAGAGTAATGAGTATGCCGATTTTTATAAATCACTTACCACATTGCGTCATGAGAATATTGCTCTTGCCGCAGGTGAGAAGGGTGGAAAGATTCAGTATATTGATGATGTTCCTCAGGGCGTATTTGCATTTACTCGCTCTGTAGAGGGTAATAGCGTAACAGTTTACGCAAACCTTACAAATCAACCAGTATCATTTAACGATATTAACCTCGCAGCTTGGGGTTGGAATATAATTACAAAATAGTATGAAGAGAATTTTTATAGTGCTTGCAACTTTGGGTATTGTTGCTTGCTCACAGACTCCGAAGGTGGATGTTAACACTATTGCTGATGCTTCAGGACAGATTACCCGTGTAGAGCCACTTAGCTGGTGGACTGATATGAAAACCCCATTGCAGTTGCTTATAGGTGGTGAGAATATCTCACAGTATAATGTTGCTTTAGAGGGTGGTGATGGAGTAGAGATTACAGCAATTCATAAGGCTGATAGTCCTAATTACCTCTTTGCTGATGTAAAAGTCGCATCAAATGCACAGGCTGGTACATATTATTTGGTATTTACAAACGGTAAAGAGAGCTTTAAGTATCCTTATACAATCTCTTCACGTCGAGAGGGTTCGGCTGCTCGTCAGGGATTTACTACTGCTGATGCAATTTATTTGCTTATGCCGGACCGTTTTGGTAATGGTAATCCTGAGAATGACTCAACTCCTTGTACATCTGAAAAGGCTGATAGAGAAGAGTTTTTCGGCCGTCATGGTGGCGACTTGCAGGGTATGATTAATGGTCTTGACTATATTGCATCTTTAGGTGCGACTACAATTTGGCCAACGCCACTTCTTTTGGATAATGAACCACGTGAATCATATCATGGATATGCTTGTGGCGACTACTACCATATTGACCCTCGTTTTGGAGATAATGAACTCTATAAGACCTTTGTAGAGGAGGCTCATAAGCGCAATCTTAAGGTTATTATGGATGTTGTAACAAACCACTGCGGTGTTGCACACTGGTGGATGAACGACTTGCCGTTCAAGGATTGGGTACACGTATTCCCAGAATATACAGGTACAAATGTTTGCTTCTCTACAAATATGGATCCAAATGCTTCTCAGTATGATTTGAATCTGCAGGAGAGTGGTTGGTTTGTACCATCTATGCCTGATATGAATCTTAATAATGAGTATGTACTTAACTACTTCAAGCAGTGGGCTGTATGGTGGATTGAGTATGCAAATCTTGATGGTTTCAGAGTTGATACATATCCATATAACGAGAAGGAGCCTATGAGTGAGTGGAGTAAGTCTGTTATGGCAGAATATCCAAATATCAATATTGTAGGCGAGTGCTGGACTTCATCAATCCCTCAGCTTGCATATTGGCAGGGTGGAAATGCTAATAAGGATGGCTTTGATTCAAATCTACGCTCTGTAATGGATTTCCCACTTCAGGAGGCTATTGGTCATGCACTCTCTTGTGATACTCCGGGCTGGGGTCAGGGTATGACTCGTGTATATGATTGCCTGTCTCACGACTTTGTATATCATGACCTAAGTAATATGATGATTTTTGCAGGAAATCATGATATGACCCGTATTGGTGATGTAATCCGAAAAAATCCTAATCGTGCAAAAATTGCAATGGCTATGCTTGCAACTATGCGTGGTATCCCTCAGATTTTCTATGGTGATGAGATGATGCTTTGCTCTGCAGACTTAAGTCAAGGTCATGGAGGTCTTCGTATCGACTTCCCTGGAGGCTGGGCCGGTGATAAGACTAATCTCCTTACAGAGAGTGGCCGTAAGGGTTTGCATAAGGAGTTGTTTGACTACTCATCTCGCCTGCTTAATTGGCGTAAGACTAAGGAAGTAATTCACAATGGCCAAACAATGCATTTTATGACTCGTGATAATACATACGCATACTTCCGTTATAATGACACAGATGCAGTATTTGTATATATCAACAACTCTGGCGAGACAAAGAGTATCCCATGGTCTAACTACTCTGAGATTGCATCGACACTCAAGGATGGACAGTGTGTAATTTCAGGTAAGAAGGTTGTAGTAGATAATAACACTACTGTTCCTGCTCATAGCGCATTAATTGTAGAATATAAGCGATAAAAATTATGAAGAGAATATTTTTAGCAGTATTTGCATTTGCTTTTGCCTTTAGTGCTTCAGCAAAACAGACACTAACCTCTCCTAATGGTAATTTGACTCTTACATTCGAGTTAGGCCAAAAAGGAGAGCCTACTTATAGTCTTGATTATAAGGGTAAAGCGGTAGTACTTCCAAGTAGTATGGGCCTTGAACTTCGTGGACAAGACCGTCAAATCTCATTTGGTGAGGAGATTACCAAGTCAGATCATGGAGCATCAGTCTCACTCTACGATAATTTCCGTCAGATAACAGTTACACGTAGTAATTCGGATACTACATGGACTCCTGTTTGGGGCGAGGTGGCAACAATTCGCGACAACTATAATCAGATGGTTGTAAGCCTTGAACAAACTGAGCGTAAATATAAGATGGATATTGTCTTTCGTCTCTATGATGAGGGTCTTGGTTTTAGATATGTCTTTCCTGAGCAGAAAGAACTTACATATTTTGTAATAAAGGAGGAAAAGACTCAGTTCGCTATGACAGGCGACCATACTGCATGGTGGATTCCTGGCGATTATGATACTCAGGAGTACGAGTATCACCGTTCACGACTCTCTGAGATTCGTGGTCTTATGCAGCAGGCTATCACACCAAACTCTTCACAGACTCCATTCTCTGCTACCGGAGTTCAAACTTCACTTCAGATGAAGACTGATGAAGGTCTGTATATCAACATCCACGAGGCAGCTCTTGTTGATTACTCTTGTATGCATCTTGATTTGGATGATAAGAATATGGTATTCCACAGCCACCTTACACCTGATGCACAGGGTTGGAAGGGCTATCTTCAGGCTCCATGTCGTACTCCTTGGCGTACAGTTATGGTATCTGATGACTGCCGTGATATTCTTGCCTCTAAGCTTATTCTTAATCTTAACGACCCTTGCGCATACGAGGATACATCATGGATTAAGCCGGTTAAGTATGTAGGTGTTTGGTGGGAGATGATTACCGGTGGCGGTAACTGGGCTTATACAGATGATCTTCCTGCAGTGCAGCTTGGCGTTACAGATTACTCTAAGGTTAAGCAGAGTCCAAAACACTCAGCAAATAATGCTCGTGTACGTCGTCTTATTGATTTTGCAGCAGAGCATGGCTTTGATGAGGTGCTTGTAGAGGGCTGGAACGTAGGTTGGGAAGATTGGTTTGGTAAGACAAAGGATTATGTCTTTGATTTTGTAACTCCTTATCCTGATTTCGATATTAAGGCACTCAATGAGTATGCTCACAGCAAGGGTGTTCGACTTATGATGCACCATGAGACCTCTTCATCTGTTCGTAACTATGAGCGACACATGGATGCAGCTTATAAACTGATGAATAAATATGGCTATACCTCTCTTAAGAGTGGCTATGTAGGCGATATTATCCCTCGAGGAGAGTATCACTATGGTCAGTGGATGAATAACCACTACCTATACGCTCTAAAGAAGGCTGCTGAGCATAAAATCGTTGTAAATGCTCATGAGGCAGTTCGTCCAACAGGTCTGTGCCGTACATATCCAAACCTTATTGGTAATGAGTCGGCTCGTGGTACTGAGTATCAGTCATTTGGTGGAACTCGTCCACATCATGTATGTATTCTTCCATTTACACGACTTCAGGGTGGCCCTATGGATTATACACCTGGCTTGTTTGAGATGGAGGTGTCAAAACTTAATCCAAACAATCAATCACATGTAAATGCAACTATCTGTAATCAGCTTGCACTCTACCTTACTCTCTACTCTCCACTTCAGATGGCAGCAGATACTCCGGAGAACTACGAGCGTTTTATGGACGCATTCCAGTTTATCAAGGATGTTGCTGTAGATTGGTCTGACAGCCGCTATATTGAGGCTGAGGTCGGTGAGTATATAACAGTAGCACGTAAGGCAAAGAATACAGGTGAGTGGTTCCTTGGTAGTGTCGCAGGTTATGATGCTCGTACATCGACTGTTGCACTTGACTTCCTTGAGCCAGATCAGGTTTATGTAGCAAAGATTTATGCCGATGCGGCGGATGCACACTATAAGACAAATCCGCAGGCTTATACTATACGTGAGGTACGTTGTACTTCAAAGAGTACCCTTAAACAGGCTGTCGCTGCCGGTGGTGGTTATGCGGTCTCTTTCCGTAAGGCAACTTCAGCTGACAAGCGTCTTAAGATGCTTCGATAGTTGGAGTGGGTTGGTTTTTATTTGGGGGAGAGGAGTAGCGAAAGTTGCTCCTCTCTATTTTTTTTGTATCTTTGTATAATAAACCACTCTGTATGAAGAAATTATTTGCCATATTATCCTTGCTATCTATCATTGTTAATGGTAAAGTATTTGCTAACTTTCGATTGACAGAGTCTAATATAGTCCAGTATCAAACAATAATTACTACAGTTCCTGGAAAGGTCGTCTGGACATCAGAGCGACTGATTGGTATAAATTATACAGATGTTGAGCAGAAAAACGCCCGCATGGTCAAGGTTATATATGGTTGGCAGACAAAATATCTATCTTTTAATTGGTGCGCAAGTTTAGGTGATGATTGGTATATATCTGCAATGGAGGAGGTTGAGTGTTATAAATGTCAATACTGCGCATAGAATATATCAATGGGCGACCAAAGTAGATACACATACTGTAAGGATTGTACAAATACTGTATTTGCAATCTCTAAACTCTAACTGTAAGCAAAAATAGATAAAGTATATATATGATGAAAAGAGTAGTAAGAAATCTCGGGTTCTGGATACTTGTAGCAATGGTTGCAGGTATTGTTGTAGGTATTGCTATGGGTGAAAGAACAAGTCTCTTTGCACCTCTTGGCACTCTGTTTATTCAGCTTATCAAGATGCTTGTAGTGCCCCTTGTGGCTGTATCTATTATTTCAGGTGCAGCGACACTTGGAAATAGTCGCTCTGCGGGTAAAATTGGCATTATCAGTATTGGATATATATTATTAACTACTGTTATATCTATTGTAATCGCCATTGTTGCTGGCCTAATATTTCAACCTGGAGCAGGGTTGAGTGTAGAGAGTGTAGGGTTGATAAATGCAGCAGCCTCTACCACTCAAACCGGAGGCTCGACACCAGGATTCTGGGAGACAATAATAGGCATGATACCTGCAAATCCTATTCAAGCTTTTGCAGAGGGTAATATTCTGCAGATTATAGTATTCGGTCTATTTCTCGGTTTTGGTATTGCAGCGATTGAAAAGACAAAGCGAGATAAAGTCATATCGGGACTTAACTATATTCTGGAGGCACTTATATGGTGTATAGGCAAGGTGATGCTTGTGGCTCCTATCGGTGTTTTTGGTCTTATGGCAGATGCTACCGGAACATTTGGTTTTGATATCCTACTAAAGGTGGCAAATTTGTTGTGGGTTGATATTCTGGCAGTCTTGGTTATGTGGATTGCCGTCTATCCTGCAACTGTGGCACTATTTTCAAGAGTAGGGGTTGGTGAGTTTATGCGAACCATGCTACGTCCTCAGATTATTGCATTCTCAACAGCGTCAAGTATGGCTACATTACCTGTAACAATGGATGCATGCGATAAAATGAAGATATCAAAGCAAACTTCAGGATTTGTAGTTCCTCTTGGTGCAACAATCAATATGACAGGTAATGCAATCTATTACACACTTGTAGCAATATTCTTTGCACAATTCTACGGCATAGAACTCTCTATGGCTCAATATGTTGCCATTACTATAACGGCTTCACTTGGCTCTATTGGTCAGGCGGGTGTTCCTGGCCCTACACTTATGGTTGTTGCTGTCCTTGTAAGTGCAGGTATCCCGATTGAAGGACTACCTTTGCTTTATGCTTTAGATAGAATATTTGATATGATTCGTACAGCACTCAATATTACAGGCGATGCTGCTTGTGCTGCTGTTACAGATCGTTTCGCAGGAGATGATGAAAAGAGTTGTTGATATATTGCACTCTGAACAATGTTCATGTGTAGTTGAGAATAGGGGAGAGATACACACTTTCTTTGGCAGAGGGGTTAAAGATTTATACACACTATATACAACTCGGCCTGATATTTTACATGGCGCTCTTATCGCTGATAAAGTGGTCGGTAGAGCAGCCGCTGCATTAATGATTATGGGTGGTGTAAAACAGGTCTATGCAGATACAATAAGTGAACTTGCTTTAGAGTTGTTTAGTCAAACAGATATAAAGGTGGATTTTGGCAATCGAGTACCACATATTATCAATCGAAATAAAACCGACATGTGTCCAATGGAGAGGACTACACAGCATCTTAACTCTCTTGATACGATCATTGATGCAATAGATAAATTTATTTGCTCATTGGCTTAAAGTTTGTACAGACTCTACGAAAAGAGTCTATGAAACGAACATTTATTGAAGCAATAGAACATCGTCGTAGCCATTACTCCTTGAGTGCAGCTATGGCAGTCAATTATCAGGAGATAGTAAGGTGTATTGAGCGTATAATCCTTGCCACGCCTTCGGCCTATAATAGTCAGTCCAGCCGAATAGTAGTACTATTTGGAATTCATCATCTATGTCTATGGGGTATTGTTAAACAATGTATTAAAAACATTGTTTCGCCTGATGTCTATACTATTAGCCGAGAGAAGATTGATAACTGTTTTGCATCAGGCTGTGGCACAGTCTTATTCTATGAAGATACGAAGGTGGTAGAGCAGATGAAAGTAGAGTATCAAAGCTATGCTGATAAATTTGACACCTATTCAGCACACACCTCTGCAATGCATCAATTTGCAATCTGGACAGCTCTTGAAGATATGGGATTTGGAGCCTCGTTGCAGCATTATAATCCATTGATAGACAACCTGGTCGCAGAGCAGTGGAATATTGATAAAAGTTGGCAACTTATAGCACAAATGCCATTTGGTACGCCTCTGGACACTCCAAAAGCCAAAGAACAGATACAGCCACTGTCAGAACGATACTTAGTTTTTTATGATGATTTGTAGATAAAATAGAGGCCGGTATTAATTACCGGCCTCTTATCTTAAAGTTACTTTAGAATAGGTAACCTGTGTTGATATAGAATGCGCCCTTTCCATCCTGTTTGTTGTATTTTCCAACAGGCTTGCCGTACTCAAAGGCAACAATAAAGTTCTGGTTCATAATAAAACGCAAACCTGCACCGACAGTGATATGAGGACGGTCAGCGTCTAAACCTTTGGCCATATACTCATCATACTCGCTCTTAACTTTCAGATACTCAGCCTCTGTAGCAAAATCTGCACGGGTACGTCCAAAAGACATATCATACGGTTTGGTAACCATTGTACCATCACTAAATACATTAAATCCAAATGCAATATTTTGTTTCCAAAGAGTGAATGATACAAAACGCCAACGAATTTCAGCATTATAGGTCGCCATATCCAAACCCTGAACACGGTTACGCATCATACCACGTACTGTTCTGTAACCACCCATACCATCACGATCATACTGAGGGCCAACTGTAGTGATATAAGGGCATACGTAGTACGGAGCACTCTTACCAAATGTACCCTCGTAGTTGAGACGATAGGCGATAGTAAGAATATCATTCTTTATCACCGGAATATAGTGTCTGAAGGTAGCTGAGTATCTGTAGTATGGGTTTGTAGTACCTAACCACTTTGGTGCAAGTGTTAAGTGCGCCTCAGCCCAGATACCACGGGATGGAGCACCCTCTTTATCTCGAGTATCAAAGAGCAGACCCAAACGAACAGAACTGTTTAGGCCGCCATTAGCCTCTTTGTCCGGAATGATACCCCATTGACGATACTGCTCAAATAGAGTCGACTCATTATCTGGGAACATCTTATACTCTGCTTTATTCTTATTAATTCTCTCTCTGTCAATAGCGCCCAACTTGAAGTAACTTAAATGATATCCAGCCTCCCAAAAGAGCTTTTTATTCCAAATATTACCAACAAAATCGCTCTTAAATAGCAATGCAAGGCGGTTTAAGCGATATTTTGGAGTATAGATATACATATCCTTATTTCCCTTATCCTTGCCGGCTGCAACTTTGTCGTAATCATAGTATGACATATAGCCGTTAAAGCCGTAGAAATCCATTGCCTTGTCATTAAATAGCGTCAATGCAGATGACCAACGAACTCCAGGAATAAGGAAACGGTTGTCGTAAGATATTATATACTGCTGAGAACCCTTAGTAAAGAAAGAGGCCTCGAAATACCACTGCTGTCGAGTGTTTGGATATGTAGAACCATCTCCGAAGTCGTATATATTGAGCAAAGCTCCTAATTGAAAACCTTTGTCTGCATCGAAAGCGACAGCAGGAAGTGGCCCAAAGTTGTATCCGGTCTTGATAATCTCCTCTTTTTGTGATGCATCTTGTGCAACATGCTTCGCCTCTTGCTTGCTCTTAGCTGTAGCACTCCAAACTAAAAATAGAGATAGTAATATAGTAATAATATATTTTGTCTTCATTATACAGGTCTGATTAAATAGTGATAAATTACACATTCAAAGGCAGTGGCTTTCTACGGAATAGGTAAGCAATGGTAAGACCTGAAATTATGTGCCAGATACCCCACCAAGCTGTAACAATCATCATTCCTCCATAGTGTCCTCCCCAAATCTCCGGTGGGAAGATGGCTGGATTGAAAAGTAATATCAGACCAAGTCCAGAGTTCTGAATACCAATCTCTACAGTCAATGAACGGCAATCTTTTATTGGAAGATGCGCCAAACGACCTCCATAATATCCTGTAGCAAGAGCACATGCGTTGTGCAAAAGTACGATAAAGAATATATAGAAGATATTGTCAACAATAATTTGGAAATTCTGAGAGAATGATACTATCACCATGCCTATAAATAGGAGTATGGATATAACCTGAGCAGGCTTTGTAATCTTCTTTGTTGCATTAGGGAAATACTTGGCAAAAATAAGTCCTAAAATAATTGGTAAACCGAGCAAAAGTAAAATCTGTTCCAACATTGGCATAAACGGAATTACAAGCATCGGAATATCATTATGTACAATTGCAAATTGGCTGTATAGGGTACCCCATAACCAGAAGTTCAAAGGTGTAATTACCGGCGCAAATGCAGTTGTAATAGCTGTCATTGAGACAGATAGCTCTACATTACCCTTAGATAGTGATGAAATAAAATTAGATATATTACCACCAGGACATGATGCAACTAAAATCATACCCAGCGCAACCATTGGAGTAATGAAAGGATTGAGAATTAATGTAATAAGAAATGTTATGACAGGTAATCCAATCCACTGCAATAATATACCTATAGTTACAGACTTAGGATTTGTAAAAACTTCTTTGAATGTTTTAGTTTTTATTCCAAGCGCAACACCAAACATAACAAAAGCGAGGATAAAGTTGACAATAGTCATACCTCCGCTTCCAAAATTAATAATCACGCCGTTTAGGGCTTCTAACTGCTCCTTCATATCTCACACGACCCTTTTAGAAATTAATAATTAATAATTTACATTTGTTTAGTCTCAATATATCGAGACTATTATAATACTCAATTTAGTCTTATTCATAATGAATAATGAGTATATATATCGTTACAAATATAGTAATATTTCTGTATTTGCTATCATTATAGTTGATATTTTTTACCTAAAGTAACCTATTCATTACATAATGTAAAGTTTATTTTACAGCATTGTATGCTATTTTTAGGATATACAGATAAGTGTGAATTGTTAAAAAAAAAGAGCCTGCCGAAGATATCGACAGGTCTTTCTGACTTGGTATGGAGAATGATTATTGTTTATTACCTTCAAAAGAGAAGGTTAAAAGTACAGTGTCGGTGTAAACGTAACCTGTAGCTGATGCAGCCCCCTTGAGAATACGAATCTCTTCAATTGTTGACTCGTCTGAGTTTAGCATGTATAAATCGCCAAATTTCTCGATTTCATATATTGAAGGTTCATCGAATATCTTCTCATCATTAGCAAAAGAGAAGTCAACTATAGCGAATTCATTAGAACTACGTTTAACAATTAATTTGGCACCCTTAAAAGTATCCCAATCTAATCCATTTTGTTCTTTAATCATTATAGTTCCCACATAAGTACCTTCAATTACAGATGCATAATCTGAAATATTGTCCTCATTATTTTTCTCACAAGAAGTTGTGCTAATACACATTGCTAATGCAATAAATAAAATAGTAAAAAATCTTTTCATGCGTATTTAAAATAATAGAGGCGTAAACTATCTGCTTATTAATTCTCAGGTTACCGCCAAGTTACCTTATCCACAACAAGCAAAGATAATTCACGCCATAGACGTGAACTTCCAACAGCTTGTTCTCGTGGATTGAATATTGGCGGTATTCGAGAATAGAGAACAAGAGCAAAAGCTCGAATAATTCTAATAATAAGAAGAATAGAATGCCTCTTGGTTATTAAATGTTTATTAATACTGAAATTACCAAGTCAGGTCATTTACTCTTTCTTCATGTTTATATACTTCTTTAACTTTACTTTAAAATATTGTAATTTATAAATTTCTCTGCAAATATACGACTTTTTACTTATATACCTTTCTTTATATTTCGTTTAGCCAAAAATTTTGCATAACTTTTTTACTCCCCACCGGTTTTTCGGACTGATCCCATTTTGGCTACGATAGATGTTGTACAGAACTATAATAAAAAAAGAAGACAACCTTTCGATTATCTTCTTTGTTCTTAGTGCGGTGCGTAGGGGACTCGAACCCCTGACCCCGTGCGTGACAGGCACGTATTCTAACCAGCTGAACTAACGCACCAAGAACCTTTTGCTTTCAGTAGTGTTCTACCTTCCTGATTGCGAGTGCAAAGATAGAGCAAATTTTTTATTCTGCAAACTTTTTTACAACTTTTTTTGCAAAAAAATATCACTTTTTAAAGAAAGAAAATTGTACACTTCCGTAACTTCTTGACTGCCAAAATAATGGATGATTAGAGAAATTATACTTATCAGAGTGCTCAAAAATGAATATTCCATCATCTTTAAGTAGATTACCTGATAAAGCGAGCTCTACCACCTCTTCAAGATTTTCCAAATCGTATGGAGCATCAGAAAATATGATATCAAACTCCTTTGTACAACTACGTAGATAGAGGAATACATTGGCTTTGACAGGGTATAGGTTATCTGCACCTAAAGAGCGTGCTGTATTGCGGATAAAATTATAGTGTACACTATTTATCTCTACCGATGTTACACTTTTAGCTCCTCTTGATGCGAACTCATAGCTTACTGACCCTGTACCTGCAAATAGGTCAAGTACGCTACACTCCTCGAAATCTACAAGATTTGTAAGGATATTAAATAGATTCTCCTTCGCAAAGTCTGTAGTCGGTCTTGCACGAAGATTTTTAGGCGGATTGATGGCTCGCCCACGGAATTTGCCACTAATTATTCGCATATAACCTTTTTATAGTACTTCTTAACTATTTTAGCACTATTTGTAGAGCCTATAATATATATAGGTATGTTTTGCTCCATAGATGTTTTGTCTAAAATCTGTGATGTATAGAAGAGTATATCCTCAGCTGTTGTAATCTCTAACGCCTCAGCAAAGATGAGTCCATTATTGTACAATCTGAAGTAGCAACAACCATCTACGACCTCTATAACCAGAGCTTTCTCTCGATAGTGGCTATTGTTTAGTAGTGGAGTTGTAAAATATACATGTTCCGCAGAGGTGCTGATAGCATCAAATGCACTCTTTGCAATGGCAATAACAGCAACTCTACCATCGATATTATTACTTTTAACTACCACCTCATTTGACAGTGGAGCCTGACCATTGATTGCCAATAGGCTCTCTAATGGTAGGGCATTTACCATTGTTGCTGGGACAAGAGTAACACGAGGTGTATCTATAATAACCTCTATAACGCTTTTATCTGCAATCTCATCTAACATGGATGCAGAAAAAAAGCGTCCACCCGAAGCAAGACGGATGGACGCTTTAGTTTCGGAGTTTTTAGAGTTCCTCCCAGTTTCCTGCCTCATTGTTACCTCTCTCCATAGAACCGAACTTAATGCCCGGATATTTATTGAGTACGTTCAAACAGTTGTCAACCAAGTTGATTACCTCCTGACGATAAACTACAGTGTCAAGGAATGTAATATATGGAGCACGACACTCAACTGTAGGGATGACAATCTTAGACTCAGTAGTAAGAATTGTAGCCTCAAGATAGAACTCAGTATTGTTTGAGTAAGGGATATATCTCAAGTTCTGAATATCTTCCTCTGTCAAGTGCTTGAAAAGAGAGTCCTTTACAGAGTATGTAAACTTCTCTACATTCTTAAACTTGCGACCATACTTTTTGCGAGCCTGTGCCATAGCTACAGAGTCATCCTCGTCAATAAGTCGGCGCTCACCCTCCATAGTCTCGTACATTACGAAGTTAATCAGCGAGTCGAAGTCAGCAGTAAAGTGCTGATACTTGCTCTTAAACTGACGCTCAGCAGTACGGATGTCCTTAATACGAGTGATAACTGCCTTTTCACGAGTCTTCTGCTCCTCACCAAACTTGATAGGAGTAGAGATGAGTACGTACACGTAGAAACCTAAGCCGATAGCAGCTAAGGCCAATACCAATTGAAGTAATTTCTTTCCCATTTTTTTTAGAAATAGTTTTAATTTATAATTTTTATTTTTAGTTGCTTAACAAATAAAAAAATCGTATGTTTGTAACCAATAAAAACAACTGAGAATGCAAAGCATCACAATTGCGACCCAAATTTACACAAAATTATCGTTCCAACCAACGGAAAATCAAAAAAAAATCATCAATTCGCTATCTTCTTACCTTGCAGATGATGATTTTTCAATAATTTTTGTATTAAATGGCTATGCAGGAACAGGAAAAACTACATTAATTGCAGCAACTGTATCTGCTCTTAAATCATTGGGAATCAAAACGGTTTTATTAGCTCCTACCGGTAGGGCTGCGAAAGTTTTATCACAATACTCAAGAGAGAAGGCGTTTACAATCCATAAAAAAATATATAGAGAGCAAACCAATGCCTCTTATGAGTCAAAATTCTCATTAAATCTAAATAGAGAGTGTGATACTCTGTTTATTGTTGATGAGGCATCGATGCTCTCCTCTGGTAGTGGAGCCGATAAAACAATATTTGGAAGTGGTTCATTGCTGGAGGATTTGATACAATTTGTGCGTAGTGGCAAGCATTGTCGTTTAATGCTTGTCGGAGACTCTGCCCAGTTACCTCCTGTAGGAGATGATTGCAGCCCGGCGTTAAATCGTAGCGACCTTCTGCCTTATGGAGATGTGATCTATGAGACAATGGATGAAGTGGTAAGGCAGGAGCAGACATCGGGAATCCTTTTCAATGCAACTTTAGTGCGATGTATGCTTGAAAATGGTATTTATGAGATTCCACAGCTGGATTTAAGCTATCCTGATATAGTGTCAGTACAAGGTGGAGAGTTTCTTGAACTATTGCAGCAGTGTTATGATCGATATGGTCGAGATGAGACGATAGTTATAACACGTTCAAACAAGCGTGCAAATCGTTACAATGACGGTATTCGTCGAAATATACTCTTTGCCGAAGAGGAGATTGAGAGCGGAGATATGTTGATGGTTGTAAAAAATAATTATCACTATACAGAGCGTATAGAGAACTGTCCAATGAGTTTTATCGCCAATGGCGATATTGCTCGATTAAAGCGGATACGCCGTTTTGAAGAACTCTATGGCTTTAGGTATGCCAATGCAGTTTTAGAGTTTGCTGATTATGATGACACAGAGATAGAGTGTAAGTTGTTACTCGATACAATTACGTCAGAGTCTCCATCACTTACGTACGAACAGTCCCAGAAACTATTTTATGAGGTAGAGAAGGATTATACGGATATCAAGAGCAAGATAAAGCGATTTAAGGAGATTAGGGAGAACGAATACTTCAATGCTTTGCAAGTGAAATTTTCATACGCTGTAACTTGTCATAAGGCTCAGGGAGGTCAATGGAGCGCTGTGTTTATAGATAAATTCCTCTTTGGAGATGAGTATATGACAAAGGATATGTTGCGTTGGCTATATACAGCCCTTACAAGAGCTACTGAGAGGGTTTATTTGGTCAATTTTGACGATAGATTCTTTGAATAGTCGTATAAAATATCTATCTTTGTCATATTTGTAATGACTATGGCAATAGAGAAAAAATATGTTGAAACGCCCTTGATGAAGCAATATTATCAAATCAAGGCTGTGCATCCTGATGCTATTCTACTGTTTAGAGTAGGAGACTTTTATGAGACCTTTGGCGATGATGCAATTACGGCATCGTCTATCCTAGGCATTACTCTTACTAAGCGTGCAAATGGATCTGCATCATCTGTCGAGTTAGCTGGTTTTCCTCACCATGCAGTAGATACATATCTGCCAAAATTGGTGCGTGCAGGTAAGCGAGTTGCTATTTGCGAGCAATTAGAGGACCCTAAGACTGTTAAAGGCCTTGTAAAGAGAGGTGTTATAGAGTTAGTAACACCTGGTGTAACGCTAAGTGAGAATCTTGTCGAGAATAAAGAGAATATATATCTTGCAGCTATCAGCTTTGGTAAAGAGAAAACCGGAGTAGCATTTCTCGATATAACAACAGGTGAATTCTTTGTTGCAGAGGGCGATGATAAGTATGTAGATAAGCTTATTTCGAGTCTTTCTCCTAAAGAGATTGTATATCAGCGAGGTTGTGAGGAGCGTTTTAGGAGCCAATTCGGAACAAAACATTATACATATCGCCTTGAGCAGTGGGTATTCTCATATCAAGTCAACTTTGATAAGCTATGTACTCAATTTAATACTCCATCCCTCAAAGGATTTGGTGTTGAAGGGATGTATGAGGGTATAACAGCTGCAGGAGCTATACTGTACTATCTCGAATTTACCGAGCATAAGCAGATTGCTCATATATCTTCTATTGCCCGTCTTGATCAGAGTGATTATGTGTGGATTGATAAATTCACAATCCGCAATTTGGAACTTTTTGGCTCTAATGGAGGTGATAGTACTTCATTTGCAAAAGTTATAGATCGCACAGTAACTTCTATGGGTGGCCGATTGCTGCGTAGATGGATTGCTATGCCTATTCTTGATATAAAGCGTATTGAACGCCGTCAAGATATTGTAAGTGCATTCGTTACAGATAGAGAGCTATTATCTTCTGTCAAAGAGCAGGTCGGGGGTATAGGAGATTTAGAGAGAATAGCTTCACGAGTGGCATCATCAAGAGTTACTCCTCGTGAATTGGTACAACTTAAACACTCTCTTGCGTCAATAGAGATTTTAAAGGCAGCTCTTGAGTCAACAGACTCAGAAATATTACACTCTATTGCTGATAAGTTAGACCCTCTGACCGCTGTTAAAGATAGATTAGCACATGATTTATATCCCGATCCTGCAAATAATCAAATCCAAAAGGGTGGTATAATTGCCGATGGCGTTAATGCAGAGTTGGACGATTTACGCCGTGTAGCTCTTTATGGTAAAGATGTGTTACAGTCTATACAACAGCGAGAGAGTGAAGCTACAGGAATACCATCACTCAAGATTAGTTATAACAACGTATTCGGATATTATATAGAGGTACGAAATACATATAAAGACAGAGTTCCTGAGAATTGGATTCGTAAACAGACCCTTACTGCAGCTGAACGATATATCACAGAAGAGTTAAAAGAGTACGAGAGTAAAATCTTAGGTGCAGAGGAGCGTATGCTTATTTTGGAGCAGCAGATTTACAATGAACTTATTTCATATATCTGCCTACATCTTAAGCAGTTACAAGCAAATGCAAAGATTGTGGCTACTGTGGACTGTTTGCTTAGCTTTGCCACTATGGCTCTTGAACGCAACTACTGTCGCCCAGTGTTGGATGATAGCCTTAAAATAGAGCTACAGTCTGCACGACATCCTGTCATAGAGACACTTATGGGAGTAGGGGAGGAGTATATCCCGAATGATATTACAATTGACAGCAATGGCGAGCAGATAATTATCATTACAGGACCTAATATGTCTGGTAAATCAGCATTGCTCCGTCAAACTGCGCTCATCGTCTTAATGGCGCAGATGGGCTCATTTGTTCCTGCTAAGAGTGCTCATATAGGTATTGTGGATAAGATTTTTACCCGTGTTGGAGCCTCTGATAACATCTCTCAAGGAGAATCAACTTTCATGGTGGAGATGTTGGAGTCTGCAAGTATTCTTAATAATATCTCTAAGCGAAGTCTTGTATTGCTGGATGAGATTGGCCGAGGAACAAGTACATACGATGGTATCTCAATAGCGTGGTCAATGGTTGAGTATTTGCATAATCATAGAGATATTCATCCTCGAACCCTATTTGCAACACACTATCACGAACTTAACGAGCTTGAACAGATGTGTCAGCGTGTAAAAAATTACCATGTCTCTGTTCGTGAAATTGATAATACCATAGTCTTTCTTCGTAAATTAGAGAGAGGTGGCACAGAACACTCTTTTGGTATTCATGTAGCACGTATGGCCGGTATGCCAACCTCTATAGTCGATAGAGCAACAGCTATACTTAAAAATCTTGAGCAGGTTTATGGAAATAATGAGATTGTTCCATCTGTATCTCCATCTGCTCGCAAACGTAGCCGTAAGCCTTCTCCATCGGTAGGTAGCGCAGCAAATAGTGGAGTAGATAGCATACAACTGTCAATGTTTAAGTTAGATGACCCTGTTCTTATAAAGATACGAGATCAAATTAAAGATTTGGATATCAATAGCTTAACACCTCTGCAGGCTCTCAACTTATTGAGCGAAATAAAGAAACTCGCTGAAGTATAATGCAAAAGACCGACTAACACTACATTTAGTCGGTCTTTTTGATTTTTATAATAGACTACTATTTCTCTACAATTGAGCGGATGTTTTGTATAAGCATCTGTACTGCAACAGAGTTAAAACCTCCCTCAGGAATAATTACATCGGCATATTTTTTTGATGGCTCTACAAACTCCTCATGCATAGGCTTTACGGTTGTTGTATATTGACTAATTACAGACTCCATACTACGTCCTCTCTCTCGTACATCTCGTAGAATACGGCGAGATAATCTTAAGTCTGCATCAGTGTCAACAAAAACCTTTATATCCATCAACTCTCTAAGCTCTTTATTCTCAAAGATTAGAATACCGTCAATAATAATGACCTTTGATGGTTTAACAAGCACTGTCTCTTCTGTGCGATTATGCTCTACAAATGAATATACAGGATGCTCAATAGGAACATTGCTCTTTAGAGTGCGAATATGCTCTACAAGCATATCTGTATCAAAGGCTTGTGGGTGGTCGTAATTGAGCTGAGTTCTCTGTTCGTAAGTCAATTCTGGATGGGCCTTATAGTAGAAGTCATGACAAAGTGTTGCCACATCTTCACTACGAAATGCCTCTTGCAATCGCTTTACAAGTGTACTTTTTCCGGAGCCTGTACCTCCTGCAACGCCAATAACTGTTACCTCCATAGCTCAATATTATTTAAGGTGTATAAAATAGGGGAGGCATATTATCCCTCCCCGAATCATTATGCATCAATATTTGCGTAAGTTGCATTAGCCTCAATAAACTCACGACGAGGTGCTACTTCATCACCCATAAGCATTGAGAATATTCTATCAGCCTCTATCGCATTCTCAATAGTTACCTGACGAAGGATACGAGTCTCAGGGTTCATTGTTGTCTCCCACAACTGCTTAGCATTCATCTCACCAAGACCTTTGTAGCGAGTAATCTTAACACCCTTACCCATCTCCTCGACAAGTGTATCACGCTCTTCATCACTCCAACAGTAACGCTCACGATTACCCTTCTTAACAAGGTAGAGTGGTGGGGTAGCGATATAGATGTGGCCATTCTCAATTAACTCACGCATCTTGCGGAAGAAGAATGTAAGCATCAGCGTTGCAATGTGTGCACCATCCACATCGGCATCGGTCATAATAATAATCTTATCATAACGCAATCCCTCAAGATTAAGAGCTTTACTATCCTCTGCAGTACCAAACTTGACACCCAAAGCGATAAACATGTTCTTAATCTCCTGATTGTCCCACATACGATGCTCAAGAGCCTTCTCAACATTGAGAATCTTACCTCTAAGAGGCATGATTGCTTGGAAATTACGATCACGTCCCTGCTTTGCAGTACCGCCCGCAGAGTCTCCCTCGACGAAGAAAATCTCAGCAATAGAACGGTCGCGGCTTGAACAATCAGCTAACTTACCTGGCAGACCTGCACCAGAGAGTGGAGATTTACGCTGAACAGACTCTCTTGCGGCACGAGCAGCATGACGAGCTGTTGCAGCAAGGATAACCTTCTCTACAATAGCTTTAGCATTCTTTGGATTCTCCTCTAAGTAGTTTGTCAAAGCTGCAGACATAGCCTTATCTACAGCAGCTGCAACCTCATCATTACCCAACTTAGTTTTAGTCTGTCCCTCAAACTGAGGCTCAGCAACCTTAACAGATACTACTGCGGTAAGACCCTCTCGGAAGTCATCTCCAGCAATCTCGAACTTGAGCTTTGACAGCATTCCCGACTCCTCTGCATACTTCTTTAAAGTACGAGTAAGAGCACGGCGGAAACCTGTTAGGTGTGTACCTCCCTCAATAGTGTTGATATTGTTTACGTAAGAGTGAACATTCTCACTAAATGAGTTGTTATACTGCATTGCAACCTCTACAGGAACACCATTGCTCTCTGTATCAAGGTAGATGATAGACTCAATGATTGGCTCTCCACGATTTGTATCAAGGTACTTAACAAACTCTTGGAGACCACTCTCTGAATAGAATGTCTCACGCTTTGGGTTTCCTGACTCATCAACCTCACGCTTATCTGTAAGGGTAAGACGAATTCCCTTATTGAGGAATGCCAACTCTCTTAGACGATTTTCAAGAGTCTCATAACGATAAGTTGTTGTCAAGGTAAATATTGTATCATCTGGTTTAAAGGTGATAATAGTACCTCTATCCTCGCAATCGCCAATTATCTCAACCTCTGAAGTTGGGAAACCCTTGCTGTAAGTCTGCTTATATATCTTACCTCCACGATGAATCTCAGCAATCAAAAGATTTGAAAGCGCATTTACACACGATACACCTACACCATGAAGACCTCCAGAGACCTTGTAGCTACCCTTATCAAACTTACCTCCTGCATGCAAAACGGTAAGAACGACCTCAAGAGCAGATTTTCCCTCCTTCTCATGGAAGTCAGTAGGAATACCTCGTCCGTTATCCTTAACGGTAATAGAATTATCCTCGTTTATAGTTACATAGATGTCATTACAATGACCAGCCAGAGCCTCGTCAATAGAGTTATCTACCACCTCATAAACAAGGTGATGAAGACCCTTCTCTCCAATATCTCCGATATACATCGCAGGACGTTTACGAACGGCCTCTAAGCCCTCAAGGACCTGGATATTTGACGCAGAATACTCTTCTTCGCCGACTCTCTTTACATTTTCTTGTTCGGTACTCATATAGTAGTTAAATCAATCATTCCTAAAAACGTACAAAGATAGCGATTTATTCTTAAAATACCAAATCTAAATCTATGATTTAGTAGTATTAAAACTCATTAAAATCGACCTCTTTTACCACTCCTTGTGAAAAAAGTAGTGTTCTTGCCGGAAAATCATCAACAAACGAAGTGTTATGGGTAGCCATAAGCACTGTTGTTCCCGACGCTGCAATAGAGTGAAATAGCCTAACAATACTCTCTGCCGTTACCGGATCAAGATTACCAGTCGGCTCGTCTGCAAGAATAAGTTGTGGTGTGTTTAATAGTGCTCGAGCAATCATAAGACGTTGACGCTCTCCACCAGAGAGTTCAAATGGCATCTTATGATGCATATTGTTAAGGCCAACTTGGGTTAATACCTCATCAATGCGAGTCTCTATTTGTCGTTTCTCTTTCCAACCTGTATTTCTTAATACAAATGCTAAGTTCTCAAATACATTATACTCAGATAGCGCCTGAAATTCTTGGAAGACGACACCAATATTTCGACGCAAAATAGGAATTTCTCTCTGCTTAAGACTCCTTAAATTAAATCCTACAACATTACCAGAACCCTTCAGAAGTGGCAACTCCCCATAAAGTACTTTGATAAGAGATGATTTCCCACTACCAACACGGCCTATCAGATAGACAAATTCTCCAGCACCAATGCGTAATGAGAGGTTGTTTAACACCAACTCTCCATTTGTATTACAATTTCTATGAGTAAGCTCCTTGAATGGATTTATATTATGATATATAGCCACATCATGCAGCTCTATCACATTTTTTCTACTATCTGGCATATAATTCATATTTAACCCTCAAAGATACAAAAAAATCTATAAAACTCAAAATCCAATTCAACTATTAATTGAGTCGTCGCTGACAGTGCCACCTCTACCAAAAAAGCTAGATATACTACCTATTCCTTAGAGAGTCGAGTGAACGCCGAAGGTTTGAGTAGAGCAAGGGAAGGGATTTGCAGACTACGTAGGAGCATACTTGGATTGTTTAGCCATGGGAACTTGCTCGCAAATAGTCTAAACAATCTAAGGCTGAAGTTGCATAGCAACTCTGCAAATCCCAAAAACGCAGATAACCCTGCCACACCGTTACCGATTAAGCGACCGAGCCGCCGAAACGAAAAAAGACGGAATAAATCCGTCTTTTAAAGTGGAGGTGGCGGGAACTGAACCTAATCTCCTTATACCATTGATATCCTTAATATTTCAAAATACTGTTTGACAATTGGTCTCAGATTTAGACCAAATTGACAGCAATCGCCATATACAAACTACTCCTTTACCTTTATTATATACAGAACTCTCGTTTCAATCTTTTCACTGTGCTTTCAGATACATCAGTAAGTTTGGCTACCTTTCTTATTGGATAGCACGCTTTCAATAGTTTCAATACTTCTTTATATTCTTCTTTCTTTTTCTCTATTGGCTTGCGATAACCTACCTTACGCCCAAGACCCGATTTGCCTGTTTCAGCGAGGTTCTTATCTACATAGACCTTTCTCCCGCTCTGCAATCGATAGTGGATCGACTCACGCTCGATCTGCGAGCAGACGCACAATACTGATAGGATGACAGGGATATACATACTCTCGCTGCCATCATCCGAGAATAGAGACAGACCCTCCTTCTGAAAATAGGCGTTGATGCCGTTATCTTTGAGGGTGCGAATAGTATCCAACACCTCCCATACTGCACGACCACAGCGAGAGAGTTCAGAGAATAGGACTACATCTATACTATTGCTGATAGCATACTCTATACACTCTGATAGCACCGCACGCTCTTCGTTGCGTTTCGCTCCGCTGATATGTTCTTCAAATGTCTTGCATATAGTCATCCCATTCTTGTTTGCGTAATCTGTTAGGTCTATTACTTGTCTCTCTGTGCTCTGTCTATCTCCTGTTGAAGATACACGAGCGTATATCACTGCTTTTTTCATATCTTTCAAGTTATATGGGTTCAATCTGTTGTTGTGTTCAATTAACTCTCATAAGGTCATTTGAACCTATCGTTTCTTGCTTTCATAACAACCAAAGATTGATTTGTTCTCATTTGCGTCTAATCTTGACAGCAAACACTCACTATTTGCAATATTGCTATCTGATAGCAATCTCTCACTGATTGCGATTTTCTCCCGACAGCAAACTCTCACTATTCGCATCTTCTTCTCCTTCTGACAGCAAACTCTCAATGATGCTGATGATTGATGCCTTTTGTTCTTCGGTCATCTCATCCAATACACCATCCGTTATGCAATATGCAAAGAGATGGGGAGGGGTAGATGGGAGGGGTATTAGACTTGGTGAGGCATAGTCATATATGTATAAAAGGTATGGTAAATTAAATCTGCACAACAAAAAAATCTCAATTTGCGATATTTTGTGTCAGATTTTTATTATTTTTGCACATCAAACAGAGTAATCGGGGGACAATGAATAGTCGTTTTATGACATACCGCAACGAGTGCAACTTCTCAATGAATTGGGAAGTTTCGTTGTTTATTACATCTACCCCCCCCTGTAAATACTCTTATAATCAGTTAGTTAGCACTAATTTTGCAAATAATAATCGGCATTACCGCTTTTCGTGAGCAGTAATGCTTTTTTCGTGTGTCTATACATCAAAAAACACATAATAAACAATTAAAAACAAAAACAGTTATGAAGAAGTTATTACTTATGTTTGCAGCGGTTGGAGTGCTCTTCACCGCTTGTAATAAGGAGACCGACCACAACAATGTCAAGCACGACCACAGTGCAGACATCGTTGGCACTTGGACTTGCCTTACCGCAGACTATGCAGAGGCGTTGATTATCAATGCAGATGGCTCGGCTGTATCTTATGGTGTGGAGAACGGTGAGTATTGGGAGAATGTAAGGGGTTCTGTTATTGTTGATGGCGACAATATCACTATGAACTTTGAGGACAATGATAATCTCACAGGACACTTTGACATCATTCCCGGTCAGGTATTCTCACTCTATGAGGATAGCGGTGAGCGTTACATTTATCAGTATTGTGCAAATGACCTTGCTGACGAGATTATTGGTATGTGGATTAGACAAGACAGTGGAGATATGACTATTCAGACCTTTGCAGAGGACGGTACGCTGACTACAACTGCATCAGTTTCTGAGATACATCCCGATGAACTTGTACAGCAGGTGTCTAAATATAAAGTAGTTGGCGACCTCAGATTTCATATTTTCCTTGAAGAGACAATAGAGCACGATAGATGTCTTCCTGCCCGTTTGACCTATACTCCAAATGGAACTGCTTATGGTGATATTATGTCTATCACTTACAATGTGCCAACAGGCGATGATTTTGTAACGACAACAAGTTCATTCCTCCGAGTAAAGAATAATCTTAACCTCGCAGGTAAAAAATATGCTTATAGTTCTGCTTATGTAACCAATGCAAATGGTAAAGATGAGAATTTTTCAATATTAGGACAAAATTTCAATATTACCAATATAGATGGTGGTGACTTTGATATGATTTTTGGTGCTGACCTATACAGTTTAGTGCTAAATGCTAACTCAATCACTCATAAATTCCGCCCTAATGGTCAAGATGTAGAAGTTGCAACTCCAATCACCGTAGATGGAAACAAGGTTACCCTTGATATGAGTGCAATTAACCCTGCTTGCCGTAAGGTTGAAATGTTTATGTTCCAAGATGCTGATGATAGTCAGTTGCATATCTATATGCACACAAAAGCATTCATCAACTACTTTGTAAATTTGGGAATTCCTGATTTGATTTCAGAGGGCAAACTTGACCCAACTGACGCTGCTGCTGTTGATAAGGTTTATGCAGATATGGAGGCACGCATTGAGAGCATCAATGTAAGTTTTGTATTTAAGGCACGCAAATAATCAGCGACCAACAAATAGAAGTAATGCCCTGTGTGTAAAAGCACGGGGCATTTTTGTTGTGGGGTGGCAAAAAATAACCGCCATAATGTCTAACACTATGGCGGCTGTCGTTATGAAGATAGTTTTATGTATTGAAAGATGGTTATTCTTCTTCGGGTATTTCGTTGTCTCGTTCGTGTTCATCAATGAAGGAGTGGATGTAGTCTTCTCGGATTTTGATATAGTTCTCGCTGACTTTATGACCCTTTCGGACTTTGCTGTTCTCCTCCTTGATGAACTCGTCAAACCTCAATAGGTTATCCAATTTTCTGTTCTCACCAAGACCAATAGCAACGGCATAGTCGTTAGGCACCGTCAGCATACTATTCTTGCTCATAGGTTCGTCCATAAACGACAATCCCTCCGCTTCGCCTTCCATCTCCTTCCCTGCATATAGCAACTGAACTATACGCTCCTCATCAGTAATAGGGCATCGGATGGCGATAATCGCCAATAGCGAAGCATCAAATAACTCGCCATCACTGACCTCAACTGTGTATTCATAGATGGTATTCTTCTTGTCATATACATTTGCACTTGTAAGCGTCATACCGTCCTCTTCATTGGCATCATCAATAGCAATCAGCATAGGATGGTATGGCGAGTATAGCACTTTTCTTGATGCTAACTTGCCCTTATCATTGCCCAACTCATAGTATATCTCGCCTGTGTTTCGGATAGCAACGCCAATATCTACGCAGTTGAATGTCTCGTAATCTCGTAGTATATCCAATTTTTTATCATTATTGTAGCAAAGGTGGTTGCCTTTATAGTCCCACTGCCACGATTTCGCTTGCTGCAAGTCGTTCTCATTGAATGTCACCCTTGCAACATCATACTTGACACGCTGACCTTCTATTCTTACTTTCAATACACTCATAATCAGAATAATAATTATTTTTCATATAATATATTTATGTCCGCCATAAGGGACAATTGCTTTCAACTCTTTATGGATTGGATAAGAACAACCCATTCTCTCCTGCTACTTGTATATCTCGCTACAATTCAGTGAAATGTATCTTTTTTATTTTTTGTTATATTTATATATAAAGAAGAAGATTATGAATAAAGAGACACATATAAAGAACAGCAATGGCTTTAATTACATCAAGGAAAGACCAATTTCTGTTAGGACAACAGAGGGAGTTTGGTATGCATATGCAACTTGGAATGAGTTTATGAAGGAATACCCAAAACGAACAGACTGTCTGCCCAACATAATTCAGTATAAAGGGCATAATGTATCACATCTGTTCTATTGTCGGAGGGAAATCAAGATAGACAGAGTGGGCAACTTAAAAGGGTTGGTAGAGGAGATAGACCACACAGAAGGGGAAGGATAGCGACTATCCTTTTTATTTGAGACGGCGGTAACTTTTTACATAAATACAATAAGCACATAAAACGAATAAACGATAAATACAATAAAAGTTTTCAACATATGACAGAGACAATTAAGATTGCAAAGGCATATAGATATTTGAGCGACTTTGCGAAAGAAACAGGTTGGGAACTACCCAACGGCATTTTAGACAAGCAGATAACGGGAGCGGGTGCAACACATCTTGCCATTACGGATAGACACCCTACAATCATTGTATGTCCCCGTAGAGACCTTATCAGGAACAAGTGCGAGCAATATGACAACTTGCTTTGGTATGAAGGAAACAGGACAGCACATAAGGAGATGAACAAGTTTAAGGCTGCTGTCAAATCAGGAATTAAGAACCCCAAAATCATAGTAACGGTGGATAAGTTCTGCCGACTGCTCAACGACGCTAATATGCCTATATCAATATACAACTGGCATATAGTGGTTGATGAATATCATACAATTATAAGGGACATCTTTTATAGACAAAATGTTTATTTGGATATGTATAAGAGGCTATCAGTGGAGGACTTTGAGTGTGTTACGCTTTTGACTGCCACACCTCTTGACGACACGACCAACAGTATGATACCATTTGTGAAGAACCAAAAGATAACAAGACTTGATTGGGAGGGTAAGGAGATGGCGTATGTGGATAGAATGGTCTGCAACGATACGATAGAGTGTTTGTGCGGACTCCTAAAACTACATAACCTTGGCGGCTTTGTAGAATACAGCAATCCGAAAGAACTGATAATCTTTATGAACTCTATGTCTATGATAGGTAAGGTTATAGAGAGATGCGACTTCTTAACACCCGACAATGTGAATATCATCTGTGCGGACAGCAATACCAATAATAAGAATGCTTTGTCCGCCATCTCTCGCAAGTTGAAAGGCGAAAGGAGTGGTGAAAGATTTGAGGTGGGAAAGGTGCCTTTGAGACACGAGACGAACAAGACTTATACTTTCTGCACAAGCACCGCTCACTTCGGCGTGGATTTTTACAGCGACTGTGCCCTTACCGTTGTAGTTTGCGACAACAGATATCAGTATTCAGTGGTCAATGTGGATTTGGATTTGCCGCAGATATTGGGACGAGTAAGAAATCAGAACAACCCTAATTACAATAGATGTCTGCTCATCAGCAATGCTTCATTTGCCGAGCATATGGATTATAACTATCTGCTTAAAAAACACAACGAGACCAAAGAGCGATGCGAACAATATAGAGATTTGATAGCAAGCATAGACGAGAAAGGCGTGAAGATGCTCTACGCTGCGGCTGTGAGCGAGCAGAAGAAGTCAGGCGTAGATATCAAGAACGAGAAGATTGCAGTGTTGGGAACAGACGGATATCTCTATTTTGATTACGACAATAGTGGAAGACTGATAGTGGAAATGGACGAATTGAGAGCAAGGGCTATGCAGTGTCTATATGAGGACAATATAACTATGTTTGAGAACGCAAAGAACTTTTATGTAATGTCCGATAAGGGAGGAAGGTTCAATACGGCGGTAAGCGAACTTGACTTCAAAAACACGGACACGGCAGAATTACTCGCCAACAATGAGTGGATAGAAAGGTTAGGAGAAAGAAACATTGCTTTCAAGGATATCTGTATGATGTTTTACGACCTCGCAAGAAAAGGCAAGCACAGAATGCTACTTGTTCTTAATCAGGCATTCAAGAATAGATATTCAGAGATAGAGTGGGACTTGCGATTTATGAACAGATACATAACCAGGGACAAGATAAAGGCTATGCAGTATAACCTAAAAAAAGTAGATGGTGTCTTGAAACCACTTATGTTTAGGGAGGATATAACGGAGCAGGTGAATGCGAGGTTTAGAGGAGTAGAGTTTATGTCAGTAAATGAGGTCAAGGCGATACTGCAAGATATCTATGATAGGAACGGACTGAATAAACGAGCAACAGCAACTAACATTATAGAGTTTATGGACTGCACGATAATATCAAAGAAAATCAACGGAGTAGTAAAGAAGGTAGTAAAGTTCAAGTAGGAATAGTGCTTTACAGAAAAAGTTACCTCAAATCGCCCTTGTAAGGCACTCAAAGGCACTTTTAGGGGTAACTTTTTTAGTATTTGTAATATTATAGTCATAATATTAAACTATAATATTGTTTTGTAACAAACACTTATAGCGTCCTGTTTTTGTTATTAAGATTAAGGTTAAAGTTAAGGTAAGTAAGGTTAAGTTAATTGATTGTTTAGTTTGATAGAGCATAAGCAAGATTATTAGATAGAATGAAAGGAAAGAATGGTTTGATAGGAAAGACTGAAAAGAAAAAAGAAGAAATAGACTGTTAGGTTGGGGGTCGCAGAACCTCGTCTATCATTAGACTTATAGGAAGGGAGAGATTTACCTAACTTCTCCTACTGCTATTCTGCTTATGCTATTATTAGTCCTACGGTAGGTATAGGTAGATATATTATAATATCATAAGGTATAGTGAGAAGGAGAAGATGCTACCCTTATCGGTGAGGGAAGAATGGTCTTTCAGGGCGTTGCCCTTACAGACATTCTTTGTCTCTTACCTACTGCTACCTCCTATATGACAAGATAGCGTTTTCGTAATAATAATTATTATTTGATAATCAAATACTTAACCCTATATCCTATTATATACTACCAAGCACGCCGACCCATAAATACTGTATATAATAACAATAATAGAAAGATGGATAAAATAGTAAAGAGGGATAGTCTCTGCTATCAGATTTTGTTTAATAAACCGCTCCTTACGACAGAGAACCAATACATTTATGGGTTTAGAATGAAGTATAATGAGTTGGAGCATAAACCTATTTCAGAGCAACGATTTATGCGTTATATCGTAGAGGCGATACTGGGTAAGTTTATTTTCTTTGAGATACATAACGGTTCTTTTAAGGGAGAGGATGATAGAATATGGATAGACCAAGAAGGTAATGAGTTTAAGGGTTATAGCGTTCAAACGAGGTTATACTCATATGATGCTGTGGTAGAAAATATGATGAATTACCGATGCGATTTGACTTATGCTCCCTGCAAGAGAGATGGCGATGAATACTATTGGATTACTGACCCCAACGAATATTTTGATGAGAGGGCAAAGATGGATGAGGACGACCATAAGTTAGGTAGAAACCAATGGTTAGAGAATTACAACCGAATACAGACACGAAGGAAAGTGCTATCAACGGCGACTGTTTATAGAAGTGAATATCTTGACTATGACATACAAGAGTTTATCAAGAAGGAGAGCGGATTATCCGCTCAGAGCGGATGTCATAATTTTGATGAAGATAAGGGTTATGGCATAAAAGAAGATGATGATTGGGACGGACTTCCTTTCTAAACAACTGAATACCAATACTATATAATTTATAATTTAATGAACCGCAAATGTTTCAATCAAGGAGGTATGTTTCACGACATATCTCCTTTTTTTTATCTTTATTGCTCACGTAATATATTGACGTATAAT
>JAFOBG010000052.1 GCA_017381935.1 Alistipes sp.
AACAAATTCAAACAGAAAGCCACTCAATTGAGTGGCTTTTGTTGTATATACGCAACTGTGAGTTTGCTCACAAAGGCAGCGTAGATACAACAAAATGAACTGTACGAAGTACAGATTTATGTTTGAATTTACTGCCGAGGGAACACCCGGATCGCAAGGTATGTTATCTTGTCAAATGATAATATACCTTGCAATCTTCAACTTTAGTAAGCAAAAAAATATACACCACTCAATCGAGTAGTGTATATTTTTTGCATTTAAACTTTTAAGGTTGTTGTCGGTATCTTAACGTTACTCCACCTTGATAAATGGATCACTCTCTTTACCAACAAAGCGGTATAGTGTTGCAGTGCAACTCTGGAAAGGCTTATTGCGTTTGCGGTGAGATATATAGAAGTAGTTATCTCCCAAGGCGTGTATTCCTGTAGACGCTTTATCAAAGTTCCAACCACGAATATCTGTATGGTTAGGGTCGGTCATCCCTCGTCCACAGAGGGTAAGCACATTCTGCTTTTTGGCGTAGTCAACACCTTTAAGACTCTGCTTTTGTGGAGCGATGTTGCCATCTATAGCATAGAGAGTAAAACCTGCGAAGTCGCTCTTTTTGGTCTCGTAAGTTGCTAAGAACCAGAAGTTGCGAGTTGCATCGTACTCCATGTTCTGTACACCCCAATTTCTATTGCCGGTATAAACAAAGTAGCGTCCTGCCGGCTTCTTAGGGCCTGATTGATGCATTGCCTCCTGTGAAAGTGGTCGCTCGTATTTTACCCAATTAGAAGCATCGTACTGGAGCAATACCTGATAGTCGTTGTCAGTACGATTCTTGTCGCCATAGATGCCATAGGCGATTGTAAGATAGCGCTTGCCATCGCTTTTACCAAACTTAGGGCCGAATGTTATGCCGTCAAAGCCACTGCAGCCGTAGCGGTGCTCAAGAACCTTACCGTTGCTTGTAACCTTTGCTTCGAAGTCCTCAAGTACTGTAGGTAGATAGACTGATGTCATAATTTCATCTTTCTCTGCGCTCATGCCTTCACGAGTGATTTTATCCACATCGAAGATGGCTACGTAAAATGCCGTATCCCAATGTTTTGTAGTATTCTCTTGTTTGAGAATGCCACGACCTATAGAGTCGTTTTTGTACTCTAATGAACCATATATACGACCATCCTCTTCGTTGAACTCGATACATCCGAGATGTCCAAGAAGGCCGGTTACTGTTCCGATGATATTTCCTTGCAAGTCTGCTTTGATAAGCATTGTGGTAAATGAATAGTAGATATAACCCTGCTTGGAGTCTATGGCAATACCTTGAATATGTCCCGCCTTCCACTCTCCGGAGTAAATCTGTTTAGGGAATTGGCTGGTAGGGGTCTGTGCAGAAAGAGTTGCAATGCCTATAAGAATGATTGCAACAATTGTAAGAAATTGTTTCATAAGTATTTAAGTTAGATTTTATTAGCTGTATTGTGGTCAATATCACAACCGGCACAGTTTCCTGTACAAAGAGTATCTGTCTCACAACTCTCTGCTGCCATATCTTCACGAGTCTCTTGTACGGCGCACTTGATTCCTAACTTTTTCATGTTGGGATTTGTGGAGATTTCAGACTCAATATGATGACCCTTTACCATTAGGGTTATAGAGAGCGCTAATCCGAAGAAAGCTACAGCTCCTATGGCAAAAAGTATTACTACTAACCAGCTGGGCATAAGTCGATTATAAAAATTACTTAAATTTATTTTACTTCAAAGGGCTATAACCCTTTGTTTTCTCGCTACAAATTTATAAATTTGTCTGAAATTTTGCAAATAGTTGATAAAACTTACCACAGTATGCGAATAGTTATATCTGGTGTTGAGGAGATGGGCAATCATCTTGCCAAGATGCTTAGCGGACACGGGCATGATATTACAGTGATAGATCAAGATGCGAAATTGCTTGCTGAGTTGGGCAATTTGGCAGATGTTATTACTATTGAGGGAGATGCAACGACATTTGCTACTCTGCGTAAGGCGTCGGTGCGTAAGTGCGATTTGTTTATTGCAGTTGACTCAGTTGAGAATGATAATATTCTCTCTTCTATTATGGCAAAGCAGTTAGGTGCTAAAAAGTCTATTGCCCGTATAGATAACAACGAGTATCTTGAGCCGAATAATAAAGAGATGTTTATTAATATGGGTATTGATTATCTCTTTTATCCTGAGAAAATTGCAGCTGAAGAGGTTATCAACTTACTCGGTCATACGGCGACAACTGAGTTTGTGGACTTTTCGGGAGGAAAACTATCTCTTGTAGTCTTTCGCCTTGAACCTAATTCGGAACTTATCGGTAAGAGTATCTCCGGATTTGTTGGAGAGGAGGGCCTTAATTATCGTACAGTCGCAATTATGCGTGATAGCGTTACCATTATTCCGAAATCGACAGATACATACATGGTCGGTGATATGGTCTATGTTATATCTCGTCATGATACGGTAGGTGAGGTTATGGCTTTGTCTGGTAAAAATAATGTACGTGTTAACAATATGATGATTTTAGGAGGATCCCGTATTGGCGTACAGATTGCTCAGGCTCTACAAAATGTTGTGAATATCAAACTGATAGATTATAATGCAGATAAAGCATATCGTCTTGCTGAGATGTTGGAGCGCACGCTTATAATTCATCAAGATGGCCGAGATACAGAGGCAATGATGGAGGAGGGTCTTGCAAATATGGACGCTTTTGTTGCCGTTACGGGTCGTAGTGAGACTAATATTCTTACTGCGATGCTTGCAAAACGTATGGGTGTAAAGCGAGTTATTGCAGAGGTTGAGAATATGAACTATATCAATATTGCTGACTCGGTTGGTGTAGATACAATTATCAACAAGAAGATTGTAAGTGCTTCAAATATCTTCCGCTTTACTATGGCTACCGATGTGTTGGCAATTAAATGCTTGACCGGTAGTGATGCAGAGGTACTTGAATTTATTGTTAAGCCTAATAGTCCGGCTACAAAGTCGGTAATTGGAGAGATGGGACTACCAGATGATGTTATTGTAGGCGGTATTGTTCGCGGAGATAAGGTCTTTATAGCTGTAAGTAATATGCAGATTAACGCATACGATAGGGTTGTAGTCTTTGCTATGCCGTCGGCTATTGGGGATATAGGTTACTACTTTAATTAAGAATAACTAAGAGAAAAAGATATGTATATTGCTATTGCGGGAAATATCGGAAGTGGAAAGACGACACTTACCGAGATACTGACAAAACATTACGGAGCAAAGGCTTACTATGAGGATGTGGATAATCCTTATATTTCAGACTTTTATGAGGATATGAATCGTTGGGCGTTTCAGTTTCAGGTCCACTTCCTTGCAAGTCGTATTCGTCAGACTATGGATATGCTCTCTGATGGTTCAGAGAACGTTTTTCAGGATCGAACAATCTATGAAGATGCCCATATATTTGCGGGTAATCTTCATCAAATGGGGCTTATGTCAGGCAGAGATTTTGGAACATATATGAAGCTGTTCGATATCTCTACAGATCTTATTCCTAAGCCTGATTTGTTAATCTATCTTAAGTCGAGTATTGATACTCTTGTTCGTCAAATTCGTAAGCGAGGCAGAGAGTATGAACAGAATATAGATATTGACTATCTCAAGCGCCTTAATGACCGATATAATGATTGGGTCGATAATTATGAGGGTGAGGTCTTTATTATTGATAAAGATAATATGGACTTTGTGGAGAATATCAAGGTCCTTGACTCTCTATATAAGCGTCTGGATGAGATTCATGCAGAGCGACCTGCTGTAAGACAGGCGTCATTTAATTGGTAGATTGATTACAGAGAAAGAGAACGTGGTTATGCAACCATTACCATCCTATTTTGTCGAGACTATACGCCAAAGTTTGGGCGAAGAGGCAGAGCGGTTGTTTGCAGCTCTCGATTCGGACTCTCCTGTCTCTGTCCGACTGAATCCGGATAAGTGGCATGGAGGCGAGTGGGGTGATAAAGTGCCGTGGAGTCGAGAAGGTAGATACCTCGATTTTAGACCCATGTTTACTACTGATATACCTTTTGCAGCAGGAGCATATTATGTGCAAGAGGCAGGGTCGCAGTTTATAGATTACATACTGCAAAAAGAGGGGGTTGATAGTGGTCGCATCCTTGATATGTGCTCAGCGCCTGGGGGTAAAACAACTCTCTATTCAACAATTGTAGGACCGAGAGGTATTGTAGTTGCCAATGAGTATGTGCGAAATAGAGCCAATATTTTGGCTGATAATATCCGTAAGTGGGGCCTTGGTAATGTTGTTGTTACAAATAACGACCCACAACATATAGCGGCTTTTGAGGGCTGGTTTGATGTTGTAGCGGTAGATGCCCCTTGCTCTGGAGAGGGTATGTTTCGTAAAGATGAGACTGCAAGAGAGGAGTGGAGTTGGCAAAATGTTCAGATGTGTGTAACTCGACAGATGGCAATTCTCAGTCAGGCGTGGAAATGCCTTAAGGCGGGTGGACTACTTATATACAGTACCTGTACCTTCAATAATGAGGAGGATGAGGGTGTTTTGCGTAAGATGCTATCTGAGTTTGGAGATGAAATATGTCGTAGCACTGAGATAAATATACCTGAGCAGTGGGGTATAACAAGGGTTGATGTTGAATATTTTCAGACATTTAAGTTTTATCCGCATAAGGTAAAGAGTGAGGGCTTTTTTGTAGCTGTAGCTCGTAAGAGAGAAGATGCTTGTACAAGGACAATAGTGCCTAAACCTCGTAAAAAGATAATGGCTGATGCTACAAAAGAGACTGTTAAAGAGCTATCAAAATGGGTCCGACAACCTGAGGATAAGAAGTTTGCCATGGTTGGAGATAGTTATTATTGCTATTTGCGCTCCCATTATGCAGATGTGAAGGCGTTGGCTGAAAACTTGACAGTAATATATTCAGGGGTCGAGATGGGACAGATATTTAAATGTAAACTGAAACCTGAATGGCCACTCTCTGAATCTATTTGGCTTGATTGTTCTGCGGTACCGGTAGTGGAGGTGGAGAGGGATGTTGCTCTTGATTATTTGAGAAAAAAAGATATTCCGGCCTCTCTTTTTGAAGAGGGTATAAATATTATAGCTTGTGAGGGATACAAACTTGGTTTTATTAAGAGAATAGGCAATAGGGTAAATAATAACTACCCTAACAGCTTGAAAATTATGAATTTGTAATATATATGGCAGACAAATTGTTTTACACGATGGGCGAGGTTGCGGAGATGTTTGATGTTAATGCTTCGCTGATTCGTTATTGGGGGACCCAATTCCCGACACTTAAACCTCATCGAAACAAGAAGGGTAATCGTCTCTTTACGCCGGCAGATGTAGAGCAGCTTAAGCGTATCTATCACTATGTTAAGGAGCGAGGTATGACACTTGAGGGCGCTAAAAAAGCACTTCGAGCAGATCGTGGCAATAAGAGCGGAGAGAGTGTTAATGTTGAATTATTGGATCATCTTTATAACCTACGTTCAATGCTTATTGAAGTTAGAGATTCTCTTGGTGAGGAGCATGAGGCGGTTCGGAAGGCAGTTGTAGCACCTGTAGCGCAAGAGCCTGATAGTGAGCCTAAGAAGCCTGTCTATATGGAACAAACACTTTTTGATTTCTAAAGATATGAAAGTTAGAGATATAACTGAATGTATCGAGGCTTTTGCTCCTCTGTCATTGCAAGAGTCTTATGATAATGCCGGCCTTATTGTTGGCAGACTCGATGATACTCTGCAAGGAGGTGTGCTATTGGCTGTTGATGTAACAGAAGAGGTTATAGATGAGGCTATTGAGAAGGGGTGCTCAATGATAGTTACCCATCATCCTATTATTTTCCATCCACTGAAACGATTCAATTCATCCTCTGTGGTTGAGTGTTGTGTTGAGCGTGCTATTAAAAACGATATAGCACTCTATGCTTGTCATACAAACCTCGATTCTGCTCCTGGTGGTATGAGTTGGCGATTGGGTCAGATGTTGGGTGTTCAAAATATGGAAGTGTTAGAACCTACAGTTGAAGGAGCAGGGTTTGGCGTTGTGGGAGAATTTGCAGAGGATATGCCTATTGAGCAATTTTTTGAACTTCTTCATACTGTATTGGGTTGTAAAGCTGTAAGGCATAGTCAAGTGGTAAAACCAACAGTTAGAAGAGTCGCTCTTTGTACAGGGTCAGGGGCTTCGATGATGGGTGCAGCTGCAGCTGCTTTGTGTGATGTTTATGTTACGGCAGATGCAAAATATAACGACTATTATACCCCTTTTGGCCGTTTCGTACTTTGCGATGTAGGTCATTTTGAGAGCGAATTCTGCGCAATTGATATATTATTTGATATTTTGACGGATTTGTCAAAAAAAATTAGTAACTTTGCGCTCCATAAGAGCGCGAACTCTAAGAATCCAATGTATTACCATGTGTAATATATTGGTTATCATTGTGTTATAGACGGAAAGAAAATTAAACGATAATATATATGGCTACAACAAAGAAAACCGCTGAGGTAGATTACTCGATGTACGAGAAGATTATGGCTCTTTACGAGTTACAGAAGATTGATTCGCAGATTGATGAAATCAATAAGGTAAAGGGTGAGCTTCCGGACGAGGTACAAGATCTTGACGATGAGATTACCGGTCTTAAGACTCGTGTAGATGGTGTTAATGCTGAGATTGAGGAATTGTCAGCACTTACTCGTCAGCGTCGTCGTCAGATCGATGAGGCAAATATGATGATTGCTAAGTATAATGAGCAGCAGTCAAATGTTCGTAATAATCGCGAGTTCGATGCTATCTCTAAGGAAATTGAGTATCAGGAGCTTGAGATTAAGCTTGCCGAGAAGAATCTTAAGGAGTATGCAGCAGCAATAAAGGTTAAGAAGGCTAAGGTTGAGCAGACTGAGACTCTTATTGCAGAGCGCAATGTTGATTTCGAGGCAAAGAAAAATGAACTTGAGAATATTGAGGCAGAGACCGCAGATCAGGTTGCGGAGCTTACTGCACAGGCAGAGGTTGCAAAGAAGAAGATTGACGAGCGCCTGCTTACTGCTTATGGTCGTATCCGTAGCAAGGTGCATAATGGCTTGGCGGTTGTAACTGTTCAGCGTGATGCTTGTAGCGGTTGCTTTAACCGTATCCCACCACAGCGTCAGGTTGAGGTTAGTCAGGGAAAGAAACTGATTGTTTGCGAGTATTGTGGTCGTATATTGGTTCCTGGCGAGGAGTAATATTTGTTGAGATATTTCTACCACTAAAGATTATTGTAGAGGACTGTATTTTATACGGCCCTCTTTTTTTGTTCGTGTTAGTAGTCTTTTCTGCCGCTGTTGGTTTCTATGGCTATTTTATGATGAATGGATACGATTGTGTAGCTTTTTTTGTATATTTGTACAAAATTAAGAATTATGAGTATCGTTTCTGCAATAATGTTGGTGGTCTCACTTTGTATTGGCCTTTTTGTGGGCTATCTTATTCGTCGAAAGAGTGAGAATGAAAAGAGTGAAAAGATAGAGCAACTGCAAGGCGAATTGTTAAACTTAACTTCTGAGTCTGCGGCACTTAAGAGTAGTAAGGAGATGCTTCTATCTCAACTTGAACAGGAGAGAGTGCGTTTTAATAAAGAGCTTGAACAGCAGAGAGAGCATTTTGGGCAGGAGCTTGAGCAGCAGAGAGTTCGTTCAAAGGAGGACTTGGATAGAGAGCTTGAGAGAGTGTCTGCTCAGTTAAAGAGTGAAACTAACCGTACAAATAGAGAGAGTATCTCTGAGATAATGCGTCCTTATCAGCAACAGTTAGAGGAGCTTAAAAAACAGAGTGGGGAGAATCGTGCGACCCTTGAGACTCATATTAAAACACTTGTAGAGACGGGAGGAAAGCTTAGTAATGAGGCTGATCGTTTAGCTCGTGCATTGAGTAGTGATGTTAGGATGCAGGGAAACCTTGGAGAGAAACTGCTTGAGGATTTGCTTGCAGGTTCTGGTCTTATTGAGGGTAAACAGTATCTGTTGCAGCGAACTATACGCCAAGGAGTGGGGAGTAGCCTAAAAAATGAGGATACAGGTCGAATGATGAAGCCTGATGCTATGATTTTTTATCCTGCAACAAAGAGTGTACTTTATATTGACTCGAAGTTTCAACTTCCGGCTGATATAGATGAGACAATGGATGCAGTTCGCCAGGAAGAAGTACTTAAAGAGTTCTGCTCTCGTCTTAGAACTCAGGTTAAGAGCCTGGCTGCAAGAGGTTATCAGAGGTATAAATACGAAGAGTATCTATCAATGCCTTATGTGATAATGTTTGTGCCGAGTGATAAAGCTCTCATGGCAGCAACGGCTTATGATAAGACCTTGTGGCTTGACGCCTTTAATAGTAAGGTGTTTATTGCAAGTGAGCGACATCTGCTAATGTTGATAGAGATGGTTAGTGTGATGTGGGTACAACAGCAACATCTTGATAATCAGGATAAGATTGTAACTCAGGCATCTGTTATTCTTGATAGAGTTACCGACTTTGTGGATAATTTTGATGATATAGGGCAGAGTCTTGAGAAGGCTGTTGCGGCATTTGAGAAGACAAAGAAGAAGGGTATTGGTAGTGGTCAAACCCTCTCTGTGGCAGTTAGAGATATGTTGAAATTGGGCGTGAAACCACAAGCCTCTAAGCAAAAGAAACTCGACGCTCAATTAGTAGATGCCGGACTTGAGGGTTCTGAAGATTAGCCGTAGATAACGTAGTCCATTACTATATCATGTGGCTCGCTTGGGATGCTATCAGCGAGCTGCTCTTTATAGCACACTCCCACTTTTATAGCTCTAAATCCGTTTCGGGCAAGGTATTTGTCATAATATCCCTTGCCTCTGCCGCAACGTTTGCCATCTTTTGTGAATGCTACACCTGGAACTATTATTACATCTATTGCCTCTACGGCTATCGGAACCTCTCCTTGAGGCTCCTCGATACCAAATGCGCCGACTTTGAGTGTAGATGGCTCAAATGGATAAAAATCCATATCATCACCCGCTACACGGGGCAGAACAATACTCTTCTCTGTTGCAAAATTCGCAATAGCATCACTACTATCAACCTCATCCGGAAGAGAAGCGTAGAGAGCTATTGTTTTAGCTCCTTTTATTACCTCTAATTGAGCCATGGTTTTGAAAATCAATGCCGATTTACTCTCTTTCTCTGTAAGGGTAAGAACCTTTACGGCTGATTTTGCGGCTTTACGTATCTCAGATTTGTTTTTTTGGATAGATTGCATGGTTAAAAAGTGGCTAAAATGTTTTGTTATTTGACAAACAATACCTATATTTGTACAATGTTACGTATGTAATGCAAACAATTTTTTCACAAAATAAACATAACTAATTTTTATTTCAAAACATTATGGGTTGTTTTTTAACTAATTCTTCGTTGGGAAGAAAGTTGGTGATGAGCATCTCAGGTTGTTTCCTGGTGCTTTTCCTCCTCTTCCACATGGCAATGAATGTTGTAGCACTTATCGGTGACGGTTCTGCTTACAATATGATTTGCGGCTTCTTGGGTGCAAACTGGTATGCTCTTGTAGGTACAGCAGTATTGGCACTTGGTGTTTTGGTTCACTTTGCTTACGCTTTCTGGCTTACTTGGCAGAATCGTAAGGCTCGTGGTAACGTGCGTTATGCAGTTACTGTAACCGAGAAGGGTGTAGATTGGGCATCAAAGAATATGCTCCTCCTGGGTATCATCGTTATCCTTGGTCTGCTCCTTCACCTAACTCACTTCTGGTCGAAGATGATGCTTGTTGAGCTTATGGGTCAGCACGCTAACGACCTGGGTCTTGCTCCAACTGACGGCGCAGCTCTTATCAAGTACACCTTCTCTAAGTGGTACAACGTAGTGCTTTACCTTGTATGGTTTGCAGCTCTTTGGCTCCACCTCAACCACGGTGTTTGGTCTATGTTCCAGACTGTAGGTTGGGCAAATGACACTTGGCTTCCACGCCTTAAGTGCATCGCAAAGCTCGTTTCAGGTCTTATCTTCCTCGGCTTTGCAGTTGTTGCAGTTGTATTCTATGCAAAGAGCCTTTGCTGCGGTTGCTGCTAATCTAACCTTGTAGAACAATAAAACAGAAAAAGATATGGCATTCAAATTAGATTCCAAAATTCCGGCTGGTGAGTTGTCTCAGAAGTGGAGCAACCATAAGGCAGCTATCAAGGTTGTCAGCCCTGCCAATAAGCGCAAGCTCGACATTATCGTTGTAGGTACAGGTTTGGGAGGAGCTTCTGCAGCTGCTTCTCTTGGTGAACTTGGTTACAATGTAAAGATCTTCTGCATTCAGGACTCTCCACGTCGTGCACACTCTATCGCAGCACAGGGAGGTATCAATGCAGCAAAGAACTATCAGAATGATAACGACTCTGTATATCGTCTTTTCTACGATACTATCAAGGGTGGTGATTATCGTGCTCGTGAGGCTAACGTATATCGTCTTGCAGAGGTGTCTAATCTCATTATCGACCAGTGCGTAGCTCAGGGAGTTCCTTTCGCTCGTGAGTACGGAGGTCTTTTGGCTAACCGTTCATTCGGTGGCGCACAGGTGTCTCGTACTTTCTATGCTCGTGGTCAGACCGGTCAGCAGCTCTTGCTCGGTGCTTACGCAGCTCTTAATAAGGAGATTCACAATGGCTCTGTAAAGTCTTACACTCGTCATGAGATGCTTGATATCGTTATTGAGGATGGCGAGGCTAAAGGTATTATTGCTCGTAACCTTGTAACGGGTGAGATTGAGCGCCATGGTGCACATGCAGTAGTTATTGCTACAGGTGGTTATGGAAATGTATTCTTCCTTTCAACCAACGCTATGGCATCAAACGGCTCTGCAGCATTTCAGTGTTACCGTAAGGGTGCAGGTTTTGCAAACCCTTGCTTTACTCAGATTCACCCAACATGTATCCCTGTACACGGAACACAGCAGTCTAAGTTGACCCTTATGTCTGAGTCATTGCGTAACGATGGCCGTATCTGGGTTCCTAAGAAGATGGAGGATGTTGAGGCTCTGCGTAAGGGTACAAAGATGCCTTCAGATATTGCTGAACAGGATCGTGATTACTACCTCGAGCGTCGTTACCCTGCATTCGGTAACCTCGTTCCACGTGACGTTGCATCACGCGCTGCTAAGGAGCGTTGCGACGCAGGCTATGGTGTAAATGAGACAGGTCTGGCAGTATTCCTTGATTTCAAGACCGCTATCGAGCGCCTTGGTAAGGAGGTTATTGAGAAGCGTTATGGTAACCTGTTCGATATGTACAAGGAGATTACCGACGTTAATCCATACGAGCAGCCAATGCAGATCTTCCCTGCAGTTCACTACACAATGGGTGGTATCTGGGTTGACTACAACTTGATGACAACAATCCCTGGTCTCTATGCTATTGGTGAGGCTAACTTCTCAGATCACGGTGCAAACCGTCTTGGTGCTTCTGCTCTCATGCAGGGTCTTGCAGATGGTTACTTTGTTCTCCCTTACACTATTGGAGACTACTTGGCTAAGAAGATTCAGGCTCCTAAGGTATCTACAGCAACTCCTGCATTTGATGAAGCAGAGAAGGCTGTTAAGGATAAGATTAATAAGCTCCTGTCAATTAACGGCTCTCGTTCTGTTGACGATATCCATCGTCAGCTCGGTCTCATTATGTGGGACAATGTAGGTATGGCTCGTACTAAGGAGTCTCTTGAGAAGGCTATCGTTGAGATTGCAGCACTTCGTAAGGAGTTCTGGAAGAATGTTAAGGTTGTAGGTACCGCTGATTCATTCAACGTAGAGCTTGAGAAGGCACTTCGTCTTGCAGACTTCCTTGAGCTTGGTGAGCTTATGGCACGTGATGCACTCAACCGTGAGGAGTCTTGCGGTGGCCACTTCCGTTCTGAGCACCAAACAGAGGAGGGCGAGGCACTTCGTCATGATGACAAGTTCGCTTACGCAGCAGTTTGGGAGTATAAGGGTGAGGACGTAGAGCCAGAGCTTACTAAGGAGGATTTGGTTTACGAGTTCACACACCGTGCACAGCGTAACTATAAGGACTAATTTTTGGCGTTAAACTTTTAATAAACAAGAAATTATGAATTTCACATTAAAAATATGGCGTCAGAAAGACGCTCACTCCAAGGGCGAATTTAAGGAGTATAAAGTTTCGGATATTTCGTCTGATACCTCATTCCTTGAGATGCTTGACATCTTGAATAATGATTTGGTACACAAAGGCGAGGAGCCTGTAGCATTTGACCACGATTGCCGTGAGGGTATCTGCGGTATGTGTTCACTTCACATTGATGGCCATGCTCACGGCCCATCACAGGCTGTAACTACTTGCCAGATTTATATGCGTCAGTTTAAGGATGGTGCAACAATTACTGTTGAACCATGGCGTTCTGCTGCATTCCCTGTAATTAAGGACTTGGTTGTAAACCGTGGTGCTTATGATCAGATTCTTCAGGCAGGTGGTTATGTATCTGTTCGTACTAACTCAGTACCTGATGGTAATGCAATTCCAATCCCTCAGGCAGATGCTGAGGAGAGTATGGATGCTGCTGCATGTGTAGGTTGTGGTGCTTGTGCTGCAACATGTAAGAACGGTTCTGCAATGCTCTTTGTTGCAGCACGTGTATCATCTCTTGCTAAGCTTCCACAGGGCCGTGTAGAGGGCGCACGTCGTGCTAAGGCAATGGTTGCAAAGATGGATGAGCTCGGTTTTGGTAACTGTACTAATACCGGTGCTTGCCAGGCTGAGTGCCCTAAGGGTATTTCTATCGCACACATTGCTCGCTTGAACCGTGAGTTCCTCGCAGCAAAGTTTGAGGATTAGTTATGTGTTGTAATTTCTGTATAATATTGAAATTACAATAATAAACCAATCAAACTAAGGGTTGTCGTAGTAGTTTTTACGGCAACCCTTTTAACCTTTTGAGGTTAAAATGCTCTTATAATAATAACCCTAACCTTGACCATGAACCTGCGCCGATACATAATCTTTCTTGTTACTCTTGCTATGCATTTTATTGCTACAGCACAGAGTGGCGCTCCTGTATCTGGTCGTATTGTTGATGAGACTACGGGAAGTGGTATTCCTGGTGCGGTTATAGAGGTGGCTAATATAAAGACACCTGATAATAAACGCTATTACACCTCTGAGTATGGTGGCTATTTCCGTATCCCAAATGTTACTGAAGGTGATTATACATGTATAGTTACATTTATCGGCTATGCAGATAAAAGCTTCTCCTTCAAGAGCGTTGCTCTGCCAAAGAATATAGGCGATGTGCGCCTTACGGAGAGTGCAATTAAAATCGAAACGGTTGTAAAGACAGCGGTTTCGACTCGTACCGTTATCATGGGAGATACACTTCGCTATAATGCTGATGCCTTTAAGGTTGCAGCTGATGCGGAGGTGGAGGCTTTACTACGTAAAATGCCTGGTATTACTATTTCGGATGGAAAGGTTGAGGCTCATGGAGAGGTGGTAAAGCAGATATATGTTGATGGTAACGAATTCTTTGGTACCAATATAGCACAGGTGCTCCAGAGTATTCCGGCCCAAGCAGTTGAGCATATTGAGGTCTATAATCGCCTTAGTGAGGCTGCACAGATTACAGGTGTAGATGATGGTGAGGGAGGCAAGGTAATAAACATCATTACAAGAAAGAGTATAAAGCGTAGCCGTTTTGGTAAGGTTCATGCTGGTTATGGATATGAGCCTGAGGCTAATCGGGCAGTTACTCCAAATAATAAATATACAGTAGGAGGCTCAGTAAATATCTTTAATGATGATGCCAGATTGACAGTTATGGGGCTTGCTAATAACCTCAATAAGCAGAACCTCTCGGATGATGAGATGAGTATCAAGAGTTCTGCAAATCGTAATACAGGCTCTCGTCAATTCTCGGTAAATAACCAAAGTGGAGTGGCTGCGGCTGAGATATTGGCTCTTAACTATACCGATCGTTGGGGGCGTCGTAAACGTGCATCATTTGAGGGTAGCCTCTTCTATAATCACCTAAACGCAAAGAATAGCTTTACTGTTGATAGATGGTATGACCCTGCAGTGAGCAAAAAAGATACAATCCACTACGACCAATTTGCTAATCCTAATAACCGAACTTTTAAGTTTAGGTCTCGCCTTGAGTGGAAGGTGGCAAAACGCCAGAAGTTGGTACTTATTCCAAATATCAATTACTATCCTAACTCCTCAATCAATCGCACTGATACAACATCACTGCGTAGAGGAGAGTCGGGATATCGCTGGTTGCCAAGTGGAAATGAGGGATGGGGTACTACATTCTCTCAGAGCCTATATGCGCAGTACTCATATAAATTCTTGCGCCAAGGACGTTCACTATTACTTGTTGCAAGTGTGAGTAACTCTGCATCTGATTCAGATAGAGATTATTACTCTAATGGAGCCGGCAAAACTAATAAAAAGGATCCTGAAAAGGCTACTATAGCCTATACATATACTCGTAAACAGACGGAGTCTAATACAACAACTTATCGTATTCAGCCTACTTATAGAGATAAGATTGGCAGACACTCAACTATCAACTTAACATATCGTCTTCAGGCTCAACTGAGAACACGAGATCTACTCTCCTATGCTACAGACAAAGACTATGTGATTGATACAGCACGACTAAATCGTCGTTCATCCTCTTCGTTTGAGGGAATGTTTTTATATCATCAGCTTGGAGCCGGCTACCGCTACTCACGTAATCGTAATTGGTTCTCTATTAGCGCAATGTTTCAACACTCTCGATTATCAAACCATAATATGTGGAGTGGAGAAAAGTCGTTGAGAACCTATAATAATCCTGTCTATAATGCTACATTGCAGTGGGCTTTCAATCCTCAGAATACACTTAGGGTCAGTGCGACTTCGGAGATTAAAGCACCATCGCTGTGGCAGATGCTCGACGTGTATGATGTAAGTAACTCTCAGTACCTGACACTCGGAAATCCAAACCTTCGCCCTTATACAGAACATAACTACTTTGTCCGCTATACAAATCTCTCTACAAGTAAGGGAACAACTTTTATGATTATGGCAAAGGCTACACTTATGCCTAATTATATTGGTACAAGTATCGAGTACTCTCCGGAGACGATAGAGATAGATGGCAAAAAATATAATCCTGTACAGCTCTCTCAACCAGTCAACCTTAATGGATATAGATCTTTTGAGGGTAGAACAAGTATCGGTTTCCCGATAACATTTATCGGCTCAAATCTTAATATATCTCTCGGAATAACTTATTCAGATGTGCCTATACGTCTTAATAAAGTTGACCAGCTGATGAATAACCTTACAGCCTACTCTGACTGGACTCTGGGTAGTAATATCTCTGAAAATGTCGATTTTACGCTACGTTGGCGAGGCTCATATAGCAATAATAAGGCGGGCGAGGATGTGCTTAATAACGAGTTCTTTACCCACCGAGCAACTGCTAATATGAAGTTTGTCTTACCGTTGGGCTTTACTATTACGACTTCAGGCGTGTTCACTCAGTATTTAGGTGTTACAAATAACTATAAAGACTCTTTTACCCTCTGGAATGTCTCTGTTGGTAAGAAGGTGCTTAGACGCCTTGGTGAGATAGAACTGACTGTAAATGATGTTCTTAACCAAAATACATCATTCGCTCGAGGCGTGTGGGCTGGCTATTCGCAAATACGCTATAACTCGACTATGGGTCGATACTTCCTTGTAAAGTTTACATATAATATCCGTTCCTTTACCACGGGAGCAAAGAGCCTTAAAATTAAACAATCCGCAGGCGTACCAATCAATCGATTTGAGACAATTGAAAGACGACTTAATGCCCTTAAACTATAGTAATGGCTATCCTTGGATTAGATATTGCGGTGAAAGAAATAGACCTCTCAGTTAAAACTGAAGGAGGTCTATTCTGTTTTAATTGCTTGTGTATAGCTGTGCAACAGCTTATATAAGCCTACTAAATTTGTACCAAATGTTTGTATATCTCGACACAAACCCAAGCGTCTGTTGCTGCGTATAGTTGCTGTTGGAGAGTAAGTACTTTAGCCTCCCAGTTACTTAGACGTTGTGCTTTGGAGACCTTCTTACCTAAGACGATACCTGATATTTTTCTAAGGCTTTTATTCTCGATGCCGTAATCCTCTACAATATCTTGCAGATCGAGAAAGCCGCCGGCTGTAAAGTGTCTCAAGCGGTTAAGCACAGCTATATCGTTTTTAACTGCTGCACCGATCTTCAGTATATTTGGGTTATGCAGTATATCGGTAAGCTGTTTAGACATCTGTACACGGTTTAGACGAATAAGGAAGCACTTATCTCCACCATATAGTTGGAGCAGAGCAACCTTATTCGTTACTCCTGCGGTAAAGGAGGGCCTTGTCTCGGTGTCGAAACCCAATACTCGTTGCTTGGCAAGATATTGACAAGCATCGTCGAGACGCTGCGGTGTGTCAACAACGATAATTTCGCCATCGAACTGCACTGCAGGTAGGGCAGAGACCTCCTCGTTAGATAGTGTAGCAACAAATGCCATACGCTACTATTTACGTCTGTTTTGCTCTCTTTGGAGTTGCTCCTGCTGACGCATCAATTCGTCATATCGTTGCTGGAAACGAGACTTTTTACCCTTCGTGTTTGCCATTTTGGTATGGATAGATGCACGTACCTTCTCGTCGTTAACCATTGCACGAATACCAAACATCATCAACATTGTAATAATGTTGGAGAGCAGGTAATAGTAACAAAGGCCGCTTGAGTAGTCGTTAAACCAGAAGAGCATCATGATAGGCATCATATAGACGGTCATAAACTTCATACCAGGCATCTGTGGTTGAGCTGTTGCGGTCTGCTTATAGTTCATATAAGAGTAGCCAAACAGAACAACAACCATCAGTAAGCAGAATAGTGAAATATGGTCGCCATAGAATGGAATGTTGAATGGCAAATCGAGAATACTGTCGTATGAAGAGAGGTCATCACTCCAAAGGAATGACTTGCCACGCAACTCGATAGATGCTGGGAAGAAACGGAACATAGCAATAAGGATAGGCATCTGTATCAGCATAGGCAGACAGCCACTCATAGGGCTTATGCCGGCCTTATTGTATAGCTCCATTGTTGCCTGTTGTTTCTTCATAGCATCTTCCTGACGAGGGTACTTTGCGTTAATAGCCTCTAACTCAGGGCGTACAGCACGCATCTTAGCGGTAGAGAGGTAACTCTTGTAAGTTAGAGGTGAAATAATCAACTTTACCAAAATGGTAAGGATGAGGATAATCAAACCAAAGCTCTCAATATACTTACTGAGCCATGTAAAGAGTGGAATTACTACCCAACGGCTTACGTATGTAGAGAAAATCCAACCAAGAGGAATAATACGTTCAAGAGAGAGTGTCTCGCCATTGCTATCTGTCAGTTTCTTGAGGACTGGGAATTTATTTGGACCCAGATAGAAGTTGAAGTTGTATTGATCAGTCTGAGGAGTGTATGGGATGGCTGCAACCATAGAGTACTCCTTGATAAATCCGGACTTCTCAGGAGCAGTCTGGTATGCCAAATCTGCGTATGTAAACTCTACATTCTGTGGAATTATGGCAGATGTAAAGTACTGCTGCTTAAAGGCTACCCAATCTACAGAAGTAGAGATGTTTTTGCTCTTATTACCTTCAGAAACTCCCAACTCCTCTATTCCAGTCTCGCCAGGATGACGATAGTAGAGCGATGTGTACATGTTCTCGTTCTTGTAGCTACGCTCATTTTGATAGCTACGATTACTCCAGTCAACACCGATGGAGGTCTGGTTTGCCATCATAGGAGCTAAAGCATTGAGACGTACATCGAAGTCAACCATATAGTCTCGAGCTTCGTCTTTCTCATTATAGAGTGTGTAGATAAAGTCGAGTGAAGCACCATCCTTGAAAGGTAAGCGCATAGTAACGCTCTGCTTACTTTCACTACTCTCTACAGGGAGCAGTGTAAAGTTGTGAGAGGCGGTTGCGACCTTGACGTTCTTAAAACCATCTTTTACATAGAAGGTCATGTCAAAGTGAGCACTTGTTGGATCGAAGAGCTTTACAAGCTCATTACGCTCCTCCTTAGGTGCATATTTAGTGTGCTGCTTAAGCGTAGCATCGATGATTTGACCTCCGACAGTAGATAGTCTGATGGCAAGATAGTCGTTTTCTAAAACAACCTCTTCAACAGCCTGTGCATCGACAATAAATGGATCGACAACTACCTCAGGTTGTGCCACTTCTTGTGCAACCTCTGTAGTTGCCTGCTGCTGTGCTGCCAACTGCTCAGATGCCTGAGTGGCTACTGCAGAGGTAACCTGTTCAATTGCAATTTGCTCATTATACTTCTCCATCTGATAGTTGTTGTACAACATATAGACGAAGAAGACAACTCCGATAAGGATAAAACCTATAATTGATTGTTTGTTTGTGTTGTTACTCTCCATTGTAAAATTTTATCTGTTTTTGTATTTAATAGCCGCATCCACAAATGATACAAATAGAGGTGCAGGATGCTCCACTGTGCTCTTATATTCAGGATGGTATTGTGTTGCGATGAACCAAGGGTGATTTTCGAGCTCAAGAACCTCCACAAGTGCAGTCTCAGGGTTGATGCCGACACACTTCATACCTGCACCCTCAAACTGTTCACGATACTCTGTGTTGAACTCATAGCTGTTGCTATGACGCTCCATCACAGATGTTATTCCATATGCCTTAGCTGCCTTAGAGTCAGGGTTAAGTGTACATACATAACCACCAATACGACGTACAGAACCCTTCTCGCTCTTATTATCCTCCATAAGAGAGACTACAGGGTGCTTTGTAGTGGCATCAAGTTCTGCAGATGCAGCATCCTCAAAGCCAAGAACATTGCGTGCAAACTCAACTGTAGCGCAATGCATACCAAGACCAATACCAAAGAATGGAATATTGTTCTCTCGTGCATATTTGACAGCTGCAATCTTTCCATCGACGCCACGACTACCTGAACCTGGAGCGACAAAGATGCCAGATACACCCTCAAAGAGTTCAGCTGCGCTCTGCTCTGTAACCTTCTCAGCCTTTACATAACGCACTTTTACTTTGCAGTCGTTCATAGCTCCTGCATGGATAAATGACTCGTTGATAGACTTATATGCATCAGGAAGCTCAGTATATTTACCAACTAAAGCAACCTCTACACTCTTTGAAGGGCTCTTAACTTTATCTACAAATGCTCTCCATGCGGTAAGGTCAGACTCAGAACCCTTAGTAGGTAGGCCCAAACGCTGCATTACAACAAGGTCCATCTTCTGCTCAAAGAGACGCAAAGGCACCTCGTAGATTGTCGGCATATCTACAGACTCGATTACAGCTTCAGGCATAACATTGCAGAAAAGAGCTATCTTACGCTTGATAGATACCTCTAATGGATTCTCAGCACGAAGAACCAATACATCTGGTTGCAAACCATTCTCAAGCAACGCCTTTACAGAGTGCTGCGTAGGCTTTGTCTTTACCTCACCTGATGCTGCAAGATATGGAACCCATGCAAGGTGTACAAGGGCGGTATTCTGATAGCCTAATGAGTTGCGAAGCTGACGTACTGACTCGATAAATGGCAATGACTCGATATCACCCACAGTACCACCAATCTCGGTAATAATGATATCGAACTGCTTTGTCTGACCATTGAGTTGAATGCGACGTTTAATCTCATCTGTAATATGAGGGATAACTTGTACCGTTTTGCCGAGGTAGTCTCCACGACGCTCCTTCTCGATTACTGTTTTATAGATTTTACCTGTAGTTACAGTGTTCTTGTTAGATGTAGCAATAGAGGTAAAACGCTCATAGTGTCCCAAGTCGAGGTCTGCCTCTGTTCCGTCATCAGTAACATAGCACTCACCATGCTCATACGGATTGAGGGTACTTGGATCTACATTGATATATGGATCAAACTTCTGAATGGTTGTAACATAACCGCGTGCCTGCAATAGTCTGGCAAGTGAGGAAGAGATAATACCCTTTCCAAGTGATGATGCAACACCTCCTGTAACGAAGATGTACTTTGGTTTTGACAGTTTCATACCTTTATTAATTTGTAGTAAATACAATATCTCTTAAATAGAGACGGCGATTACTCGCCGTCATCTATAAGTTTAATCTTTGCAATTGTGTCTGTAAGCTCACGCTTTGTTTTGGCAATCTTCTCATTTACATCTGCGATAAGAGCCTCAGCACCCTTAGATTTAGAGAAGAAACCGATGTTGTTCTCCAATGTAGCCACCTCCTGCTCAAGTTGACGCACTCTGTTGTAGAGTCTCTCTCTCTCACTCTTCAGGCGACGCTCTCCGCCTTGACGCATAGATGATACTCGCTCCTTAAATCTATTCATAGATTGCTCTCGGTCTGCGCCACGAACAATGGCAAACATACGGTCAACAGCCTGCTTGTAACGTTTCTGAATATCCTCTTTGTGCTTGATAGGTACAAAGCCAATCTCACTCCAACGACGCTGATACTCTTTAATCAATTCGTAGCCACCAGCCTTTACATCTGCAGCAGACATCTCCTCAAGTAGAGCCTCCTTTTTCTGAAGGTTTGCAGAATATTGGTCCTCTACATTTGCGAAGTGTGCACTCTTACGCTCAAAGAAGTGATCGCAAGCAGTGCGGAAACGCTTCCATATTGACTCAGCGTGGCGGCGAGATACGGCACCAACCTTCTTCCACTCAGACTGAAGTTCTAATAGACGCTCGGTAGCCTCTTTCCACTCCTCGCTATCCTGGATAAGCTCTGCAGCCTCACAGAGAGCCTGCTTGAGAGTCAGATTTTGCTCCATATCATCCTTTACCTCAGCATAGAAGGTATGTTTGAGCTCAAAGAAACGATCACATGCCGCACGGAAACGCTCATAAACCTTTGTATTGTCCTTCTTAGGAGCAAAACCGATAGTGCGCCACTCTGCCTGAATTGCCATCAACTGATCGTTGGCTTTGTTCCACTCTTTATGAGTGGCAGGTGCAGAGGCAACAAGTAGCTCAGCAGCCTCGCATAGAGCACTTTTGCGCTCCAAGTTCTTGAGCTGCTCAGCTTTTAATGACTCAAAGTGCTCCTGATGGCGACGGTTGATGATTGAAGAGGCCGCCTTGAAACGCTCCCACAACTCCTCTTTCTGCTCACTTGCAACAGGACCTGTTTCACGCCATTGGTCGTGCAACTTCTGCAATTTGCGGAATGCCTCTACGATATTATTCTCCTCAGATAGAGCCTCGGCAGCTTGACAAAGGGCAACTTTAGTCTCTAAATTTTTCTTAAGGTCGAGGTCTCGAAGCTCTTTGTTTATCTTCACAAAGTCGTAGAACTGCTCTACATATAGATTGTAGGTCTCCCAAATATCGTTAACCTTAGCTTGTGGAACCTGACCAATCTCTTTCCAACGAGTCTGCAACTCACGGAAGCGAGTAAAGGTTACATTGAGAGTCTCCTCATTTGAGATAAGGCTCTTTAACTCCTCGATAATCTCAAGTTTGAGGCGATAGTTCTCCTCCTTAACTTTCTCAGACTCTGCTGTAGCTATATCTCGACGCTCACGATATACAGCCAAAAGCTCTTTGAATCGAACCTCGTCAGGATCCGGTGCAATATCGATAGTAACGCCCTGCTCTGCAGCCTCCTTGTAAAGCTTATCAACCTCAGCACGGTGCAACTTGTAGAATGCAGTCTTGATAACCTCTACTTCACGACGGATAGATTGTGCAGGATGATGTTCAAGAAGAAGTGCAAAGAGCTCGACAAGTTCACTCTTGCTCTTACCTGCAATCTCTGCCTCTATTACATCCTCAGAACACTCCTCCTGCTCTAATGGACTCTCTGTTTCGACAATGTGCTCCTCAGCACTCTCCGAAATGGGTTCAACACTTGGAATTAACACATCCTCAGCAACGCTGACTGCCTCTGTTACAGGGGCCTCTGTAGATTTAATAGAAGTTGACATAAAAAGTAAGTTTTAGTTATCACTAAACTGTGAAAAAAGTATCGCACAAAGGTAATCAAACCAATTCAAAATTCAAAATGGGAAATCTAAAAAAGTTATATATTTTTCATATTTCCTGAAAAATATCTATCTTTGTAACAGATAAAGTTTGTTATGAAACAGAGATTGCTGATATTTTTGTCTCTATTGCTTTTTGTGCCGGCTGTTTTTGCACGAACATACTCTTTGAAAGACGTACCAAATGTTCAGTTGTCAGATGCCTCACGCTATACCTCAAATCCCGACGGGATATTATCAGAGGGTGCGGTTATGGCTATTGATAAAGCATGCGACTCTCTGCACAACATAGGCCGAGCTCAGGTTGCTGTAGTGGTTGTTGAGGATATTGATTCGGATGATGTGTTTACATTTGCTCATTCGCTCTTCTCATCGTGGGGTGTCGGTGGCCGAGAGTCTGATAATGGCCTGGGTATAATATTGGTTACTCAAAAACGTGAAATACGTTTTGTTACCGGATATGGCCTTGAGGGTGTTTTGACGGATGCTATGTGTAAACGTATTCAGCAACGTTACATGGTCTCTCACCTCTCTAAAGGAGATTATGATACCGGTATGGTTGAGGGCGTTGCAGCTGTGGCACATATCATTTCGCAGAGTGGCGAAATAGATCTTGACCAGGATGAGACAGATGTAGAATTGCTGTGGTTTATGGCTGTGTTTATGGTCTTTATAATCCTTATTATCGTGGTGGCTGTAGTTGTAGAGTGGTATAGTAGGAAGTGCCCTAAGTGTGGCAAGCACCATTTGAAGATGCAGTCATCGTCAATCCTTAGCTCTACTAAAAAATACGATGTTATCGAAAAGAGATTCTGTTGCACCTCTTGTGGTTTTGTTCGAGCAAAGAGGGAGACTATCTATAAACCAACTACAACGGTCTATGTTGGTGGTAGAGGTGGCGGCTTTGGAGGTGGCGGCTTTGGAGGTGGTTTCGGCGGCGGCAGCTTTGGCGGTGGTGGAGCAGGCTCAAGATTTTAACTTTTAATATATATAGTTATGAAAAAAACAACTCTTTTAATTATTGCTGTAGTAGCAGCGCTACTTGCAGGCTATTGTGTAGTTACATATAACTCATTGGCAAAGGCGTCGCAAGAGGTTGATGCAGCATGGTCTAATGTAGAGGCTCAGTATCAGCGTCGTAGCGACCTTATTCCTAATCTTGTAAATACAGTTAAAGGGTATGCTGCGCATGAGTCTGAGACCCTTGAGAGTGTTATGGCTGCACGAGCTGCTGCAACATCTATTACCCTTGATGGCTCAAATATGACTCCGGCTCAGTTTGAACAGTATGCTGCAGCACAGAGTAGTGTTACCTCTGCTTTGGGCAGACTTATTGCTGTGGCTGAGAACTATCCAGATTTGAAGGCAAACCAAAACTTTCTTGAATTGCAGTCTCAACTTGAAGGGACAGAGAATCGTATAACTGTTGAGCGTCAGCGTTATAACGATGTTGTAAAGTCGTTTAATAAGAAGGTTGTTACCTTCCCTAAGAATGTTATTGCAGGAATGTTTGGTTTCTCTGCAAAAGAGTTCTTTAAGGCTTCAGAGAGTGCTCAAGCAGCTCCGGTAGTTCAGTTCTAAAGTAGCTATTTATGTCGCAACGTATCCTGATAGTTGATGATGAGGATGATATTCGTGAGTTTATAGGCTATAACCTTACTCGCGAGGGGTATGATGTTTATACGGCAAGCAATGGTCAACAGGCTATTGAAGAGGCCTTAAGAGTGCATCCGCATCTGATTCTGTTGGATATGATGATGCCTGTGATGGATGGACGTCAGGCTTGTGAGACTATGCGTAAAATGGCTGAATTGAAAGATGTGATGATTGTCTTTCTCTCAGCTGTACAGGAGGAGCAATGCCAGATTGATAGTTATGATGCAGGAGCTGATGATTATATAACTAAACCGGTGAGTATGAGGGTTCTGTGTAGTCGTGTGGCTGCTATTATGAAACGTATAAAACCGGTTGCAACAACCTCTATTATCATTGACTCTTCAAGTCGAGCAGTAACTACTCCTCAGGGTGAGTTTATATTGCCTCGTAAGGAATTTGATATATTGCAGTTGCTCTTTTCTGAGCCTGATAAGGTCTTTACCAGAGAGGAGATATTTAGTCGTATCTGGGGTGGTGAGGTGGTTGTTGGAGACCGTACTTTGGATGTGCATATTCGCCGTCTGCGTCGTAAACTTGGCGATGATGTGATTGTAACATATAAAGGCATCGGATTTAAGATAGTACTGTAAAATGGATAATTATAGTGATGGATTGTACTTTTGTGCAATCCATCTTTGTTGATGCATGCGCCGAAAAGTGTTATTAGTTGTATGATTGGGGAGAAATTATAGATATAATTTTGAATTCTCAAAAGGCTTGAGTATCTTTGCAAGTTGGTAATAAAAAACAAAAGATATGGTAATTTTAGTATTAAATTGCGGCAGTTCGTCAATTAAGTATCAAGTAATTGATATCTGCGACGCTAATCATACGCTCCTTGCCAAGGGCCTTGTTGAGCGTATCGGCCTTGCAGAGGGCGATCTTACTCATAAGCCTGTGGGAAAAGAGGTCTTTAAGTTGCATCAACCAATTGCAGACCATACAACAGGTATTCGTCTTGTTTTAGATGCTTTGACACACCCGGAGCATGGTGTAATCTCTTCACTTGACCAGGTAAAGGCAGTAGGTCATCGTGTAGCTCATGGTGGCGAGTATTTTGCAAGTAGCTGTGTTGTAACAGATGATGTAAAGTCAAAAATTCGCTCACTATTCGATATCGCACCGCTTCACAATCCGGCAAACCTTGAGGGTATCCTCTCTATCGAAAAGGTGTTGCCAGAGGTAAAACAGGTGGCTGTTTTTGATACCTCTTTCCACCAGACTATAGATGCTGTAAACTATCTCTATGCACTTCCTTATGAGTACTATGAGAAGTATCGTGTACGTCGTTACGGCTTCCATGGAACAAGTCATAAGTTTGTAGCCAAGGTTGGAGCAGAACTTGCAGGTCTTGATCTTGACAAGTCGAAAATCATCACTTGCCATATCGGTAACGGAGCCTCTGTAACTGCAATTGAGGATGGTAAGAGTGTATGTACCTCTATGGGCTTTTCTCCTGTAGATGGTCTTGTTATGGGTACACGCTGTGGAGATGTTGACCCTTCGGCTCTTCTCTTTATTGCCGAGAAGGAGGGTATGAATCTTGCAGATATTAACACCATGATTAACAAGCGTTCTGGTGTTGAGGGCCTGTCTGGCGTATCGAGTGATATGCGTGATATTGATGCAGCTTATGATGCAGGTAATCCTCGTGCAATTATTGCTCGTGATATTTACTATGGTCGTGTAAAGCAGTATATCGGTAAATATGCGGCCCTTATGGGTGGAGTTGATCTTGTAATCTTTACTGGAGGTGTTGGTGAGAACTCATGGGAGTTGCGTGATAGCGCAACTTCGGGCTTGGAGTATATGGGTATAAGCCTTAACCACGACATTAACAAGGTTACCCGTGGTACAGATACCATTATCTCTTCAGATAACTCACACGTAAAGGTTGCCGTTATTGCAACAAATGAGGAGCTTGTTATCGCAACAGATACATATAATTTGACAAAATAGAAACAGTATGAAACATTTACAGGAAATAGTAGAGGCTGCTAAGTCTAGTGGAAGGAAGCGCCTTGCAGTGGCTTACGGACAGGACTCTCACACTATTGAGGCCGTCTATGATGCATATAATGAGGGCCTTGTTACCCCAATTCTCTATGGCGACCGTATCGTTATCGAACAGGTTTGCAAGGAACTTAATATTGACAGCTCTATCTTCCAGATTATCGACGAGAAGAGCGACGTTAAGGCTGCAAAGCTCGCAGCAACTGCAGTTTCTACAGGTGAGGCGGATGTGCTTATGAAGGGAATGCTGCCAACCGATAAGTATATGCGTGCAATCCTCGATAAGGAACTCAATCTCTGCCCTCCGAAGGGTGTGCTGAGTCATGTGTCGGTATTTGAGTGGTCAGGCTACCACAAGCTGCTGCTTGCATCCGATATCGCTATCATCCTCCAGCCTGATATCAAGCAGAAGCAGAAGCAGATTGACTATCTCCGTCAGGTAGCTGTTGCTCTGGGTGTTCAGACTCCGAAGATTGGCTGTGTAGCTCCGTCTGAGCAGGTGCTCCCTGCATCTGTATCATCTATCGAGGGTGCAATGCTTGCAAAGATGGCAGATCGTGGTCAGCTCGGTAATGTTGTTGTTGATGGTCCACTTTCACTCGATGTAGCCCTCTTTAAGGAGGTTGCAGAGCATAAAAAGGTTAAGGGCTCAGCTATTGCAGGTGATGTTGATGCACTCCTCTTCCCAAATATTGAGTCTGGAAACGTGTTCTTTAAGTCAGTATCACACCTTGCAGGTGGTGAGATTGCTGCAATCGTTATGGGAGCTAAGGTTCCATGTGTCCTTACATCACGTGGAGACTCTGCTGCATCTAAGAAGTATTCGATTGCCCTTGCTTGCTTACTTGCAAAATAGTTTTACAAAATAGTGTTATGCGGTATTTACTGCCGATATCAAAAGTTGCTCGCAATGGGCAGTACAGAAGTACAGCCCATTGCGGACAATTTTGCCGAGCGTTGTAAATCCTCGCCTCAAACAATTATGAGGGGTCATTTTATAAATCCCTTTGCGAAGATATCTCTCTGAATAGCTAATAGCCAATAATCTATGAAAATCCTCATTCTTAACGGAGCAAATCTCAATCTGCAGGGGCGTCGTGATAAAGGCATCTATGGATGTGAGAGCTTTGATACATTTATTCCACGTCTTAAGTCTATATATGCAGACTATACAATAGACTATTATCAGACCAATATTGAGGGAGAGATAGTTGATGCTTTACACCAAGCAGATGGAAATTATGATGGTGTATTACTTAATGCAGGAGGTTATACCCACACCTCTGTAGTTATTCGTGATGCTATTGCAGCTATAGATATCCCCGTTGTTGAGATTCATATATCCAATATCGCTGCACGAGAGGAGTTTCGCCATACAACCCTTATAGGCTCTGTGGCTATAGGTTCTGTAGTCGGCTTTGGCCTAAATTCTTATCGTATAGGTGTGGAGGCTCTTAAATTACATCTTTCAGAGTAGCCTATGGCGGAACAACTGAGGGATAAGGTGGCGTCTGGTGTGGCATGGAGTGTAGCCGAGAAGGTTGGCTCGATGTTGCTACAGATGGTTGTAAGTATTGTTGTGGCAAGATTGCTTATGCCACAAGACTTCGGAGTACTTGCAATACTTACCTTTTTTACCGCCCTCTCTGTTGTTGTGGTAGATAGCGGATTCTCACAAACTCTTATCAGAAAGAGTAACCCTACGGCAGATGACTACAAATCGGTATTTATCTTTAATGTCGTAGTTTCGGTAGTGCTATACGCAATTTTAGTTGCTACAAGCCCTCTTATTGCTCGCTATTATAATCTGCCAATAATCACTAAGATAGCTCCTATACTAATGTTGCTCCTACCTCTTGGAGCGCTATGTGTTATACAAAATACACTCTTTGCCCGTCAGTTTCGTTTTGCTGAACTATCAAGGATTAATTTTGCCTGTTCTGTGGTTGCCGGCACTGTGGCTATCACTATGGCCTTGTTTGGCTGTGGAGTGTGGAGTCTTGTGGGCCAGAGACTCTCTCAGATGGCAACAAAGGCACTTTTGCTGTGGTGGCGAGGCTCATGGAAATATGAGGGCAAGTTTAGCCGTAATGCGATTAAGTCTATGAGTAGTTTCTCTTTTAGACTTATGGGTACAGATATTATATCGTACTTATATAATAATATCTCTCAACTCTTTATTGGTAAGATGTATTCTGCTGACACTTTGGGCTACTTCAATCAGGCACAAAAACTTAAGGATTTGCCTGTAACTTCAGCTGTTCAGTCGTTTCAAAGTGTTACATATCCGGCACTCTCTAATATTAAGGATAATCCCGAAAAGTTCGCAGATAGCTATCGGCGTGTAATAATGATTACAGCGGCCGTAATGTTTCCAGTAATGATAGGCATGATTGCGGTGGCAGACGATATGTTTATGTTGCTACTTGGACAGAGGTGGATGCCTACAGTGCCGTACTTTAAGATACTTTCACTATCGGGTATTTTCTACCCCCTCTCTATGATAGCCTATAATGTGCTGAAAGTTAGTGGCGATGGCAAAATTATTATACGTTTAGAGATTGTTAAAAAGGGAATAATGACCATTATCTTAGCCCTTGCCATACCGCACTCTACAAAGGCAATTGCTTGGGGCCTTGTGGCGATGGGCGTTGTTGAGTTCGTTCTTAATACAGTAGCTTCATTAAGATTCGCACATCTGACAATATGGAAGATTGTTAGAACATTACTGCCTATTACATTACTCTCAGCGGCTATGTATGCAGCAGTTGCATTTACTGCTCACTATATTGCAGACCTTTCAGTTGGGCTACGCTTTATTGTTGAGGTTGCAGTGGGTGTTATCGTTTATATTGTTGGTGCGATTGTCTTTAGACTATCATTTGTGAAAGATGTGTTAGAGACTCTTCACAGATTAATACGTCGATAAAAAATGTCAGCCAGTTTTGGCCGACATCCTTTTTAGTCTTACTTGATAATATAGACCTTCTCGTCTTTGCGATGCATGTTGTAGTGTTCACGTGCAAATTTCTCAATATGCTCGTTGTATTTCAGTTCTTCAAGGAGTAAACTATCCTGTTGAATACTTTGTAGATACTCTGCTTTCTCTTTCTCAAGGCGGGAAATCTCTATCTTTGAAAGCATGATAGACCAAACGGAACTACCTATAATAAAGAGCGTAAAGACGGATACAACAATGGTTAGGATACGCCAGAATAGTTTGGACGCATCTGTAAATAGATTGCTGATAAATCCAGCTATTTTACCTCTCTTCTTTGCCATTATGGAATATGCATGAATTTATGACTCTGTATAGATATGCTCCACTTAGGGTTACTCTTTGCATACTCTACAATGCTCTCCATCATCTTTGAGGATTGGCTCCACTCTGGCTGTAGATAGAGTAGGCAACTATCCGGTACCTTTGCTGCATTTGCTTCTGCCCACTCGAAATCCTCAGCAGTCTCGATAATTACTTTTAGCTCATCAGCTCTGCCAAAAGCCTCCTCCAAAGGTGGTTGTTTGCGTTTTGGAGAGAGACAAACCCAATCGAAAGTACCACTAAATGGGTGAGAACCTGATGTCTCAAGGAAGATTTGTAAACCCTCCTCCTTAAGACGTGTTGTCAGGGGCTCAAGAGGGTAGAGTAGAGGCTCGCCACCTGTAATGACGATAGACTGTGCACTGCACTCTACAGCACGAGCGACAACAGTTTCAATATCTGTCGGAGGATATAGTTTAGGATTCCATGTATATTTAGCATCACACCACTTGCAACCTACATCACAACCTCCTAAACGGATAAAGTATGCAGGTTTGCCCGTATGGAAACCTTCACCCTGAATAGTGTAGAAGTCCTCTACAAGAGGGAGTAGTTTTCCGTTTTGTAATGCCTCGTTGTTACTCATTATCAACGACATATATATCTCTCAAATTGCGGCCAATCTGGTCGTAATCAAGGCCATAACCCACAATAAACTCATTGCCAATTTCCATAGCAACGTACTTTATCTCTCGGTCGTACTTATGCTTCTCCGGCTTGTAGAATAGTGTACATACCTCGACGCTATTAGGATTGAGAGTTTGCAGATACTCTACCATGTACTCGATGCTATGTCCTGTCTCTACAATGTCTTCAACAAGGATAATGTCTCGGCCGGTAATATCGAAGTCAATACCCAACTTCTGATGTACATTTCCTGTAGATTGTGTGCCCTTATAAGAAGATACCTGCATGAAAGTTATCTCATTTGTAAAATCTACCTTTCTTACGAGGTCGGCCAAAAAGACGTATGCACCACAAAGTACACCGACAAAAATCGGAGGTCTCTCTGCGTTCTTGTAATCCTCATTGAGTTTCTGAGCAACTTTTGCAACGGCGAGGTCTATCTGCTCTGCCGGAATCATAACCTTAAAAGTACGGTCATTGAGTCTTATTTTCTCCATTTTGGGGGGTAAGTTTGTAGTTACTATTCATATCTTCCTGACTTGAGGCGATTAACCTCATCTGCGGTAAGAAATCTCCAAGCTCCACGCTTAAGATTTTTCTTTGTAAGTCCTGCGTAATATACACGGTCGAGCTTTGTTACTTGATAGCCAAGATGCTCAAACATACGACGAACAATACGATTGCGACCTGAGTGAATCTCAACACCTACGCTCTTCTTGTCGTCTTTTAACCAAGATATTTCATCGAAATAAGCTTCGCCATCCTCAAGAGTTATACCCTCAGCAAGTGTGTCAAAGTCTGCACGAGTCAGAGGCTGGTCAAGAGTTACTTCATAAATCTTCTTTTTCTTTAGTGAAGGATGTGTCAGAGTTCGGGTAATATCGCCATCGTTTGTGAAGAGTAATAGTCCAAGCGAGTTCTTATCAAGTCGGCCTACAGGGTATATTCTTTCAGTACAAGCGCCGTCAACAAGCTCCATGACGGTCTTTGCAGCATGATCATCCTCAAGGGTAGTTACATAACCCTTTGGCTTGTTGAGTAGGATATAGACATGTTTCTCACCCTGAATTTTTTCGCCATTGAAACGTACCTCGTCGCTTGGCATAACCTTCGTACCCAACTCGGTTACAATAACTCCGTTGATACTTACAAGACCCGCAGTAATAAGTTCATCTGCCTCACGACGTGAACAAATGCCTGACTGTGCTACAAAGCGGTTTAGGCGAATCTCACCTGTCTGCTTATTCGGGTTAAACTTAGGATAGTTTTTGCGCTCACTTTGTGCTCTACCCTTATAGGCACCCTCGTTTTTTGAAAACCCTCTCTTGCTATCTTTACCTTTATATCCACCCTCGCTACGCTTGTTGTACGGTTTGTCGCTGTACTGTTTATCGCTATATGGCTTTGATGTGGCAGGCCGTGTAGGACGAGTAAGACGAGTAGGACGAGCAGGACGCTCTGATGGTGTGTACTCCTCTTTGAGGCGATTGTCCTCTGTGAAGTGGGGATTAAAAGAGGCTCTCTTTGAACGAGAGAAAGTACGCTCTGTGCGCTCCTTTGGGGCAGCTGTACGTACTCGTTTATCTTTTGCAAAGCGCAATAGTGTTGCGCTATTCTCGGTGTTAAATTTTGCCATAATCTCTAAATTTGGCTGCAAAGGTAATTAAATTTACTTACAGCCAGATATTATATAGTGTGAAAAAACTATCTATTGTACTTTTGCGGCTGACTGAGTGATTCTTACCTCGTCAGAGGCGTCATAACTTGTTACAGTTATAGTTGCTTTTCGCTCTTTGGGAGTTGTATTAGGCTCAACGGTAATAGATATGCCTGAGGTCCAGCTGACAAGGGCTCGAGTCGAGTATTTGTTTATCACCTTATCAATCTTTATCCAACCTCCGATAGGTGTCATATCACCATTGCTCTCTATTTTCCAATTAGAGCCATCTGGATAGAGAATAATAATGTCATCAATGCCTGAATTTTTAACCGGAATAATTAACTCTCCGCCTGTAGCAGGGATAAGATAGCTGCTCTCATGGAAAGATACTGTCGGATTCTTTGACTTGTTGCAACCTATGAAAGATAGAGCAAGTAAAGATAGTGTCAATATGCTGAAAAATCTCTTCATGTTACTGTTTGACATTTATAGTTGGTTGCTTTAATTGTACACTTGTCATATCACTGAAACTGCCTACAATAAGCGTTGCAGTACGGCTCGATGTGGTCTTGTTAGGCTTTACAGTAAGTTTTATTCCAGAGCGACCGATCATTAAATTGCGTGATTCCGGGTAATTTGGAATAACCTCAATCTCAATCCAACCCTCTCGAGGAATCATAGTGCCCTGATCTGTAAACTGCCATGAGTCGTCGAAGTTATACTTTATCGTTGCATAGTTTACACCTGTCGAGTGTACGGGAATAATTACCTCGCCTCCATTAGCAGGCAGAGCATATTCTTTGGCATCAAACCATACTGTTGTCAGATCGTCGTCATCACTATCTTTGTCGCAAGATACAAGGGCTATAGAGCCACATAAGGCTAAAAGTAAAAATAGCTTTTTCATAAGTGTACAATTTATCAAATACAAAATTATAAATTTTGTTCCGGATTTCCAAATTTTCACTACATTTGCGCTATGAATCGTGAAATTTTCAGAATAGCTATTCCAAATATCATTTCAAGCATTACGGTGCCTCTGATGGGAATCTTCTCAACTGCCATTGCAGGACACTGTGGAGATAGTGCTGCTACGATAGGAGCATTAGCTATAGGTGTGTCGATTTTCAATTTTATATATTGGAACTGCTCCTTTATCCGTATGGGTACAAGTGGTATTACAGCTCAAGCATTTGGGGCAAAGGACTTTGTAACTACAACAGCAATGCTCGTGAGGGCTGTGGGTATATCGGCAGTTTTGGGCGTGTTGGTCTTGTTGCTACAGTATCCTCTCGGGGAGTTGTCGTTATGGATGATGAATGGAGGCCAGATGGTCTCTGACTACTTCTATGCCCGAATTTGGGCAGTGCCTGCTGGTATAATGCTCTTTGGACTTAATGGATGGTTTACAGGTATGCAGAACGCCGTAATACCAATGTGTACATCTATCTTTATAAACATATTGCACGTGCTACTCAGCCTCTGGTTCGTATTTGGCTTTGATATGGGTATTGTAGGTATAGCATACGCATCTGTGGTTGCTCAGTGGAGTGGAATGATACTCTCTGTAGTGCTGTTAGTACTTGTATTTCGTAAAAAGTTGTGCCATGTGGATATGGCTCAGATACTTGATATTAAGGCTCTTAAGGAGTTCTTTAAAGTAAACGGAGATATTATAATAAGAACATTCTGTATTGTGGCTGTATATACATTCTTTACAGCAGCATCGGCATGCATGGAGAGCGATATTGTTTTGGCTGTAAATACAATGCTCTTACAACTCTTTACGCTCTTTTCGTATATGAACGATGGCTTTGCTTATGCCGCAGAGGCTCTTACAGGCCGATTCGTTGGAGCAAAGGATGTTGATTCGCTACGACTATGTATCCGTCGTTGTGTTGTATGGGCTTTAGGTACGGCTGTAGTCTGTATTGTTATCTATGTTGGTTGGTGGCAGGATATTATCGGTATGTTTGTGGGGGATAAATCACAATTAGAGCCAATTCTTGCTGTAGCTGCCGAGTATATTTGTTGGGTTATAGCCATCCCTTTAGCGGCCGCATTACCATTCTTAATGGATGGCATTATGGTTGGTGCAACTCTTACACGTATTCTTAGAAATTCTATGCTACTATCTACTGTAGCTTATTTTGTAATCTATTACACTCTGCATCCTTTTATTGGGAATGATGCACTCTGGCTCGCATTTACTGCATATATGGCACTGAGAGGTGTTGCACAGTATTTTATGTCGGGGAGGTTGGAGGCTGTTTATACAAAGAGCCTTCGGTAATTATATATGCAGTAGTCAATCGAAAATTCGATTGATAGTCTGTTAGTTTTACAAACATCCTCTGCTCACCGACACTGCTCCTCTTCGGTATAGCTCAAGCAAGCTTGGCTCTGCACTCAGTTTAATCGCAGCGGTGGCTCGCATTTACTGCATATATGGCACTGAGAGGTGTTGCACAGTATTTTATGTCGGGGAGGTTGGAGGCTGTTTATACTAAATCACAAATTTTATCGTGATAGTACGGCATTTGCGGCTGCTAACAAAAAGATGGCAACAATGGCTGTACAATAGTACTATCCATCGCAGCCACTTTTTTGCCGAGCGTAGCAACTACCGTACTCTGACGATAAAATGGATTCTCTTGGTACTCTCGGTTCAAGAAAATGTGCTACACTGACAACAAAATGTTTATTGTGATAGCGGTACATTTCTTGCCGCTAACAAAATAGCTTGCAATAGGTGGTATGGAAATGCAGTCCATCGCAGCCACTTTTTGTAGAGCGTGCTAAATGCACCACTCTTACAATGGCTTAATAATTGCAGATATAGTGCAAACATTAAAAAATATCTGCTTATGGAGACAAAATCTACATCATTTAAACTTTCGGTTGCGACCTTAGCCATTATGAATGTAACGGCTGTAGTGAGTCTGAGAGGTCTTGCTGCTGAGTCTGTATATGGCCTGAGTTCAGCCTTCTACTATCTTTTTGCGGCTTTTGTGTTTCTAATTCCAACTGCATTAGTGGCGGCTGAATTGGCAGCTATGTTCTCTGATAAAGAGGGCGGAGTGTTCCGTTGGATTGGTGAGGCATTTGGTGCAAGAGCCGGTTTTTTGGCTATATGGCTACAATGGATTCAATCTACAATCTGGTATCCTACAGTACTTACATTTGGAGCCGTGTCTATTGCCTTTATAGGTATGGATCAGCAGCACGATATGGCATTGGCATCCAATAAGCTATTTACTCTTATTGTAGTGTTAACTATCTATTGGACAGCTACCTTTATATCCCTTAAGGGTCTTGATTGGGTTGGTAAAATAAGTAAGTGGGGAGGTATTATTGGCACAATTATTCCGGCAGTACTACTTATAGTTCTTGGTGTGATATATCTAGCAAGTGGTGGTCATAATAATATGGATATGAACGCAAGTTTCTTTCCTGACCTTTCACGATTTGATAACTTAGTGTTGGCAAGTAGTATCTTCCTATTTTACGCCGGTATGGAGATGATGGGTATTCATGTAATGGAGGTTAATAATCCAACTCGGAACTATCCTAAAGCCATTATCTTAGGTTCGATGATTACTGTGGCTATATTTATCTTGGGCACATTCTCTTTGGGCTTTATTATCCCTGCAAAAGATGTGTCGTTAACACAATCGCTACTTATAGGATTTGACCGATACTTTAACTATTTGCATATCTCTTGGGCTGCACCAATTATTGCAATTGCATTGATGTTCGGCGTGTTAGCGGGTGTGCTTACATGGGTTGCAGGACCGTCAAAAGGTATATTTACAGTAGGTAAGGCAGGTTATTTGCCACCATTCTTCCAAAAGACCAATAGCAATGGCGTACAACGCAATATATTGCTCATACAAGGCTGCATAGTTACACTGCTTTCTCTGCTGTTTGTTGTCATGCCAAGTGTGCAATCGTTTTATCAGATACTCTCTCAGATGACTGTCTCGCTATACTTGATAATGTATATGATGCTCTTCGCAGCAGCTATAGTGCTACGATATAGGCTCAAAGAGGTGAACCGACCGTTTAAACTTGGTGGCAATATGACAATGTGGATTATCGCAGGACTTGGATTCTGCGGCTCTTTATTAGCTTTTATACTCAGTTTTATTCCCCCAGCACAAATATCTACAGGTAGCCCTAAGACATGGGTTACTATCCTAATTGTGGGATGTATAGTTGTTGTGGTTGTACCTTTCATAATTTACGCTATGCGTAAACCATCATGGAAGAGTAACGATAATGCTCAGTTCGCTCCATTCCATTGGGAAAAATAGAGAGTTTGCAGAATTGAAATAGATAGGCCTTTCAGTTTAAAATGATTTGAAAAATGAAAGGCCTATTTTGTTGTATATCATTTAGTTTGCTGCTAAATGATGCGCTACCAATCTTACTTCTCTTTGCCTGCAATAAAGGCTTTGAATACCTCTTCGGATAGTCCCATTGTAGAGAAACCTCCGTCGTGGTAGAGGTTTTGCATTGTAACCTTACGAGTAAGGTCTGAAAAGAGTGTAATACAATAGTCTGCACAATTGTCAGCATCTGCATTGCCAAGAGGGGAAAGAGCATTTGCGAATTCAAGCATACCCTCCATACCTTTAATACCCTTTCCGGCAGTGGTGGCGGTTGGAGATTGGGAAACAGTGTTTACTCTCACCTTAAAATCTCGTCCAAAGACTGCACCAAATGAGCGTGCGATAGACTCTAAAAGAGCTTTGGCATCTGCCATATCATTATAACCTACAAAGGTGCGTTGTGCCGCAATGTAGCTTAGTGCTACAATAGAACCCCACTCAGCAAGAGCCTGCTTTTTGTAGAGTACTTGCATTACTTTGTGAAATGAGAGAGCCGAAATATCTAAGGTCTTATCTAAAAATGCATAGTTAAGGTCTTGGTACTCAATATTTTTGCGCACATTCGGGGACATGCCGATTGAGTGTAGCACAAAGTCTATTTTTCCACCAAAATAGTCTAATGTTTTATCAACAAGAGCCTCAATCTCTTCAATATTTGTGGCATCGGCTGCAATTATAGGTGCGTTACATTTCTCGGCAAGGGTCTTAATTTCACCCAATCTAAGGGATACGGCAGTATTGGTAAGGACAATCTGCGCCCCCTCTTCAACTGCACGCTCAGCCACTTTCCATGCTATAGACTCGCTATTCAGAGCACCGAAAATAATACCTCTCTTACCTTTTAGCAAGTTGTAACTCATAGTCGTATTAATTAGAATGGGATGAAGTGTAGCCCCTTAAGAGACTATTTAATCTTCGTCATCAAACTCGATAGGTGATGGGCGACGCTCCTCTTCCTCGTCATCATCCGGGAGCTGGTCTGCACCCTTAATCTCGTCATCGTAGTACTCCTTATCGTCCTCCTCGTCAGTCAGTTCATCAATCTTTACATCGATTTTTACAAGATAGCTAACCTCTGCAGTCTCGAAAGCTACGGCATAGAAGAAGTCTCCATTTGGCTTTTCGATTCTCATCATAGAGTCTGAATAACCGGCAGGATATGCTGCCTTAACCTCCTCTTGCAACTCAACTGGAAGTGCGTTGAAACTTACAATTGACCTTCTTTTATTACTTGGTGCCATTATGTGTGTATTTTTAACGATAAAACTAAAAAAGTTGTGGGATACCCCAACAATAATCTCTGTTTTCGGGTGCAAGTATAAGCAAAAATTCTTTACGGCAACAATTTTGGAGATTTTTTTTGATTTTTTTTTGATTTTGCTCTGAAATTGAAATAAAATATGTACTTTCGTGCGTTACGAGTATAGTATATGGTATCAAAGGAGCAAATAAAGGAGCAAATTGAGGGGTTAAGAGCAGAGCTTAACTATCATAATCATAAGTATTATGTGGAGAATAGTCCTGAAATTTCGGACTATGATTTCGATATGAAAATGCGTCAGCTTCTTGATTTGGAGGCAGAATATCCTGAGTTTGCTGATCCTCTCTCTCCGTCAGTTCGTGTGGGTAGCGATAGGACTTCCGAGTTTGTCGCAGTAAAGCACCGTTATCCAATGCTCTCACTCTCTAATACTTACTCTATAGAGGAACTTACAGCCTTTATTGAGCGTGTAGAGCGAGAGAGCGGTGTTACGGAGTTTGTATGCGAGCTGAAGTTTGATGGTACTGCAATAAGCCTTACCTATGAGCATGGTCGTCTGCTGAGGGCTGTAACCCGAGGTGATGGAACAATGGGAGATGATGTTACGAATAACGTAAAGACCATACGTTCTGTGCCACTAACACTTAGCGGTAATGACTATCCTGAGTTGTTCGAGATACGAGGAGAGATATTTATGCCCTATGCCTCTTTTGATCGCTTGAATTATGAGCGAGAAATAGCTGGGGAGAGCTTGTTTGCCAATCCGAGAAATGCAGCTGCAGGTACTCTAAAGCAACAGCAGTCCTCTGTTGTGGCAAAGAGAGGTCTTGATAGTACTCTATATCAGATAGCAGGCGATAAGTTGCCATATAAAAATCATGTAGAGAATTTGAATGCGGCACGTAGTTGGGGTTTTAATGTTTCGCCATATATGACACTATGTCATGGTGTTGCTCAGGTTGTAGAGTATATTAACTATTGGGATGAAGCTCGCAAGAGTCTGCCTTTCCCTACAGATGGTGTTGTGGTTAAGGTAAATGATTTTCAGACACAGCACCAATTGGGCTTTACGGCCAAGTCTCCACGTTGGGCAGTGGCCTATAAGTTTAAGGCCGAGAGTGCACTAACAAGGCTTGAAAGTGTCGATTTTCAGGTTGGTAGAACAGGAGCTATAACCCCTGTGGCTAATCTTGAACCGGTACAACTTGCAGGTACTACAGTAAAAAGAGCATCACTACACAATGCAGAACAGATTGCTGCGTTAGATATACGAATAGGGGATATGGTCTATGTCGAGAAGGGTGGCGAGATAATCCCAAAGATTACTGCTGTTGAGCTTTCTGAGCGAAACGAAGGTAGCCTCCCATTCCAATATATTACCCATTGCCCTGAGTGTGGAACGGAGCTTGTGCGCTATGAGGGTGAGGCAAAGCACTATTGCCCTAATCAGAGTGGTTGTCGCCCTCAAATTTTGGGACGTATAATCCACTTTATTCGTCGTAAGGCTCTAAATATAGACGGTTTGGGAGCTGAGACAGTAGAGTTGCTCTTTGAAAATGGACTTATAGGCGATATTGCAGACCTTTATACTCTCAAGGCGACAGATATTGCACACTTGCCTCGTTTGGGAGAGAAGTCTGCAGATAATATCATCAGTAGTATTGCCAGCTCAAAGAGTGTGGAGTTTGCCAGAGTGCTCTTCGGCTTAGGAATACGCTTTGTAGGTGAGACTACGGCTAAATATTTGGCATCCCACTTTAAGAGTATAGATGCAGTTATGGCGGCAGATAGTAATGCACTTATGGAGTCGGATGAGGTTGGAGAGAAGATAGCACAGTCTATCTTAGACTATTTTGCAGACCCAGTGAATCAGGGTATTATAGAGCGCTTAAGAGCTGCAGGCTTGCAATTTGAGAGTCAACAAGTTGAAAAGTACTCGAGTGTACTTGAGGGAAAGAATATTGTTGTGTCGGGAAAGTTTGTGTTCCACACTCGAGAAGAGTTGAAGACTTTGATTGAGTTACATGGTGGTAAAAATCAGTCTGGAGTAACATCAACAACCGACTTTATTGTAGCCGGTCAGAATATGGGACCTGCTAAGTTGCAAAAGGCTGAGAAATTGGGTGTAAAGATACTCTCTGAGGAGCAGTTTGTCGCTCTTGTGGGTGAGAGTACACTGCCTCAGATAGAGCAGGAGGCTGAATATGGCGAGCAGGTTGTACAGACAAGTTTGTTTTAGATAAAGTATAGATATTATGATTACAGATAGATTCACAGGAGTAGGTGTGGCGCTTATCACACCATTTGATCGTAAAGGAAGTGTCGATTTTGCGGCTTTGGCTACGGTGGTGGATAGAGTGATAGAGGGTGGGGTGGATTACCTTTTAGCTTTAGGTACTACCTCAGAGACTCCAACCCTCACTGCAGCAGAGAGGGTTGCTGTGGCTCGTTTTATAGCACAGCGAGCAGCCGGTCGAGTGCCACTTATGGTGGGTATTGGCGGAAACTGCACTAAAGATGTAGTTGATACTTTGAAGAGTTGGGATTTTACGGGTTACGATGCTGTGTTGAGTGTAAACCCATACTACAATAAACCTAATCAGGAGGGTCTTTTCCTCCACTTTAAGGCTATTGCAGAGGCTTCGCCTGTTCCGGTTATGCTTTATAATATTCCTGGTCGTACAGGTGTAAATATAACTCCAACAACCGTGGCTCGTTTAGCAGCACAATGCCCAAATATTTTTGGCATTAAGGAGGCATCGGGAAATGTAGAACAGATGGAGGCTGTCTGCAGAGAGGTGGCTAAGGTTCGTGATAAGTTTATTCTTGTCAGTGGCGATGATGGCCTTACAGTAGATGCTATACGTCGTGGCGGTAAGGGTGTGTTGTCTGTTTTGGCGCATCTCTATCCGGCAAAAGTAAAAGAATTTACAACGCTTGCTCTTCAAGGTAACTTCGATAAGGCACAGTATGAGCTTGATAGACTCTCTACAATTATAGATACGCTCTTTGTTGAGGGAAATCCTGTTGGAGTGAAGAATGCTTTGGCTACCAAAGATATTTGTACCCCTACAGTACGTCTGCCACTTGCTGAGGCCAGCGCAGAACTTGATATAAGACAGAGAACAGCAATTATACAGTATGAAGTTTAGAGAGTATTTGATATTTGCCCTTTGTGCTTTGTGCGGATTTGTAGCAAAAGCTCAAGTGCCGGATAATGATAAGATATTTCTTGCCATTAACGATAGTAATTCTCAGTACTACTATCCTAATTTGATGATGCGCTATAACGCAGGGGATGTATTGACTGACGAGGAGTATCATCACCTTTACTACGGTTTTGCCTATCAAGAGGCATATCGTCCTCTTAACGATAATGCCGGTATGACTAAGGTGCAAAATATCATGGCCAGAATAGCTATTGATACTCCATCTGTGGCAGATATAGATGAACTTATTGCGGCTTGTAGTGAGGCTATGGAGTTAGACCCATTCTCACCTAAATTGCTCAATATTATGGCCTACGCATACGGTACGGCTGGAGATAAGGAGCGTGAGAAGATATATGCAGACCATTTGGCAGCGGTGCTTAAAGTTATTGCCTCATCAGGAACGGGTTTAAAAGAGAAAGAGGCAATGCATATTATTATGTTCTCTCACGGAATTGATTTTATTGCAGCTAAGGGTTGGAGTCAACTGAAGGGTAAAATTATCAGTCGCTCAGTTGAGTTTATACCATTCGCAGCGCTGAAAAATAAGGTTAAGGGCTACTATTTTGACTATAGCCGTGTCTATTGGAACAAGCCTGATGACTATATTTTCGAGCGTGATAGAACTTGGCAGATAAATAATCTTAAACCACGTCAATATAAATAGCTATGAAGAGACTTTCAATATATCTAACCCTTGTTTTATTACTCTTTGTTGGGTGTAGGCCTGCTACGCCTGTGCCGAATGATTCTCTCTCAATCTTGAGTGGCGTTGTGGATAATGTCCTCTACTTCGATGGTCAAGAGGGTTCTGAAAAGGTGTTTGCAATCAGCTCAAAACTTCCATGGGAGGTACTCTCTACACCAGGTGTAACTTATGAGCCTGCAAGTGGAGAGGCAGCAACCAAAGTTAGTATTACAGCAAGGGCAAAGAGTGCTAATAATACACTGCAGACTAAGAAGTTGGGTGATATCGTTATTCGTCTTGCCTCTACTCGTTTTACAGGCCTTGAGGCTCATCAAAAGCCTCAAATTGTATTGCCAGAGGAGACTTTGGAGGGTGTTGCAGTACCTGCAGAGCAGAATAGTGCAGTTACAATAGATTTCGAGTGTCATACTTCAGACTTTGAGGTTGTAACAGAGGGCGATGTCTATTGTAAGTTGGCTGCAAATAAAACTTCGACAAATAAATATACCCTTACCGTAAGTGCTACGAGGGATAATATGACTACAGATGAACATACTGCAGGCTATATCAGTTTTAAGGTTGCAGGAGTGCTTCAACAAGGAAAAGTGGCCGTTGTTCAAAGTCCGGCCTTTACATTTGATAGTAGTCGTATTGTTGTCAATGGTAAGCAGGGCTCTGAGGTTAGCTTTAAAGTTAACACTCCATTTGATTTTGTTGTCTCTACAACTTCAACTGCAATGAGTGTTGTTAAGGGAGACGATAATATGATTGTCGTTACAGCTAAACAGCAGAATCCTGGTACAGAAGAGCGTAAGTTGGGAGAAGTTGTGCTTTCACTTGCCGATAATAGCTCTTGTAAGGCTACAGTTGAGGTTTGGCAGCGTAAAGTTTTGGCAGATAAAACACTGCTTTTCTTTATGCTTGGGACAAGTCTTAAGGGGTATTATGAAACTAACCTTAAAATGGTAGAGCAGTTCGTTGCAGATGGTAAGTTTAGTGATAACCGTGTTATAGCCTTTGTACAACAGAGTAGCTATAGTGGCTCTATTTTTGAGATTTATTATGACGCCGGTCGTGGTAAGGTACTTCGTCAGACGCTTGCCGAGTGTGCTATGCCGGCTCAGTATGATGAGCAGATGCTCTATACTATATTCTCAACAATGCTCTCTTTTGCTCCTGCAATGGAATATGGCATGTTCGTCGGCTCTCATGGTAAGGGATGGCTACCTAAGGTTGATAATAGGGCGGGAATGGCAATGAAGACCATGGCGTTGGATGATTATATATGGACTCCTGCTCCAGGAGCAGTGATGGTGCGACACTTGGGAGATAATCCTACAACGCAGGTTGATACATTTGAGGTTGCCTCTGCACTCAAACGTACAGGTTGTCATTTGAGTTATATGATTTTCGATGTTTGCTATATGGGTAATGTTGAGAGTGCATATGACTTAAGAGAGGTAACAGACTATATTTTGGCCTCTCCGTGTGAGGTTATGGCAAGTGGTATGCCTTATAATGAGATTTTGCCATATATTGCAGATAGCTCACTCTCTGTAAAGAATCGTCTTGATAACTCTGCAAAGGCCTTTGTGGATTACTATAATAAGACTCAGAGTGGAATATACTGCTCTGCATGCTCAGTTGTGATTAACTGTTCTGAATTAGAAGCTCTTGCTCAGAGCGTAAAGAGAGCAAATGGCTCACTGCAACAAGTCAATCATGACCTTATTCAGGCCTACGACGGAATAAGTTCATCTCGAAACCCGACCCATATATTCTTCGATATAGAGGACTACTTAATTCAAAGTTGTACAGATGAGGCGGCTGTTACAGCTTTTAAAGAGCAGTTGTCTAAGACCATATCGGGACAGTATCATACAACTACCTTCTACTCGGCGTATAACAATCGAGCCAATGCTATTAATTACTACTCAGGTCTTACAACTTCAGCTCCGATAACCCTTATCTCAGCCTCTGCATATATTGAAGAGTGGAAAGAAACTGAGTGGTATAAGGCAACACATTGATAGTATAGATATAATTTTTACTATCTTTGTGCCCTATGAATATATTTTCTCGTTACGCAGAACAGTATAAGGCTAATCTTAAGCTTGCACTGCCTGTAGCCCTATCGCAGTTGGGCTATACGGTGGTGCAGTTTGCCGATAATGCTTTGGTGGGAGCCTATGGCAGTGATGATCCACTGCCTCTTTCGGCCGTGGCATTTGGTGTGATGTTGAGTTTTGTTATGTTTAGCCTTGCATTGGGCCTTACGTTGGGTATAACCCCTCTTGTAGGAGAGCATTTTGCAAGAGGAGAGTATCGCAAAACAGCACACTATCTCCAAAGCTCGCTTGTACTCTATCCTATATTAGGAGTTGTGCTGATGTTTCTTCAGGAGGCTTCAGTGCCATTACTCTATAAACTTAATCAACCTGTAGAGGTTGTGGATATGGCTGTGCCATACTATCGTCTTATGGCTTATAGTTTACCTGCAATAATGCTTTATGGCTGCTTTAAACAGTTCCTTGAGGGTGCGGGTAATACCTCGACTCCTATGATTATAGCCATTGTTACAAATTGTATCAATGTAGTGCTTAATTGGGTGTTCATTTTTGGTCATTGCGGATTTGAACCTATGGGAGTTTATGGTGCAGGTCTGGCTACTTTGATAGCTCGTTGGATTTCACCGCTATTGATTTTTGGATACTTTGTTGTCAAAAAAGAGTATAGAGACTATTTACACCTCTTCTCACGAGGTATTAATTATCTATCATACTGCGGGAAATTACTCAAAATAGGTATTCCTGTTGCGGGTCAGATGTTACTTGAGGGAGCTGCCTTTGTTGTAACAAGTATTATGATGGGCTGGTTTGGCGCAGTAGCTATTGCAGCAAATCAGGTGGGTATGACCTATGGAAATGCGGCCTTTATGATGACAGTGGCTCTTGGTAGTGCTACAACGATTCGTGTCTCTCACTGCTACGGCCTTAGAGACAAGGAGCAGATGCGCCTTGCTGTCAATGCCTCTATGCACCTAAGTGTATTGTGGGGTGTTGCAGTGTTTACACTATTTGTTCTTTTGCGCCATCTACTTCCAATGGCATTTACTACTAATAGTGATGTTATTGCACTGGCGGCCGATATGTTGATATTTATTGCTATGTATCAGATTTCAGACGCTATTCAGGGAACGATGATTGGTGTGCTTAGGGGTATGCAGGATGTTAAGATTATTGCATGGCTCTCATTTGTTGCATATATACTGCTCAATATACCGGTAGGCTATCTGTTTGCCTTTACATTTGGCTTTGGAAGTAAGGGCCTTTTGGTAGGTTATGTTGTAGGTCTAACTACAGCTGCAGTTTCTTATGTGAGAAGAGTTAGAAAAGGCCTGAATAAGAGTTGCTAAACCCTATTTTAACTATTTGAACTTTCAACAAAGTTTTGTATCTTTGCATAATTATAGTGAAATAGTATGAATAATAAATATATGAAACCGGAGATTGGTCGAGGCTGTGCCTTTGGATATGATGAGCAGAGTGGCGAGGCTGTAGCACAAATGGCGGATGGCTGTTTTAAGTTGCATGAGACTCCATGGATGGCAGAGTACCCCGATCATGAGCAGTGCGATATCTTTGAGGTAAGATTCAAGAATACACGTCGCTCTTTTTATCAGAATGTAAATAATCTCGACCTGCAAATAGGCGATATTGTAGCTGTTGAGGCTACACCTGGTCATGATATAGGCATTATTTCGCTCACTGGAGATATGGTGGCAAAGCAGATGCGTCGAGTTGGCTTTAATCCGTTTAATGGCGAGTTTAAGAAGATATATCGTAAGGCTAAGCCTTATGATATTGAGCGTTGGCAGGAGGCTATTGCCTTAGAGCATGAGACTATGATTCGTTCTCGCCAAATTGCTGCCGAGATGGGCTTGGATATGAAGATTGGCGATGTGGAGTATCAAGGCGATAAGATTAAGGCGATCTTCTACTATATTGCCGATGGCCGTGTCGATTTTCGTGAACTCATTAAGGTCTTTGCCGAGCAGTTCCATATTCGTATTGAGATGAAACAGATTGGCGCTCGTCAGGAGGCAGGCCGTATTGGTGGTATTGGAGCTTGTGGTAGAGAGTTGTGTTGTGCATCGTGGATTTCAAGTTTCTCATCTGTTACAACAGCTGCGGCACGTGTACAAGATTTATCCCTTAATCCTCTTAAGTTGGCGGGTCAATGCTCTAAACTTAAGTGCTGCCTGATGTATGAGTATGACCTCTACTCTGATGCGCGTCGTGCTCTGCCTCGTATTAAGGAACCACTACAGGCTATGGATGGCGAATACTATCTTGTTAAGACCGATATCCTTGCAAAGATGATGACCTTCAGTAGTAGTAAGGAGTCTATGTCCAATCTTGTTACAATACCGGTTTGGCGAGTTAAGGAGATACTTGCCGCAAATCGTAATGGTGAGAAGGTAGAGAGTATTGCTGGCGATTCAATACAGCCTAAGAATGAAGAACCAACATATCGTACAGAGGAGGATAGTATTACACGCTTTGATAAGTCGAAGAAGCGCAAGAAGAAAAGCCGTAATGGTAAACAGAAACAAGAGAGCGCAAATGCTCAGCCTCAGAGCGTAGAGACTCCTGTAGTTCCAACTGAAGAGATAGTTAACTCTGAGGGTGAACAGAATACTCCAAATACGGAGCATCGTCAGGGTGGTAGAAATCGTAATAACCGTAACCGTCATCGTCGTCAGAATGATAAGCATGGTGAGCGACGAGAGGGTAAGAACGAAAATAAGGGAGATAGTAAGTAGTTGTTATGCGTAGCCTTATAACACTGTTTATGGTGCTGTTTGCAGTGGGTTGTTCGGCTGACAGATATGTTGATATGATACCGGTTAATCTTCATAGTTGGGATAAGCCGGTAAGTATCTTCTATGATAATACCGACACTCTTAGCTTGCGTAATATTAGTGTGGCGTTACGTTATAATAGCGACTTTGCAGCCGATACACTCTCTGTAATGGTACAGGTATCTCTTCCGGATGCATATCAAAGTTGCGAGAAAGTAACCCTTTGTTTGGATAGGCCTTATAAGGCGGCGGCAGTAACAGGATCTGAGTTGGCGTCATATCGTAGGGGTTGTCGTCTTGACCAAAGGGGGTACTATATATTTACAATTACACCATGTAGTGCAGTGAAGGGTATAGAGGCTGTAGGTATAGGGATAGATAAGGAGTAAAACTATGGGAAAAGATAAACTTAAGAGATTTGCAGAAAATAAGACATTTGCCTGCTTTGTAGAGCCTGAATTTGAGGAGATGTTTGGTGTTGACCATCCTTTGAAGGGTAATTGGCATCGTGATTTCTTTAAAAATGACAATCCGATAGTCCTTGAGTTGGGTTGTGGAAAGGGCGAATATACAGTAGCTCTTGCAGAACGCAATCCGGATAAGAACTTTATCGGTGTTGATATTAAGGGTGCTCGAATGTGGCGAGGTGCAAAGACTGCCACGGAGAATGGTATGGCTAATGTGGGCTTTTTAAGAACTCGAATAGAGTTTATTACCTCGCTCTTTGCCCCTGGAGAGGTTGCTGAGATATGGATAACTTTTCCTGATCCACAACTTAAGACCCGTCGAGCAAAAAAACGCCTTACCTCTCCAATATTTTTGACCCATTATGCCAATATGCTGGCTACGGATGGTTGGATAAATCTTAAAACAGACTCTCAGCACCTATATAATTATACTCAGGCTGTAATAGAGCGCTTTGGCCTTAAGTGTGAGGTGGCGAATAATGATATTTATGGTAGTGGCTATGCAGATGAGGTTTTGTCTGTAAAGACTGCTTATGAGACAGTGTATCTCCAGCGAGGACTACCGATAACCTATACCCGATTTAGTTTAGGAGAGAAAAGAGAGTTTGCAATGTTTGATTGGGATGGGGACGATGAGCTGGCTAAAGATGATGAGGATGCAAGGAAATAGCAAAAGAAAGTAAAGAAAAAGAAAAGAAAGTTGTAAAAAGTTTTCTTTTTTTATCTTTTTGTTGTTACTTTTGCAAAAAAAAATATAGCAGCTATGTTAGAAGATCTGAAAAAAAGTGTGTGTCAGGCTAACCTTGATTTGGTTCGTCATGGTCTAGTTGTTTTGACTTGGGGTAATGTCTCAGCGATAGATAGACAGACCAACCTTGTTGTTATTAAGCCTAGTGGCGTAAGCTACGATAATATGAAGGCCGAGGATATGGTTGTTGTCGATCTTGACGGTAATGTGATTGATGGAAATTTGCGTCCATCTTCCGACACTCCGACCCATCTTGAGATTTACAAAGCCTTTAAAGAGGTGGGTGCAGTTGTTCATACTCACTCTACATGTGCTACAGCATGGGCTCAGGCTTGTAGAGAGATACCAAATCTCGGAACTACACATGCAGATACATTCTATCATGCCATTCCATGTACAGCAGAGATGACTAAGGCTCAGATTGAGGAGGCTTATGAGGCTAATACGGGAGTTGTTATCCGTGAGGCATTTGAGGGTATCAACCCTATGCATACTCCGGCAGTCCTTGTGGCTCATCATGGTCCTTTTACATGGGGCAAGAGTGCAAAGGAGGCTGTTCAGAACTCTGTAATTCTTGAGGAGGTGGCAAAGATGGCGACAATGACCCTTACGCTTAATCCTTCAATCGAGATGAATGGAGATTTGGTTGAAAAACACTATAATCGTAAGCATGGCGCAAATGCTTATTACGGTCAGAAATAGGGATAGGTAATATTAAAATATATATTAGTATGAATAAAGTACAACGCGCACTTGAGCGCACAACTGACACAAAAGACCTTATTATCGGAGCAGGTGTTGTTTCACGTACAGGCGAAATGTTTACAAAACTGTTCCCTGGCTGTAAGGCGATTATTGTAGCTGACCTTAATACTTGGGAGGTTGCAGGAAAGGCAGTCTATGCATCACTTGCTCAGGCAGGTATCGAGCAGGAGGAGCCATTTATCTATACAGATAAGGAGCTATATGCAGAGTGGAAGCACGTAGAGTCGCTCAAGGCTCGTCTTGAGACTACAGAGGCTATTGCAATTGCAGTAGGTTCAGGTGTGATGAATGACACTACAAAGTATGTTTCACATCTGCTTTCTCGCAAGTATATGTGTGTAGGTACAGCCGCTTCTATGGATGGTTATACAGCTTACGGAGCTTCGATTACAAAGGATGGAAACAAGCAGACCTTTGACTGTCCGGCTCCTTATGGTTTTGTAATGGACCCTGTTATTGCGGCAGATGCTCCAAAGGAGCTTGCAGCATCAGGTTATGCGGATCTTATTGCAAAGATTCCTGCAGCAGCAGATTGGATGTTGGCAGATGCAACAGGTAATGAGAAGATTGATCAGTTCTCACTTAATCTTGTTCAGGATGGCCTGCGTGAGTCCCTTTCAGCTCCTGCAGCTGTTCGTGAGGGCGATTTGGAGATGACAGAGCGTCTCTCTGAGGGCCTTTTGATGAGTGGCTTTGCAATGCAGGCTATTCAGTCTTCACGTCCTGCATCTGGTACTGAGCACCAGTTTTCACATTGCTGGGATATGGAGGATTTGTGCTATGAGGGTAAGCATGTATCACACGGTTTTAAGGTAGGTATTGGAACTTTGGCATCAACAGCATCTTTGGAGTTCCTTTTGAAGCAAGATATTGAGAATCTTGACGTGGATAAGTGCGTTGAGAATTGGAAGAACTGGGAGGAGCAGGAAGCTGAGATTCGTGCTATTTTTGAGGGTATGCCTGGCCATATAGCTCGTGGTCTTAAGGAGACTCGTGGCAAGTATGTTGATAAGGAGGGCCTTAGAACTCAGCTTGAGGCTCTGAAAGCAACTTGGCCTACACTCAAGAATCAGATTGCAGAGCAGATTATCCCATTTGAGGAGGTGCGTGAGAATCTTCGTCTTGTAGGAGCACCTTATGAGCCTGAGCATATTGGAGTTACTCGTGAGCGTTTCCGTAAGACATTCTCTTACATCCCTTATATGCGTAGTCGATATACCAATATTGATGTTATCTATCGCCTTGGTTTGATGGACGCTCTACTTGAGCATCTGTTCGGTAAAGGCGGTGTATGGGAGTGTTAGAAACTTCACTCTTTTATGCTGTTTGCGGTTCTTTTCGTATGTGCCATTGTATAATAAGAACCACAAAATAGTCTGTAAAATAAGTTTGTAAACAGAGTCAAATATTTTAATTTGCCTGTTTATAGATATAGTAAGGTGGGTGTCTTACGGCACCCACTTCTTGTAAAAACCTAAAACCTAAAATAATGAACACAACAACTCGCTCGTTTAACAATTGGCAGCTGCGTACCATTATCTACACGATGGTGGGTTATGCTCTGTTCTACTTTGTTCGCAAGAACTTCTCTATTGCCATGCCTGGTCTTACAGCTGAGTTTGGTATCTCCAAAGTATCACTTGGCCTATTTCTTACCCTGCACGGTATTATTTATGGACTTTCTCGTTTTGTAAATGGTATTATTACAGATAGAGGTAGCGCAAAGGTTGTAGCTTCAGTGGGATTGCTTCTCTGCGCTGTGGCAAATATTATCTTTGGAGTCAGTGATTTTGTGGCAAATTGGATTGTTGCCCTTGCCGCTAAGATGGGTACAACTCTTACATTCTCTACTGTGCTTATTTACTGCATGGGTATTGTCTGGGTAATAAATGGCTATCTACAGGGTATGGGCATACCTCCATTTACTAAAATTATGACCCATTGGATTCGCCCAGATGAACTTGCAACAAAGATGTCTGTGTGGAATATGTCGCACTCTATAGGTGCAGGTCTTGTATTTGGCCTTTGTGGTTGGGTTATCATGCCACACTTAGGAGTAGATATGAGTGCTAATGCAGAGGTAGTTAAGACTATTACTACAAACTTAGGTGCAAATGCATCGTATGAGGATATTCTCAACTTCTCACAACACTTTGGAGCATGGCGTTTGTGCTTCCTTATTCCTGCGGCCTTTGCTTTGCTTGGCTCTTTGGGAATCTTTACACTTGTGAAAAATTCTCCATCTGAAGTAGGCCATCCAGAGGTTATTGAGAAGAAAACAGCTGCTGTTCAGAGTGAGTCTGAGAAAGCAGAATATAACGCATTTGTACGTCGAAAGGTCTTTGGTAACCGCCTTATTTGGACTTTGGGCCTTACAAACTTTTTTGTCTATGTTGTGCGTTTTGCAGCACTCGATTGGGGCCCAACAATGCTTACAGAGTCAAAGGGACTTACTCTTGCTATGGCTACAACGCTATGTATTGTATTCGAGTTTATCGGAGGTAATATCGGTATGGTATTCTGGGGTTGGCTTACAGATAAGTTCTTTGCTAGTAAGGCGCACCGTACATGTGTGCTCTGTATGGTAGGAGCTGCATTGAGTGTGGCAGTATTTTGGGCAATTCCAGAGGGCTCTGCTTGGTGGATTCAGATTCTTCCATTTACCCTTATAGGTTTCTTTGTCTATGGCCCGCAGGCTCTTCTTGGTATTGCAGCCGCTAACCAGGCTACAAACCGTGCAGCTGCTACGGCAAATGGTATATTGGGTATCTTTGGTTATGCCTCTACACTTATTTCAGGAGTAGGATTTGGTTATGTTGCACAGCATTATGGCTGGGATGGCGCATATCTTACTATCCTTATTATGGCATTACTCGGTGCAGTTACACTACTTACTATGTGGAATGCTCCTGCAAACGGCTACGAGGAGTAGTTAATAGCATTTGCAAAGTTTTAAAGGGTTGTACACACTTGTATAACCCTTTGATGTTTTATATATATCGCTCAACCTACACTTCCTGATAAAAAACTCTCATCTTCTTAAAGGGAGATAGCTCAAAACAATAGGAAAAAACTTGAGCGATAAGATATACTTTGTAATATTTTATTAAATTTGCAGTAATTATGGTATAATTTAAAAATATGCGGTAATGAAAAAGATACTTTTATGTTATCAAGAGCCGATATTGAAAAATATTGAGGTTATTATTGAGAGTGGTTTTGTAGGCTCTATGGAGCAACCTGTAGAAGGTGGAGATATTGATTGGTAGTTTTAAATAGTTTTGAGTTATGAGAAGGTTGATAGTTTGGATTGCAGCGCTGTTTTGTGTAGGTTGTAGTCAATATATTGATTCTGATTCTGTTCCAATGTATAGCGGTAGAGTCTATACGGCCTCTATCAACGATGAGATTTCTCGTGTATATATGGATGAGAATTTATCTCTTCATTATAATGAGGCGGACGAGATTAGTCTATTCTCAACTACCGATAATTGCAAGTATGTATTTAGCGGTAAAGATGGTGATACGAAAGGCGAGTTCACTCCTGCAGCTACGCAAAATACTACAGGCACATCTTTAGGTCGAACATATGCACTCTATCCATACAATCAAAGTGCAACAATAACGACAGATGGTGTTATGAGTTCAACCCTTATCTCAGAGCAGGGTTATGTTGTAAACTCTGTTGGAAAGGGTTCCAATATGATGGTTGCTGTAACCGCTTCAGATACAGATAGCCACTTAAGCTTTAGGAATTTATGTAGCTACCTGTGTATAAAGATGTATGGTAAAGGGGTTACTCTTAAGAGCCTTACCCTTAAGTCAAATAGTGGTGAGAAGATTGCCGGAGAACTCTCAGTTGTGGCGGCACATGATTCAACGCCTGTAGCTACTGCTGCACAAGGCGCAGTAGAGAGTATTACTATCAACTTAGGAGATGGCGTAGCTCTGTCAGAGTCTGCAGCAGAGCCTACAAAGTTCTTCTTTGCTACTCTACCAACAATATTCAATGCAGGATTTACAGTTATAGCTGTAGATACTTCGGGTAAGATTTTTACTAAGACAACCGAGAAGAAGATAACTCTTGAACGTAATGTTGTACAAGGAATGACAGCTGTTGAGGTTGTGCCTGTAGAGGCTACTATAGAGGGCCTTACAACTCCAGAAAGTATTGAACTACCAAAGCAGAGCCTCTATTCAAAGGGAATTACAGTTGGCTCTACAAGTGAGGCAGTTACCGTCTCTACATCAGAGCCATGGTTTGGCGTTATAGAGAGTACAAAGAGCGTTGAGAAGGGCAAAACTGCAACAGTCAAACTGTGGTTTGAACCTAACTTCTCTACAGTGGAGCGTAGTGCTTATGTAACAATTACAGGAACGACAAGTGGTATAAGCGTAGATATCCCAGTAACCCAACCTGCATACTTTACAACTATTACCGAGGCCTTCCCTGCGCGCCTTGAGCTTCAGTCTGCAAGTTGTGATACATCAAAGTGGGGAAGTAGCGGAATAGTAACACCGAAGAACAGCAGTGCTGTGTTAACAGTAGTCTCTACAAGTGGAAATTTGTTAAGTTGTGTGGTAAGTAGTGGCGCAAGTGTCGGTAATTTGGGTGTAGGAGACTATTTGCTCTATGCTATTCCTACAAAGGGTGTTGCAGCAGGCGAGCAAATTGACTTTATGTGTACACTCGGTCCAAAAGACTCAACTACTCCAAAGTACTATATTTTTGAGTATTGGGATGATGGAGAGTGGAAAACAGTTGAAAGCTCACTGCGTACAGCTGAGGAGGATCCAAATCTCAAATATTCACTTATTTGTAGGGTTATGGATGAATCGTATAATGTAACCTTTACCCAGTCATTTACTCTTACAAAGCCTGTGGTTGATGGCTGTGTTAAGGTGCGTATTCGTGTGCTTACACCTGGCACAGGCTCTATTCGTGTACCTTCAGGTAATGGATATATGGGAATGTATATGATTAATTATCCTAATGCTCCGCAGATTGCGGATAGCAAGAAGATGCTCTTTATCGGTAACTCGTTTACATACTACTACGGAACAGCCTTTATGTTTAAGGAGATTGCTCGTACTGAGGGCCATCAGGTTGATGCAGTTATAGGAGTGAAGGGAAGTCAATCGTTTGAGGAACATCTAAGACTCTATATGTCCCTTGATGCAATCAAACAGGGCGGATATGATGTTGCCTTTTTACAAGATACATCTCCAAATCCGGCTATCTATGCTGAGAAGGGTACACAGTCTATTCTTGACTTCTCTAATCAGATTAATGCCTTGACACTGACTCATTCCCCAGCTTGTCAGATTGTCTATGAGCGTACTTGGGCTTGTCCTTATAGTAACTATCGAGGCTATGGTAGCTATGACAAACTTGATTATCTTCTTAAGACAGGTATAGAAAAACTTCAGCAGGATGTTGACCATAAGGGTATTATTGTCAGCCCAATTGGCCTTGGTTTTCGTGTAGCTCGTGGTGAAAATATCAATCTACTTTTTAAAGATGACCGCCATCAGAGCCGTGAGGGTGCATATATGAAGGCTTGTATCAATTATCTGACTATCTACAAGACCCGTTTTACTGAGAATGTTTCTAATTGTGGGGTAGATGCTACTATTGCAAAGAGTATTCGTGATATTGCCGAGCGTGTAGTCTTTGAGGGCGTTGAGGAGAATTACGACTTTGAAGAGCCTACAATGGAGAAGGCTGCAAACTGCTACATTATTGACAAGGCTGGTAAGTACTCTATCCGTGCAGATATCATGGGTAATGGAAATATTCCGGCCGGCTCAGCAATAACATCGGCAGAACTTAATGGTAAGGGAGCTAAGATATTATGGAGTAGCTATAACACTACTACAGCACCTGCTTCTGATACAGAACTTATTTCTGACGTAGCATTTGCAGACGGTAAGATTACTTTCACTGCGGGAGCAAATGGATTTAAGGAGGGAAATGTAGTCATCGCACTTTACGATGATGCAGCTTGTCAGGGTAATATTCTTTGGAGCTGGCATATTTGGCTGTGTGATGATATTAAGGAACAGAGTTATAATGACCAGGTATGGCTTGACCGCAACCTTGGAGCATTGGCTGTAGAGGCTGGTAATCCACTTAACCTTGGCTTTTTCTATCAGTTTGGTCGTAAAGATCCATTCAGAGGCCCGGCCGTGATAAATGCCAATACATATATTGCCACTACAGGCGCTTGGCCTAATGTTACAGCAACAGTTCCTTCTTCGCCAGAGGCATATGTAATTGCCAATCCTATGCAGCTTATAGCCAGAAATAAAGACCCACGAGATTGGTTTGCAACCTCTACGGCTAATCAGAACCACTCGCTTTGGAACTCTGGTGGTAAGACTATGTACGATCCATGTCCACTTGGCTACAAAGTACCTGATAGCTATGCTTGGAATGTAGGTCAGGCAGCTGGAAGTTCATTCTTTACAAATAGCAACTTTACTTTTGATAGTACCACATACTGCTGTACATATACCGATGGTAGTACTGTTGTAGTATATCCTATCGCTGGCTGTACAAGTGGTGCAGGTGCTCTTACAAATGTGGGTGTAAAGGGTTACTATCGTGCTACAGGTAATATTGAGACTGCAAAGTACGGTGATGTACTTGAACTTACACTCTCAGGCTCTGTAATCAATCCAGTGCAGGGTAATTATCGTGGTAGCGGATACTCTGTACGCTGCGTGAAAGAGTAGCTATGGCAGTAGCTTTGCAGGGTTGTGGAGATAGATATAGCCTGTAAGGTAGGTGGCAAAGAGTAGCCATAGTAGATATGGCACAAAGAGCCATGCACTGACACTATGCTTACTAAATGTGTAGATGGTGTATGTGAAGACCAATACATCAAGTATCAGTATTACAATAAGTCCTAATAATGGTGAGCGTAGTGCAAAAAAGGCTACGCTCCATAGGAAATTTACAAGTAGTTGTAGAAGCCACAGCCTTACAACGCTCATGTCATTTTTTGCGACTAATCGTCCAATACTAATGCCCATGAAAAGGTAGAGAATAGCCCATACTATAGCAAAGATGTAGTTTGGAGGAGTTAGTGAGGATTTGATAAGTGTGGGATACCATACGCTAAGCGATGGATGTTGCAGATATGCACCCATTGCACCTACAGTTAAAGATAGAGTAATGGGGATGGTATAGGCTAAAAACTTTTTCATATTATTTTTTTTTGCTATCTTTGTTGTAGTTCTTGCAAATAGAGTGCCCAAGGTACAATATAAAGTGAGTAAGAACGTTGTATATAGACAGAACAAACTATAAATTATGAGAAATCTTCTTAGAGTATCTATTCTGATAGTAATGTTATTATCAGCTTTAACAACCTCAGCTCAAAGTTATCTTCAGAAACGTACAGTTGCAGCTGTTGAGGCTGAAATAGGTATTGGAGCTGTGATGGCAACACATAAGATTAGTCAAATTGGAGATAATAATCTCGGTGTAGGAGCAAGTGTGGAGTTGAGATATAATTTTGCTAAGGTTCCGGTTGATTTAGGACTATCTCTTGCAGCATCAACTATGAGTAGGGGAAAGGGTATTAGCGGAGCTATTGGAGCTAATAATTTTGATAGCCAGACAATACTTTTGACCTCAAGTTATAACTTCTTCCAAGGCCGAGGAGCCTCAATATTTCTTGGTTTGGGTATGGGTGTTGCCTTCTGCGACAGAGACTCAGTAAATAGCGGAAGCATTACTCGTTTTTGTGCAATGCCTCGTGTGGGTGTAGAGTTTGCACAACGTATAAGATTATTTGCATCCTATAAAGTTTATGAGAAGGCAAATAACCAATTTATGTTTGGTGTTGGATTTGTCTTAGGAGGAGGCAAGAGAGATTAAAATGCATATTATAAAATAGGAGTAGCGAGAAAAATTCTCGCTACTTTTTCATTATTAATGCTGCAGGTTTGCCGGCAAGTATTAACTCTTTCATTTGCCCCATTTCTCTCTCTGTATGGCTGTAGAATAGTTTGTAGCCTTCACAGAGGTAGTTTTTGCCATACTCTCCTGTGTTGTCATTTATAAATCTATGTTTAGGGCATTCGCCGTGGCAGAGTCGATAGTATTTACAATGGCGACACTCTCGAGGTAGTAGCGCACGTTTTGCCACTCCGAATTCAAATTGACGGTCTGAGTATGCAAGCTCTGCTAGACTGTCGGTGTGAATATTGCCGATTTTGTATTCAGGATATACAAAGTGGTCGCAGCAATATACATCGCCATTATGCTCAACTGTAAGCCCGCTGCCACATGTTTCACATAGTGAACAGACAGATGGCTGTACTCCTACCATAAGGGCAAGGGTGGCGTCAAATAGTTGGACATAGCGGCTTCCGACATCACTCTTAATCCAAATGTCGAAAATATCGCACATAAACTCTCCAAAACCTTTGGCCGTAATAGACCATGGCGCAATATCGGCCTTTTCACCCTCTGGAGATTGTATTTTCCCATCACAGAGTAGCTCTGCGACCGGTAAAAACTGCATAAAAACGCTTATCTGCCTTAAGAATTTATAGACCTCTGCACCGCAACCCTCGCTATGGATATTTACAGTTGTTAGTGTATTGTATTCTACACGATTACGATACAACTTCTCTATGCCCTTCATTACACGCATGAAGGTTGGCTGACCGCCTGCGTCAACACGGTGTGCATCGTGAATGTGCTCAGGTCCATCAATAGATACACCAACTAAAAAGTTGTTGTCTCTGAAGATACTGCACCATTCGTCATCTATAAGCAGACCGTTTGTCTGTATTGAGTTCTCGACGGTTTTGCCATTTGCATACTTTCGCTGAAGAGCAACTGCCTTCTTGAAAAACTCTTTGCCTGCTAGCAGAGGCTCGCCACCATGCCAGGCGAAGTTTAGTACAGGAGAGTTGTTGCCCTCTATATTCGCCTTGATGTAACTCTCTAATAGCTTATCATCCATCTTAGGCTCAACACCACCATAGAGAGCAGCTTTGTCAAGATAGTAGCAATATTTACAGCGCATATTACACAAAGAACCAACGGGCTTTACCATAGAGGTAAAGCCACGCCGTTCATTACGTTTAATAATATCTTCGTATGTAAATTCTACAGAACGTCTCATGTAGTGTTATTTACGTGTTATATCTACATTAAATGGCTCATAATCAGCAAGATGATGACTCTGCTCAATGTATTTCCACATACGCTCGACAATCTCAGGATGCTCTGCTGCCACATCCTTATCATCAAACTCGATATCCTTACCAGGGGTGCTGACATCGAATAGTTTCATTGTACGGTTACCTTTGTGGAGATCCATAATAAGACCCTTCCACTTGCCCTCACGCACGGCAATCATACCACCTGCTGCAGGATACTCCCAATAGAGGTAGTCGTGCTCTTTCTGAGCCTTTGGATTGCCAGATAGAATTGGAACTATTGATACACCGTCATTCTTTGGAGCTTCAACGCCTGCAAGCTCGCAAATGGTTGGCATAACATCGGCAAAGTTTCCAATATGGTCTGAGACAACACCCTGCTTAATCTTTGCAGGCCAAGAAGCTATGAACGGCATACGGATACCGCCCTCATGTAGTGTACGCTTACCCCATCCCTTGCCGCAACGATAAGGATATGCACTATCCATCCATACGGTTGGCGAGGAGGCGTTATTTGCCGGACCGTTATCACTTGAGAACATGATTACAGTATTCTCATATATGCCGAGACGCTTGAGCTCATCAATGAGCATACCTACCTGATAGTCGAAGTATGAAATCATTGCTGAATATGTTGCGTGAGGATAGCGACAAGGATAGTAGTTGTGAGGCCAACCGTTAATCTGGCATTTTTCACCAATTAATGGTTCTTCATCACCATACTTTGCAACATACTTTTCTACCCACTCCTTTGGAGCCTGAAGTGGAGAGTGAGGGAATGGAGTGGTCCACATCAGGAAGAATGGCTTATCTTTATTTGTACGGACAAACTCCACAACATTATCATACATCGCATCCGGAGCATAGACTTTATCTTGACTATACTTATCATAACTACTCCAATCGTACGGGTCTGCACCATTGTCAAGTTTGGTTCCAGGATGTACAACCTTTTCACGGTCGTTAATATACTCCTTCTGTCCATTCTTCCACATATATCGTGGATAGTAGTTATGTGCTACACGCTGACAAACACAGCCGTAGTAGAAGTCAAAACCCATATCCCACGGAGCAGAACCACTTGCAGGACCTCCAATGCCCCACTTACCAACCATACCTGTCGCATATCCGGCTTGCTTCATAACAGTTCCAAGAGTCGGAGTGTCAGGTTTAAGACCCATCTGACCCTCAATGCTCGGATCGTTATCGACCATATCAAAGTTCCAGATGCCATCTTCAACTCGGCCCTCTACATTCTCACGAATCTGCGAGTTACCCATATTTTGACCTGTAATAAGACAAGCTCGAGATGGTGAGGATACAGGAGCTGCTGTGTACATATCGGTAAAACGAATACCGCTCTGAGCCAATGCGTCAATATTAGGAGTCTCTGTTTTGGTCTGTCCATAGCAACCAAAATCTCCATAGCCGGCATCATCCATAAGGATAAAGATAACATTCGGGCGCTCGGCATCCTTATCTGCGACCTTGCAACCTGTAAAAGCGAGCGGAGCTACAGCCGTCGTAGGTACAGCCATACAGAGGGCTGTCTTTGATAGTTTATTAAGTTTCATCACAACAGTATTTTAGATTTAGTACAACAAAAATACAAAAAAGTTTGAAAGTTTGGTTGTGAAATTAAAAAAAATCCGTATCTTTGCGCGCTATGTTTAACTAAAAATATTTTACAATTATGCCAAAAATGAAAACTAATGCCGCTGCAAAGAAGCGTTTTACTTTCACCGGCACAGGTAAGATTAAGCGTAAGCACGCTTATCACAGTCACATCCTGACAAAAAAGACTAAGAAACAGAAGCGTAACCTCTGCTATTCAGGTATCGTTTCACCAGCCGATGAGGCAAAGATCAAGACTCTGCTTGTTAAGTAATTAGCAGCCGAGCAAGTAAACAATTTTTTATTAACCGGAGTGAAACAGCCCTAAAGAGTGCGAGAGAATCGTACCGCTGTTAACTTCATCAAAAACTTTTAATTATGCCACGTTCAGTCAATGCTGTTGCGTCACGCGCAAGAAGAAAAAAGGTTTTGAAGCTTGCCAAGGGTAACTTTGGTTCAAGGGGAAATGTTTGGACAGTAGCCAAAAATACTGTCGAGAAGGGTCTGCAGTATGCATATGCACACCGTCGTCTTAAGAAACGTACTTTCCGTTCATTGTGGATTGTTCGTATCAATGCGGCAGTTCGTGCTTACGGTATGACCTATTCGGAGTTCATCGGTAAAGTAAACGCTAAGGGTATCGCACTTAACCGTAAGGTTATGGCTGACCTGGCGATGAACGAGCCGAAAGCATTCGAGGCAATTGTAAACGCAGTTAAATAGCCTTTTGCGTGAGCAAAAGATGAGGGGAGGATTTATTCTTCCCCTTTTTATTTTGAAAGTAATCGTAAATATTTGCAATAAAAAATATCCACCTTTAAGCAAAGGTGGATATTTGTATTTTAGTAGGAAATACTATACCAGACCACTAAAGCCCATGAATGCCATAGCAAGGAGTGCTGCTGTGATAAGCGCAATAGGCACACCCTCAAATGCTTTTGGTACCTCTTCGAACTCAAGTCTCTCACGCATACCTGCAAATAGCACGAGTGCTACGGCAAAGCCCAGAGCTGTAGAGGTACTATAAATAAGGCCCTCAAGCAATCCATACTCTTTTTGAACCATAAGTAGTGCTACACCAAGTACTGCACAGTTGGTTGTAATAAGAGGTAAGAAGATTCCCAAAGCCTGGTAGAGCGATGGCGATGCCTTTTTGAGCACAATCTCTACCATTTGCACTAAGGCTGCAATAACGAGAATAAAGACAATTGTCTGCATATACTCAATGCCTAATGCTTTGAGAACGTACTCGTTTATAAGCCATACTACAACAGAAGAGAGTGCCATTACGAATGTTACAGCGGCGCCCATACCCATACTTGTCTCAACCTTTGAAGAGACGCCAAGGAAAGGGCATATACCGAGGAACTGGGCAAGGACAACATTATTAACAAATATTGCACCTATTATAATTGCAAAATACTCCATTACTTCTTCAGATATTTGTTAAACAACACCATTAAGAAACCAAGCACCAAGAATCCACCAGGAGCGAGGACAAACACAAGCGGCATATAGTCTGCAATACCAAGACTTAGACCGAATATAGAACCGCTGCCAAGAATCTCACGAATGGCACCGATAGTGGTTAGTGAAAGTGTAAAACCTAAACCGATACCTACACCGTCAAGAGCAGAGTCAAGAACTCCATTCTTTGATGCGAAGGCCTCAGCACGACCAAGGATGATACAGTTTACCACAATCAGCGGAATAAATACACCCAGCGCCGAGTAGAGAGACGGAACATAAGCCTGCATAAGCATATCGATAACGGTTACAAATGATGCGATGACAACGATAAATGCAGGGATACGCACCTTGTCAGGAATAAAGTTTTTAATCATTGCAATTACGGCATTTGACATTATAAGTACAGCCATAGTTGCCACACCCATACCAAGACCATTTATTGCACTTGTTGTAGTACCCAAAGTTGGACACATACCGAGAACCAATACAAAGGTAGGGTTCTCCTTGATTATACCCTTCCAGATAAGGGATAAACGATTATTACTCATGCTGACCTCCTTCCTGTTTTGTTGCACCGGTAGTTACATCTCCAGCTTTACTTTGCGCTCCGCTGGCAACTTTGAATGCCTCGTAAGCTATTGCGACAGCCTCAGCGTATGCACGTGATGAGATTGTGGCTGCGGTAAGAGCATCAATATCTCCACCATCCTTTTTGACGGTCATATTGACCTCTGCTGCATTCTTATCTTTAAGTGATGCAAGCAGGACATTGCCCTCATCTGCCATTTTTGTACCAAGTCCTGGAGTCTCTTTTTGCTCCAAAACGTTGATGTTAAGAATCTTTCCCTCTGTGTCGAAACCAACCATTAGACGAACTGCACCACCAAAACCATTTTTAGAGATGCTCTCTACAGCATAACCTACAGTCTCTCCGGCAATTGTTGCTGTATGAGCTACAATAGGTAGTTGATTAACTTCGATACTTTGTTTCGTAGTTGCCTCAAACTGTGGCAACACCTGAGCTAACGCATCTTTTACAGCTAGCTCTTTGGCCTGAGCAATAGGCTCCTCGGTAAGCATATATACACCGCCTACGGCTGCTGATGAAAGAAGGGTGATGGTAAAGAGTACCAAAACCATGTTTTTCAATGAACTTTCCATACTCCCTCCTACTTTTTTGCGCCGAAACGCTTTGGTTTAACATACTTATTAATAAGTGGTACTACGCTGTTCATAATCAGAATAGCGAATGACATACCCTCTGGATATGCGCCCCACAATCGGATACACATAGTAATTACACCAATGCCGATACCATATATAATCATACCCTTTGTGGTCATAGGAGATGTTACATAGTCAGTTGCCATAAACACAGCACCAAGTATTGCTCCTCCGGCAAGTAGGTGGAATAGAGGGAAGAGAATGTGCATTGAAGGCTCCTCAAATCTCACACCTGCAAAGATTGTTGCAAACAGAGCCATAGTGCCAAGCACAGCTACAGGAATATGCCAAGTAATAACTCGACGCATAAGCAAATATGCAAAGCCGAGCAGAAGTGCAAGGGCTGAAATCTCACCAAACGAACCACCTATAGCACCGGTGAACATGCCTGCAACATCAAAACCTGCGAAATCTACCAATCCAGCTTTTGCTGCACCAAGAGGAGTTGCTCCTGAATATGCATCTGCAAAACCATCAAGAGTAGGAGTTGGGAATGTTGTCATCTGTACAGGATATGCAATAAGTAAGAATACACGTGCTGCAAGAGCAGGGTTAAATACATTCTTACCAAGTCCTCCAAATGGCATCTTAGCTACTCCAATAGCAACGACAGCTCCAATAACAACTATCCAGAGTGGAATGTTTGCCGGCAGGTTCATTGCAAGTAATAAACCGGTAACCACAGCAGATAGATTACAAACTGTTACAGGACCTTTAACCAGGTACTTCTGTACCAAGAACTCAAGCAAAACGCAACTTGCGATACTTACAGCAGTAATAGCAAGTACGTTCCAGCCAAATACTCTCACCGAAACCATCAATGCAGGGAGCAGAGCTATCACCACATCTCCCATAAGTCGGGTTGTGGAGTAGTCGCTATGCACATGCGGTGCTGGTGAAACAAAAAATCTGTTACTCATATCTCTCTGTTATTATTTCTTCATATTTCTTGCTCGGATAATACCCATAACGGTCTGTTTACCGAGGCGTACGTAGTCAAGAAGTGGAATATTTGCAGGGCAGGTAAATTGACAACAACCACACTCGATACAGCTTGTAATATCATTTGCCTCCATTGCCTCCCAGGCCTTTTTGCGAGCCTGCTTTGAGAGTAGATAAGGCTCCAAACCCATAGGACAAGCCTCAACACATTTCGCACACTTTATACATGCGCTCTCAATACCTCTCTTGGCCGCCTGGCCAACCATAATTGTAATGCCGGAACAACCCTTCATTACAGGCATTGCAATATTACTCAGTGAACGACCCATCATCGGACCTCCATTGATAACCTTAACCTCTCCCTGAGGTACACCTCCACACTTAGCAATCAGTGCCTCAACCGGAGTACCGAAACGTGTCAATAGGTTCTTTGGATTTGCAACAGCTGAGCCGGTTACAGTTACAACTCGCTCAATTAGTGGCTTGTTTTTCTGAACAGCCTCATATACAGCTACCGCAGTAGAGGCGTTGCAGACAACCGCACCTACATCTATTGGAAGTGCAGGAGGTGCAGGAACCTGACGACCTGTAACAGCCGCAATTAACTGTTTCTCACCACCCTGAGGGTACTGAGTTTTGAGCATTTGTACCTTTATGTCTGATGCACTACCAACTAAAGACTGTAGATGTTTGACAGCATCAGGCTTATTGGCCTCTACGCCGATTACTGCTGTTGTAACACCGATAGCTCGCATCAAAATTCTGGTACCAGCAATCAGCTCCTCTCCACGCTCAAGCATTGTACGATAGTCTGAGGTAAGATATGGCTCACACTCAACACCGTTGATAATAAGGATTTCAGCCTTCTTACCCTCCGGAATCGAGAGCTTTACATGCGTTGGGAATGTTGCACCGCCCATACCTACAATACCAGCCTCTTTAATCTTCTCTATAATCTGTTTTGGCTCTAAAGTGCACTCTGTAACAAGACTTGTTGAACGGTCTATAGACTCAGCCCACTCATCACCCTCACGTTTGATGGTAATCATCATTTGACGAATGCCCTGACCGTTAGGCTGCAAATCTACAGCGGTAACTGTTCCGGAGATAGGTGCATGGATATTTGCAGACATGAAGCCTGTAGCCTCTGCAATCTTTTGACCGACAACAACGGTATCACCTTTCTTTACAATGGCAGTTGCAGGTGCACCGATATGTTGCGCAAGTGGGATGTTGACAACATCCGGCAACTCCATAGTCTCTATTGCGCTACCTTTGCTCCACTGTTTATTGTCTGACGGATGTACTCCGCCTATAGGAAATGTCTTTGCCATACTACTTCTCCTCCTTTACTTCTTCTTTTTTAACCAATGGGGCTAAGCCAATCATCTTGATAGCTCCTGTTGGACACTCGCCTACGCACTTGCGACACAGACGGCACTTTGTGCTGTCGATAAATGCAAGGTTGTTCTCTACAGTTATAGCACCAAACTCGCAGACCTTCTCGCACTTACGACATCCGATACAGCCCGCCTTACAAGCCTTCATCGTAACTGCGCCTTTATCCTTAGATACGCAAGATACATAGATTGCTCGATTCTTAGGCCAACGCTTACGAAGCTCAATAATACCCTTAGGGCAAGCCTTAACGCAAGCACCACAAGCTGTACACTTGTCGGCATCAACCTCTGCAAGGCCTGTCTCTGGGTTGATGTGGATAGCATCAAAAGCACAAGCCTCAACGCAATCTCCATAACCTAAACAACCATAGGCACAACCGGTCTCACCTGCATAGAGTGATGATGCGATAGCGCAAGAGGTTGCTCCAATGTAGGTATTTGTGCGAGGTCGTTTGTCGCAAGAACCACCACAGCGAACTGTTGCAGTTTGTGGCTCTTTTTTAGGTGCAACCTTGCCAAGGTAGTTAGCAATTTTACCCATACACTCATCACCACCTACAGAGCAGTAGAATGCAGAGATATCATCACTCTCTACAAGAGCAGTGGCAAGTCCTCGACAGCCTGGAAAACCGCAACCTCCGCAATTTGCACCAGGCAACATCTTCTCCGTCTCGTCAATACGAGGGTCTTCATAAACCTTAAACTTCTGCGCAACGACATAGAGGACAACTGCAGCCACTACGCCGATAATGCAGAGTGTAAGGATTGTGTAAATTAAAGTGTTCATTATATTACTGTTTTTCTATAGTTTCTCTATCGTAAAACTTATCTTTTTGGCAATTTTACCTCTGCGCAGACACATCAGACCATAATAAAGTGCTACGCATAGCAGTGAAATCCCTGCCGATGCCCCCTCCGACAGACTGAGCTGTACGGCAGTGGCAAGTGAGCCTACAAGAACTACGGCTGGGATGAGGTAGCATAGCGCTACAGCCATAAGACCCATCTGTGTGCGTGTGCCGACCATAACCTGCTCGCCTACACTGTAGGATGTCGCATCGGGGGTGTTTACAAGAATGTTTCGGGTATTGCTATGCACGCCCAATGAGCAGGCACTGCGTGAAGCGCAACTACCACAAGCCTCGCTGCTCTCTACCGCTACAGTTACAGTGTCGCGGAAAACAGATAGCACCACTCCTTTATGTCTGATATTAGTCCCCATACTTGTTTATCAGAGGCATCAGACGCTCATGACCGAATGCACAAGCTGAGAGTCGTAGAACAGGAGGGAACTGGTAACGTTTCTTCTCGTTCTTCATAATCATAGCATGAATTTTCTCTACAACCTCAGAGTCAAAGCCTGCATTTATAATCTCCTCACGATGCTGTCCCTGCTCAATCATACGTATCAAAATAGCATCCACAACCTCGTATGGTGGTAGAATGTCGCTATCCTTCTGGTCAGGACGAAGCTCTGAAGATGGCTCCTTGATAATAATACTCTCAGGGATAACATCATTACTTATACGGTTGATATATCGTGCAAGATCATACATCTCACTCTTGTATAGGTCGCCAGTAACGCTGAATGCTCCGGCAGTATCTCCGTAGAGGGTACATAAACCCAAGGCGTTTTCACTCTTATTTGAGGAGTTGAGTAGGATGTATCCGGTCTTATTCTGCAACGCCATAAGCATAACTGTACGAATACGAGCCTGGATATTCTCTTCAGTAAGGTCAAAATCACGACCTCCTATGACAGGTTTTAAAGTGTTAAGCATAGAGCGATATACCTCAGTAATCGGCAGAACGCTATACTCAATACCTAAATTCTTAGCTAACTCTGTGGCATCTTCAACCGATTGGTCAGGAGAGAATGGAGATGGCATAAGTAGGCCTCGAACGTTCTCTTTGCCTAATGCTTCTGCGGCAATACAAGCTACAATAGAGGAGTCTATACCGCCTGAAAGACCGACGCAAGCCTTTGTATATCCATTTTTATGGAAGTAGTCGCGAAGACCAAGAACGGCAGCTTTGTAGTTAAATTGGGTACGATCATGGCTATATAACGCATCTGGCAGAATACATGGTTCATGCTCTATGTCGGTGTCGTAAACAGCAAAGTCTTCATCAAAGCCCTTCATCATAAGGGTTAGGTTTCCCTTATTGTCAATCACACCGGAGGTTCCATCATACACAATCTCGCCGGAACCACCAACTTGATTGATAAATGCTACAGTCTTAGACTGAATGTATGCTACATCATGGATTGTAGAGTAACGACGTGATAATACACCCTTGCCGTAACGACGAGCGTTGATGCTTATTACAACCTGCGCAGTACGAGGGAAATTGCGAACACGACGGAAGTCATCTCCAACAACCAGAGCAACCTTCTCGCCTGCAATAAATAGGGTCTCAATACCTGTTCCAGGGCTGAGGAAACCCATTTCACGACGAGCTGTAATATGTTTCTTGGTTACACAATGGCTGATTCTACCATTTTGCAGTACTACTGCACCACTCATAGTACCATCAATAGAGAGTACCGGTGAACCGACAATTGCTACAATAGAGTCGCAATGGCGAGCAATGCTCTCCAATGCATCTTCGCACAACTCAAGGAATGTGGTTTTACGGAGTAGGTCAAAAGCAGGAGTTCCGCTTACAGCCTGCTCGGCAAAAATAACAACATCTGCACCCTCAGATTTTGCACGCTCTACTGATGCAATAATTTTGGCAGTATTGCCGTCGATGTCTCCAATTGTGTAGTTTAATTGAGCCAGAGCTAATTTCATACCTTAGTTTTATATTTGGACGCGCAAATATAGTAATAAAAGTTGAGAGTTGAAAGTAATTCTCTCAACTTTCAACTCTCAATTCGTAAATATTACTGTTTTGTTAATATTTTGTAACTCCACGGGGCGATATCTCCCCACATGTGTTCATATAACGTGGCGCTTTTATTGGTCATAGCATCAATGTACTCACCTGCATATATGCCTGTATGGAAATCTCCAAAAACAGTGTATGGAGAGAGATTGGTAATTACGATTACTCTATCGTCATCTTTCTCTCTTACAAAGGTTAACAGGCAATCTGGAGCATTGTTGATTATTTCTATAAAACTACCACCTGAGTCTGCTGAGTGTAAAGCCTTGTGGCTGTGGTAGATATTGCACATAGACTTGTAGAATTGGGTGTAGTTGTTTGCCTCCATTTTAGGCATTGGATCTCTGTCAAAAAAGGCAAATGAGTGGTCGAAACCGAACTCTTGCCCGGTATATATCAGAGGGAGCGAATTTGGAAGTAGAAATGTAAGCGCAGCCATAGGCTCTAATGCTGCCCCAAAACGGGTAAATTCACTACCACTCCATGAATTTTCGTCATGATTTGATGTGAATGTCATACGCATACTCCATTTTGGAAATCTGCGACGGTCAGTATGTATTCTGTCTCTGAGTGTCCAAACTCGGGTTTTACCCTGTGCAACATCGCACATTGCATGATGTAAATTCCAAGAATAACATGCATCAAAAGCATTCTGAAATAGGTTATCCTCTTCAGCTTCGGCAAGTAGAAAAATGTCTGGTTTTATCTGTTGTAGAGAGAATCTTACAACCTGCCAAAATTCTATCGGAACAAGCATTGCCATATCGCATCGGAAACCGTCAATATTGTGCTCTGTAATCCAAAATTTCATGGCCTCTATTTGCCCTTGCCAAACCTCTTTATTGGTATAGTTTAATTGGGCGGTATCGCTCCAATCCCAAGGGATTTTTGCTTCTCCATTATTATCTCTCTCGTACCAATCTAATGGTTTGTTATTGAGCCATTTAGCGTCTCTGGATGTGTGGTTGGCAACCCAATCTAGGATTACTTTTAGGCCTAATTTGTGAGCCTTCTTAACAAAAGTGTCGAAGTCCTTAAAAGTGCCAAAATTTTCATTGATATTGCAGTAGTCGGCAATAGAGTAATAAGAGCCCAAAGAACCTTTGCGAGATGTGATGCCGATGGGGTAAATCGGCATAAGCCATACAGCATCTATTCCAAGCTCTTTTAAGCGTGGTAGTTCATCTGTTGCGGCCTTGAGAGTTCCCTCTTTAGTAAGCTGTCGGATATTCATCTCATACAGTACCGCTTCGTAGCTCCATTGAGGATGTTTCATTGCAGTTATCGTTGTTAATAATTGACAAAGATAATAAAAGATGACAAAAAAGGAGGTATATGTAGAAAAAATGTAAAAATAGCATTTGTTGTATTGTGAAAATTGGATATAATTTATTATCTTTGTCCCACTTTGCATATATGTATGTGCGTGCATGCGTATTATTCGATATGTTGATATTAGAAAATTAAAAATATAAAACAATGAAAATTACCAAATTTATCTATCTGGGACTTGTCGCTCTCTTCCTCAGTGGATGTACAGCAATTGAGAGAACTGCTTACATTCAGGATATAGAGAATGACAAGGCTGTTTCTGTGGCTTATGAGCAGCAGATTAGAATCAAACCTTATGATCGTTTGACGGTGGTAGTGTCAAGTAAGGATCCGGAGTTGGCTGCTCCATTTAATGTCATGACTTCGTATAATTCGCTATCAAACTCTCCTATCGGTCAGACAAATGTAAGTAGTTCTCAAGGCTTGCAAGTAAGAACGGTTGATAAGGATGGAAATTTGTATATGCCTATTATCGGTAATGTTCCAAGTGTGGGCAAGACTCGTACAGAACTTGCCGATTTGATTGCACAGATGATTATTAATGGCGGTTATATTAGTGATGCGGCAGTCAATATTCAGTTTGCAGATATGAAGGTCTTTGTGATGGGTGAGGTTGCTCGTCCTGGTCAGTTTGATGTTACTCGAGATCAGATAACCATTCTTGAGGCTCTTGCTATGGCTGGTGATATGACAATCTATGGAAATCGTGCCAATGTAACAGTTGTTCGTAAAGAGGCAGGTCAAACAAAGACTTATGTGGTCAATCTTTTGGATAAAAATTGTTTCGCCTCACCTGCATACTATCTACAGCAGGGCGATGTAATATATGTTCAGCCTAAGAAACAGCGTGCAGCATCAGGAGAGATTAACCAGAATCGTAGTTTCTGGATTTCAATTGTAAGTACACTTATCTCTGCGGCATCACTTGTAGTTACAATCACAAAAATTAAATAACGATGGAACAGTATCAGCAGCATGAGTCGGGTATAGTCTCTACCTCTGACAATAATATGAGTGATATTCAGACCTTTACTCTACATGATTTGGTAGAGATGGTTCTGAAAAAATGGTATTGGTTTGTAATTTCAGTAGTACTTTTCCTTGCAGCCGGTGTGCTGTATATCATGAAGAGTTCGCCTGTCTATCAGCGTAATGCAACCATTATGGTAAAAGATAGCCGTAAGGGTAGTGGTGCTAATGAGATGGCGGCATTTAGTGAGATTGCAGGTCTTACTACAAGACGAAATGTGGATAATGAACTGTTTGTTCTTCAGGCTCGCCGATTAATGGTTGAGGTTGTTGAGCGTCTTGGTCTGACTGTAAATTATACAACTCGTTCAGGCCTACGTACAGTTGACCTTTATCGTCGTAGCCCAATTGAGGCGCAGTTTGTAAATGATAATGGCTCTGAGCGTTGCTCGTTCCGTGTAGATTTGGGTAAGAATGATGTTACCATTTATGACTTTGTTCGTGTAGCGGCACACGATGAGGAAGATACCGATGACGAAGAGTTTACAGTAACAACACCTTATGGAGAGTCAGTGATGACACCTTCTGGAGAGGTTATTATCAACAAGACTCTTTATATGTCAGAGGAGTATGAGGGTAAGACAATCTCTGTGTCAAAGAATACTAAGGAGGCTGTTGCTACACGTTATCGTACAGCAATGAAGTCTTCTGTAGCTAATAAGATGTCGTCAATTATCAATATCTCTCTTAATGATATTGTGGCAAAGCGTGCTGAGGATGTAATCAATACGCTGATTGATGTTTATAATGAGGATGCGGTAAACGATAAGCAACAGATTGCTGAGGCAACTGCCGATTTTATTGATGTTCGTTTGGCTATTATCAGTAAGGAACTTGGTGCCGTTGATAGCGATATTAAGACTTTCAAAACTCGTAATAGCATGGTCGATATTCAGGCTGAGACAGAGAAGAACCTGACTGTATCAACTAAACTTCAGTCTGATGTGTTGAGCGTGGAGAGCCAACTTGAGATGTCTAAGTTCATTAAGGACTATTTAAATGACCCACAGAAGGAGTTTAGCCTTATCCCTGTAACAGGTTTCGGAAATACTGCTACCGCTTCGTCTCTTGCAAGTCAGATAGCTGCATATAACGATTTGGTACTTCGCCGTGAGAAGTTGTTGCAGAATAGTTCTGTAAATAACCCTGTTATCCAGCAACTCAATACTAATAGAGTGGCTATGAAGAATGCTATTTTGGCATCATTAGACTCTTATATTGCCACTTTGGATATTCAGTTGAAGAATCTTCGCCGTGAGCAGGGTAAGACAGATGCTCGTATTAGTAGTGTTCCATTGCAGGAGCAGGAGTATCTCACTATTGCACGTCAGCAGCGAATTAAAGAGGAACTTTACCTCTATCTGCTTAACAAGCGTGAGGAGAATGCAATCTCTCTTGCTATTACAGAGAATACGGCACGTATTATTGACTCTGCATTTGGCCCACTTCGTCCAATTGCACCTCGTAAGAGTTTCGTATTGCTTGTAATGATTATCTTGGGTTGCGCAGTGCCATTTGCAATACTTTATCTTAGAGAGATTCTCGATACGACAGTTCGTAGTCGTCAGGATATTGAGAAATATACAAAGGTGCCTTATTTGGGAGATATTCCTGTATTTACAGGTAGAAAAGATAGCCGAGGTATTGCAGTGCGAGAAAATGGACGAGATAGTGTTTCAGAGGCATTCCGTATTATCCGTACCAATATGGGCTTTATGAATACCTCTGGTAACCAACAGGTATTCCTCATTACTTCATCAAATGAGCATGCTGGTAAAACATTCGTTGCAACCAATATGGCAATGACCTATGCCTTCTCAGGTAATAAGGTGCTTCTTATAGACCTTGATTTGCGTCGCCGTACATTGAGTAAGCACATGGGACAGAGAAATAATCCTAATGGTATCTCTAAATACATGAGCGACCAGCAGGTGTCTATTAATGATATTATTTCAAATAGCGGTATCCATGAGAATTTTGACTGTGTTTATGCAGGCCTTCAACCTCCTAACCCTGCAGAGCAGTTGCTTTCAGGCCGTTTGGATGAGCTTATTGCAGAATGCCGTACCAAGTATGACTATATTATCATAGATAGCGTTCCTGCATTGGTTATTGCAGATGCCCTTATTGCAAGCCGTATTGCTGATTTGAGTATATACGTTGTTCGTGAGGGTCTTCTTGACCGTCGTCAGCTCCCGGATATTGATAACCTTTATCGTTATAACAAGTTGCGTAATATGTGTATTATCCTCAATGGTGCTACTGAGCGTAGTCATCGCTATGGATATACTTATACTTATGCAAGCACAGATGATGACGAGTTTGTATATTCTAAGTGGGAGAAGTTGCTCTGCCGTGCAGGCTTGAGAAGATGGGTAAATAAACGCAAACTCTCTAAATAATTATGTCAGAGTTGGTGATAGCTGTCGATTTTGACGGTACATGTGTAACACATGATTATCCATATATAGGTAGTGATATTGGCGCAGTTCCTGTCCTTAAGGAGCTGACTGATGCCGGTTACCGTTTGGTCCTTAATACGATGCGTAGTGGCCGCTTGGAGAAGGATGCTGTAAGGTGGTTTAAAGATAATAATATTCCACTATACGGCGTAAATAAAAATCCTGATCAGAAGTCGTGGACAGCCTCTACAAAGGTCTATGCGAACCTGTATATTGACGATTCAGCACTTGGAGTACCTCTGAAAAATTCACCCACCTCTACACGTCCATTCGTGGATTGGGAGCAGGTGCGAGAGTGGCTCGTTAAGGAGGGTTATTTGTAGAGACGAGGGTATTACTTGTAACGAGCACCTTTGTTGAGGAGGTGTTCGTTCTTTTTCATAGTATGCTATAAGCTGATATTGTGAAAAGATACATTATATATATATTAATGCTGCTCTGTTGTGCAGTAACAAATGTTGTTACAGCCCAGGTTGCAATAGAGAGACCAAATTTTGGCATACCTACAAAGATAGGTCCTGCATATTTTGGCCCTAATGCCTTTCCTGTGCCCGATATGTTGGATGGACGTACATCGTCAGAACTTAAAGTGGAAATGTATGGCGATTGTTTTTTTGGAACTACAACCTCATCTATTAAGGATGATATTACGACAGATCTCTTCTTGAGAGTAACAATACCACTATTTACACCAAAAGTCAATATCTCGGTATGGATGCCTATATTTGAGTACTTCTATACCTCTTCTGAGGTAAATGCTATTAGGCGTTTGCCATTTGAAGATGATTTGAAAGGCTTTAGCCCTGGAGATGTTTATATATCGACTAATGTCCTTATCCTTAATGAAAAGCGACATTATTGCGATCTTGTTGCCAGAGCAGCTCTGAAGACAGCCTCGGCAAACCATTTTATTAAGGGTAGGTGCTATGATGCTCCTGGATATTTCTTTGATTTCGCTTTGGGACGACAGATTGTTAATAGTAGAAACCACTCATTGCGAGCAGTCTTAAGTTGTGGATTTCTCTGCTGGCAGACCGATATGGGACGACAAAATGATGCACTCATGTATGGCGCACAACTATCCTATAGATATCGGAGAGTCTCTTTTGCGACAGAATTTGGTAGTTATATGGGCTGGGAACGAGATGGAGATCATCCAAAAACTCTTAAGACAAGATTATCATACTCCTTTGGTAAGCTATCTTTAAATCTATCACATCAAGTAGGCTTTGCCGATTGGCCATATCACCAAATTCGCCTTGGCGCAACATACGCTTTCGATATATTCTCAGATAAGTAGTAAGTTGGCTGGAAGATGGGGATGTCGTGCCTGCACGACATCATCTAAGGAGTGCCGCAGTCGCTTTTTGCAGTGTGGATATTCACGACTGAGCCGAGCTTGCTCACAGGCTTACAGATAAACAAAAAAACCTCATAACATCACTTGTTATAAGGTTTTCAAGGGTGGAAGATGGGGATGTTGTTCACTCCTTAAAATCCTTACTACAAGTATTTACAGACCATTTCAACCACTATTTTTTACCATATGGTCACATATAGGTCTCAGAAAAATAGTGCCTTGTATCTGCAAAAGTAGCCTAAATCTTTCACCTGGCAAAGTGTACTCAAAGGTTTCTTCTACCTGATTTCAATAGTGTAATTAACAATCCTTATAATACTCTTATTATCAACAATATAATTGAGATTGTTCCTAACTATTTGTTCTCTTATTATATTTCTCTTCCTATCTCTTTAATTCTTTCTTAATAAATCTATAATTACTAATAATAACTATTCTATAATAGATGTATTCTTATCATTAATTATTCAATAACTAATACTATTGTTTAATGATGATATTTTCTCTTTTTTATGATTCATTACTCATCTATTCTAATACAGTTTTTAATTCAAAACTAATTTACCTATTTTTCTCTAATCATCTGTGCTAAAACTTCAACTGTGATATTTTAATACTTAAACATATAGTTATAGCACCAATAATTTGTGACATATTATAACAAACTATTAAAACATCAAATGTATGATTATTGTGGAAGTTTTGTTCTATATAGATGATGAATCTTTTGTTTGGTGTTTGGAAAATAATAGGATTGGAGAATGAGATGATAGGAGTGAGTGAGGTGTTAGGGGC
>JAFOBG010000053.1 GCA_017381935.1 Alistipes sp.
ATCTGCGCAAGAGAGAACGGTAAACTTGTGCAAGTCAGCCTCAGGGTTGAGAGGAATAGTATCAGATACGATAACCTCAGTCAGAGCGCTCTCGTTAATTCTGTCATAAGCCTTACCTGAGAGTACAGGGTGTGTAATTGCAGCACGAACAGACTTTGCACCGCGCTCCATAGAAACAAGTCACATTAACACTTGCACATACTTGAATATAATAAGAGTCTCCGTTATTGCATACGAAGACTCTTACGGTATTGATTAATATTTTAAGGCTTAAATATCCTTGATAGGGAGAAACTCCTCTCCGGGAACAAAGACTGTTGTTCCTGTATATTTATCAACAATTGGCAGCATTACTTCCTTCTGACTCTTTCTTAGCAATCCTCTGCCAATCCAGTTTTCTCCGACCCAGAATCTTGAACCATTGTCATAGCCCCATATGATATTGCCTGCACTTGCGTAAGGTACTGGAAATGCTGTTATTGTCTTCTGAATGCCCAAAGGGTCATAAGCACCTCCTGGCGAGCCGGCATAACCCCTTTCATCTGGGCGGATACACTGATACCAGCCAAGTTCATCGGCATAGAAGCACTTGTGGGCAAGAATAACCGCCTCTTCGATGGTGCAAACCCTTAATGGGTCTATAGTATTCTTTGTCGTGCCTTTTACAAAACCGAGAGTGTTCATAAATCCCATTGCCTCAAGTGCCCAGTCTGCAATCTTTCCCTTGTCTGAATAGATATCGAGATTTGGAGTATATACAGTATATCTGACACTTGAATGTTCTTTTATGTATTGAAGAGCATTAAAGAAGTATGCAGACATTTCCTGACGTGTGACTGGGGCATCGGGTGTAATAGCATCTGCACTTTGACCAGATATGATTCCGGCAGCATAAGCCTTAAGGAGATAGATGTCATCCGAATCTGTAAATGTGCCGGCAGGAGCCGCCTTGATGCTCTTTCCTGTTACTTGTTCAGCCAGTTTGACAGCGAGAGATGCGAGTTGACAGCGAGAGATGTTCTTAAGGTAATCTGTTCCGAGCATCTGCTTATCGATAAGACCATTTGCCATTGCCCATCTTGTGTCATTTTCCGCTTTCGGATTGACTTTGGCACCATGATCATCATCAGGGACAGCAAAAAATCCCGGATAATCAAATCCTCCTACAAACACATTAGCAAGAGCCTCCTGCTTTTGCACTGCATCCCAAGAACTCAACATCATCTCCTTATACTGTGCGAGGGTTATCTCATCGTGACCTGCCATACGGAGATCTTCCTGAGTGAAATTTGAAATCTCCTCTTTCCCGTTATGACCACACCAATAGCAGCTTATCTGATAAACCTTTTCTCCTTTTGCATTGCGGCCAACATAGTTCTTTTCTGAAAGATCATATTTTACATATGCGTGAGAGTATGCCTCGGTCTTGTCTTTCCAGAATTGATCCTTTTCAAATGTATGTTTAGGATTATGTTCGCACTCTCCACAATACTTGCAACTATAGTAAAACTTAGGGTTTGCCTGACAGGTCGGATGTCTCATAACCGTATGGGCAGCAACCACAAGCGCCGAGAAGTTATGTCCCGGACAATATGCCTTACACGCGGAGGCTCCCTTTTCAGCGGCCTGATTGACATCTCCGGTATAAAGGAGGGTCTTGAATCTAAGAAGCGCAGGCGGAACAGTCTTCCAGGTTACAGAATCTCCGGTCTTCTTGAGGATTTCTTCCTGAATGGAAATTATACCTTTGGGATACTTCTCTGCTGGAAGAAATAGAGTACACTCTCTTGAATATATTCCTAATGAATAGGTCGGATAGTGAAGGGACATGAAATCTTGTGAACGCTTCGTTTCATATATATAGTTCTCTAATATAGCAGCCACGTCAACCTCCGGACCACACCACACCTCTTTCAGATTGTGAAAATTATATGTTAGATAGCCATAACTCAAATTTTCTACGGTGATGATAAGTTTATTGACATTAAGATTTTGGGCTCTTTGCTGTTTTTGATCTAAGCGATGCTTTAGTATCTCACGTGCGAGATAATCATTATCGATATGGAGCGTACGAGGATTGCTAAGCGGATAGTAACTATCAGCTTGCTCCTGAGTGTACATCTTGGTCTTGTCAAGTTTTGCTATCGTTGATTTGGCTTTTTGAGTAGCTTTGGCAATTCCAACGCTTACATTAGTACTTGCTGGCACAGACTCTGAGTCTTGCTTCTGATCCTTCTTCTCCTGTGCTTTCTCTTTCATATTGCCAACAGCCTTTTCCACTCCCTTTTTTACACCTTTTTCAATTTCTGTCCCTACAGCTTTGCCAAGTCGTTCAAGAAAGCTTTGAGCTGAGATCTCACATACACCTATTGTTAGCAACAGAATAAGTGTTACGACAACATTCTTCCTCATAAATCTATAGTATTTATTATTTAACAATTAATCATCTGATATTTTGACCAATAAGCCGATATTTTTCGCAATCCAACCAACGAAGAAGCGTGGTACTGCAATGCCATCTTCTAAGTCGAAGGTCGTAGGAATAACCTTTATTCAGAGTATATGGTAATAGCAGCCCACGCTAATAGCGTGAGAAACCATTACGCTTTTTCTCTCTGAATAGTCTTGAATTTCCTACGTTCCCGACTTCGAGACAAGCATAACGCTTCTTCTTTTTCTCAAATGTCTTGGATAGAGCCGCCCCTAACCAACTACAAATATACAAAAAAGTCGGGAAAGACAACTCTCCCGACTCGATATAGCTACTATCTACTAATGGAAGAAGATAGATGAAATCTCTTTGTAGTTGTGTACTCTCTCGATAACCTCAGCAAAGATATCTGCGCAAGAGAGAACGGTAAACTTGTGCAAGTCAGCCTCAGGGTTGA
>JAFOBG010000054.1 GCA_017381935.1 Alistipes sp.
GCAATTACACACCCTGTACTCTCAGGTAAGGCTTATGACAGAATTAACGAGAGCGCTCTGACTGAGGTTATCGTATCTGATACTATTCCTCTCAACCCTGAGGCTGACTTGCACAAGTTTACCGTTCTCTCTTGCGCAGATATCTTTGCTGAGGTTATCGAGAGAGTACACAACTACAAAGAGATTTCATCTATCTTCTTCCATTAGTAGATAGTAGTTATATCGAGTCGGGGAGTAATACTCTCCGGCTTTTTTTTGCTTATACGAGAATAAAAATTTGCATTTTATTAAAATTATCTTTAACTTTGTTGAAGAAAAGATTTAATAATATGAAAATACATTGCGAAAAGTTTGTGATTGGCAGGATGGGGACGGTAACATCTATTCTGTTGATGGCGTTGCTTGTTTATGGTGCGATTGCTGTATGGAGTGCTGGGATGGTTGCCGTGATTGTTACCTATATTATATTTGGCATCGTGGCGGTTTGGGTGCTCCTGACTATGCCGCGCTATCTATTGATTGACGACAAGTCGATAGTAATCACCCACCCGATTGGACATACCGCAATTCTCAAGAGTGATATTATCGAGATTAGGGCGATAGATAGCAACGAGATTCGTGGTTCATTAAGACTCTTTGGCAGTGGCGGATTTTTCGGTTGGTTTGGCATTTTCCGCAACAGTAAGTTCGGCACATATCAACTCTACTGCGGACAATTAGAGAACCTCTATCTTGTAAAGACATCAAAAAGAAATTACATAATCAGTTCATCAAAACCTATTGAGTTATGAGTTCTAAAAAGACATTTCCCACCGTTTGTCCGTCATGTGGTGGGATACTAACTGTAAAGAGTCTGCACTGCGCTGAATGTGATACCACTATTAGTGGGCAGTTTGCTATTCATCCTATCTTGCGCCTTACAGCCGAGGAGCAACAGTTTGTAGTCTCGTTTATCAAATGTAGCGGCTCGCTCAAGCAGATGGCAACTGATATGGGGCTGAGCTACCCTACTGTGCGCAACATCCTTGATGATATTATCTCTAAACTACAAAACTATGAAAGCACTCTTTAACCCCTTCCGTTACATCGCCGGCACAAAGGCACTTGTGATGGGCTATCTATTTATCGTAGCCTCGGCACTTATGCTATATAGCGGCAACCTAATTCAAGACAGCTATATACATATAGGTATGGCAGAGGCATCTTTTTTGGAAGTACTTGGAGCGCAGACAATATGGTGGATAGTTCCCGCAGTTCTGCTCTACCTCTGCGGTATGGCACTCTCAAAGTCTAAAATACGCATTATAGACATTCTCGGCACAACAGCCTTTGCACAGATAGTTCTGTTGCTTATGATTGCACCGATGCTTCTTCCGTCTGTACAGCAGAGCACAACCGAGCTTGTGGCAGCAATGCAATCTGGAACAATACCAACTACAATCCCAATACCTCTCACCATTTCTGGCATTTGGTCCACAATCGGGTTGATTTTGTTCTACATTTGGAACTATAATGCCTTTTCGGTAAGTTGTAATGTAAGAGGCTGGAAGGCCGTAGCACTCTTTATCACTGTGCAAGTGGCAGTAACTATAGTCGGCACTATTATATAGCCTTACACCGTTTTGGTATCAAAACACGGTAGTTAATCCATCTAAAGATGGCTTTTCCTCCTCGCAGTTCGGCATAGTCTGCAAGCAGCCTCTGCCCTCACGAGCAGCGTCGGTCGGTGTGCATCGTGAGAAATCCCCGGATGGGTTGTACTAAACGTACCACTCATTCGGGGATTTAAGGGATGTGCAGCTAATGCTGCGTTATCACGCCAAAACTCTTAGGCGGAAGACTATCTTCTGACAATACAACTCCCCCTCGTGGAGCAAAATTGACGGAAAATCCGGTTGATTAACCGCATCCGGATAACCCTGACACTCGATAGCCACGCCTGCATAGTCTGAGTAGCGAGAGCCTGACTTGGTGATAGGACAACCTCCACTGAGCCAATTACCCGTATAGACCATACAGCCAGGCTGTGAGGAGAGAATCTCTACACTACGCCCCGAAGAGGGGTCTGTAAGGGTACCTACCGGACCCAAAATATTCTTCTGCCATCCATCGACAACAAAGAAGTGGTCGTAGCCCTTAAAGTCGTGAATATGGTTAAACTCTGAGTCAATATCATCGCCCAAACGACGTGCTGAGGTAAAGTCCTGCGGTGTTGATGCCACATCAAGAAGCTTTCCTGTAGGAATCTGAACAGAGTTCATCTCAAGTGCCTTTGAGCAGTTTAGCTGCAAGGTATGGTCGAGGATAGTACCCGAATTCTCACCTGCCAAGTTCCAATATGTATGGTTGGTCAAATTTACAGGGGTTGTTTGGTCAGACTTTGCAAGTAGTGTAATTTCGAGATTATTCTCATCATCGAAGTCATAGACAATCTGAGCCGTTACCTCACCGGGATAGCCACAATCGCCATCCTCTGAGATAAGTGTAAAAATTACACGGTTATACTCCACGCAACTCTCCCAAAGGCGGTTAGAGAAGTTCTTTGTACCTCCGTGAAGATGATTTGGGCCATTGTTTACCTCAAGGCGGTACTCAGTACCCTCAACTGTCATCTGTCCACCTGCAATACGGTTTGCCACACGGCCTACGGTCTTTCCTGCGCACGCTCCGTCGCCAAAATAGCTCATTGGGTCTTTATACCCCAAAACCACATCCTCTATCTTGCCATTACGGTCTGCAAACTTAACGCTCACAATACCTGCACCAATATTACTCAACTGCACCTGACTGCCAAGAGTATTTTTGAGAGTGTAGATTACAATCGCCTCTCCCTCAGGTGTTGCGCCCCAGATATGTTGCAAAATCTCCATTAGGCATCTATCGGTTTTACATTTGCAATAAGAGCGTCAATACGCTTTAAGCACTCCTCCTTACCAAGGAAGGCTGTAACATCGTACATACCAGGGCCCTTCCCTGCACCAACAAGTGCAAGGCGGAGAGAGTTCATAACCTGACCCACACCATAGCCCTTCTCTGAAATCCAACCGTGAACTACAGTCTCTGTATTCTCTTTGCTAAAGTCATCCAGAGAGGCAAGTACCTCACGCACCTCACTTAGGATACGAGGATTCTCGCCCTTCCAATACTTTTTAACCTGCTTCTCATCATACTCTGTAGGTGCAACGAAGAAGTATGAAGTAAGGTCCCACAACTCAGATGCAAATGTCGCACGCTCCTTCATAACGCCTGCAACAAAGCCTGCTGTATCATCTGAAACCTCAATGCCGTGCTCACGCAGAATAGGCTGATAAATTTCTGCCAGCTCAGCGTCTGTTTTGTGGTGCATATACTGAGCATTGAACCACTTAGCCTTATCAGGCTGGAAACGTGCTCCCGACTTTGATACTCGCTCTAAAGAGAAGGCGTCGATAAGCTCCTGCATAGAGAAAATCTCCTGTTCTGTTCCAGGATTCCAACCAAGAAGTGCTAACATATTGATAAATGCCTCTGCAAAATATCCATCCTCACGGTAGCCATGTGCAGTATCACCTGTAGGAGATACCCAATAGAGTGGGAAGACAGGGAAGCCCATCTTGTCGCCATCTCGTTTTGAGAGTTTACCGCCACCTGTAGGCTTAAGCAACAGTGGGAGATGTGCAAACTCAGGCTGATTATCTGTCCAACCAAAAGCACGATAGAGCAGGTAGTGAAGTGGAAGTGAAGGCAACCACTCCTCACCACGGATAACGTGCGAAATCTCCATCAAATGGTCATCCACAATATTTGCAAGGTGGTATGTTGGCAGCGCATCAACACTCTTATAAAGCACCTTGTCGTCAAGAGTAGAGGTGTTTACCTCCACATCACCACGAATAAGGTCGTGCATCTTTACCACCTCATTCTCAGGCATCTTGAAACGAACTACCCAAATATCTCCACGAGCGATACGGGCCTCAACCTCCTCAGCAGTAAGGCTTAGAGATGTTGGCAGAGTGGTACGCACACGATAATTGTATGCGAAAGTCTCTCCTCGCTCCTCATACTCTTTTCTCAGAGCCTCAAGCTCCTCTGAGGTATCAAAAGCGTAATATGCCCAACCTGCATCTACAAGCTGCTTTGCATACTTAAGGTAAATCTCACGACGCTCAGACTGACGATATGGAGCATGCGGGCCACCATAGCCTACACCCTCGTCAATCTCAATGCCGCACCACTTTAGCGACTCAATAATATACTCCTCAGCACCCGGAACGAAACGCTGAGAATCGGTATCCTCGATTCTAAGAATCATCTTACCGCCATGATGACGGGCAAAAAGATAGTTATACAGCGCAGTACGCACACCTCCGATATGCAGAGGGCCTGTTGGCGACGGCGCAAAACGAACTCTTACTTCTCTCATTGTCTATTTTTTTGCTTTTGACTTTTAGCCTTTAGTTTTTAGCTTTTCTGGTATCCGCTATGCGGATGAGTATTTATAAATTACAAATCCTCTTAAAGCCAATAGCCAACGGCTAATAGCTATAAATTAAACTTAAAATTACTCCCAGAGATTACGTGGATAAACACCCGCCTCAATAAGTGCCTCAATTTTCGCCATTAGCTGCGGTTTATCCTCCTTGTATGTTACGCCGAACCACTGTGCGGTAGTTGAGAGGACCTTCATCTTAGCTGTACCGTTGCCGATAAGTCTATTTACCATAAGCGGGATGAAGAACTCAGCCTTGAGGTTTGTCTTAGTACTATCAGCAGAAAGGAACTGACAGAATGCCTCCTCAGAGTGAGCAAAGTAGTCTGGAGTAAAGCCGAAAAGGTTCATCGACACAGGGGTATTCTCCTCAAGAGCTACATCCTCGCCCAAATCGTGGAATACAATCACACCCTCAGCATTACGCTCAATCTTTGTGCGCTCAACCATAGAGGTAAGGAAGTTATTATCATCTACTGTGCAGACACCTCGAGATACTGTACCGTTCTCAGAGAGGGTCTTGTTGACCTCATAGCCAACCATGCAGTAGCTACCTGCACTCTGGCCGAGCTCAGAGAGATACTGACCGATAACATGGTATGCATTCTGACCATAGAAGTCGTCAGCATTGATAACAGCAAACGGAGTATTGATAGCCTTTGCCGCCATCATAACAGCATGGTTGGTACCCCATGGTTTCTCTCGACCCTCAGGAACTGTAAAGCCCTCAGGCAGATAGTCAAGCTCCTGATATACATACTCAACCTCAATTTTACCACCAAAGCGAGTAGTATTAAAGACTGAAATAAAATCCTCAGCAAAAGAGTGGCGGATAACAAATACCACCTTGCCGAAACCTGCACGGATAGCATCATAGACAGAGTAGTCAATAATAGCCTCGCCATTAGGACCCACACCATCCATCTGCTTAAGTGAGCCGTAACGAGAACCCATGCCGGCTGCAAGTACTAAAAGTGTTGGTTTAACCATTGTTCTATATGTTTATGTTTTGTATTTTCGTTCAAAATCTCACAAAGTTAGGAATTATTTATATAATTCCCAAACTATTGAGCAGCAGTAGTTATAATTACCATATTTTTTTTGAACTTTTGATATTTTTATTTAACTTTACAAAAAAATTACTAAAATCTTTGTATTATGAAGAGATTTTTAACCCTATTTATCGCATTGGCAGTGGCTATATCTGCACATGCAAACAACTTTGAGGCATCAAGTAGCGAAAAAGGTACTGTCAAGCCGAAAAGGGAGTACAGATATGGTAAGAAAGGCTACTTTGGTAACGCTTCATTTACCTTCACCGACTTTGGGGCATTCCTCGATGGCGAGGGTTGGCTGATTGATAAGCCTCACTATGGCGTAGATGTAATCAACGGATATTCGTTCAATCCATATCTCGACCTGGGCGTGGGTTTGGGTGCCCATTTCCAGCCGAGCAAGGATAAGACCGAGCAGTATATCATGATGCCACTCTATATCTACTTCCGCTACAACATCTTAGACCGTAAAGTGAGCCCTTATCTGGCTATGAAAGCGGGCTGGGCAGGTGTTGTTTATCGTGAGAAGAGTGGTGATTATGTCGGCAAATTCAATCAATGGGGCGGCTCGACATACACTAACCTTGAGGCGGGAGCTATGGTACGTCTCAAGGGCAGCAAATCTCTAAACGTAGGCGTAGGTATGCCGTGGTACTTTATACCGCTACTTGCAACGGGAATAAGTGTCAATGTTGGTTTTACGTGGTAAATTTAACCTAAAAATAACAATATTATGAAGACTATTTTTGCAATCATTTCAGCAGTGCTTTTTGTTAGCTGCTGTTCAAACCCTGTTGATAAGAGCGCTCAGATTGAAGTTCTCGGCCACCGTGGCGGTCGTTATGAGTTTGACGAGAACACACTCTCTGCATTTGTAGAGTCATACAGAAACGGTGTTCGCAGCTATGAGACCGACCTACGTCTTACTGCCGACAACGACCTTGTTGTCTCTCACGACGCATCTCTAAAGCGTACTTGCGGCGTAGAGGTTATCGTTGAGCAGAGTACCCGTCAAGAGCTACAACAGCACAAGACACTCAAAGGCAATCCGATACTATTTATTGACCAATTGGTTGACTTCTTCAGCGACAAGGATATTCACTATGTAGAGTGGGAGATGAAGACTAAGGAATATACCCCTGAGCAGCTTGCAATATACTGCGATAAACTCTACAATGCCGTTATGCCACACAAACCTGAAGGTGCGCTATACATCTTCTCATCTTTCGACGAGCGTGCTCTACAGACTATGCTAACACTACATCCTGACTCTGAGCGTATGTACATCACCGCAAACCCTGTATCTGAGGAGGTTATCAAGAAGGCTCAAGAGCTATCTTTGCGCCGTGTTGGTTGTTCGCTAAACGGAACCTCACGCAATGCAATGAAGGCTGCTCACGAGGCGGGATTGATAGTCAATCTATGGCCTGGAAAGAGCGTTGAGGACTTCCAGCTCGCACTTGCATTAGGCTCTGATATAGCATGTACAGATATCCCTGTGGCTGTTCTGCAATTTGTGGAGAACAATATGAAATGGGTTAAGCCATCAAAAGAACTCAAATAATATCTATAATACCATAATAATTTAATCAAATATCCGTTATATTGGCGGTTAATGATTAGGTTAATATGGTTAAGATTTCAAAGATTTTAGAGGGCATAATAGCCCAAACAACATTTGACACATCAAAGAAGGGTATTAAGCACTCTCTGAAGGACCATCTAATGTTGGCGATACTCAACTATGAGGGGTCGTTGGCATACAAGAGTTTAGAGTACAAATTAAAGGATTGGCAGATGTATCAGGCCAAGCTAAGGATAACAAATACTCTAAGCTCTATAAGGGGTGGAACAGAGAGTGCTGAGGAGTTTTTTCGCAACTACCAAAAGTTTCTGATAGATAAGTATGGAGAGAGTAGTTCAAGAGTCTCTACTCTGCATGCGATAGCTGATATTCTATCAGACCATTCTACTATATCTTCACGAGTATTTGCGCTCTATGGTGTTACTTGGTCAACTATAGAGAGCAGTATGGATATTGACCCTATACAGCAAGATAGTACAAATAGCTATATAGATGATATTCAAGATATTAACCACAGCAAGGCGACACTTTTAGAGCAATTTGGAACAGATATTACAGCACTTGCCGAGCAGGGCAAAATTGATATTGTCGTTGGCAGAGAAAAAGAGACAGAGCGAATTGTACAAATTCTCTCTCGACGCAAAAAAAATAACCCCGTACTTGTAGGCGAAGCAGGCGTGGGTAAGAGTGCGATTGTTGAGGGTTTAGCACTCAAGATTGTCAATAATCAGGTACCCCATACGCTATCCGGAAAGCGTATTATCTCGCTCGACATATCGGCACTTGTTGCGGGAACGAAGTTTCGTGGAGAGTTTGAGGAGCGATTAAATCAACTCCTTGAGGAGTTAAAACAGAGCAGCAACACTATTCTTTTTATAGACGAGATACACACCATTGTCGGTGCAGGAGCAACGCAGGGCTCACTTGACACGGCAAATATACTCAAGCCTGCACTTGCTCGTGGTCAGTTTATGACTATAGGAGCCACAACTCTGACAGAGTATCGTGAGAATATAGAGAGGGATGCGGCCTTAGAGCGTCGTTTTCAGAAGGTTATAGTTGAGCCAGCAACTGCAGAAGAGACTCTCGAAATCATAAAGCAGGCTGCACCTATATACGAAGAGTATCACAACGTTAAATATACAGACAGTGCTCTAAAGGCGTGTGTAGAGCTATCCGGTCGATATATCACCGATAAACACTTTCCCGACAAGGCTATAGACCTACTTGACGAGGCAGGAGCAAAGGCTTATCTTAAAGATAGAGTTAAGCCAGAGGAATTAGTCAATGCCGAACTCTCTACAGCACAAGCTGCATCGGAACGGAAGAGAGCTTTAGCACAAAGTGCCTACAACAAAGCTGTAGAGGCTCGACTGCGTGAGATTGCACTCAAAAAGCGTGTAGAGGAGCTAAATGATAGTTGGCAGGTCTCTCTCCGTCTTACACCTATAACTGTCGATAGTAATGATATTGCTTTGACACTAACTACAATGACAGGCATCCCTGCGCACACGATATCAGCAGACGAGAAATCTCGTCTAATCTCATTAGAAAGGCTACTATCTGAAAACGTAATAGGTCAAGATGAGGCAGTAAAGGCTGTAGTAAGTGCCATACGCCGTTCAAGGGCCGGCTTAAGGAGTGAGAGTAGGCCTATTGCGGTATTTATGTTTGTCGGCCCTACAGGCGTAGGTAAGACTCATCTTGCCAAGATGCTTGCTCAATGGGTTGGGGTAAGTAGTAATGCCATGATACGTCTCGACATGTCCGAGTACAGCGAGAAACACAGCATCGCAAGGCTCTTTGGAGCTCCTCCAGGGTATGTTGGCTATGGAGAGGGTGGACAGTTAACAGAGGCTGTTAGAAGAAGGCCTTATTCGGTCGTGTTATTTGATGAGATTGAGAAGGCGCATCCTGAGATATTTAATGCCCTCCTACAAGTGTTTGACGATGGGCAGATGACAGATGGAGAGGGTCGGAAGGTCGATTTCCGCAATACGATAATCATCATGACCTCCAATATAGGTTCTCAGGCTATTACTGCCAACAAAACAATAGGTTATCTAACAGCCGCCTCACAGCAGGCGGAAGTACCCAAAAGCGGATACAGCAAGGCTCTGGAACGTCATTTTGCCCCTGAGTTTATCAACAGAATTGACCAGATTGTCTTTTTTAATAGGTTGTCGGGTAAAGATGTTGAGCGGATTGTCGCCCTGGAACTCAGCCATATTATCAGTCGTCTCCAGAATATGGGATACTCTATCTCCATAACAGATAGCGCTGTAAGCCACTTAGCCACAATGGGATATGAGGAGAGGTATGGTGCCCGTTCAATAAAGCGAATAGTAGCTCAATACATAGAGGAGCCTATCTCAAACTTAATTATCGACAACTATCTTACAGCAAATCAGGCAATAGTAATAGACAAAGATTCAAGCGGGATTACAATAAACCACTATTAGATAGTAATAGAGGCTTTCAATCGCAATTGAAAGCCTCTATTACTATTATCAACTATTAGAATTTATTCTTACCTAAGTTAAAGCCCAAACCGAAGTAAAAGTTAAATGACTTCAAATTCTTAGGTACAGGTATCTCACCATAGGTAGCATAGTTTGTCTCGATATAATCCATACCAAGGAAGAGGTTAATTCCTCCAGGGTGTGCATTAAGGGCAAAACCGAAGATACCAGGATAGTTACGGCCACAGAATGTATGGCTAAAAGTAGTAGTAAAGTCTCTACCCAAGCGGAAGTTTACAGAGGCTGTAAGCTCAGAGATAGTATGAGCCTGGCGAAACTCTGTATGCGAGAGCAGACCGAAAGCGATATGGTTATCGAGCACATTATACTCAGCACCAATATTGAGTGTGCAGTTCAGGCGGCGTACATAGCTCTCACGAGAGGCCATAATGGCGCTTGCCTCCATATCTGTCATCACCTCTCCACTCTCAAAATCAACACCTCTATAGCCAAAATCTGCGCTTATATCCGCTGCAGCAGCTGATGCATCAGACCACTTAATAAAGCCGAGGTCAATAACACCTACGCTTACCTTAAGGTGGTCATCAAGTATGCGAAGCTCTGCTCCCAAATCGACTGCAAGACCGCCACTCTTAAGATTATTGAGATTTAGCTGCTCTGCCATAATATCATAATCACCCTCACCATACTTACTACCAGGCTTATAGTTAGGGTTAACCATCAGACCGCTACCACGAATCTTACCACGAACAGTACCTGTTACTGCATCCGGTGTAACCGAAATATCGCCCTCTGAGAGCTGTGCTCCGACATTCAAAAGACCAACAAGGCCCTTAACCTTTGCACCAACACGGAAGTACTTGGTAAGTGGCAAACAGAAGCCGAGATACACCTCACCGTATGCTGACATATCCAAAGAGGTAGAGCTAAGGTTATAAGTTCCATTACCGATATTCTTAGCAATACGGAACAAGTCCTTACTCGTTGCAATCTCACTATTCATACGAGCATTGATACCGAAGTTCCAGAACATCTTCTTTGTATAGAAACCAACACCAAGCAGATTGAGGTTTAAACTCTGAGCAACAGTTGGCACATCTGGCAACTTTGCAAGGAACTCAGATGCAGGAACACGGCTATCCAAGGCCGTTACAAGCTGACCCTCTTTCTGATAGACAAAATTGCTAACAGAGAGGAAGTTGTTGTTAAGACCAACACCTACACCACCTATTGCAGGCAGATTAAAGTAGCTACGAGTAGGTATAAGAGCCGGGTTCATATCTGTTCTGAAGTATGAACCTTCCATAAAATAGGCTGTTCTCAACTGCGCTGAGGCAGAGATAGCCATAAGCGAAACTAAAAGGGTTAGAATATATTTTTTCATAGCTCTTACTCAAATAAATCTACATTAACATTTCCGTTAAACTGCAACTTAAAGTTACCAGACACCGCCTGGTCTTTATTGAGCGACACTCCATCTGCCGCACTTGTTGCCTTAAGAGTATATTGCAACTGATTTATAGCAGTCAACTGCTCAGATACATTATTACTGCCATCAAGAGTAATACCAAGTACCACCTGGCTTGTAACAGGTGTTTTACCATCTGAAGAGCCCCTGATAACATTCTTACCATCGCTCTCTATCTGAATAGGGGTCTTCTTTCCTGCCTTATCAAGCAATTCGACACTAAGTTCAAGGTTGAACGGAGTGGTATTGGTAATCTCGCACAGCAGGCTCAGAGAACCATCTACAGATATCTCCATATCCTCCAAAGTCTCACTCAAATCAATATCGACAAGTTTGTCGCTAATTGTAAGGTTAAGATTTTTATCAAACGAAAGTGGTAAGAAGAATGAGTAACCATAAGTGAGTGGATACTCAGGTGCAAGCATAAGAGTTACATCCTTTTCTGCGTCTGTCTGAACAGCAACATTAATCTCTACAGACTTAGGGATTGAGCCATTAAAGAGTTTATCAATATCACAATTAACAACTGTTATACCCTGCTCCGGCTCAAGGTTCTTGCCAATGCGAACATTTGTTGTAACAGGTAAATTTACACCTTGCGCTGGAAGAATTTCGAAAGGTTCAACCTCGATAACCTCTGCCACAGCCTCATCTCGCTTCGGAGTAATAGTAGCTGAAGCGTAGAGTGGAAGGGTAAGAGGGTTTGAAAGCGAGAAGTCGATTACAGGGCTTATACCCAGACCTGCAATATCAATATCTACGCCCAAATCCAAATCCTTAAGGTCGAGAGCAATCTTCTCATTATGCTTATAGTCTGCTCGACCGGTAAGAGAGACAACTTCAACATTAATCTCATCATAACCGGCTTTAAGTTCTACACTCCCGTCATGTACCAAATTTGAGAGTTTGATAAGCGCACCCTGCTTAAGGCCCACATAGAGCTCATAAGAGAGGTCGGCTGCAATATTACCCTCGCTATCAGGAGAGATACCCTGACCAAAGTTAACACTTGACAGACCCATAACAATACCCTTATGAAGCTGCTCCATATCGGTCTTGATAGTATTTGTTGTAGCATCAAAATTAACACCGCTACTTACAGAGAGCTCAAAATTATCAGGAAGATTTACCTCAACAATAATATCCTCCAAATAGTCCTGCAACCACTCCATACCACTAACCTGGAAGTTCACATTGGCCTGATTGAAGTCAATATGCTTTACAGACTTAATTGCATCTACAGGTGCATTGATAACTACCTTATTATCAAAATGGTTATTTGCAGGGGTCAAATCCATGGCATTAAGAGTAACCTCTGCATCCTCACACATAAAGTCGGCAGAGACTGTAAGAGTAGGCTCCTCAGAGAATGTTACAGTACCTGCAGCCGGCTTAAGGCTATAAGAGACATGATACTCCAACTCACTTGGCAAGTGAATAACACCAGCCTCAGCGTTTTCATGGTTGATAATACTACCAATATATGCTGTAAAGGCGATACGATGATCTACAGCAGTAAATTTGCGATCCTTAACGCTAAATACATTTCCCTCAATAGGTTTGAAATCCTCACCATACAACTCATATCCCTCAGGTACTACAAGCTCTACAGAGACTGTTCCTCCATCACTAATAGAGGCGATAGAGCCCAAATCGAAAATAGCCTGAATAGGTGCTCCCGGTAGTGAAGGGTCGTGCTTTACATACACTCTGTCGATACGCTCAACATACTTAGGAACTTCCACATCCAAAGCATAGCCCATCTTACCATCCTGAGCACCTGTAATATTACCCATAAGGTCAACAAGTTCCTGTCTGATTGTAATAGTCTGACCCAAAGCAAGACTCAAACCATTAAACTTACCACCCACATAGAAGGTCTCGGATATCGAAGTACCACAATTATCGAGTTTAAATGCAGGATAATCTACCGAAAAGTCAAACTTTGCCGCCGGAATAACAAAATTATTATCTGCTCCCTTTATGGTAAAACTCTCATCATCACCATTAAAACGAAGAGAGTAGTCTCCCGTCTGAGAATCGGCGGTAAAGTCTTTCAAATCATCGCCAATCAAATCTCCAAGAGTAGTCTGCTTTAGAGAACCAAGTGGAACTATCAGATTATCAGCATTAATACCAATATTACCCTCCAGCTCTTCAAGATTCATTTCTTTGTCCACACAACCTACAAATAGGAGTGCACACAATAAATAAAAAATGCTCTTCATAACCTTAGAATTAATAATTTGAATAAACAAAAGTATATATATTTTGGTATAAATGCAAATTATTGACTACTTTTGTAGTATGAGCGAAAATAAAATATCTACAATAAAAGAGCAAGTTGCCCTACTACCGCATCTGCCAGGATGTTATCTATTCTCTGACAAAAGCGACAAGGTCATCTATGTAGGCAAAGCCAAAGACCTCAAAAAGAGGGTTAGCAGCTACTTTGTAGAGAGCAGGGACCACTCCTCAAAGGTACGTGTAATGGTTAGTCAGATTGTCTCGCTACGCCATATTATTGTCGATAGCGAGACCGACGCCCTACTGCTCGAGAACTCACTTATAAAGAGTCTCAAACCGCGATACAATATCCTACTCAAAGACGACAAATCATACCCTTGGATTGCCCTTACAGCGCCCCCTTTTGAGAGGGTTATCTCTACCCGCAGAGTGGTCAAAGATGGCTCACGCTACTTCGGTCCATACGCCTCTGTATCGGCTCAAAGAGCTATGCTTGACTTTATCAGCGAGGTGATACCTTTGCGTACATGTCGGCTTAACCTCTCTCAGGAGCAGATTGACAAGGGTAAATATGTTCCTTGTCTGCAATACCATATAGGCAACTGCAAAGCTCCTTGTTGCGGTAAGCAGAGTGCAGAGGATTATGCAAAATTGGTCGATATTGCAGTATCTATTCTCAAAGGCGACCTTCGTCCGGTTAAGAGCTATATCGAGAACGAGATGAATACAGCCGCAAGTGAGCTCCGTTTTGAGGCAGCTCAACGATTTAAGACAAGACTTGAGGCTTTAGAGAAGTACAAGGCTCGCTCGGTAATTGTGAGTGCCAATATAGGCGATGTAGATGTCTTTTCACTACATACCGAAGGGGAGGATGCATATTGCAACTATCTAAGAGTCAAAAATGGCTCTATAATCTCTGTGCAGACAGTAGCGCTTAGAGCCGGCATTGAGGCAGATGAGTGCCAAATGCTCAGCACAGGTATCGAGTATATTGTTGAAAATATTGCAGGTCAGTTGCAGCGTCAGGTTATTGTTCCATTTCTACCGCAAACTGAGCTATTTCCCGACTCCCAATTCATAGTACCTCAGAGAGGTGAGAAGAGAGATATTCTCGAATTCTCACTGCGCACAGCCCGCCTATATCGTGCCGAGTTGCTAAAAAATATGGAGATTAAAAATCCAGAGCGTCATACAGAGCGACTAATGGAGGCTATGAAACGAGAGCTGAGACTCGACAAAGAGCCTCGCCATATAGAGTGTTTCGATAACTCCAATCTGCAAGGTACAAATCCGGTCGCCTCTTGTGTCGTTTTTCGCAACGGAAAGCCATCAAAGCGAGAGTACCGCCACTTCAATATCAAAACCGTAGTGGGAGCAGATGACTTTGCATCTATGCGTGAGATTTTAACCCGTCGATATACCCGCTTGCTTGAGGAGGGGGCTGATTTTCCTGACCTTATTGTAGTCGATGGAGGAAAGGGACAGCTATCAAGTGCCTATGCTGTTCTATGCCAATTAGGCTTGGAGGCTAAAATCCCAATTGTAGGTCTTGCCAAGCGTCTTGAAGAGGTCTATTACCCTAACGACCCTATGCCATACTACCTATCTCGTACAGGTGAGCCACTGAAGGTTATCTGCCATCTTAGAGACGAGGCACACCGCTTCGGAATTACTTTTCACCGCAAAAAGCGTGGCAATGCAATGATTCATAGTGTACTTGAGGAGATTGAGGGCATTGGAGATAAGACAATAACCTCTCTCTACAAGCACTTTAAGAGTCTGAGCGCAATAAAGCAAGCCTCCGTAGAGCAACTTGCCCAAGTAGTCGGTAAAAGCAAAGCCGAGAAGATTTATGCATTTTTTAACAAAAATTAACTATATTTGCAATATGGTTATAGATGTAAAACAACGTGTAGAGCGAGCTAAAGAGCTATTTAACAGCGGATATAACTGTTGTCAGTCCGTAGTTCTCGCCTATGCAGATATTATAGGCCTTGAGCCAACTCTTGCAGCCACTGTCTCAGCCCCATTTGGTGGCGGTATGGGACGATTGCGTGAGGTATGCGGTGCAGTAAGCGGTATGACAATGGTTGCAGGATTTTTATCTCCTTCCCCGACTGCAGACAATCCTGCTGCCAAAAAGGCGAATTATGCTCTTGTACAGCAGTTTGCCGAGAGCTTCAGAGCTCAGAACGGAGCTATCGTCTGTCGCACGTTGCTCGGTCTTGACCACGCAAAAGATGAGCCTACGCCATCGCCTCGCACAGCTGAGTACTACAAAAAGCGCCCTTGCGCTGTTCTTGTAGGCGATGCAGCACGAATAGTTGGAGAGTATTTAGAGACTATTAGCAAGAGTAAAAACATTTAGAAATTAAAATAACTACATTTTGGAATTTATAGACAGATTTACAACACTTGCCGATATTTGAAACAATGGGATACACTAAGCGTATTTCCAATTGCTAAAAATAAGGTAGTGGCAGAAAATACTTTAAAAACACAAAATACTATGAACAAGGTAATCGCAAGCCCACACGCACCTAAAGCAGTAGGTCCGTATTCACAGGCAATTCAGGCAGAGGGTACCATCTATCTTTCTGGTCAGCTCCCAATTGACGGTGCAACAGGCACAATGCCTCAGACAATCGAGGAGCAGACAGAGCAGAGTCTTAAAAATGTAGGCCACATTCTCAAGGAGGCCGGTTACGACTATACAGATGTTGTAAAGACAACTGTACTTCTTGCTGATATTAAGGACTTTGCAGCCATGAACGCTGTATATGCAAAGTTCTTTAGCGGCGCTTTCCCAGCTCGTGTTTGTTACCAAGTTGCTGCCCTGCCTATGGGTGCAAAGGTAGAGATTGACGCTATTGCAGTTAAGTAGCTATAGTACCTGACTTTAGCTGTGATATAATAGTAATAAGTAGAGGATACACTCTCCTGATAAGAAATAATAGCGGCAGAAACTTCTGCCGCTATTATTGTGATAAATTATCAATGTTTTATAGCAATTTCATCTACTAAGGCGTTCATTTTTTTGCGTATCTTAGTAAGTACCGGCACCCAGATTAGAGTAAAGGCGAAAAGTGAGCCTATACCTATGCCCATCGCTATACCTCTAAAGAAATCCACAATATTAGGATTTGAGAATACAACTTGACAAAGCAAACTCAAAGCCATTATAACGGTAAATGACCGAAGTAGCATAGAGAGAGTTTTTACGGCATAGTTGTAAGATTTATTTGTCATCTTGAGTTTAGAAAACATATCTCCGGCGCTATTAAATGGACCGTCAGCTGCTCTTTTCTGGAGATACATCCATTCTTTCATCTCAAAAACAATACGAATTCCACACTCTGTCAAAAAGTTGTAATACTCCTCTTTGCCAAGTCCATGTGGCATATTCTCCGGCAAATCGAGTTTGTAGATAAACTCCCCAGGGGTACCTTTCTTAAATACATAGCGGCACATCATATTGACACGCACAAAGTTCCAGCCATTGCGTGCCATCTCATTTAGCCAACGCTCCTCCTCTTCAGCCTGAGAAATTAGAAAGAAATTCCATACCTTTTTGTACTCCATTGTCTCCATAGTATTACTGTTTTAAGATTTGTACTCCATTTTTTACAAGTTCCTCAAGGCGAGATAGTTCCTGCTCAAGCACCACCCTGCCGATAGGTGTAATTCTATACTCCTTTTTGCGAGAATCTGCCACAGCCTCCATCTGCTCTATCCAGTCCTTCTCCAAAAGAGTAGATAACGCCCCATAGAGCGTGCCTGCAGAGATAACAAGACGGCCTTTACTCAGTTGCGCCGTACGCTGCATAATACCGTAACCATGCAGAGGCTCTATAAGGGCAAGCAGAATGTAATAGACCGCCTCAGTAAGTGCATTGTTAGAATTATTCATATATCAATAGCTTTAAATTATATCCTTCGCCGTTATATCGGTTGCCGATACAAAGGTAAGCGATATATTTTAAATATGCAAGAGATTTTGGCAGATTTATTAAAAAAGAGTATTTTTGTGGCTGTTATGGCAAAAGTCGTTGTTGGATTATCAGGAGGCGTTGATTCGTCAGTAGCTGCGTGGTTGCTCAAAGAGCAGGGCCACGAGGTTATAGGGCTGTTTATGCGAAATTGGCACGATACAACGGGCACCCTTGAGGGGGATTGTCCATGGCATGATGACCAAGTGTTTGCAGAGCTTGTAGCAAAGCGTCTTGACATTCCGTTCCGTTATGTGGACCTATCTGAGCAGTACAAAGAGCGTGTGGTTGACTATATGTTTGCCGAGTATGAGCGTGGTAGGACTCCCAATCCTGATGTATTATGCAACAGAGAGATAAAGTTTGACGTCTTCCTAAAGGAGGCCCTAAAGTTAGGCGCAGATTTTGTAGCTACAGGCCACTATTGTCAGAAGAGTGAGGAGGTTATTGATGGCCATACAACATACTCACTCCTTGCAGGAGCAGATACAAACAAAGACCAGAGTTACTTCCTTTGTCAACTCACTCAGGAGCAGTTAAAGTATGCTCTTTTCCCGATTGGACATCTTACAAAACCTGAGGTAAGGGCAATTGCCGAGGCGCAAAAACTTGCAACAGCAAAGCGTAAAGACTCGCAGGGTATCTGTTTTGTGGGCAAGGTCGATTTACCTGTCTTCTTACAGCAGAAGCTTGCTGCTCGACAGGGAAATATTCACGAAATACTACCTACTTGGCCTAAATATGAACGTTATGCCGCCGACAACACCCTTCAAGGCATGGCACGACCTTATAGTTATACGGTAAGAGATGGTAAAAAGATTGGCACCCATAACGGAGCGCACTTCTACACAATCGGTCAGCGTAAAGGTCTGGGCATAGGCGGCAGAAAAGAGTCCCTTTTTATCATCGGCACAGATGTTGATAGCAATACTATATATGTCGGAGAGGGAGATAACCACCCAGGACTCTATCGCCGAGCACTACGCATAGAGCATGATGAAATCCATTGGATAAATCCAAATCAGGCCCTACACTATGGAGAGTCTCGCCACTTTGAGGTGAGAATACGCTACCGCCAACCTCTGCAGAGTGCGACAATGTATATGGAAGAGGATGGAGCATATATTGTCTTTGACACTCCACAACGTGGCATTGCCGCTGGACAGTTTGCGGCATGGTACGATGGACAAAAAGTAGTCGGTTCTGGGGTAATTTCGGCTTAATTTCGTAATATTTTGAAATTTCACAGAGACTATCGCTAAAAAAACGATAGTTTTTGCGCATTATGTATATAAGTTTACAAAAATATTACTATATTTGCTGTTCGGAACACACAGAATATAAAATTAAAACAAATTTATAATTAATTACCAAAAAATTAAAGAGTTATGACAAACGTAAAACGCGTCTATACCTTCGGAAACAAAGAGGCTGAGGGTAATGGCAAAATGAGAGAGTTGCTCGGTGGTAAGGGTGCTAACCTTGCTGAGATGAACCTTATCGGTATTCCGGTTCCTCCGGGCTTCACCATCACAACTGAGGTTTGTGCTGAGTACTACAAGCACGGCCAGCAGGCTATCATCGACATTCTTCGTCCAGATGTAGAGGCTGCTATTGCAAAGGTTGAGGCTCTGACAGGCCGCAAATTCGGTGATGCTAAGCTTCCACTTTTAGTATCAGTTCGTTCTGGTGCTCGCGCTTCAATGCCTGGTATGATGGATACAATCCTCAACCTCGGTATGAACGATGAGGCTGTTGAGGCTGTTGCACAGCTCTCAGGCAACCCTCGTTTCGCTTGGGACTCTTATCGTCGTTTCGTACAGATGTACGGTGATGTTGTACTTGGCATGAAGCCGGTATCTAAGGAGGATCAGGATCCTTTCGAGGTAATTATCGACGAGATGAAGGAGTCAAGAGGTGTAGCTCTCGATACTGACCTCTCTACTGAGGACCTTAAGGAGTTGGTTGTTAAGTTCAAGGCTGCAGTTAAGGCTCAGACAGGTTCTGACTTCCCTGTAAATCCATGGGATCAACTCTGGGGTGCAATTTGCGCAGTATTCGGCTCTTGGATGAACGAGCGTGCTATCCTCTATCGTAAGCTAAATAACATCCCTGCTGAGTGGGGTACTGCTGTAAACGTTCAGGCAATGGTATTCGGTAACATGGGTGATAACTCTGCTACCGGTGTAGCATTCTCTCGTGATGCTGCTACAGGTGAGAACATCTTCAACGGTGAGTATCTTATCAACGCTCAGGGTGAGGACGTAGTTGCAGGTATCCGTACTCCACAGCAGATTACTATCGAGGGCTCAAAGCGTTGGGCTGCTGCTCAGAATATCTCTGAGGAGGACCGTGCTACTAAGTATCCTTCACTTGAGGAGGTTATGCCAGAGGTTTACAAGGAGCTTAATGAGATTCAGCACCACCTTGAGGAGTACTTTACAGATATGCAGGATATTGAGTTTACTATTCAGGACGGTAAGCTCTGGATGCTCCAGTGCCGTAACGGTAAGCGTACAGGTGCTGCAATGGTTAAGATTGCAATGGATATGCTCCGTGAGGGTCTGATTGATGAGAAGACAGCTGTTCTTCGTTGTGAGCCAGAGAAGCTCGACGAGTTGCTCCACCCTGTATTTGACAAGAAGGCTATCAAGAGTGCTAAGGTTGTTGTTAAGGGTCTTCCAGCATCTCCAGGTGCTGCAACAGGTCCTGTTGTATTCTTTGCAGATGACGCTGAGAAGGTATTTGCTCAGACAGGTCAGAAGGCTATCCTTGTTCGTATTGAGACCTCTCCTGAGGACCTTAAGGGTATGCTTGATGCAGCAGGTATCCTTACAGCTCGTGGCGGTATGACATCTCACGCCGCCGTTGTTGCTCGTGGTATGGGTAAGTGCTGCGTATCTGGTGCAGGTGAGCTTGAGATTGACTACAAGGCTCGTACAATCAAGATTGGCGACCTTACTATTAAGGAGGGCGACTGGATTTCTCTTAACGGTTCTACCGGTGAGGTTTACCTCGGCCAGGTAGCAACTAAGGAGGCTACTCTCGATGGCGACTTCGGTCAGTTGATGGAGCTTGCTTCTAAGTACTCAGTTCTTAAGGTTCGTGCTAATGCTGATACTCCACGTGATGCTGAGCAGGCATTTGCTTTCGGTGCTGAGGGTATCGGTCTTTGCCGTACAGAGCACATGTTCTTCGAGGGTGAGCGTATCAAGGCTATCCGTGAGATGATTCTCTCTGATGATGAGGCTGGTCGTCGTGTAGCTCTTGCTAAGTTGCTCCCTATGCAGCGTGGCGACTTCGAGGGTCTGTTCAAGGTTATGAAGGGCTACCCTGTTATCGTACGTCTGCTCGACCCACCATTGCACGAGTTCGCTCCTAACACTGAGAAGGACCAGCGTGAGATGGCTGAGGTAATGGGTATTCCATTTGAGAAGGTTGTTGCTAAGGTTGAGGCTCTTCACGAGGTTAACCCTATGCTCGGACACCGTGGTTGCCGTCTTGGAAACACTTATCCAGAGATTACCGAGATGCAGGCGCGTGCAATTCTTGAGGCTGCTATGAACGTTAAGGCTGCCGGCACTCCTGTAAAGGTTGAGATTATGGTTCCACTCGTAGGTAACCACAAGGAGCTCCGCTACCAGAAGAATATCATCGACCGTGTAGCTAACGAGGTATTTGCTGAGCGCAACGATAAGATTGACTACCTTGTAGGTACTATGATTGAGGTTCCTCGTGCTGCTGTTACTGCAAATCAGATTGCTGAGGTTGCTGAGTTCTTCTCATTCGGTACTAATGACCTTACTCAGATGACTCTCGGTTTCTCTCGTGATGATATCGCTAAGTTCCTCCCTGTTTACCTTGATAAGAACATCATCAAGAATGACCCATTCAAGGTACTCGACCGTAACGGTGTAGGTCAGCTTGTTCGTGAGGCTGTATTCAAGGGCCGTTCAACTCGTGAGGATCTTAAGTGCGGTATCTGCGGTGAGCACGGTGGTGAGCCATCATCTGTAGAGTTCTGCCACTTCGCAGGTCTTAACTACGTAAGCTGCTCTCCATTCCGTGTGCCTATCGCACGCCTTGCAGCAGCTCACGCAGCTCTTAAGGAGTAATATATACCTTATTATATATTAAGGCGCTATTCTCGGATAGCGCCTTTTTTGGTTATACTCTCAGCTCTTATATAATCGGTACAATAGTTGCGAAGAGTAATATATATAGATTAATTCATCAAAATTATCTAAAAACTTTAAATTGTAAAATAATTTAACTATCTTTGACCTATACAATACAGATATTTATTACATAACAAATTTAATATTAGATGATTATGAAAAAACTTCTACTCACTTTAGCACTTTGTTTCTGCGCCTTGACTGCATCAGCTCAGAATATTGCAGTTGGAGGCCGTATAGGCTCAGGACTGCAGATACAAGGTGAATTTCAGTTCGATAACGACAACTACGGAGAGGGTCGTTTTGGTATGTCTTGGCTCAGTGGTGGTGGACTTACTGTAGATTGTACCCTTCTCTATCAGTGGGAGATTGCAAAGTTCAATTTAACCCCAGGTTATGGAGAGTGGTTTGTCGATGCCGGTGCAGGTGTAAACGTTGGTGGTAAGGCTCACTATGCTTATGTAGGCGTTGCAGGTTGCGCCAAGTTTGGCATAAAGCTTAAAGATCTACCTATCAAGGTGGCTATTGACTGGACTCCTATCTTTGGTCCAGAGATCGCTTATTACAAAAAATATAGAGCCTCAGATTTCTACGGCCGAGGCCTTGCCAACTTCGCTCTATCTTGCGTATATTGCTTCTAACAGCGGTCTAAACGATACTAAAGTGTGCTTTTTTAATAAAAAGTGCACTTTTTTTAGCTAAAAATTTGGCGGTTTAAAAAAAAGCCTCTATATTTGCACTCGCATTCAGCAAATGGCTCCGTAGCTCAACTGAATAGAGTACTTGACTACGGATCAAGCGGTTCCAGGTTTGAATCCTGGCGGAGTCACTGAAAAGGTTGTCGATAAGGCAACCTTTTTTGTTTTTAGGCTATTTAATTCCCTATATTTTATATCACACTGCAATTTCTCACACAAAAAGGCGTTATTTTACAAATAAGTTTGTATTTTTGTACAAATATGCGCTTTTATGAAAGTTTTTGAAAAGGCTATACTTTGGTGGCACAATATATTTCGCAAACGTAAGTTTGCAATAAGTGATTCTGAGAGTGGGACAGAGCGTTGGTACACTCACCTATCCCCTATTGCTATAGTTATGAGTGCTATTGCACTTATATTTATTATATTCATCATTCTGTTGACACTTGTTGCATACACGCCTTTGCTTGATATGCTGCCAGGTTACAGAACAGATGCAAGCAAATCTCGCCAGACTCTTATCAGCACCCTTATCAGAGTTGACTCGTTAGAGAGAAAAATGAACGACATGCTTGTCTATAACGAGAATAGAATTCTTGTTGTAGATGGTAAGACTCCAGCTATGAGCTCTATTAAGAGCGACTCTACATCCTTTGACAAGAGCATTATTCCGCCATCTGGAGCAGACTCTATCTTCCGTCGTCAGATGGAGACAGACCGCCACTACACGCTCAACAACAGTTCAAATCAGCAACGTACAAGTATAAATGCTGTAAAGCCGATGGACGGCATTATCTCGGAGAGTTTCAATGCCAAGGTCGGACTTTTTGGTATCCGCATGGCAGGCGCTCCGGAGTCGCAGATTATGGCCATTGATGACGGCACTACGCTATCTACAGATTGGTCGCCTGAGAGTGGTAATGCAATTACCATACAACACGACAACGGTATTGTATCTATATATCGCAACCTCTCAGGAGCCATTGTAACAAAGGGCCAAAGAATAACCCGTGGAGAGGTAATAGGCTACTCAGCTATAGAAGAGGAGGCTGAGAAGATTTTTGAATTTGAGATGTGGATGAGTGGTAAGCCACTTAACCCTGAATCATACATATTATTCTAAGATGGAGAAACAACGTATTGCACTACTTGGCTCAACAGGCTCTATAGGAGTGCAGACCCTTGATATAGTTCGTGAGAATAGCTCTCGCTTTGAGATTACTACCCTTACAGCTCATCGTAATTGGCAAAGATTGGCAGCTCAAGCTATTGAGTTTGGGACTGATAGTGTCGTTATTGCAGACCAGCAGTACTATACGCCACTTAAAGAGGCTCTATCTGCGCACCCAATAAAGGTATATGCAGGAGAGGAGGCAGTAGCACAAGTAGCTGCGGCATCTAATGTAGATGTGGTTGTCAATGCACTTGTAGGCTATGCCGGTCTGCTACCTACTGTAGCGGCAATTAAAAAATCTAAAAAGATTGCTTTAGCAAACAAGGAGACCCTTGTTGTAGGCGGAGAGTTAGTCATGCGCTTAGCAAAGCAGTTCCAAGCACCGATACTGCCAATAGACTCTGAGCACTCCGCTATTTTTCAGTGTCTTATTGGAGAGCACTCGCCTATCCGTCGTCTAATTATTACCTGTAGCGGCGGCTCATTAAGAGACCTACCTATAGAGGCTTTAGCAGATGTTACCCCTGAGCAGGCTCTGCAACACCCACAATGGAGTATGGGTGCTAAGATTACAATTGACTCTTCGACACTTGTAAATAAGGGTTTTGAGGTGATTGAAGCGGCTTGGTTATTTGGCCTTGATGCAGATAGAATATCGGTTATACAGCACCCTCAATCTATCGTGCACTCGATGGTCGAGTTTGAGGATGGCGCTATAAAGGCCCAACTTGGCACTCCTGATATGCACATGCCTATTTCGTTGGCCCTGATGTATCCACAGCGTGCCGTAAGAGACGAGCACTTTAGCTTTGCTCAAAATCCAACACTCACATTTACAGAGGTGGACCGTGTGAAATATCCTGCACTCGATATTGCTTACAACTGTCTCAGACAAGGTGGTAGTGCGGCTTGCACTATGAATGGAGCAAATGAGGTAGCTGTAGCTGCGTTCCTCGCAAAAAAGTGCGGTTATCTGGATATTGTACGCACTATAGAGCATGCTCTATGTAAAGCGCAGTTTATATCAAGCCCTACTCTTGAAGATTATGCGGCTGCAGATAGAGAGTCGCGCCAATTGGCACAGGAATTTCTTAAACTAAGATAAGTTATACAAAAAAGATAAAATGGAAACAGTAATCCGAATTATTCAATTTTTCTTAAGTCTGACTCTGCTTGTAACAGTACATGAGTTTGGACACTTTATTATGGCACGAGCTTTTAAAATTCGTGTTGACAAATTCTATATCTTCTTCGATTGGGGATTCTCGCTCTTTAAATTCCGTCGTGGAGAGACTGAGTATGGTATGGGCTGGCTACCTCTTGGTGGTTACTGCCAGATTGCAGGCATGATAGACGAGAACCAGACCTCCAAAGACCTCGCCTCAGAGCCACAGCCTTGGGAGTTTCGTTCAAAGCCGGCATGGAAGCGTTTCTGTGTGCTTGTTGCCGGTGTAACGATGAATGTGATACTTGCATTTATAATCTATTGCGGCATTAGCTATGCATACGGAGAGCAGTACTTAGCCGCTGAGGATGTAAATAATGGATATGGCTACGCATTCAACGAGGATGGTGAGGCTTTAGGTTTCAAAGATGGGGATGCTATTATATCTATCAACAATGAAGAGATAGTCAACAGTGCATCTATCCTCTCTCGTGTAATTCTTGCCGAAAATGATCTCAATGTGATGATTGTCCGAGACAATATGCTCTCAGGTGTTGTTGTGCCATACCAGCAGATTAATAAGTTGCGTCAGAAAGAAGAGTTTGGAGGTTTCTGCACCGTTCTGCATCCTTTTATCATCGACTCTATCGCCTCTCAGTCAGCTATAGACGCAGGACTTCACGTATCTGACCAAATTGTAGGCATTGATGGCATTAAGGAGGTAAATTTCCCTCAGTATGCGCCACTGCTTGCTCAGCGTGCCGACAAGAGCGCAGAGCTTACTGTATTACGAAATGGAGAGGAGATAAAACTTCTTGTTCCGGTAAACAGCGAGGGCAAAATCGGTGTTACTGTAGCCGGCCTGCCTTACACGCTGAGAACAAAGAACTTCTCTCTTCTTGAGTCAATCCCTGCAGGAGCAAGACTTACCGGCAGAACGATAGAGAACTATTGGAACCAGCTCAAGTTAATTGTAAAGCCTGATACAGGTCTCTACAAGCAGGTAGGCGGATTTATTGCTATTGGTAAAATTTTCCCAGGCACATGGGATTGGCATGTATTCTGGTCTATGACTGCTTTCCTTTCTATCATTCTTGCCATAATGAATATCATCCCTATACCGGGCCTTGATGGTGGACATACACTATTCACCCTTTGGGAGATAATTACTCGTCGCAAAGTGAGCGAAAAGGTATTAGAGATTGCTCAGTACATAGGTCTGTTCCTACTTCTGGCTCTGATGCTATATGCTAACGGAAATGATATTTACAAACTCTTTATCCATTAAAATCTAAAATGGCAAAGGTTAAAAAGGCATATTTTTGTCGCGAGTGTGGATATGACACCTCCAAATGGTTAGGAAAGTGCCCATCATGCGGTGCTTGGAACTCTTTTACAGAGGAGATTATAGCCAAAGAGAGCTCTGTCCCAGCATTAGTGGCAAGTCATGCCATAGAGCCTGCTAAGCCACAGAAGGTACAAGATATTGAGTGCGGCAAGACTGTAAGACTTAATACAGGAAATGGCGAGGTTAACCGTGTTCTTGGCGGTGGAGTGGTTCCAGGCTCGCTCATCCTTATTGGAGGAGAGCCAGGTATTGGCAAATCAACTCTCTCTTTGCAATTAGCCCTGACAGACAACGGCATGACTACTCTCTACGTCTCAGGCGAGGAGAGCGCCGAGCAAATTAGACTCAGAGCTGACCGCATAGGGATACACAACCCCAACTGTACCGTCTATACTGAGACGCTTCTTGAAAATATAGTTGCCCAAATAGAGGCGATAAGGCCAAACATAGTGGTTATAGACTCTATTCAGACCATGGCATCGTCTCTACTCGACTCCTCACCTGGTAGTGTATCGCAAATTAGAGAGTGTGCTGCAACACTACTCAAATATGCTAAGAGTACAGGCACTGCTATATTTATCATCGGCCACATAACAAAGGAGGGTACCATTGCAGGCCCTAAAGTGTTAGAGCACATTGTAGATGTTGTACTACAATTTGAGGGCGATAATAACAATATATACCGTATCTTACGTGGCATCAAAAACCGTTTCGGAGCGACCTTCGAGATTGGCGTATTCGAAATGAGAGATAGTGGTTTAAAGTGCGTAGATAATCCTTCAGAGATTCTACTCACTCACTACGACCAACTACTAAGCGGCATTGCCGTAGGTGCATCGGTTGACGGAATACGTCCATATCTAATTGAAGTACAAGCCCTTGTCAGCCATGCTGCATACGGAACGCCTCAGCGTAACACTACCGGCTTTGATGCAAGACGTATGAATATGTTGCTTGCTATAATCGAGAAGCGTGTAGGTCTAAAGATGTTCCAGAAAGATGTATTTCTCAACTTTGCAGGTGGTTTCCGCATAGCCGACACAGGACTTGACTTGGCAATTGTTGCAGCTGTACTATCATCATACTTCGACTCTCCACTAAAAGAGGGATTGGCTTTAGCAGGAGAGATAGGTTTATCTGGTGAGGTAAGGCCTGCTCCTCGAACAGAGCAGAGAGTAGCCGAAGCGGCACGACTCGGATTTACAAAGATTATAATCTCAGGATATACTCCAAAGCCAAGTAAGACAATTGAAGGTATCGAGGTTATCAGAATACACAGCATTAGCGAACTTGCCCGACACATCTTCGCCTCAACACCAAACCAGGAGTTGGATTAAGTATATTTTCGGTTCCAAGACTTGTATAAACAAACAAAATATCCACCTTTGGTGGATATTTTGTTTTGCATCGTTGCAAGGACTTTAAATACAAACAAGGGATTACAATAGGCTATCTCTTTCTACTACTATTTTGCCCGAAGTTAATGTAACTAAAATCTGGAAACAACAATATTTATTAGATAAGAAATATGAAAAGGGGATGGCTAATTTTCTTTTAGTCATCCCCTTTTTACTATCTTTAAGAATAATTAATACTCTAATCGCCAAGATATCTCCTCTTTAATAAGGCGTGAGGTCGGATTGTCTGCAATGCTATCTAAAAGAGTAGTTATAGTATCTCTATCGGTTGCAATCTTTGAGGCGAGCAGTGCAACTATACCTTGAGCAGCAAGACGATTATCAATAAAGCGTAAGACTACATTCTGAACAAACTTTACCGCACTATCTATCTGCACTCTACTACTACGAGAAGCTGCAAGTCCCGCCGCATATACAAGGAGCTCTGAGCCCTCATTACCCCAGCAATCAAGCAGTTGGTTTATCTGCTCAATGTGGCACAACAGAGCTTGTGCAGCCTGCTCAGATACCTCTGAGTTGACAATACCCTTAGCCCAGAAGTCAAAGTCAGAGGTATTTACCGTTGTAGCATCAGCAATCCAGAGTGCAATAATTCTAAGTTCACGGACCTGCTGAAGGTATAGGAAACGGGATAAAGAGTCATCTACACCCAACTCTGTCGCCATATCACGCAGGGTATGGATAGCAACCCCATAATTGACGCCGTAGTTAGCTCCGTAATATCGAAAAGTGTCTAACATCGCCCCATTCATCTGCTTACGAATCTTTCCGAGCAGGGCGACCATTTGTGAAGTATTGTTCTGCATACTATTTTACAGATAGAACAACCTTTTTACCATATTGGAACATCTCCATCTGGAGAGTTGCCAACGAGTCGGTTCCGCAAAGGAGCTCTATATCGCAAGTAGCAGCGACAAGGAACTCTGTTCTAACCTTATCCTTCTCTGTAGCAAACGGCAAAGATGAGGTATCACCATCTGTAGGGGTAATGATAACCATAATAGGGTCGCCGGAGAAGTCTGAGAGTGGTAAAATACCAACACCCTCACGATAGCGGCAAACTATATAGTTCTTCTCAGACGCTGTAGGTGTGATTGTATAGCGATACTGCTCAACAGAGCGTACATTGGTACCATAGAACATATCAAGGCACTGCTTCTCCGTCTTTTCGATATACTCCAAAGCGGCCTTAAGACCTGCACCAAAGACATTCTCGCCTGCATCGCCAGAGATAAGTTCTTTACGCTGACGGCGCAATGAGAATATCATATCTGCTGCGGCCTGCGCCTGTTGCTCTGCGCTCATGGCTCTATTATCAAATCTGAATGGAGGCAACTCAATGCCCTCTACTGTCTGAGGTTCAACCTTTACAAGTTCGCCTGAAGGAATCTGCTCTGAGAGCTCTGCAGCAACAATAGAGGTCTCTGTACGCTCTGCAAGTGATGCACGAACACCGAGCATCTTCTGTGCATAACGAGCAAACTGACCGGGTATAAAGCTGCGCTTCTCAACTGTAATAGATACCGTTACGCTATTCTGAGGATTAGAGATAACGGGATTGCCATTCTCCATATAGAATCCTGTACGGACAAGACTCTGTGCCGAAAGAGTAGTGGCAAGAGTAAGGGTTACTATAAATGCTAAAATCTTTTTCATATTGCGAAGTTACTCTATTTTAGTTAATTGTCAAAATTTCAGGTAAAATTCCTTTGTAAGTTCTCTATATTCTTCACTATAAACTCCTCTACCTCCCGCCTCAATAGCAATACTCTCTCTAATAGGCTCTATACTCTCCTTTGCAGAGAAGAGAGCCATGACTCGTTTTACAGTTCCTCCCACAACAGGAGAGACATCACAACGGCGCACAAGGCTAAGTGTTGTAAGAGCGATAAAACTCTCCATCTGCTCTGTAGGCAGGATAAGGGCAAAGCGTCCATTATCTGCCAAAAGTCGCACAACGGCACTATTAAGTTCCTCAAAACTCAACTCCGTAGTATGGCGAGCCATTGTACGACGACTATCCGGACAGAGCAATGAATCGACAAAATATGGCGGATTGGAGACTATAAGGTCAAAGGGTGTTAAAACACACTCTTGAGCTGAAGTAAATACAGCCTCTAACCTATCAGCCCACGGTGAGGCGGCGAAGTTTGATGCAGCACACTCTACAGCTCCTCCATCTATATCAATGCCCACAATATGTGCAGACTCTGTACGTTGTGCAAGCATAAGTGCTATAACGCCCGTACCTGTACCTATATCCAAAATCCGCTTTGCCCCCTCTACATCGACCCAAGCTCCAAGCAACACGCCATCTGTGCCGACCTTCATAGCCACACTATCCTGCTCTACGGCAAACTGCTTGAAACGAAAAGTTCCCATCTACTTAGAATTTATACCGGCGCCAAAGAGGGCAAAATCATACTTTACAGGATCCTCGGCACAAAAACGCTTAAGAGTTTCTGTAATCTCTACCGTAGCCTTCCAATCGTTCTGGCGACGTGTTAGAAGGCCCAACTCTCGACCCATATTTCCGCTATGGAGATCAAGTGGAAGGTAGAGTGCCGACATAGGGATTGTACTCCATGTTCCAAAATCGACTCCTCTATTATCTCGACGCACAAACCAACGCAGATACATATTAAGGCGCTTACATGCTGCCCCTTTATCAATAGAGGAGAAGTGTTTCTCACAATGCGTATTGTGGCAGACAGAGAAGAACTCTCGACGGGCAACTGAAAGCACTGCTGCCATATCTCCAAGTTGACAATATAGAGTCTCAAACATATTACCTACCGTTCCAAAGCGGTGGCATACCCCCTGCAGAGCCCTGACAAAATCGACAAAGTCCTCCCCATTAAAGGTTCTATGGACATAACTTCTCAGAGTATCCAAATCTTTCTCGGTTGCTCCCATAACAAAATCATACGGAGCAAAGTCCATATACTCCATCATACGGCGAGCCGAGCGAACTATAGCCTTACGATTGCCCCAAGCTATGGTTGCGGCCAAAAAGCCTGCAATTTCACGGTCTTTATTATCTGTAAAACTATGAGGGATACTTATCGGATCTGCCTCAATAAAATCCTCTCTATTATATTTATCATGCAACTCCTCCAGCAGTTGATACATCTGCTGATAGGTATAATCAGAGTATTGTGCCATCACTCATAACAATTTTACGGTCAACAGAATCTGCTAAATTTTGGTCATGAGTAACCATGACAACAGTTTGGTCAAAACGGTCGCGAACATCCATCAACAAGCGATGTATCTCATCCCTATTGGCTGTATCGAGATTTCCCGTCGGCTCATCGGCAAGGACTACCGATGGACGATTTATAAGTGCTCGTGCTATAGCTACCCTCTGCTGCTCTCCACCTGATAGTTCAACAGGCTTATGGCTTGCCCTATCGGTAAGAGAAACCAACTCAAGAAGCTCCTCTGCTCGCTTGACAGCCTCTCTACGACTTGCTCCGCCAATAAGTGCCGGCATCATGATATTCTCTATAGCCGTAAACTCAGGTAGCAGATGGTGGAACTGAAAGACAAAGCCGATATGTCTATTTCTAAACAATGACAGTTCCTTCTCATTAAGCTTATCAAGACAAGTTCCTGCAATCTCCACACTACCGCTATCGGCCGCCATAAGGGTACCTAAAATATGAAGAAGAGTACTCTTTCCTGCACCACTTGCACCAACAATGGCAACTATCTCCTTGCGAGCAATCTCCAACGAGACTCCTCGAAGAGCCTCAACTGTAGAGAAACGTTTATAGATGTTTGAAGCCTTTATCATAAATTGTAGCTATTTGTACCGCCTCCTTTACATCGTGCACTCTCAGGATGGTTGCGCCCTGACGAAGAGCCTCCCAATTAAGGGCAATCGTTCCTGCAAGCGACTGCTCAGGAGTAGAATTTAAAACTTTATAAATCATAGACTTACGAGACAGCCCCGCAAGTACCGCATAACCTGTTTGGCTCAATTTTGACAATTCTGCAAGTAGTCTATAGTTCTGCTCAACGCTCTTTGCAAAGCCAAAGCCTGGGTCAAGAATAATATTGTCTCTTCTTACCCCTCGGCTCTCGATATACGATGCACGATTTGTCAAATAGTTTACCGTCTGCTCAACTACATCGTCATACTCTGTCATTCTCTGCATGGTCTGAGGCGTGCCCCTCATGTGCATTATAATATATGGTAGGCCTAACCGAGCAACGCACTCTATCATCTGGTCATCAGCCTCACCTGCCGTAATATCGTTTACAATCACCTCCCCATATTTCTCTACCGCACGGAAGACTATCTGAGAACGGAATGTATCTATCGAAATAGGTGTATCAGGTGCCACTCTACGGGCTATACCTACGCCCATATCTACACGTGCCCACTCCTCATCAAGCGGTATATCAACAGCTCCCGGGCGGGAAGAGTATCCCCCAATATCAAGTATTGTTGCACCCTCATTTACAGCCTCTACAATACGTTGTTCTATAAGAGTACTATCTATTGTTCTACAGCCAGCATAGAAAGAGTCATTGGTGATATTTACCACCGCCATAATTTGGATAGTATGCAAATCGGGAAGTTTCATAGCTATAAGCGCAAATCTCTATCTATACTTGCCACCTGACTATAAAGGCTCTGAAGGTCTATATTATTAATCACATAGTCTGCACGCTCTACTAACTGCTCAGCGCTCATCTGCACTGCCATACGTGCCTCCACTTGTTTTTCAGAGCTGCCATCTCGAGCCATAGCCCTCTCGATACACAGATGTTTTGGAGCTACAACGGCAATAACTCTATCCACAACCTTATCAAGGCCCGACTCAAAGAGGATTGCCGACTCTACGATAACATAATCTGAATATTGGCGCTCTGCCCACTGAACAAAGTCTCGGCAGACGGCAGGATGAACGATAGAGTTAAGGGTAAGGCGACTTTCGGTATTACTAAAGACCTTAGAGGCGAGGTACTGCCTATTAATCTGTCCATTGCTATAACACTCTTCACCAAAAGCGCCTTTAATGGCGGCAATAAGCTCAGGGCTGTGAGTCATCAGCAGTTTTGCTCTGTCATCAGAGATATAGACAGCTACGCCGAGCTGTTCAAAAGCCTGGCAGACAGTACTCTTTCCGCTGCCTATTGTTCCACACAGAGCAACCTTTATCATTACTGCATACTCTTTGTCATCTCGATATCGGGTATAGAGCCCACTGAACGTATCTTAATATCACTCAAGCGGACAGAAATAGCATTCTGCAACGACTCTGGCTTAAGATGAATACGCATCTTATCACTCGGAGCTGAGCCGAGCTCGGTAACCTCACGCATAACGGTATATTCCAACTCATCAAGCGGAATATTGAGTCGAGAGGTAGAGATAACATAGCCAAACAGATTAGCACCCTTGCCCTCCACAACACATGGAACTGCAAAACGATTACCACCGATACGAATCTTCACATCGAGTTCTGTTGTATAGCTATAGTTGAGTTTTGCGATATACCAAAGGGTGAAAGATGCGATAAATAGCATGATAAACACAGGTGAAACATAGCTCTTCACCTTCTCATACAGACGCAATATTGAGTTCCAAAGTCTTTTCATAATTGCAAAGATAGTGATTTTTCTATAGACTACCTCACATTTAACAAAAAAGTATCCAACTTACCTTAAGGCAAGTTGGATACACATTATCAAAGTAATACTACTCCTCTAACCAAGCACCAAGCTCCTCATAAATCTTATTAGCCATAAAGACCATAGCCTTTGCAGATGGGTGGCAACCCTTGCCGGTCTCCGGATTATAGTCATGCTTTGGCATATAAACCTGGTCATTAAAGCCATTTACAGCTAGCAGATCGACAACCTTTGCATTGTCGCCATAGTGAGCCGCAATCTTATGAATTGACTGCTGTACGCCTACGCCTGTGTAGTCACCAACGATACATACAATCTTTGTATCTGCTCTGCGCTCAAGAATAAGCTCGATGAGCTTGATATATGCCTCGCAGAATGTTGTATCGTTCAGAGCCTCAATCTCAGCGCGAGTTGTAGTTGCATCGGCTGCATCAAAATATGGCTTAAGGTCTGCATCACTTGGGCCCTCTGTTGCCTTGAGTTCAACAGTGCCATAGAGTGGTGCGTGGTTCTTATTCCAGTCGTTTGTTCCGCCGTGGATAATAACGATATCAGCCTCACCAACACCCTGCTGGTCAATAAAGCGCTTAGCATAGTAAGTCTCTGCCTGTGATGAAGAGTTTGCCACACAAGTACCTGAGTATGAGATATTACGCTCGATAGTAGCATCAAGCATCAGGTCATTTGCCAAAATCCACCAGTAGGTCTGTGACATAGAGGTCAAATCGCCATCTGAAGTTGGATAGTGGCAGCCATAGCCATTAGGTACAATACCTCTGAAAGTAGAGATACTATCGCCAATAACGCTAATGCGCTTCTGTGTTGATGGAGTTGCGAGGTTTGTTGCCATACCCTCAATTACAGGGTAACCATCAGCATCCTTCACCCAGCTCTTGAGTGGGTATGTACAACTACCGCTATATGCTGCAACAGCGGCATTCATATTAGCCAACAGCTCGTCTGTTGTAGTGATAGCAGCGATATGCTCGCCCTGTACCGGCTTATTATTTACTGCATTTGGATTAAAGCTACGTGCCGACTCATCATAGTAAGCGTAATCTACACTTGCGTGATAGATTCTTGAGCCGATACCTGCTGCGAGTGTAGATGGCGTAGAGTATGTGTCGTAGCTGATGCCGTCAGTATGGAAGCCGCTCCACTTGATAGTCGAATATACGCCGTGGATTGTCGCTGCCACCGGACTACCGTTCTGGAAACCGACAATACCAGCCATAGCGTTATTCTTAGAGGCATAACCTGCAGCAGTACTTAGAGTGTGAATCTCATCTACACGTGATGCACAGTTAAGAATATTAAGAGTACCTGCTGTCACCTGCGCCCAACCTGCAATACCTGCTACAAGGGTATAACCATTGTTTCCGTTATTACCACGAGCCTCAAGGCGATGACCTGCATAAACAGAGTTGATAATATTAAACATGCAAGCTGCATCGTTTACCTTCAGATAGCCCACAATACCTCCAACAGAGTACTCGCCTACCAGATTTCCGTATGCAATACAGTTGTTAATAGTAGTCTCAACCTTTACAGTAGCAGAGCCAACAATACCACCTACAGAGTACTGTGAGCAGGTAACATTTCCGTAAGACTTACAATCAATAATATTAGCAGTACCATAGCTTGAGATTGTACCGACGATACCACCAGCACAAGTTACATAGCTATGAACATCGCCATAAGATACGCAGTTGATTACATTACAAGCACGGTCAGCAGTACTATTACCCTGATAGCCGACAATACCACCAACATTATCCTCACCAGGGATAAATGCGTAGTTGATACAGTCTATAACGTGCGCTGTGCCGTTAGTTCCCTCTGCATTAAGGGTCTCAAATGGCTGCAGAGCTCCTACAATACCTCCTGTATGGTCTCCACGAGAAGAGATACAAGCCGACTGTGAGATAAGACAGTTCTTTGCATATCCTGATGTCAGGTGAGATGTAATACCACCGGTATAGTTATCTGTATAGTTAGATACGCAACCATCTATAACGCAGTTGTCAAATGTTGTAACAAATCTTGCTCGTGCAGCAATACCACCGCAGAAGTGGCTACCAGAATCAACAGTAGCACCCTTTGCAAGGGTACACTTGTTAAACTTTGTACCTGCTGCATATGCCACAATACCACCACAAAGCTGAGAAGTTGATTTTGCAGCGCCGCTAAATGTTACGCTATCCATTGTACAGCCGTTCACATATCCTGCCACACCACCGACATAACTACCTACATAGTTCTTACTATCTGCAGGCTCAATAAACATAACTGCTGCTGTACCATTAACAGATGCATCAACATTGATAGCCTCAAATGTGGTATTAAATGCCACACCTACGAGCGCACCAACGTGGATGTGCGAAGAGGTAATCTGGCTATCCTTAATAGTGATATTCTTCAGAGTTGCACCATCTGTATAACCAAACAGACCACACGCTGCAGCTGCAGTGTTGTCAATAGCAAGGCCTGAGATAGTGTAGTTACCACCGTCATAAACACCCTTAAATGGCTGAGTTGTGATGTTCGGCACTGGTGTTGTTGCAGTGTAATCGGTATTGTCTACATAGCTACCAATCGGAGCAATAGCAACACCTGTCATATCGATATTTGCTACCTGACGGTAGTGCTTGTCTGCATAAGCTGCATCGCTAGCACGAGTAGAGAGCAACTGCAAGTCAGTCGCTGTGCTAATCAGATATGGATTTGCAGCCGAGCCATCACCACCACCCCACTGGCCAGCAATCTCACGGCGAGAAGCAGCATTGTTCAAATTAATATAGAGGTCGTAATAGGTATTACGAACAGTCTCCTTATTATAAGTATAGGTATAGATAGCCTTGTCGGTTGTAACCTCAACTGTTCCCTGATAGTTACCTGGAGCAAGCACCATATAGATAGCCTTTGCCTCTGCTTTAACTGTGCCAACAGCATAAGGTGTATCCAGAGTAGTAGTTACACTGCTGCAGTCGCCACCAGTAAGGGTCAAGCCAGTATTTGCTCCGCCATTTGCAAGGTCAGCGGCAAACTCACCTGCAACATTTCCATTGGTCTTATAGCAAACAGAGAGTACCTTCTCTCCTGCATAAGAACCTGATGCATAAACCTTTGCCTGCAGTAACGATGCCATTGGGCGCATTGTTACCGATGTACTAAGTTCGCTACCCAAATCTACCGGACAGCCAATCATCGGCATATTGGTTACATTGAATAGCGCCGCCTGAGCCTGATTCTGTGCCTGCGGAATAGTCAGCACAACATCCGAGATACTCTTGGCGTCATTTGCACCACTATGCGGGAAATAGACAAACATCTTATCGCCCGCAACAAAGTCCTTTGTAGTAGTAGAGCAAAAACCACGACCATCCTTCAACGCCACAACAGCCTCAGCATTTACGGTTGGCAGCGTAGAGGCGATATAGACACCCAAAATCTCCTCGCCATTGCCCTGCCATGCATAAAGGCCATCATTAAAGAGAATACGGGTATTCTCATCAAAATCAACATAGAAACTCAACTGTTTTGATACGAGGTTACTCTCCTCAACAGCATTTGTCTGACAAGAATTCAGACCTAAAACTGCGGCAATAGCCACAACAATAATATACAATCTCTTCATAGCCGTAATTTTTTAGAGATTATCCTCGCCGCCGAACTCCGGCTGCTCGAAACTATCAGATATTTCAAAACCGCGCTCTATCATCACAGCGCATTGACTAACTTCAGGAACTACATAAGCCCCTCTCTTCACAATGGTTTTCATAGAATAGGTTATTGGTTTATTTGCTCAAAGTTACGATTTTTACTGAATATTTGCAATTTTTCTGCACAAAAATTCAATTATCACCCTTTATTGATGAGTAAAAATTTGCACACTGCGTATTACTTGCACCCATTTGTCGTCAAAAGTACAAAGTACGTAGATGCGGTGCATCGTGAAAAAAAATTAGTGGCGGATAGTACAAAACGTACAGCCGCCACTGATTTTTGAGAGATGTGCCATATATGACACATTTTCACAACAAAATTACTTTTTGTCCTTTGCTGGCAACATATCGTATGCCAACGGAGTTGCAATAAAGAGTGATGAGTATGTACCAATGATAACACCTACGAGCAATGCGAATACAAAACCACGAATGGTTGCACCACCAAAGATGAAGATTGCGAGCAGGGTTACCAGAGTTGTACCTGAAGTATTGAGGGTACGTGCCAAAGTTGAGCAGAGTGCGTTGTTGATATTCTCGCGAACGTTGCGCTTTGGATAGAGTACGTTATACTCACGGATACGGTCGAAGATAACCACTGTATCGTTGATAGAGTAACCGATAATTGTCAAGATTGCTGCGATAAATGCCTGGTCAATCTCAAGGTTGAATGGCATAAATGCGTAGCAGAGTGAGAACATACCGATTACGATAAATGCATCGTGTATCAGTGCGAGAGTTGCACCTGTAGCCCACTGCCACTTCTTGAATCGCAGAGTGATATAAAGACCGATAGCAATCAGAGAGAAGATGATTGCGAAGAATGCACCGGTAGTCATATCCTTTGCAATTGCAGGACCGATCTTATCTGCAGAGATAATACCGTTTACATCATCCTGAGTATTCTTAAAGCCATCGAGGGTAATATCGTAACCATAGAGAGGCTTGAGAGCGTTGTAAATCAAAATCTCAACCTCCTCAGTTGTAGCCTCAGATGTATCATCGTGCTTATACTGAGTAACGATTCGCATCTGATTCTTATCGCCATACTGCTTAACCTCGAAAGATGCGTTTGCAGCATCCTCTGCATCAGCAAATGCCTCAGTAAGCTGTGCGCGAACCTGCTCTGCTGTTACATCCTTATCAAAGCGTACAACAAATGTACGACCACCCGTAAACTCAACGCCAAGGTTCAGACCCTGAATAAAGAGTGATACTACAGATACCAGAATGATAACGCCAGAGATGACGTATGACATCTTACGCTTACCGATGAAGTCGAACTTGAAGTTTGTAAGCCAATTCTCAGACCAGCTACGAGAGAATGCAACTGAACCCTTCTTTGCAACAATCCACTCGATAAGCATACGAGTAATGAAGATTGAGCAGAAGAGTGAAGTGATAATACCGATGATAAGGGTTGTTGCAAAGCCCTGTACAGGACCATTACCGAAGATGTAGAGAACAATACCGGTGATGATTGTTGTAAGGTTACCGTCGATAATTGCTGAGTATGCATTAGAGAAACCATCCTTAATAGCAGCAGAGATACCCTTACCTGCACGGAGCTCCTCCTTGATACGCTCAAAGATAATCACGTTAGAGTCAACGGCCATACCCATTGTAAGAACGATACCTGCGATACCTGGGAGTGTAAGTACTGCACCAAATGACACAAGCACACCCATAAGCAGGAATACGTTAGTTACCAGAGCAACAGCTGCCATCCAACCTGCAGTCTTGTAGAACAGACCCATATAGAGCAGAACGAGGATAAACGCAATAACGAACGACATCAAACCTGAGTTGATTGACTCCTGACCGAGTGATGGACCTACTACAGTATCCTGGATGATACGTGCAGGTGCAGGAACCTTACCAGACTTAAGAACGTTTGCAAGGTCCTGAGCCTCCTGGATAGTAAAGTTACCGGTAATTGAAGAGTTACCACCCTCAATCTTATTACGAACTACAGGTGCTGAATATACATAGCCATCAAGAACGATAGCGATGCACTTGCCAATATTATCAGCAGTAAGCTGTGCCCACTCTGTAATACCGTTTGAGTTCATTGCCATAGATACCTCAGCATCTGCACCTGTCTGAGCATAAGATGCACGAGCATCAGAGATAACGCTACCATCAAGTGGAGCCTTACCATCAGCACGCTCTACCTTGATAGCGTAGAGGCAAAGACGATTGTCAAACTGTGGCTCACCCTTAATACCCCACTTAAAGTCGATGTCTGCTGGGAAGCAATCACGAACCTCAGGAAGAGCAAGGTACTTGTTGATTGTAGCAACGTCTGCTGCAACTGCTGCACCAAGAACTGCGCCACCTGCATAATCAGGGCTAAGAAGTGCGAGAAGTGGATTCTGCTCACGAGAGAAGCGGCCCTCAGCCTCTGCCTCAGCAGGAGCTGCTGCTACCTCTGCTGCAAGACCTGTAGCCTCAACAGTCTCTGTCTCAACAGACTGATCAGCCTTAAGATTCTTTACAACCTGGTCTGCACGAAGAAGAGACTGGATAAGCTCTGTACCGTTGTATGTTGTCCAGAACTCAAGTGATGCAGTACCCTGAAGGAGCTTACGTACACGCTCTGGCTCCTTAACACCTGGAAGCTCAACCAAGATACGGTTTGAGTTTGGAAGGCGCTGGATATTTGGCTGCATTACGCCGAAGTGGTCAATACGGCTACGGATAATGTTGAATGATGCAGAGATTGCATCCTCAGTCTCCTGACGAAGAATCTTTACTACCTCATCATCTGACATACCAGGAGTAATATCCTTACGATCTGGGCTGAGGAAGATGTCAACCAACTTACCGCCATTGCTCTCTACAGCATAAGCCTCAGCAAATGTACCGATATAGTCGCCTGTACCCTCTTTAAGAGCCTGTGCTGCCTTCTCGATAGCAGCTACGAAAGCTGGATCGTTCTTGCTATCACCTGCAAGAGACTTAACTACATCCTCTACCTGAATCTCGAGCATTACGTTCATACCGCCCTTAAGGTCAAGACCCAAGTTAATCTCCTTCTCCTTACACTGCTTGTAAGTAAACTGTGCAAGACCGATGTTGTAAACAACCTTGTTCTGGATAGAATCAAGGTAGTACTGCTCCATTGCAACCTGCTCCTCTGCTGGGAATGATGCAGCATACTCTACAGCTGCCTTCTCTACGCTACGTGTCTTAAGCGAGAAAGTAAGCTGGTAAACGCATGCAATTGCAAGCAGGATTGCAACCAATTTGATAAAACCTTTACTTTGCATTTGAGTTAAAAATTATTAATTAGTATTTTGTATTGTTTCGTTACTATACACAAAAGCACGCAAAGATAATAAAAATTTTTCAATTTACAATTCTCAGCCTCTTAATTTCGTACATAACTCGCTTTTTTTGCATTATTTATACAACAAAGCAACCACAAGCGATGCCTGCGGTTGCTTAACACTATATTTATACCCTACTGAGCAATTGGCTCAAAGGTTGTTGTTGTCTTTGAAGTGGCTGGAGTTGCAGTATAGCCATGACGCCACTTTTTCCAATACCAATCACTTGTACTATCATTATTAAGCGCATGAACTACCCCATCCGCATAAGTCAGCTTATCATACTTATAAGTAACCTTATCAATAGTTACCTCCGCCTCAGACTTTGTAGGGTCTTGATCTGCAATAGTGCCGATATAACCACTAACTATGTTATTGTTACATACCAGGTTACCATTAGGATGTGCAACAAACGCAGCGCGATAGACAAAATTAACTTTGCCTGATACATCCCAAACCTCCTTAGTTGCGTTCCATTTATGCAATGCATCATGTGGGCCTAACACCTTACCGCTATTCTTACAATTAGCAACAGTTACACCGGCGCAGCCATGACTTCCCTGAATACCACCAATAACTACATACACATTAGTCTCTGTCTCTCCCAAGTCTCGAGCAGTACGCTTACGACAACCAACTAAGCCTGTGTTATTGCAACCTGAAATAGTCGTTTTAGTCTCCTTAGTATAGATATAACCTACAATACCACCATGGCCTTCCCAGCTAGCTCCATTGACCTGATTAAGTTTACGCTCTGACACCACATTGCCATAGTTATGGCTATTGCGAACAGTTGGGTTATGCCATGCTGCACCTATGATACCGCCAATAATATTCGCCTCTCCGTCAACAGTATGAACAGTACCATAGTTAGCGCAATTGTCAATAAGTAGCCCCTTACCATCTGTTCTACCGGAGCCTCCATAAGCCATACCTGCAATACCACCGCTGAAACGCCACTCTTCATTTACAGCGCCCTTACCTATAGTTACAATACCATAGTTATTACAGCCTGACACGACATACAAATCAGCATATTTATTTGACTCCCAACCTGCAAGGCCGGAAATACCGCCAATAAATGCCGACGTTTCTGATACTTTATTTGTTGCAACAGTTACATTACCTAAGTTATGACAACGAGTAAGTAGACAAGGGGCATGAGAACAACCAGCAACTCCGCCAATCCAACCCTTATTGATATTTACCTCGCCCATAGTAACATCACCCGTATTGATACAGTCGGTAAGTGATACAACTGCATTACCGGCTGCTGCATCTGCATTTGCACGACCTACAACGCCACCCATAGCTACGGTAGCTGCTGTATCAAGAGACTCAAAGGTAATATTACCCTCATTGACGCACTTCTCAAGGCTATGATACTCCATATTTGCAACAAGGCCTCCGAAATATGTAGCAGTAACAGATGGATTCTTTGAAGAGATAGTAATATTACCTTTATTCTTCAAATTCTTGAATATTGCAGGCTCTGCGCCTTCAACATAGAATATATAGCCTGCCACACCACCAATACGAGAGGTTTTATAGAAGTCCTTAACCTTAATAGAGGCATGGTTAACGCAATTCTCGAATACAAAGGTATCACCCGAACCAACATCACCAACACAACCAACAACACCACCGATTTGGCTTGCATAAGAGTTTTTATCAGAGAATGTAAGGTCGATTTCGCCATGATTCTCACAGTTTGTTAGAGTTGCATCCGAAGCACTTACTGCCATGCGGCCCACAACGCCACCTAAACGGACACGACCTGTACAGTTCGAGCCAACACCAATCTTTACATAGCTCTTACAATTATCAATAACACCTCCAAAGTGGTGAGCAATAAGACCTCCTGCATAGACCCAATTTGAAGCAGGACTCTCATAATAGTCAGAAATAATCTCGCCCTTAACTGTCAGATTCTTAATTGAGCCACCCCAAAGTGCACCAAACAGACCACAACAGAGCCATGGACAATACTTAGTTGAGCCATCATAGCCGATATACTCAACCTTATCATCAACAGTATTGATAGACTTAAGACCGGAAATAGTTTTGTTGTTACCATCAAAGTGGCCTGCGAACATAGCCTCAACGCCATCAAGAGTTCCTGAATAGTTACTACCGATAGCCAACCAATCTGAATACTCTGAAATATCAATATCATTATTGAGAACAACTACACCATCCTCATTACAGAAACCTGTACCGCAAGGATATGTCTCAACGGCGTAGTTAATCTCATCTGCAAATGCCTTAAAGTCGGCAGCTGTAGTAATACCGTTCTTATGACCCGTAAGGATATCCTTAAGGGGTTGACCGATATGTACTCGCTCATTTACAGGGGTGCTTGTATCAACAGTATAGCTCTTCCAAATAGTACGGCGGAAGTTCTCAACTCCATTTTTAAAGAGCTTAATGCAGGCCTTACCATAGTAAACAGGTGCATAGTGAGTAGTTACGATAGTTGTACCCTCTCCTTCAGCAACCTCAGTAGTAACAGCATTAGAGACTCCTGGAACAATAACTATAACCTTACGCTTTGTAGCAAAGTCATGCATTGCAGACAGCTTAACCTCGATAGTATTACCCAAAGAGGCTTTTGACAAATCAATATCGCCAGTTGCAGCATCAATAACCAGACCCTTTGCAGAGGCATAGGTATAGAGCTGGCGAGATGACTTGCCGAGTGATAATGCATCCGCATTCCAAGACTCTGAAGCCGAGAGCTCAAACTCTACAACTGAAGCCAATGGATCCATTGTAATTACTAACTTCCCATTCTCAGCCGGAACAGTCGAAGAGTAGAAGTATAGCGGCATTTTATTTGTCAGCTCGCCCTCCACCTGATTTGATGCAATATCATAAACAGCTGTCATTGCAACAGCATCAATACTATTTACATTATAGAAAACAGCCATAGGTTTGCTAAGGTCTGTTGGATAGAAGGTATTATCATCATCCCTAGCAACGAAGTTAGAGGTACGACCCGCCTTAGTAGCTACATACACATAACTCTTACCATTATAGACAACAGTAACTTGGTCGCCAACCTCCCAATAAAGTTTACTTGTTCTATCTTCAAAATCGCTCTCTATATTCACACGTGTAAACTCGCCCATAGAGATCTCTAATTCGATACCGCCTACTACGCCATCTACACTCTCCTCACCATTATTCACACCTACATTTACATCTGATGTAAGGTCCTTCGAGCAGCTTGCCAACATAGCAACAACTGCCATAAGCATAAAAATTTTTCTCATAGTCTTGTCGTTTTTGTTGGTTAATTACTCTTCCTCTCTCAAATCAAAATCAAGGTCATTAAATCCCGAATCGGATGCCGCAAAGCCAGACTCTACATCATAGGAGTAGCTCTGCAAGATAGGACTCAGATAGTCCATAAGAAAGTCTTTTTTCATAGTATAGGTTTTATTTAGGTTTATAAATTATGCATTTATCTCACAAAGATAATCATTTATATCTAATTTACAACTTTTAACCCACATTAATATGCAACCACAAAAAAAATTAGCAGTGAAACTCACTGCTAATCTCTATTTGAAGTAACAAAACCGTTTAAAACATACTTACTACTTTGTAGTATCGAATGTATAAGCCTCCCATGGATGCTCTGCATCTGCGCCCTTCTCAAGGATATTCTCCACATGAACGAGCATAGGGAACTTATTCATATCAACCTGACCAAGCTCTGCCTTGCGATAGATAGCCTTTGCTACACGGCGAGCAACAACAAGCGACTCAAGGGTTACGCCGGCCAAAATCTCCATAGCCTCCTCATAACTCTTACCCTCACCAAGCAAAATACCAATCTTACGAGTACGACCACCATAAACAGTAACATATAGGTCGCCAATACCGATATTCTCGCAATCAAATGTTGCACCCTGAATAGCAAGCAGATAGCGCATCTCCTTTACAGCCTGATAGAAAGCTGCAGCCTGAGAGTTATAATGCAAGCCGGCATCAGTACCAAGGTTACGATTTACAAGACCGATAGTAAGTGCAACTCCAAGAGCATAAGCGTTCTTAAGCGCAACTGCACTCTCAAGGCCGATAACATCATTTGTAAGAGAGATATGGTAATAAGAGGTTGTCAAAGTCTGACGCATCATCTTAAGCACTGCAGAGTCCTTACCGCAGAAAGCCACCTCTGTCTGGTCATGGAAAACCAACTCATAAGAGGTACATGGACCACCGATAGCGCAAACCTCACGCTCAATACCCTTCTTTGCAAGCTCTGCCTGCCAATAGTCAGGGTAGCTGATAAGCGTACCATCCTCAAGATTGATAAGGCCCTTTGTTACTGAAAGAACAGGAATATTTGTATCGAGGTTTGTCAAAATCTCCTCCAAGAACCAATCAACACCAAATGAAGACACACCACCAATAACAAAGTCGCAACCCTCAACAGCTGTTTTCCAATCCTCAATCTGGTAATACTTAATACCCTGAGGGAAGTCGCGGTCAAACTTAGGGTGGCGGTTTGTAGCCTTACATGCATCAATAATATCACGGTCAAGTGGAGAACCTACAATACGTACCTCATGGCCATTCTCCGCTGCCGGAAAAGCAAGGGCTGAACCCATCATACCCGAGCCGATAATTGTTACAACTTTTTTCATTTTGTTTGCTTTTTTATCTTTTCACGCCACAAAAGTATATAAAAAAGAACAATAATGCAAACAAATCACAAATTTTAGTCTATTTTTTTCACTTTTATTACCATTTGAAGTAGCAAACAATAGAAAAGCAACAAAAAACAACATTAATAGTAGCAGAAAAGAAAAAAAACAAGCAGTTCTACTTACAAACAATAAAGGGTAGCACATTTGTACCACCCTTTGCTATTTGCATGCTATCGGAGTGTATCACTCCTTATCGCACCGCTATATTATTTTACCTCCTCAAATTCTACATCCTCAGGTTGAGCTGCACCTTGTCCAGCATTTGGACTTGCGCCCTGTCCGGCATTTGGATTTGCACCCTGCTGTGCACCCTGAGCTGCCTGCTGAGCTGCGTAGATATCCTGAGAAGCTGCCTGCCATGCATTGTTAAGTTCTGCAATAGCTGTGTCGATAGCTGCAATATCACTATTCTTGTGAGCCTCCTTGAGTTTTCCGAGAGCTGCCTCGATAGCACCCTTCTTATCTGCAGGGAGTTTGTCGCCATACTCCTTAAGGTTCTTCTCGGTTGTAAAGATATTTGCATCAGCTGCGTTAATCTTCTCGATACGCTCCTTCTCAAGCTTATCCTTCTCCTCGTTAGCCTTAGCCTCATCACGCATACGCTGTATCTCCTCATCTGTAAGACCACTTGAAGCCTCGATACGAATCTTCTGCTCCTTACCTGTACCCTTATCCTTTGCAGATACGTTAAGGATACCGTTTGCATCGATATCGAAAGTTACCTCAATCTGTGGCACGCCACGTGGAGCTGCAGGGATTCCGTCAAGATGGAAACGACCAATACTCTTATTATCACGTGCAAGTGGACGCTCGCCCTGGCACACGTTAATCTCTACAGATGGCTGATTGTCAGCAGCTGTTGAGAACACCTCACTCTTACGGGTAGGGATTGTGGTATTTGCCTCGATAAGCTTTGTATATACACCACCAAAAGTCTCAATACCGAGTGAAAGCGGAGTAACATCAAGCAAAAGCACATCCTTAACCTCACCTGTAAGCACACCACCCTGGATAGATGCACCAATAGCAACAACCTCATCAGGGTTTACACTCTTGTTAGGAGTCTTACCGAAGAAATCCTCAACAATCTTCTGAATTGCAGGGATACGGGTAGAACCACCCACAAGAATAACCTCGTCAATCTGAGAAGCTGTAAGGCCTGCATCACGAAGAGCTGTACGACATGGCTCGATAGTCTTCTGTACAAGGTGGTCGCAAAGCTGCTCGAACTTAGCTCGTGTAAGAGTCATTACAAGGTGCTGTGGGATACCGTTAATTGGCATAATGTAAGGGAGATTAATCTCTGTTGACTGAGAAGATGAGAGCTCAATCTTCGCCTTCTCAGCAGCCTCCTTAAGACGCTGAAGTGCCATTGGGTCCTGACGAAGGTCAACACCATGCTCGCTACGGAATGACTCTGCCATAAAGTCGATAAGTACATGGTCAAAATCATCACCACCAAGGTGTGTATCACCATTTGTTGACTTTACCTCAAATACACCATCACCAAGCTCAAGGATAGAGATATCGAAAGTACCACCACCAAGGTCGTAAACAGCAATCTTCATATCCTTATTCTTCTTATCCATACCATAAGCCAAAGCTGCAGCAGTTGGCTCGTTGATAATACGGCGAACCTTAAGACCTGCAATCTCACCAGCCTCCTTAGTAGCCTGACGCTGTGAGTCTGAGAAGTATGCCGGAACTGTAATAACAGCCTCAGTAACCTCCTGACCAATATAATCCTCTGCAGTCTTCTTCATCTTCTGAAGAGTAATTGCAGAGATCTCCTGTGGAGTATATTGACGGCCATCAATCTCTACTCGTGGAGTATTGTTTGCACCACGTACAATTGAGTATGGAGAACGTGCAATATCTGAAGCTACAGCATCATAAGTCTCACCCATAAAGCGCTTGATAGAGAAGACTGTTCGCTTAGGGTTTGTAATAGCCTGACGCTTTGCAGGATCACCCACCTTACGCTCGCCACCATCAGTAAATGCAACAACAGAAGGGGTTGTACGATGACCCTCAGAGTTTGGAATAACAACAGGCTCAGAGCCCTCCATTACAGCAACACAAGAGTTGGTTGTTCCCAAATCAATACCAATAATCTTTCCCATAATTGTAATCTTTTTATTTATTTGTTAATATTTTCGTTTTTTGTGTTTGGCATATAATTGAGCAAACCCCTTGCCAAAGAGCTTTTTCTGCCAAAAAAGAGAGTACCAAATAAATATTGGCAGAAATAAGATATAAAATATGACATTTTGGCAGAATAGAAGATAACAAACGACAAAATTAAGACTCCTCTCTACTTGCTCTTAGAAGGGCGTAGGTGTAACACTCGGCACAAAAAAACAGCGAAGGGCTGTACTAATGCGTACTGCCCCTTTTTGAAATGCCACAGTACCCGCCCATAGTACTGCCCGCTTTTTCGAGAAAAAGCCATAGGAGTCGTTTTAACCTTTCTCACTATGCTCTTTGAGATTATTTTTAGTTTTTATCTTTCAACCTCTTTGCCAAATAGTCCGCACTATGAGTCTGCAGAGGTTGAACAATAACTTCCTAAAAATAATTCTCAAATAACACAGCAATAAAGATTAAAACCACTCCTGCAAAAAGTTTTCGGAAAAACTTCGTTTTTCTTCTATGCTGTGGCGTGTTGGGGATAACTTATTGCTAAGTTATTGAAACAAAAAATAGACCTTCTTCAGTTTTCAAGTAAACTTGAACTGAGAGGTCTATTTTTCATTTCACTGCCTACGGCAGTAGCCCCAACCCGAAAACAGAATCTAAACTATAAGTTGTTCTGCAGCAGCAAGGCACCGAGTTTGTTCAGCGCACCTATTTTGTTGTCTAAGGCTACAAAGAGATACCATTTTATTGTCAGAGTGCGGTAGTTGCAACGCTCGACGAAAAGTGGCAACGATGGATAGTACAAAACGTACAGCCATTGTTGCCATCTTTTGGTTAGCGGACGCAAATGCCGTACTATCACAATAAAATCACGACAAAATCACGACAAATTTACTTAATGTTATATTTAGAAAGTATCTCCACAACCTTAGGCTGGATAGTATCTGCCCAACGCTTATAACCCCAAGAGCATGGGTGAACGCCATCGGCAGAGGTAAGCATATCGGTACCTGTCTGGTTAGGTGTGTCGATGAAATATACATCTGAATACTCTGCGCAAATCTCCTTCATAAGGTTATCTACATAGACCATACGATCAGCCTCCTTCTTCTCAGCACCTGTATCGAAGAAACGACCATCACGGTAGATAGTACGCAAGAAGATGATAGGAGCCTTTGGATTGCGCTTGCGAATCTCAGCAATAAATGGACGGATACGATCACGAATCTGCTCGATAGATGGATTTGAGAATGCATCGCAGATATACGCATCAGCCTTTGTACCGCCAAGAATCTCACCCATAACTCTCTGCAGTTTACTATTACCACTCATACCGAAGCTATTGAGGTTCAGACCGGTCTGGCGCATAAGGAATGCCGGATAAGTCATACCTGCGCAAGTTGCGCCTGAGCCGTGAGTAAATGACGAACCGAAGATAGCAATATTGTGGCGGAATGGGTTCTTGATAGCCTTAATCTTTGCACCCTGAGGAACACCAATCTCAAGCTTTGTAAGCTCTGCAAAAAGTGGCAAGTAGAGCAAGCAACGGTGGTTAGAGCCATCCATACGGCGAATTACACGCAGAGGCTGTTCAATCTTTGCATTTCCCTTACTGTCATGGCCCTCGCCATTAACAACAGAAGCAGCCCATTTCCACTCGCCCTCATGCTCAATATAGAGGTTAAAGCCACTACCTGCAGTTGCCGGCATAGCACGGTTATGGCTACGATAACCATAAGATGCCTTTACCCAAATCTCCTCTGCATCAGTTTCAAAGAGGATTGCCTGACCGGCACAAGTCTTGAGGAGGTTAGCCTCTGTTTTATTAAGTTCAGGATAGTCATTTACCTCAACACGGTTATAAGGATTTTTAGTCTTGCACATCTTACCGATATGGTTAAGTTTCTGTGCATCAGTCCATTCCAACTCTACATTTGCAGTAGCGAAAGAGAATGTAAGGCCTAAGGCCACAATAAGTAATAAGAATCTCTTCATTGTAGTTGTTTTTAAGTTTTTACACAAAAGAGCCCATGCAAAATAATGCTGGGCTCCAAAGGTCTATAAATCTTTATTATTTCTGCTCATTCAGAATGCGCATAGCTGCATCAAGAATAGCTGTATCATCCAGCGTAACAACACCTCCGTCTGGGCCCTGCTCGAAGTGAACACCTACACCTGCCTTAGCATCAAAGTGCTTACCACCAAAATAGTTACGAACAGACTCTACGTCAATACCGAGTTCATCTGCAATACGCTGGGAGCTACCGCTTGGGAGGCGATCCTTAATGCGGCGCAATTCATTAAATGTGATAATCATAGTTGTTAAATTTTAGTGTTATTTCTATTAATAGCTGTTTTTCGCACTACTAATTTAGGGCTTTTTTACGAAAACACCAAATTTCCAAACTATTTTTCTAAAAAAAATATCTTTTTTACTCTTTATCTCATATCTATCAACTCATAAAGAGGATATGTCTCACGTTTAAAGAGTGGAAAAGCATCTCGGAAAGAGGAGATAGAGTTGATTGTTATTACAAGTTCCTCGCCTGAGGAGATATAGACAATCTGTTTAGGTAATTTACATGAGCTATCTGCTGTAACTACGACCCTATCTGAGCCCTCTTGCGGCGTTAAGCAGACTGCCTTTAGCCCTTTATAGGTGGTATCGGCCGCCTTGAACTGCTCTGATAGGACATCAAAGCAACGAGCCGGATTACTCAATATATCACTCCCCAACGACTCAGCGCTATCGACAACTATCTCTCGATTTTGGCTATTAACCTCATACTTTACACCATCTGCCACATATAGCTCTATATCTGAAGTGGTAATATAGAAGTTATCTCCGCTTACAATATAGCTACCTGAAGATTTATACTCTCCAAGTTCAATAGTAAACTCTACCCTATACTCACCCAATGCGGCAATAGAGTTTTTAAAGGTATCGAGCAGCGTCTGAGCCGAGGCTGTAGCGGTTGCTATACCTATTATTATAAATAAGGTAAAGATTAATCGTCTCATAGCAGGCCTAACTCTTGCAATTTTGCCTCCAAAACATAAGGGTCTGTAATCTTCACATCTCGGGACTTCGCCCCAGGAACCTGAGGACCAACAATACCCGCCCTTTCGAGTTGCAACATTATTCGGCCAGCTCGAACAAAGCCCACCTCATAAGTGCGCTGGATATATGATGTTGAGAAGTTATCTCCTCCACTTACAGCATCACGTGCAATCTCAGCAAATAGAGCATCATACTTTATCGCCGCCCCACTCTCACTACCAAGGCCACTATCTGATACGGCAGAAGAGCCGGCTGCTGTTGACGCTCCACCACTCTCCTCATAGTCCGGCAACGAATATGGCATGCCGGTTGGAGATGGTTGGGAGGCGATATAATCGACAATACGTTTAACCTCCGGTGTATCTACAAAGGCACACTGCACACGGGTAAGTGCACACGGTTCTGAGAAGAGCATATCTCCACGACCTATAAGAGCATTTGCGCCAGGCTGGTCGATAATAGTCTGTGAGTCAACTCGGGAAGAGACTCTAAAGGCTATACGGGCAGGGAAGTTAGTCTTGATACGGCCTGTAAGGATATCGACAGATGGTCGCTGAGTGGCAAGGATAAGGTGAATACCTGCTGCTCGTGCCTTCTGAGCAAGGCGCATAACAGGTTGCTCAACAAGCTTTGACTGCGTTACAAGGTCGGCATACTCATCTATCACAACAACAATATATGGCATAATCTCGCGAGACTCTATCTTACACTTACGCACCAACTCATTATACTCCGTAATATTACGAGTACCAACAAGACGGCACTTCTTTAGGCGCTCCTCCATCTCGGCGCAGAGTGAGTAGAGGGTATAGACAGCCTTCTGAGCGTCGATTACGATATTCTCCTCCTCGCTCTCCATGCGTGCAAGGAAGTGGCGACCAAGCCCCTCATAGAGCGAGAACTCGACCTGTTTAGGGTCAATAAGAACGAGTTTTAGCTGAGATGGGTCTTTACGATAGAGAAGCGATGTAAGTATCACATTCAGTCCCACAGACTTTCCCGTACCCGTTGCTCCGGCAACAAGCAAATGCGGCATCTTGGCAAGGTCAAAGACAATACACTCATTTTGGATATTACGACCAATAACTATCGGCAGCTCAGCCTTAAAATCGACAAAGCGCTCTGTCTTTAATGCTGAACGCATAGAGACAATTGACGGTTTACGATTTGGCACCTCTATTCCGATAGTTCCACTCTCCGGAATAGGAGCTACACGCACACTGCTTGCCTTAAGAGCCTGAGCTATCTCCTTTGAAAGACCCTCAATCTTAGCCACCTTTACTCCACGCTCCTGAACAACCTCATACAGAGTTACTGTCGGGCCGGTTGTAGCCTTAATATCCACAATAGAGACCTTAAAGTCTGCAAGTATCTCTTTGATAAATCGGGTATTCTCCTCTATCTCCTCATCACTCACCTCTGAGGCGCTATCACGCTGATCAAGCAACTCTACAGACGGGAAGTGGTAACCTCGTGTACGGTCAGGATTGAATGGATGTTTATCGGCCTGTCTATCTGTCAACTCCTTATCCCCCTCAGGGTCGATAACCTCAACTACAATCTTATCCTTAGGTTTCTCGTCCTCCTCCAGCTGAGCCTTAGGCTCTTCATCAATAGGAGTTGTCGGGAGAACTACTGTCGGTGTTGGTTCTGCAGTAGGCGTTATCTCTACTGTCGGAGTTATCTCAACTGTTATCTGAGGTGCAGGCTGTGGGTCAGGTTGTGGATCTGACTGTGGTGCAGGCTGTGGTGCAGGCTGAGAGTCTGTGTTTTTATGGCCTGAGACCTTATCTACAATACCTCTGCTCTTATCTGCTATACCGCTACCGATGCCATTAACAATCTCGATTACACGAATATTGATAAATACGGCTGTCAAAATCCAGCTAAGAACAAGCAATATTGCAACACCAGGAGTGCCTATTGTACTCTTGAGCAGTGTAGATATCTCTATACCAAAAGCGCCGCCCCAACCACTATTGAACATATCATAGTCAGTACCAAAAATAGCGCCCAGAGTAAGAGAGCCCAAAATAGCAATAAGAGAGAGTGAAATCAGAGTTTTGTCATAGAACTTAACTGCACGACAAATTATCTTTATAGCAAGCACCATAACCATAATAGGGATAATAACACCGAAGGCTCCAAAGCTGTCGCCAACAAGCAGTGAGGCTATTTTAGCACCCACAAAGCCCGAAGAGGCGTCGCCCGTAAGCTCGCTCTTCCAATTAAACAGATGCATACTGACTGCAATAAACGCATAGGCGCCAAGTGCCAAAAGCACCATGCCGATAACCCAACGTACAGTACGCTGGTTCTGATTATTGCCCTTATTCTGTACACCCTTTTTAGGTGTTGGTCTGCTTTGTTGTCGTTTTACCTCAATATCAATATCCATAAGCTCTTCTCTCTAATCTCTCCAAATAATGTTCATCTGCCAACGTAAGGAGGCGATAACTCGGCACATTATCGCTATCAGCCCTAAGACTATATTCATCTAACAAATACTCAACCCTACGCTCTACAGCCTCACCTGAGTCAATAATATCGACCTGTCGGCCTGCTATTACACGCTCAATAGTCTCTCGCAAGAAGGGATAGTGAGTACATCCAAGCACAATCTTATCAACGCCGGCAGCAATAAGAGGCTCGACAACTTGTCGCACACGCTCCTCTGCCTCTGCGCTGTTTTCTCTACCATGCTCCACAATCTCTACAAAGCCCTCTCCAACAGACTTGATAATCTTAGCCTGAGTTGCATATTTTGAGGAGGTCTTAATAAACAGACTACCCTCCAAAGAGCGTTGTGTAGCAAGAACAGCCACTATACCTGTCTTTGTTGACAGCGCCGCAGGCTTTACCGCAGGCTCAAGACCTACAAAAGGTATTTGCGGGTAGTGTTCCCGCAAATAGTCTATAGCAACGGCTGTAGCTGTATTACATGCTATGACAATGAGTTTACAACCCTCTGCCAAAAGCCTCTCTACACCCTCTATTGTAAATTGTAAAACCTCACTCTCAGGCCTGGACCCATAGGGACAGCGCAAGCCGTCTCCGAAAAATATCAGAGACTCATTTGCAAGTGAACTCTTAATCTCTTTCCAGACACTAAGGCCACCCATGCCGCTGTCAAACACCCCTATCGGACGATTATCCATCAGTTCTGTTACAATTAATAGGTTTTATCAAGCTCCTCTCGCTTGATTACAAGCAGTTTGTTTGTCAGTTCATTCTCAGAATAGTCAAAGCTCTCTGTAAAGCGAGTCTGCTCATACACATTACCGTTGGTATCATGAGCAACAACCTTTATCTGTTTTGCATCCGGATTTTTAAGTTTCAAACGATACAAGTGGTTACATGTTGCAAGATAGCCCTTTCTGCCACCGCCATTCCACTTACTCTGGCACTCTGTAACCTTGCCATAGCTACGACCAACAACGCCAATATGGTAGCCTACAGCATACCAATCACGGCTTGAATCAACCTCCGGCACTGAGTCTTTTGTTACCGGAATACGCTCCATTTCGCCTGTCAGCTCGCCATCCTCATAGAGATATACCTTCCACTTAGGGTCGGCCATAAATACATTAGCAAGCACAGTATCATGGCTATAAGGATATTTAAACTTCTCAAACTCGCCACCAAACTCAGCATCACCACGGTACATACGGATTTGGTATGAAATATCATGACCTGTACCCTTATACCACCAATTCTTGATATGAGCGCCATCTACATCGTAGATTGTATAACCATTTGGCACTCCGTCGCCATTAATACAACTCCACCAATAAGCGCCACTTGCTGCTGCGTGAACATGCTCAAAGACACCGTACTTATTGACATTATGGTTCATAAAGTGTGTATGGCCAATCATAATATGAGCCTCCTTGAACTGAGAGATAAGCTGGCGTACTGCCTCTACATTCTTTCTCATACGATTGTACAGACCAATATGGAGGCAGAGAATAACCATCTTATCCTTTGGAACAGCTGCCAAATCGGCTGTAAGCCACTTTAACTGCTCATCGGTAAAGCAAGGGTTGCCATACTCCTTATGGTAACGGAACTTATTGGGATTGTCATCTGCAATATAGTCCTTCATAGAGACAATATGCACATCACCTCGATTCCAAGAGTAGTTTACAGGACCAAAGACGCCCTCAAAAGCACGCTGGTATGCCAAATTATAGGTACTTGTACCCTTATCAAGCGATACAGGCGGCTCGTCAAAGTCATGATTTCCAATGGTTTGAAAAAAGAGCAGATGTGTATTATCATAGCTCATTGCCTCACGCATAGGCTCCATAAACTTATTTGTCTTATGCTTACCCTCTGTATAGACAATATCGCCCAAAGTAACACCATAGCAAGGCAGTGTCTGAGCATCTACATAGGCACGAATATCAGGCACGGTCTCTGTCTGAAAACGCTTCAAATGGAAATTACACTGAGCCTGTGGGTCGGCAACCATAATAAGACGGAAAGCTTTCTCCTCTATAGGATTTGGGGTAAGGGTAAAGTCATACTTCTTAACTTTACTATCAAGACGCTGATAGAAGTCAGGATGACCATCCTTGACATTGACTTTATACTCAGACGGGATAGAGTAGAATACGTGTACCGCATCTGAAGATGTGGTCATCTTATATCGACCCTTAGCGTCAGTTGTAACACAACTAAAGCCATCACTTACCGTAACACCCGCAATACCTTTGCCAGCAGTATCTCGTAAAGTGCCGGAAATCTTCATCTGAGCTGAAACGGTAGATAACACAACCGCTGCAGCAATAAACATTAACAATCGTTTCATTTTATCTATTTTAGGTTCTTTATCTCTTTGATTATCAGGTCTATAATCTGGCTATCAGACATCGTATCGCAATCTATGACAAGGTCGGCCTTTGAGTATATCGGCTCTCGCTCGGCCATGTGGCTCTTCATAAATGACAGCAACTGTTCATCATTAAGTCCTCTAAACTTAGGTCGTTTCTCTCGACCATAAGGCGATAGGCGGCTAATGATATTCTCTGCCGTACGACGAAGATAAACTGAGGCTCCGAGCTGTGAAAGGCGCTCCATATTATCCCCCCAAACAGGTAATCCGCCACCCGTAGAGACGACAACATTATCCTCCTCAGCACTCTTCTCAAGCACTCTGCGCTCTACCTGACGGAAATATTCCTCGCCCTGATATGTAATCACATCGGCTACCGATGCACCCTCAAGTTTTTCAACCTCAGAGTCGGTATCAATAAAGCGAAGGTGAGCAAAGCGGGCTATCTTACGGCCCACTGTACTCTTTCCGCTACCCATGTATCCTATCAAGTATAGTCGCATTGTATCCTATATTTACACCCTAAAAAGATGTTATCTTGACTATTAGAACAGATTCAGTTGCTCTGTCTGATACTCCTCATCCTCGGTCATCAGTACTGTAGTCTGCTCTTCAGACTGTTCCAGAGGCTGTTCCGGCATCTCATCTGCAGCAACTATCTGATTATCAACCCCCTCAGTCTCCTCTACCTCTTCATCTTGCTCTGGCTCGATAAAGGTTAGAGTATCAACATCGTAGGTGGTAAGGCGCTTACCTTTTGCTTTACGGCTCTTAACACCCACAAAGTCATCCACTGCAATCTCGTCGGCAGGTCTTGTGGCGTTATTACCCTTATAAGTGATACGCAATGATGCCCCCTTCGCTGAGCAGATAGCCACAAACTCGGCATTGCCCTCTTCGTCCAAGAATGGCAATAGTCTATCTGTCAAGTCAAGCTGGAAGCGTTTCATATAGTAGTACTGCTGCTCACAATCGAAGTAACAGAGATTATAGACTCTTGACGGAACATAGCGCTCTACGGTAACTGTATCCTCAGGGAAATGCTGCTGCAAATCAAAGCCTGTGATATAGTATTGATGCTTTGCTGTCCATACAACCAGCTTATCATCGCCCTTGAAACTACCAAGCAAGCGGCCTCGGCCCTCTGAGTTGAGACGGCGGATATCCTCATCCCACCATATATCCTGTGCGCTGAGGGTTGATGTACCCTTCTCCTTAAGCACTATCTTATGGATGCTATAGCGAGAGAAGAGATTACCCTGGCTCTGACGACCCTTAATTGCAAGCTCCGAGAAGTCGAGGTCAACAATAACCTTCTTCAGGCGTGGACGTGGCTTGAAATAGACCTTGAGCACCTCAGCCTCGCCATTCGGGTTGACAGACATATAAAGAATCTCGCTCTTGGCTGTACCCTTAGTCAGATTATACTCCTTATCTCGTGTAATACCCTTAATTGCGCAACGCTTCATCAATATAGGGCCTGTCTTACCGCCATCACGATAGAGTACGTTATATATTGTACGCTCATCATTACGCTTAAAGACACCTATATAATATATATTCTTATCAAAGAAACTCTTGTCTGCAACCTTCTTGATGATATAGCGGCCATCCTTAAGAATGACAATAACATCGTCAATATCCGAGCAATCGCATACATACTCTGCATCCTTCATACTCTTACCGATACCAAAGAAGCCCTCTGCTCTATCAACATAGAGTTTTGCATTTGACACAGCAACCTTTGTAGAGTCGATAATATCGAAACTGCGTATCTCTGTCAGTCGCTCTCTTCCCTTGCCATACTTCTCTCTAATATGCTCAAAGTAGGCAATAGTATAATCAACAAGATGTGCAAGGTCGTATTTAACCTGCTTTATATCGGCATCAATGCGCTTAATTTCATTATCTGCCTTCTCCATATTAAAGCGAGAGATACGGATAAATGGCAGCCCTACAAGATGCTCGATATCCTGCTGCGAAATCTCACGGCGCAAGAGTTTTGTAAATGGCTCTAAGGCCTTACCAACTGCAGCGTAAGCCTCCTCCGGAGACTTTTTACCCTCCAAAACAGAGTATATCTTATTCTCAATAAATATTCTCTCAAGCGAAACCTTATGCCACTGGTCATTAAGCTCCGCCAAATGAATCTCAAGCTCCTGACCAAGCAAATCCTTTGTATGCTCTGTCGAATATCTAAGAATATCGCTCACACCCATAAACTCAGGGTGCTCATCCTTAATCACGCATGCATTTGGAGAGATTGAGATCTCGCATAGCGTAAAGGCATAGAGCGCATCAATAGTCTTATCGCATGACTCTCCTGACGCTACATGGACAACAATCTCTGCATTACGGGCTGTATTGTCGTCAAAACCCTTAATCTTAATCTTGCCCTTCTCCTGAGCCTTGATAATAGACTCTTTCAAGGTCTCGGTTGTTGTAGAGTATGGTATCTCAGAGATTACAAGGGTGCTCTTATCTATTTTTGAAATCTTAGCTCTAACCTTTACCGCACCACCTCTCAGACCGTCGTTATAACGTGAGACATCTATCATACCACCTGTAGGGAAATCTGGATAGAGCTGAAAATCCTCGCCTTTAAGGTAAGCTATAGCTCCTGCAATAAGTTCATTGAAATTATGAGGCAAGATTTTCGATGCAAGACCTACTGCAATACCCTCTGTACCCTGCGCAAGTAGAAGTGGGAACTTTACAGGCAGTGCCACAGGCTCCTCCTTTCTGCCATCGTATGACATCATCCACTCTGTAGTCTTACGATTAAAGACCACCTCAAGAGCAAACTTAGAGAGGCGAGCCTCGATATAACGAGGTGCCGCTGCACGGTCGCCGGTAAGGATATTACCCCAGTTACCCTGACAATCAATCAAAAGTTCCTTCTGACCCAGCTGCACAAGCGCTGCTCCAATACTCTGGTCGCCGTGAGGGTGATACTGCATGGTCTGGCCAACCACGTTGGCCACCTTATTGTACCTACCATCATCAACAACCTTCATTGCATGAAGTATTCGACGCTGAACAGGCTTTAGTCCATCGTCAATATGCGGTACTGCACGCTCCAAAATTACATAGGAAGCGTAGTCTAAGAACCAATTCTTAAACATTCCCGTCAGACGGCTAACACTCTGCTCAGCCATCAGTCGGTCATACTTTCCCGTTGAACGCTCCTCGCCAACAGGCATATCATTCATCAAATCTATCTCCTCAGCCATATAAGGTATCTTCTAAATTAGGAAACAAGTTTTTACCTGTTTACTATCTTGCTCTCTTTATTACAAATCATCATCGCCACCAATCATCAGATGCTCCTCTATCAAGTCCTCCTCAACACGAAGATTATCTACAATAAATCGCTGGCGGTCAAATGTATTCTTACCCATATAGAAGGTCAGCAAATCGGATACAGGGTCATCTTTGGTTAATCTTACGCGGTCAAGGCGTATATTCTCACCAATAAAGCCTGAGAACTCGTCCGGAGATATCTCTCCAAGACCTTTAAATCGGGTAATCTCAGCCTTGGCTCCGCACTTTTCTATCGCATCCAAACGTTCCTGCTCGGTATAGCAATAGTAAGTATCCTTCTTATTACGCACACGGAAAAGCGGTGTCTGCATAATGAAGAGGTGTCCATTGCGAATAAGGTCTGGGAAGTACTGCAAGAAGAAGGTTAAAAGCAGCATACGGATATGCATACCGTCCACATCGGCATCGGTTGCAATAACCACCTTCTCATATCTCAAATTCTCTACATCCTCGTCAATATTGAGTGCATTATGCAAAAACTTAAACTCGTCATTAACATAAGCCTGCGCCTTCTTCATACCATAGGTATTCAGCGGTTTTCCTCTGAGTGAGAATACTGCCTGCGTCTGTGCATTTCTCGACTTGGTAATAGAGCCCGATGCAGAGTCTCCCTCGGTGATAAAAATCATTGTTCGACCGGCAAGCTCGCTCTTATCGCCACGGTGAATTTTACAGTCTCGCAAGTTCTTATTGTTAAGCAACAGGCGCTTATTTGCCTCTCGACTCTTCTTCTGTACGCCCGCCATCGCCTTTCGTTCCTTCTCGCTCTCGACAATCTTACGCTGGATTGCCTGAGCCACATCTGGATTACGGTGCAGATAGTTATCAAGCTCTGTGGCAAGGAACTCTCCGATAAATTGGCGCATCGAGATACCATCTGCCGCATCTTTACTTCCGAGCTTTGACTTTACCTGATTCTCAAAGACGGCATTTGACACTCGCACAGAGACCGCTGCCACAATAGAGGTACGAATATCTGATGGGTCATAATCTTTATGATAAAAGTCCTTAAGCACCTTTACAACCATCTCACGGAAGGCTGCCTGATGCGTTCCGCCCTGCCATGTATTCTGGCTATTGGCAAAGGTGTAGTATATCTCGCCATAACCTGTGGAGTGAGTCATAGCAATCTCTATATTCTTACTTGACAGATGAATTGGAGGATAGAGCATGGTCTGATTCTCCATATTGTCATTTATCAAGTCAAGCAGTCCGTTTTTAGAGCTGTATGAGACTCCGTTGAAGACAATTGTAAGACCTACATTCAGATAGGCGTAGTTATGCACCATCTGCTCAATGTAGTCGATATTAAACTCATAGTTCGGGAATATCTCAGGGTCAGGAATAAATGAAACAAAAGTTCCATTTTTATCCTTTACGCCACTCTCTCTTGTATCATCCTGCAGAATACCCTGACTAAAACGCACCTGACGAGCCTCGCCATCACGTACTGAGCGCACGATAAACTCTGTCGAAAGGTAGTTTACCGCCTTTACACCCACTCCGTTAAGACCTACTGTCTTATCGAAAGCCGAATCCTCGCCCTGGTCATACTTTGCACCCGTATTAATCTGAGAGACAACGCTATCAAGCGAGTTTAACGGGATTCCTCGACCATAGTCTCTTACAGTAACACATTTATTCTCAAGGGTTATCTCTATTGTCTTACCATAGCCCATGATAAATTCGTCAATGCCGTTATCCACAACCTCTTTGACAAGCACATAGAGGGCATCATCCCTCTCCGAGCCATCTCCAGGAGTGCCGACATACATACTTGTACGACGGCGCACATGCTCACGTGGAGTGAGCTGTTGTATGGCATCATCGCCATAACTATTTTTCTTCTGCACTTCTGCCATATAATCGTTTTTACTATTTCCTTATCTTCTCATACTCCTCGCACATCATTGTTCGAGTCTTATCTATAAGTTCTGACATCTCCAAAGATTTCACCTCCTCAACGCTAATTGGAGGCAAAACGCTTACAGTCAGGCTGTTGCGCCAATTCACCAGATAGTTTTTCTTTAATACGGTTCGTGTACCATGCATAACTACCGGAAGAATCTCAACCCCTGCATCTTTAGCAAGAGCAAATGCACCCTGCTTAAAACGGGCAATCTCACCACTCTTTGAGCGTGTACCCTCAGGGAACATGGCTATAGAGACACCTCTTGAAATCCACATTTTGCCCTTCTCTGTAACCTTACGCATAGAGTCCGCACCTCGACTACGGTCGATAGCAATATCGCCATGCAGCGAGAGCAACTGTCCGATATACGGAATCTTGAAGACCTCTCTCTTTGACACCCAACGGAAATTGAGTGGCAAAAAATAGAGCGCCAAAATATCGGTCATTGCATTGTGGTTGATTACTATCACATAGCTCTTTGTCTTATCGATATTCTCCAAACCCGTAATTTTTCGAGTAGATGGCAAAATAGGCTTCCAAAAACACATACATATTGCTCGTGAAAGCTCATGCACCACACGGCGAGGCTTGTCAAAAGGATAGCAGACAATCAGAGCTACAACGGACAGAATAAAAAAGAATGTGAGCTGTATAAGGGTATAAATATAAAATATAATCGAGAACATAGCCTTAAAATATAGTTACAATATCCAACATAGTTATATCTGTGCAAAGATAGAATTTTTTGTAGTTTTTTGAAAAAATTAACCAAAAATTTTATCAACAATCTTAATTTTCACTATCTTTGTGGCATGAAATTCAAAGAGGGATATAAAGTTAGAGAGATTGCCGGCGAGCACGTTGTAATTATGCAGGGTCGTTTCGGCGTAGATATGACACGTGTAATTGCACTCAACCAGACATCTTTGTTGCTTTGGAACAAACTCCAAGGTAAAGAGTTTAAGTGTGAAGATGTTGTAAAAATTCTTACTGACAACTACGAGGTCGAGGCTGAGCGAGCACAGTCTGACGCAGAGGCGTGGATAGCAAAACTCCATGAGTGCAAATTGGTTGAATAGTGTTACAATGAAGAGCAAAAGAGTAATATCATCACTTATGCTTGCTATATATCTTATGGCAAGTTGTGGTAGTATGCTCTCTGTAATTCTCTGCCACTGCACTCGCAGTTCTCACTTCCAGGCGCACCACTCATGCAGCGATCATCACACCTGTAATCACAGCACACACAAGCAAGGCGAGGGCATTGTATTGCCTTCAAACTGTGGATGTAATCACGACCATTCGACAGAGATTGATCTATACAACTATAAGGAGTATCCAATAATAGATTGTACCCCTATTGTATGCACTGCTTTAATTGCAATGCAAGAGCAGATACCACTCTCTTTAGACAATACAAAGATTAAATATCTTGACCGTCGGAAAATTCCACTACATAGTTCCGACATTGTAACTCTCAAGGGATTGAGGGCTCCACCGGCTATTGCATAAACTCGAATGCGGATAGTCCGCAAATATTGTTTATGTAATACTTCAAATTTATGAAAACATCCAAACTTTTATTAACATTTTGCGCTGCACTATGTGTAGGCAATCTATATGCTCAGGATATTACAGGTCGTGTGCTTGACGCTACCGGAAATCCACTACCTGGAGCATCAGTCTATTGGGCCGATACAAACGTTGGTGAGGCGGCCGATATGAATGGTAACTTCAAAATCCACCGAGTGAAAGATTACACTCGCCTTGTAGGCTCCTTCCTCGGATATACAAACGATACTGTCAATGTAGAGAAAAACACTACAGAGGTACTCTTCAAACTCATCGAGGGTGTTGCCGTTGAGAGCGTTGTTGTAGAGGGTAATATGAGAGGTAATTATATCGCTCATGAGGGTATTTTGAAGAACGAAAATATCTCATTTGCAGGCCTTTGCAAAATGGCATGCTGTAACCTTGCAGAGAGCTTTGAAAACTCGGCGTCGGTTACTGTCGGTTATAGTGATGCCATCTCAGGAGCTCGACAAATTAAGATGCTCGGCCTTGCAGGTACATACACACAAATCTTAGACGAAAATAGAGCTATCATGCGAGGTCTAAGTGCCCCTTATGGCCTTGGTTACACTCCAGGCATGTGGCTCAACTCTATTCAGGTTTCAAAGGGTATCGCCTCTGTTACAGCTGGTCATGAAGCCGTAACGGGTCAGATTAACCTTGAGCACCGTAAGCCCACTGACGAGGAGAGATTATTTGTAAACCTCTACTTCGATGCAGAGCTTAAGCCTGAGGTAAACCTCTCTACAGCCCTCCCTGTAACCAAAGACAAGAGGCTGACTACCATTATCCTTGCTCACGCCTCTGCAGATACAAAGAGCTACGATCATAACCACGACGGCTATCGAGACCTTCCATTTTCACGACAGTTTAACATTGCCAATCGTTGGCTCTATCAGGGCGATGGAGGTCTGCAGGTACGTTGGGGTGCAAAGTATGTAAACGACCATCGTATAGGTGGCCAAATGGGCTTCAAAGAGTCTATGAAGCGTGAAAAAGATGGCAAGCAGTGGTACGATTGGTGGAGAGAGCAGAACATCTATGGCTCGGTTGTAGCTAATCAAGAGGCAAACGCCTACTTTAAGATGGGTAAGCCTGTGGGAGCTGCCGTATTTGACAAGGAGGAGAATGAAGAGATGCGTTCAAACGTAGCTATGGTTGTCGATTACGACTTCTTTAAAGAGGATGCCTTCTTTGGTGCCGATAAGGGCTATTTAGGCAATCAGCACATGGCTAATGCCAACTTTATGTACACCCACTACTTCACTTACAACTCATCGTTAGCTACAGGTATCAACGCCTCTTCTCGTTGGGTTGGCGAGAGTCTTACAGACCGCATTTGGCTCCTTGACAATAACACTCAAAGCGCAAATAACAGCGTACGTAACTTCGACCGCAACGAGAGCGAAATTGGAGCCTATGCTGAGTACACTTACAATATCAAGGAGAAGTTCTCGGTTGTTGCTGGTGTGAGATATGACTACAACTTCTACTTCCGCAAGCACCTCTTTACGCCACGTGGACACATAAAGTGGAACATCTCTCCTACAACAGTCTTTAGAGGCTCTGCGGGTATGGGCTATCGCCCAACTGACATTGTTACTGACAACATCGGCATTATGGCAACCGGAAGAAAGATTGTATTCGACACTCCATTTGGTCGCAACTTTGACCGCATGGAAAAGGCCCTGACCGCAGGCGGCTCATTGGCTCAGACAATCTCGACTATCGACTATCAGGACATGACTATCAGCTTCGACTACTTCCGCACTCAACTCTATCATAGCGTGATAGTTGACCAGGAGTACGATGCAACAAATATCCATATCTACACCACAGACGGCAAGTCATACACAAACACCTACCAGGTGGACCTTAGCTGGGGTCCGGCTGAGCGTTTGGATATATTCGCCACTTTCAGATATACCGACAGCAAATACACTATCAATCGTCCTGATGGCAGCACTCAACTTGTCGAGCGCCCTTTGGTAAGCCGTTTCAAGACTCTGCTTAACATCCAGTATGCAACACGCATGCGCAAGTGGACATTCGATGTTACAGCTCAGTACAATGGCAAGAGCCGTATCCCGACTCAAACCGGAGTGTTGTCCGACAGCAAGTTCTCGCCTGCATACCCTATGTTCTTTGCACAGGTAACTCGCAAAATTAAGATGTGGGACATCTACTTGGGCTGCGAGAACATTGCAGGATTCCGTCAGAAAGACCCTATCCTCAGCTATGAGTCGCCATACTCGCCTGCATTTAACTCTGCTTGCGTTTGGGGACCACTGATGGGCCGCAAGATATATATTGGCGTAAGATTTAACTTGTATTAATTAGAGAGCTTAGAGTGTACGCCAATATATAGAGAGCGTTGTGTTACCCTCCCTCTAAATCTCCCTCCTGTGAGGGAGACTTGTGTCGCAAAGCTCCGTTGGCGTAAGATTTAACTTGTATTAATTAGAGAGCTTAGAGTGTACGCCAATTATATAGAGAGCGTTGTATTACCCACCCTCTAAATCTCCCTCCTGTGAGGGAGACTTGTGTCGCAAAGCTCCGTTGGCGTAAGATTTAACTTGTATTAATTAGAGAGCTAGAGTGTACGCCAATATATAGAGAGCGTTGTGTTACCCACCCTCTAAATCTCCCTCCTGTGAGGGAGACTTGTGTCGCAAAGCTCCGTTGGCGTAAGATTTAACTTGTATTAATTAGAGAGCTTAGAGTGTACACCAATATATAGAGCGTTGTGTTACCCACCCTCTAAATCTCCCTCCTGTGAGGGAGACTTGTGTCGCAAAGCTCCGTTGGCGTAAGATTTAACTTGTATTAAACGTTATTAACTAAACTAAACAATAAAACCCATGAAAAAGATTATTATCCTCGCAGTAGCTCTGTTCGCAGTAGCAGGCACTGCAGTAGCACAGAAGGCTGCAAAGCAGATTGTAACAACAGTATTTATTACAGACCTTGATTGTGAGGGTTGCGCAAAGAAGATTTATGATAACTTCTATGGCAAGGGTGTACGCAGCGTTAAGTGCGACGTAGCTACTAAGAGCGTAGCTGTTACTTACGACGCAGCAAAGAACACTCCTGAGGGCCTTATCCCATCATTTAAGGACCTTAAGGTCAAGGTTGTAAAGTATATGACCGAGGAGGAGTTTGCAAAGCATAAGGAGCATAAGCACGATCATAACTGCACCGACTGCTCTGGTCATAACCACAGCCACGGTCATAGCCACGCCGGCCATAACCACAAGCACTAATCTGCTCAAGCCCCAAAACACCCCAGCGGCAAAGTCGTTGGGGTGTTTTTTTATTTAACAACCGCAATCTCTTGTCAAAAGTTGTAAGATACGGTGCAAATGAGATAAGTTACCGTAAATCTGATTTTAGGTGTGTATTTACTATAAAACAACGAAAGGTAGGAAGTGCCACCAGACAATTTCTTGTCAAAAGACGTAAGATGCGGTGCCAAATGAGATAAGTTAGCGTAAATCTGATTTTAGGTGTGTATTTACTTTTGCTCGGGCTATAAAACAGCGAAGGGTAGTACATACCACCAAATAAGTCGTTTTTAAGTTGATAGTTACAAGGCATACGAAAAACCGAGTCCGCATAGTATGAACTATTTTGCTATTAGTGTGCGCTAGATACGGTGCATCGTAAAAAAAATCAGTGGCGGATAGTACTAAAACGTACAGCCGCCACTGATTTTTAAGGGATGTGCCGTAGGTGGCACACTATAATAGCAAAATTATTTCATTGCCTGCTGGATAGCCACTGCTACAGCAACAGTCGCACCTACCATTGGGTTGTTACCCATACCGAGGAAGCCCATCATCTCAACGTGAGCAGGAACTGAAGATGAACCTGCAAACTGAGCGTCAGAGTGCATACGACCAAGGGTATCGGTCATACCGTAAGATGCAGGACCTGCGCCCATGTTATCTGGGTGAAGAGTACGGCCGGTACCACCACCTGATGCTACTGAGAAGTACTTCTTACCTGCAAGGACACGCTCCTTCTTGTAAGTACCTGCTACTGGGTGCTGGAAACGAGTTGGGTTTGTAGAGTTACCGGTGATTGATACATCTACATCCTCTTTCCACATTACTGCAACGCCCTCACGTACATCGTCAACGCCATAGCAACGAACCTTTGAACGAAGACCGTCAGAGTAAGCGATAGTCTCTACCTCGTGAACCTCACCTGTATAGTAGTCAAACTGTGTCTGAACATAGGTAAAGCCGTTGATACGAGAGATAATCTTTGCAGCGTCCTTACCAAGACCGTTAAGGATTACACGGAGTGGGTTCTGACGAACCTTATTTGCCATCTCTGCAATCTTAATTGCGCCCTCAGCTGCAGCAAAAGACTCATGACCTGCAAGGAATGCGAAACACTGAGTCTCCTCACGAAGAAGACGAGCTGCGAGGTTACCGTGGCCAAGACCTACCAAACGGTCATCAGCTACAGAGCCTGGGATACAGAATGCCTGCAGACCCTCTCCGATTGCCTCTGCTGCGTCAGCTGCAGAAGTGCAACCCTTCTTAATTGCAATAGCAGCACCTACTACGTAAGCCCACTTTGCGTTCTCGAAGCAGATTGGCTGAGTCTCCTCACACATTGTGTATGGGTCAATACCCTTTGCATCGCAAATAGCCTTTGCATCCTCGATTCCGTTGATACCATATTGTGCAAGCACAGCGTTAATCTTATCTATTCTGCGCTCATAGCTCTCAAATAATGCCATAATTCTCTAAAATTTAATGGTTTAACAATATGGTTTACTCATGACGTGGGTCAATATACTTAACTGCATCCTTGAAACGGCCATAAGAACCCTTAGCCTTCTCAAGTGCCTCAACAGGCTCAATACCCTTCTTTACGAAGTCCATGAACTTACCGAGGTGTACAAACTCGTAACCGATAATCTCGTCATTTGCATCAAGGCCCATACGAGTACAGTAACCCTCTGCCATTTCAAGGTAACGTGCGCCCTTTGCAAGGGTACCAAACATAGTACCTACCTGTGAGCGAAGACCCTTACCAAGATCCTCAAGAGAAGCACCGATAACAAGACCACCCTCTGAGAAAGCTGACTGAGTACGACCATAAACAATCTGCTTGAAAAGCTCACGCATTGCTGTATTGATAGCATCGCAAACAAGGTCTGTGTTAAGAGCCTCAAGGATTGTCTTACCTGGAAGAATCTCTGATGCCATAGCTGCTGAGTGAGTCATACCTGAGCAACCGATAGTCTCAACGAGTGCCTCCTGGATAATACCATCCTTTACATTGAGGGTCAACTTACAAGCGCCCTGCTGTGGTGCACACCAACCAATACCGTGAGTAAGACCGGAAATGTCCTTAATCTCCTTGGCGCGAACCCACTTGCCCTCCTCAGGAATAGGAGCTGACTCGTGATTTGCACCCTTCTTTACGCAGCACATCTGCTGCACTTCGTGTGAATAAATCATAGAGTTTGAAGTTATTAAAAGTGTTTCTAAATATGTTTCTACACAATCTCTGACAAAGATAGTAATTTTTAGGGAATGTTATATAATTCTCCCAAATTATTTTTTAGCCTGCTCAACTATTTGAGCTGCCTTACGCTCCGCCTCTGCTATTAGTTTATCGGCTGCAGCCTTTGCTGCAATCTTTGCAATCGGATTTTGGGCCTTTTCAACAAGTTTTGCGGCCTCCTCTTTTGCCTTCTCGATAAGTTTTGCTGCCTGCTTTTCTGCCTCTGCTATAGCCTGCTGTTTAACATTATCTACACTCTGTGTTACGACAGGACTTTGAACGCCTACACTCTCAAGCACGCTCTCTACAGATTTAGCAGTATCAAGCGACACCTTTGGAGAGGAGAATGTACCGCCAATTTTAGCATGCAGAGTAATTTGCGGCAGAGCAACAGCCACCTTATAGTCAATAGTCTGGTCAAGGCCCGTCAGTCCGGACATAGTGAGCTTTGTCTTACCGAGTTTGATGTCAAACGGTTTGGTTACAATATCGCCATCCTTAATCATAAAGCTGATAACGGTTGCCTCACTACTCTCTATTGTCTGCAAATCTGTTCCATGTCCTACCACCTTGGCAAGTATATTAAGCGCCTCTATATTTGATAGTTTAAAGTTGCCCGAAGTAATTTTTCCGCCACCATTTACACTCTTCAAAACAGGCGACATGGTACTATCTAAAGTCATATCACAATTCAGAGACATTGTATAGTTACCCTCTATCTTCTCAAAGATAGGCACCATTTTGTCTATCATCTCGACCTGCGCTGCTGTTGTCTTAAACGACGCTTTGTCGAAATGCGCATCGAGTCGGAGCCTGGGATTTTGAGCATTTACAGTCGAGTAGCTTGCACTTGCCTTAGCCTTACCGTCAAACATACTCATACCCAAATTATCAAGGCTCAGCACACCATCACAAACAGAGGCCGCACCTACGAAGTTGTCGATAACCATCTTCTCAAAGAGCACCTTATCGAAATGGCAATTAAGGGCCAGATTGAGATTCTTCGGCACCTCTATAACCGACATAGGCTCTGTTTGAGGCTCTACATTGTCAGTAGTCTCAGTTTTACCCTCTTCTACAGGCTCTGATGAGTTCATAGAGGCCATAAGCTCATTTAAATCCATCAACTTAGAGTTCAGAGTAAGAGTACCTGAGAGGGTCTTATCATGCAATAGATAGCCCCAATAGTTGGACAAAGAGCCTGAGGCCGAAATATCGCTCTTGCCTATCTTTACATCAAGAGTCTGGAGGGCGACCTTTGCAGCCGAGAGTGTCATCAAGGCGTTATTAACATTTATTGTAGGTAGCTGCTCATAGTTTACACTCATACCCTCTAAGCCCAACTTACCGGATACTGCAAGGCGGTCATAAGCCCCCTTGTCGATGTCATTCATTGTACCTGCTGCCGACATATCGGCCGTAACAACACCTGCCATATCAATACCCTCTAACGGATATACATCCTTAACAGCACTTAAATCGACCCTACCCTTTGCCGTTGCAGCAAAAGCGAGGTTTGACAATGGTGTTGACGCCTTAAGGGTGGCCGAGAAACTATTACCTGCAAAGGTTGCCCCAAATTGAGAGAGATTAAGTTTTGTATTATCGAGCGTTCCACCACTATTTGTTACCGAGGCAACAACATTGATATCAGTTACCGCCTTTGGTAAATCAGCATACTTAAAGCGACCATCTGCTACCGAAAGCTCAAGACCGAAAGATGGGTAGTTTTCACCACTCATACGGCCCTTTACAGCTCCTGTAAGGCTCACAGCACCTGAGGCTGTAAGACTCTGAAAATCTTTTGTATAGAACGCCGGTACAAGAGATAGTATATTCTTAAAATCATTACCCGAACAATCTATTGTAATATCGGTCAGACAGCCATCAGTTTCAAGTTCGACCCAACCATCAAGAGCCGCTTTGACACTATTTACAGCAAGTGTTAAGCCACAAAGTGTATAGCGATTTTTATCAAAGTCCGCCATAACAGCACCTTCAAGAGTGGCTGTAAGATTTGATGCAAATGAATCCGAGCCACTAACAAAGGTTATATCCCCCGCAGTAGCCTCAAGAGTTAGAGTAGTGGTTGAAGCCGATAAATCACCCGATAGATAGAGCGATGCAGGCTCCGTATGAAAGTGCATAGATGACTGATTATCAGTATAATAAATCTTTGCATTTTCAACAGAAACAGAGTTAAGCGAGAGTCTGAATGATGAGTTATCCTGCGCCTCAACCTGCTCTGAATCAGGTTCTGAATCAGTTGCAAGAATATCCCAATTCACCGAGCCATCTTTTGCCACAATACCATTTATCTGAGGCGAGAGCAACCACACTTTGCTCACCTCAAAACTCTCTGAAAATATCGAGAACAGGTTTACTGCAACCTCTACACGTTCTGCAGAGACAAGAGTCTGATTTTCAAAAATTCCGAGACCAACAACGCTAAAATCATTAAGCTCTAACGACGCCTTTGGGAAGTGGCGAAGAAGTGATATGTCGAGGCTCTCAAAATCGACCTTCGCATTGAGCATTGCATTAGCTTCACGCTTTACAATCTCCCCTATCTTTCCACTCAAAGCTGCCGGAACAATGAGCACCACAGCAAATAGTACAACAAAGACGACAGCTAAAATTTTAACTATTTTTTTCATATTATCTGTTTTTATTTTCAAAGTTACGAAGAAAATGTTAATTTTGTATATAAATCTTAAAATTGATTGACTATGAAGAGATGTTTTATCACACTTTTAGCCCTATTAACCCTCTCTACAGCCAATGCTCAATGGTTAGATGCCCTTAAGAAGGTGGCAACAGAGGCTATTGACCAAGCTACAGACGGAAAACTGACTCAGATGGCTATTGTTGGCAGTTGGTCATACACTTCACCTGCAGTCAAGCTATCAGGCGACAACGCATTAGCAAATATCGGAGGTTCAGCTATAAGTGCAACATTTGGAGACAAACTTGACAGCGTATTTACAAAGGTAGGTATCAAAGAGGGTTTTTGCTCTATAACTTTTACAAATGACGGCTCTTTTACAATGCCTATTAAAGGTCGTAGCGTAACAGGCAAATATACATACAACCATACAGACCACTCTCTTACTATGAGTGTCGGCAATAGTGGCAAAATAAACCTTAAGGGATATGCATATATCAGCGGCGCAAACCTACAGTTGGTCTTTCCTGTAAACAGACTTACCGACTTCCTTATCAGTATCGGCTCAACAGTAAAATCACTGAAGAGTATAACTGACATTGTAAAGCAGTACGAAGATATATATCTCGGATTTGAGTTTGCCAAATAGCGGCTCTAACAATCCAAAACTAATAGAAACTGCCTCTTTTTTTGAAAGAGGCAGTTTCTATTTTACAACCAATCTGAGGCCGAGTAGCTACTCTTAGGTGCGTTTGGTACGTTTTGGAAGTACTTAAAGCCTGTCAGTTTCTCAAGGTCGGAGATTGACATCATATCTGCTGCTTGAGGTTGATGGCCCTTAGCCATGGTATGACAGATAGTAAATGCGGCACACTGCAACTCTGAGGCCGAACAATCTTGTACTCGCTTGCCTGTATTACCCTTCTTGGTACGAAGAAGGGCGTAGTAGAACATTGTCGGGCATGACACATCGTTTCTACCTCCAAACGAGATAGTCTTTGGCGAGGCAGAAGCTCCATTTTTAGAGAAGCTCTTAAAGTAGCAACCAATAACTACATAGAGGGTATCAGAGCAGACAAGGCCGTCAACATGGTCCTCAAGGTTATTCCATGCGCCACCTCCTGTATTAAACGTTGAAGAGTACTGCGGTGCAATATTGGTATAGTAGAATACCTGCTTATTTGTTGCCGTACTACTCAATCGCTCTGCGGAGCCAAGCATGTGGCCCTTATTACAGCCACCACCTGTGCTCTTGCTGTTATACTGAACTGAACTCGGAATTTTAGGATCTGTGCCGTAAGCATCAGTACGTGATGCGCCACTCTCATAGCTCTTATGACGTGGTGCGGCAACCCAAAGTGGACAATGGTGCTCGCCACTATAACATACAGTATAATTTCGAGCCGTACCATTACGCTGAGCATTCTTCTCGCCGCCTGCGCAGAGGTGGTGAGCATAGTAGATATTGCTATTGCTATCATGGACACCATTTCGGTCTATATCATCAATGACAGGTAGCTCTGCCCATACATATCTGGCTGTAGATGGATTTGGGTCAGGTTCCGGTTCCGGATCTGGATCTGGATTTGGGTCGGGGTCAGGCTCCGGGGTTACGCTGCCACTGCCATCAGAGAGAACGACATTTTTAATCTCCCAAGTACCAGCAGCAGAGGTGGTAGAGATATACTTAAAGGCCACCTTAACACTCTTACCGACATACTTTGCAAGGCTTATATTGCCAGAGCTGACAAAGGTCCAATTAGTATTTGTGCCATAGTTAGGAATAGATAGTTTTTCCCAATTGTCTCCATTATCTGTTGAAATCCAGGCTGTAAAATCTGTTGATGGATTTTGAGCATATTTATGTGTGTGTTCAAAAGTAAGTTTAGGAGAACTAGCTCCGACAAGGGAGATAAGTGGTGAGATAAGCCAACTCTCTGCAGCTATAGCGGTATTATCTTTAAAAGCCGAGGCCTTCATAAAATATACTCCATTATGGTTTGAGTGGTGCCATACATAGGAGAGGTTGTTTATCTTGACATCCTTAATTGTAAACTCACCCAAACCTGAAGCAAAGCTCTCAGTGAATGGCAAGCGCTCGGCATTATCAGGTATTGGCTCAGGGTCAGGAAGAATAGTACCCTCATCGCCTTTGCTTACAACTGTAATAGAGGAGATACGAACACATGCGCCAGAGCGTATATAGAGCGATTTAAGAGACTTATCGCTAAGGTCTATCTCGACACTCTTCCCATCGACAGCAACGCTCTTTACAATACCCACAGCAGAGGTTGTACCCGCCTCGGTACATATATATATATCGTCGGCATAAGATGTGCTAAGTGTGAGCTGAAGCGAGGTGATACCACCCTCAAAGGTAGGGGTGCCAACATAAGAGACCTTTCCGCTATTGAGCTGAATACCCTTATAACCCTTCTCATTGTATGCACATATTGTCCACTGACCAAATTGGTTGGTATATTTAACAGGATTTTTGTATCCAGCAATCACGCCACTACACTCTGTATAGCTAAGTGTAGCATGAATAGTCTGGGTCGCATTATGAGCTTTACGATACTGAGCACGGCTAAGGTCTATATTGACATTATAGTAGTGATTTATCTCTGCCTGGCGTGAGTAGTTGTATGTATAGGTTGCAACATCGGTTGTAATTGTCAGCGTACCTGTGTAGTTACCAGGTGCAGTTATCATATATATCGGTTTACTGCCCTGCAATGTGCCTCCTACCACATAAGGTGTATCAAGAGAGGTGGTAACAGAGTAGGCTTGAGAGGTATTGCCTACAAAACTATCTGTAGCCAAATTATAGGCTATAGTACCTGCAATAGGGGTTGTGGTTGCATAGCGTACAGAGCGCACCTTCTCCGACTGATAGTCCCCTGATGCATATACATTGAAGCACAAAACAGCTCCCTGAGGACGGAACTTAAGAGCTACCTGGCTATCTTCGGTTATTGTATATGGGTAGCTTACCATAGGCATCTGAACGCCACTATAGCTACCTGCAGCCATTACACGCTGCTCAGAGGGGAATGTAAGAGATACTTGCGAGGCGCTCTTGCCGTTATTCTGAGAGTCGTATGGCATATAACTATACAGAGTCTGCCCCACAGCAGGAGAGCTCATCGAGAGCAAACAATAGCCAACACCATTACGGAGCTCTACTGTAGATTGTCTATTGATAACATCTGAGCCCGTATAAAAGCCGACTGTTTCGCCACCCTCCCACTCATATTTATACTCTTCAAAGAGTACTCTGCTATCTATATCAAGTGCTATATCGAGTGTATAATCCCTACTATCTATCACTTCGCTCTTTGTACAAGAGAGAGCAAAAAGAGTAAGTAAAGACAAAACAACCTTTCTCATCGTTTCGGATACTGAAAAATTATTGATAAAACAACCATAACACCTATTAAGAATGGATAGTATAGGTGCAACATTATATCTATCGGGCTTATTGCAGCCAAACCTGCCGCCATCAGCAGTTGTGCTCCATAAGGTATCATGCCCTGCACAAAACATGAGGCTGTATCCATCAAAGAGGCAGTCTTGCGAGGTGGAATAGAAAAACGCAGAGAGAGGTCTCTTGCTATAGAGCCGACGGTTAGAATTGCAATAGTATTATTTGCTGTACAGAGGTTTGTAATACCCGTCAACAGAGCAACCACGCACTCAGCCCCTCGACGAGATGAGACCTTGCTTGTCAACTTATCTATAAGGTAGTCAAAGCCGCCCGCCTCACGAACAATGGCCATAACGCCACCCGCAAGAAGGGTAACAAGTATCAGCTCGCACATTGAGTTAATGCCCTCGCCTGCCGCTGTAAAGATATTAAGCCACTCAAAAGAGTTACATGTAAGGCCTATTGCATCGGTAACTACAATACCTATCAACAGCACCACAAGTACATTTATTCCACAGAGAGCAAGAACGATAACAAGCAGATAAGGAATAGCCTTAAACCACTCTACGCTCTGAGTTGCAACAGTTGTCTCTACTGTATAGTTTCCAAACAGATAGAGAGCTAAAGTCAGCAGTGCTGCAGGCAGAACGATGATAAAGTTTGTATTAAACTTATCGCTCATTTTACAGCCTTGACTCTGTGTTGCAGCAATAGTTGTATCGGAGATAAAAGAGAGGTTATCTCCAAAAAAGGCTCCACCCACAACAATTGCTACAAGCCATGCCGTATCGCACCCTATCTGCGACGAGATAGCCGTTACAACAGGGGTAAGGGCAACAATTGTTCCTACCGATGTACCAATTGCCATAGAGATAAAGCATGCAGCTATAAATATACCAGCCGGCAAAAACTGACTCGGAACAGCCCTAAGAGTAAGAGCCACCGTAGCATCAACCGCACCCATAGCCTTGGCTGAAGAGGCGAAGATTCCTGCCAGACAGAATATCCATATCATATACATTATATCCGGATTGGCTGCGCCCTTAGAAAATACACCTATCCTCTCTTGGAAGTTATAGCCCTCAAGTAAAAACAGGCCATATATTGCCGCTACAACAAAGGCAACAGCTATTGGCACACGATAAAAATCGCCTGCCAACAAAGAGCCTATAAGATAGACTGCAAGTAGTATAACTACCGGAGAGAGTGCTATAAAACCTCTTTTAAGTCCCATATCTTATATTTACCACCTACTCAAAATCGGGGAGTGTAGCTCGGACATATACCGAAACATCCTCTCTATCATCCTTAGCTGTCCAACGCATCGTATCTTTAGTCAGCTCAACAATATAGCGATGTGCCCAATCAGAGAAGTGTGCATCTTCAGTGCTATAATTACCATAGATGACAGCTCCCAACTCCGAGTCTGTCTCTATATAGTACATACCTTTCTTAACCTCTACAAACATGCTACCCACATTCTGATAGAGTGTAAAAGTTCGGTCAGAGCGAACAAAATCTATATAGACATACGCCCCTTCTGCCAAACTCTTACCGTTGTCATAGCTCTCAAGCCTCCACACGCCGGCAATATTATTTGGCGTTACATCAAGTAACACCTCTTTTACCTCCATCTCGCTCTTACTACATCCACAAAGGAGCAGTGTAGCAAAGAGTACTGTCAAATATCTTCTCATATTACTCAATTTTTATCTCTCTTAGTCTGGGAGCAACCCCTATCTCCCCAATATATAGTTTCAAACTCTTACTACTCTCTCTACCCGCCTCAAGCTCTACAACCAAATCACCCTCTTGGCCAGTCTTCAGCGTCTTAGGCTCTGTATAGAGTTTAATCCCTCGACTCGATAACAGAGTGTCCTCTGTAAGTGTAAGTGCTCTTTTCCCGCTATTAATACATGCTATACGCACCACTCGGCTACCCTTAAAGCTAACACTCTGCTGTCTGAGAAGCAACTCTCCACAGTTATATGGATATTCCAACCCTTGTCCTGCCTTGGGCTCTACATAGCCACGAACCTTTACAACTGCCGTAGGGTGGCTCTGTGAGTGATTGGTATATATCAGCAACTTATGCTCAAAAGGGCCCGGATGTCCCTTGCCAGAGAAGCGGAGTGTTATTGTTCCCCTCTCTCGACCCTTAAGCACCGCCCTATCACTACCCTTAAGGCATGAGCAGGTTGTACGGGTATAGTAGAGAAGTGTCGAGTCGCTACTATTTTCAACCGCTATACTACGCTCTATTGTATCTATTTCTGAGACTCTGCCCAACTCCAGAACCGCACCGCACTCAACCAAAAGCGATGAGCGTACTGTTCGAGGGTTAGCAAGGCTATCAAGTGTGGCTTTGGGTATAATCTTAAACTGCCCATAAGCCTGAAAAGCCAGAAACAGAGCTACAAGAGTCAATAGATGGCGCATAACTACAACCAGCCGTTATCATTTGCCTTACGGCGTACTGTAATTGTAAAGTTAAAACTCTTGCCGTTGCTTGCCGTAATTGTCGCAGCGGTAGAGCCGCTATTAAGACCATTAAATACCATCAAGCCTTGAGCACCTCCCTGCTCAGAGAGCGAAACAATCGAGGTATCAGCAATACTTACAGTATAGGTAAGGGCCTGTCCATCAACAAAATAACGTGCAGGGTCAACCGCCATTTTGCTACCAAGTGTGATGTAGAGATTAGGAAATACCATCTCCACACCCGCATCACCTGCAATGGCTGCAAGGAACTTATCTGCATTGACCTGTCCTGTACCCATCTTACCACGATAGTCGGCCATATTTATCTGCATAGGTTGCAAAGGACCTATATCGGCTACATAACGGCGATAGCTCTTCTTGCCTGTCATATAGCTGTCAATAGGTGTTACGCTTTGTTCAAGTAACTTTTGCAGCTCCTCGGCCTTAAAGTGGCGACGAAGCTCTGTTGCATAGCTTATACCTAAAGCCACAACGCCCGACACATGAGGGCAGGCCATAGAGGTACCCTCCATATATCCATAGCCACTCGGCGCTATATGGTAAGGGAGTGTAGAGAGGATACATCCGACCTCTCCGTAGTTATGCGTCTGATCAACATAATCATAGTAGTAGTCTTGGTCGCCTCCAGGGGCTGAAATGGTAATGCCAGAGCCATAGTTGGTATATACGGCCGGTGTAAAGTCTGCCGCAGTAGCTGCCACAGAGACATACTCCTCGGCTGCACCAGGGAAACCGGCAGCCGCCGCACTCTCATTACCACCTGCAAAGACTGCGATACCGCCCTCAATAGCACCCGAAGCCGAGCCTGCATTGTGAGTAAAGTACTCCAAAGCCTCTCTTTCAAGTGGAGAGCCTGTCATCCACTCCTCCTTTGAGCTAAAGCCTGCCTCGCCCCAATCATACACATTAGCACATGGTGAGACATAGCCCCAGCTACACTGAAGAACTACAGCTCCATTATCTGCCGCATACTTAATGGCACGCACAGTCGAGAGGATACTTGTAGCCATATTTCCTGAGAAGATTTGGCACACCATAATTTTCACGCCACTCCCTGCACTGCCATCTCCACCGGCAATAGAGCTAATACCAACTCCATTATTATTAATGGCCGAGATAACACCTGCCACATGTGTTCCGTGGCCTGAGTCGTAGGCGTCATTCCAAACGATTTTGCCCGATTGGTGTACGAAGTTATAGCCGTGCACATCATCCTTATAGCCATTTCCATCTGCATCTGTATCGGCATAGAGTGTTTCGCCCTCATTGACCCAGATATTATCCTTCAAGTCGGGGTGCTCTACAAAGATACCCTCATCAAGTACCGCCACAATCACGCTCTTATCGCCCATTGTTCGCTGCCATGCCTGCTGGCACTGTACATCGGCATCCTTAACAGACTTTATAACGCCATCTTTGCAGAATTGGTCGCCACTATTAATAAGATTCCACTGTGCAGGCAGAAGTGGGTCTGAGGTTGTTGCTCGAGTACACTCGGCCATAGCCATCTCTACCCTCTCTTCTGACAGAGGGGTAGCCTTACCTGTATAGGCACGCTTAATTGTGCGGTTTACATCAACGCTCTGCACCTGACCAAGAGCAGCAAAGCGACGAGCTACCTGCTCTACAGATATAATTGAGCTATCAAAGCGAACTACATACCACAAGTCAAGGCCACTTTGGGCGGTACGCTGCTCTGTCGATTTATCAATAGGAAAGACTCGCTCAATAGAGAGTGTTCCGATTCTCTCAAGTAGAGCATCAACTGTCATAGAGCCACTACGGGTAACTCTGCTACCCTCACATGAGGCCTGAGCAAGCAACTGAGCCACTTGAGGGGTAAACTTTACCAGCACCTCACTATCCATATAAGGGGCAGGCTGTGTTATCTCCTGATGCAAATCCTCTTTGCTGCATGATACAAAAAGTAGCAGCAACAATATATATATCAACTTACTCTTCATCTCCTATCGGCTGTTTTTTAGTTGTATATTCTTTATAGTAATAGTCCATATTCGATGGCTCATTATCAAAAATCGCCAACTTCCCATTCTTTGCTCTGCCCTCCTGTGGGAAGACAAGACTATATGGAATCCACATATCGAGTGCAGGATGGTAGAGTAACCAATCCGGCAACTTTCCATAGAGGCGGTTATGATTGATAGCAAAGCGCTTACATGACGGCATGACCTTCTTAATTTTTCTATCAACAAGAATCTGAGGTAGTGAGTCAACGGCATCTATCTCTGCCTGAGTGTAGTATGGTACACTATCATCATCCTCAAAGGTCGGAAGCTCGCCCTGAAGGTAATTTACAGAGAGAACAAGGGTATCCAAATCCCACTTTATAAGGTGCTCAGGGAACTTTGGTTCATCTATAAAGCCACCAAGGTCGGTACGCACAGTATTGCTCAAATCCGAGATAAGACTTCTCTGGTTGGCATTAAGTATAAGGGTGCGCAGCTTAGGGAAATTCTGCTTTGTAAGTATTGCAGGCACGCTCTGGAAGTTATTTGAGCCTACATTAAGGTACTCAAGTTCCTTTAGCTTTGTAAGGCTCTGCGGTAGCGAGACAAGGCCATAGCTGCCTATTGTAAGGCGCTTAAGCTGTGTCAGTTCCGAAATATCATCTCCCAAATCAAGGCTGAGCAGGAAGGTATTTGTATTTCCAAAGAAATAGAGCTCATCTGCAGCTGTCAGATAGCGCACCTCGTATGGCAGTTGCTCCTTGATATTAAAGATAAAGAACTCAGCCTTACGCACACGGCCCACCTTATCAGGAGTACAACCCTCCATACCTTCATCCCACAGCACAACATTGTTCCACATTGTCATAGGCTGTGAGGCATCCATAGAGACTAAAGACTGAAGGGTACGTGATATTGAGAGCACTGCCACCGAATCGCCTGCTCGAGTATCAGGGATAATAGGCTCTGCGGCCTGCTGGGTTACATTGAGGCAGTCTTGACGAGCAAGTGTAACCTCGCCTTTCGGCTTAAATATCACCTGAGCAAGACGCTGACGGTCTGTTGTGTTGATATCCCACTTAAAGCGCACTGTTGTTGTACGAGGGCGAGCCCCTCGGTTAAGCTCCAAATTGTAACGCTCCGAGTTAAGCCAGCCCACATTATCGGGTATATCAATATCAAAGGCCACATTACTACGTACCGTAATGTCGAAATAGCGGTTATCAAGGCGCTCGTAGTTATCAATCTCAACTGTAGGGTTCTCTACCTCAATTGTATAGTCAAAGCCCTTTTGGTTAATCAAAATCTCCTTCTCCTCCCATGTATCAAGGTTGGTAATACGCACAACACCTTGACGAGGTGAGACAGTCAGGGCAGAGTCGATAATAAACTGACACTCTGTCGTGCCTCGTCCATTGGCAGGAGAGACGGTAATCCAAGCGTTATCGGTAGAGGCTATCCAGCGATTGGAAGAGGTAATAGTTCGGCTAACCGTACCACCTACAGCCTCAACATCGAACTCAATGCCCTCCGTTGTGAACTTTTCATCTACACTTTCCCTTTCGCAACTACAAACAAGCGCTGCAAGGGTGAACAATATATATAATCTCTTCATACTACTCAAGCATTAAATCACAGTTAAGTATTGTCTGCGACTTGTCATAGATAAGCACATAAGCTCCCACCTGCCAAGCGTAGCAGATATCCGAGGCGTCGAAGATAATATTAGGGTTATCAGATATATCAAGATAGTAAATAAGCGTAGAGATAGTATCATCTATCTTTCGCAAGTCATTCGAGCCGATATAAAGGCCTCTAAGGCCCTTATGGTTAAATATGCCTGTAGGCCACTCTCTTAGACAGCGCTCGCCCTTCTCATTTCTCTGGCTACGAATACCATATACTGTAAGGTAGAAGCTATCAAGAGGCTCAAATGGGAAGTGCTCAAAGCAGTTAAACGACAACTCAACACCATAGAGATACGGCATATTGCCTGCATGCATATCGGAAGGCAAATCCTTGAGTTTGTTGTACGACAAATCTATAGAGGTGAGTTGTATTGCATTTGCGTAATTAAATGCCCCTTTTGGAATCTCATCTATATTACAAGCTCGAAGGATGATATATGAAACCATCGAGTTAGTCTGAGCAAGTGCCTTAGGGTACTTTGTCAGTTTAGGGTTTTGGGCAAGTGTAAACGTGCCAACCTTCAGTCCACGATATGTTCCATCCTCCTCACCCTCAAAGCCGTCGATATCATTACCTGAGAAGTCAACAGAGGTAAGTAACGCATTACTCTTTGCCGAGAAGATATTTGGCACCTTCTTAAGGCGGTTATATCTAACCGAGAAGGCCTCAGAGTCGGCATAACCGCAGAAGTAGCCCTCGCTATCTACAGGTAGCGATTCAAGGAGGTTATTATCCAAATAGAGCTGTACAGGCGATACAGCCTTACCAAGCGGATAGATTTTTGCAATCTTATTGTATGCCAAATCGAGCAGTGAGATTTTGGTCATCTTATTAAACGACTCCGGTAGCTCCTCAAGGTTATTTTGGCGAGCATAGAGAATCTGAATCTTCTCATTTGATGCTCCATTGGCAATCGCATCCATACCCGCATAAATCTCTGATGCGCTCCACTGTCCATTGTTAGAGATGTTAACAGAGACAAGCTCCGGCATACGGGCAATTGACAGCGGGAACTTAGTGATCTTAGGACAGTTATAGAGTTCAAAGTCTGTACATGATACCAACTCGGCAATCTGCTCTGGCAGGCTCTCAATCTCTCCATTAGCAATAAAGAGATACTGCAACTTCTTAAGGTTGCCTATCTCGGCAGGCAGAGACTTAAGGCCATTGCAGAGCGTTCCATGGTTAGTATCCATCTTGCGGATAGTCTGACGGCCACTTTTACGGTCTATAATCTCACTCTCCTGCATAGTGTTATAGAGCGAGGTGGCTGCAATAGTGATATTATTCTCTGCCAACGCTCTTGCACATGGCTCTGCAAACTGAGTTGCAGGGTGGATAGTACGCAGATACTGTCCATGACGCTCAAGGCGTGTACGATTACGCTCAGAGAGGCTTAACTTACTATCAAGGGTAGGGTCATAAGAGATAAGGTTAGTATCATTATGAGTTCCCAAATAGAGCTCTACAAGCTCTGTAAGCTGTCCAATCTTAGGAGAGAGATGACCTCGGAAGGCAAAGCCGCTAATATCAATCTTAGCCACACGGCCGTTTGAGTGAAGCTCTACACCAGGCTGGTCGCCCCACAAATCGGGATCTTTATTAAACTCCCAATTCAGTCCACGCTCCCAATCCTCACCAACATAGTACCAATTCTCACCATCAAGGCTCTTCCATATCTCATACAGAGCGTAGTAGTCCTTAATATACTCATCGCTCTGATAGAGTGTAACCTTAACCTGAGCCTCGGTAGTGCAATTATCCTCAACTGTAAACTCTGAGAGTTTTGGAGAGGTATTGCTCTCAAGCAAATTCTTGCTACTATCATAGGTCTCATAAGATACTACCCGATAATTGCCCGCTGTAAGAGAGACCAAAGAGTCGCAGACAATAGTAGAGGTGCGATAGCCCTCCTTGTCGCTATACTCATTCTCATAGTCAAAGTGCATTGAGAATGTAGTAGGCAACTTCTCCAACTTAACCGGATTAGTAACACTACCCGATGACAAGACTCTACCCACGGTAAGGGTTACATACTTAACCTCATCAAGAGTATATTCTCTTGCTGCTGCACGAGTTGGAGCCTCTGAAAAGTCTGCTTTATCCTTCTTCAGAGTAAAGTGAGCCTTTCCACGCTCTACAACCTTAACGGTAATATCATGCACCGTAAGGCCATCGGAAACCACATCAAAGCTACTCTGAGCCTCAGGAGTGCCTGAATATATCAGTTCATCCGCTGTATCATAGAGCGAGAAGGTTACAAGGCGATAAGAGCCTGTAAGCAACTGCAATTTATCTGAACGCAATCCAAACTCGGCACTTTGGCTATCTGAGCTATGGAGAACAAGAGTCTGAGCAATAGTTGTATCGCCATAACCCAAGGTTACCTTAACCTTACAAGCCTCAGAGAGATAGTCAAGAGTGGTCTTGATAGCTCTTGTGTCATAAGAGGCCTCCTTATAGAGTTTAAACTGCACATATCCATAATCCTGATTGCGATAGTCCGGCGCAGCATCATTACTACACCCTACAGCAAAGAGGATAAGGGAAAATATCAATACTAATTTCTTCATTACTGAGCAATATTGAGTGTACATACAAGTACTATCTGTCCCTGACCGAATACAAGGGCTCCGGTCTTGCCATTACCTGTCGTAGCGTCCATTATAACCATTTGATACTCATCGCTATACTCATATTGAAGCCACGTTTCGTCATTCTGGTCAACATAGCTCCACTGAGCAGGAAGGCCCTTGAGCATCGAGAGGTTAGGAGTGGCTGTGGTATAAGTTAAGTGGTAAACCTTCTCACCATAAGAGGCATACTTTGTATAAAGGTCGCCTGAGGTAAGCTCGACAAGTGTCGAATTTTGCTGAGCCGCATACTCAGGATAGCTAAAGCCGATATCGGTTGACTCCTGCTGTACTGTCTCGTTATAGCGGCAGAAGATAAGGGCAAATACGCCATCTGCATCCTCAAATGCAACAACACCCTCATAGTCGCCTGTCATAACATTCTTTGAAGGGGCTGCTGTAGGTTTGGTTGCATCCATAACGATACGCACCTTCTCTGAGTTTGTACCAAAGACGGTTGTTGTAATCCATGCTGAGCTATCTGTCAACTCAACCATATTGCCCGATGCATCAAATGAGTAGCACTTGATTGCTGTATAAGGGCGAACAACATTGATATACCAATCCTCATAAGCCCACTGTGAGGTATAGAGCACATCATAACCCACACTTACACCTGCAAACTGACCGAAAATCCAGTGTGAAGAGTCCAGCGGCTCAATAGTACTACCTGCTGCCTCCATAGTCTGCTTGCCGACAATCTCGATAGAGCCTGGGTCGCCTGCCTGCTCGACAACAGTTACCACATACTGCTTATACTGCTCTGTAATTGCATCATTGACCGCAATAAGGTCAATATTATCTGTAGCTACACTCTGAGGCATAACAAGCACGGTGGCCTTACGAGTTGCGCCCTGATTTACCGCTGCCGAAAGGGTGAGTGAACGAGTCTGGATAACATCACTATTTGTGCTATCCCATGCTGCATAGTCAACTCCAACCCACTCTGGATTGAGTGTAGGCTGAACAAGGCCCGCTGCGCTTATAAACTCTACAACAGCCACCACAGAGCCATCGACAGCAGTTACGCTTGCATTTACGCCACCCTCAACATACTCGCCAATCATTGTGTTATATACAAGGCCCTTATAGTTGAACTCGCTCTTCTCTGTAAAGCCGTCAATAGTAAATACATCGGTTGCAGAAGGGATTGTAACCTTAATACTCTTGACAACCTTATCTACGACTGTCGCATCCACAAAGTTTAAAACAGCACTCTGCTCACTCATTGGATATTTTGCAGCATTACCCTTAATCCATAGCTCGGTAACGCCTGCCTGTCCACCCTCAATAGGTGTAATCCACTCAGGAGTTCCATCTACAATCCAATTAAAGTTACTCTCCACCTTTACACGGGTTGAGTAGAGGCCCATCTCGATAGGCCAAATCATAGATAAGCCATCTGCAGTAACCTCACTGCTCTGATATGCGTATATCTGCTCACCCTCAGTTGCATAGCTGAATGTGCCATCCTCAACAACGACAGAGTATATCTTCATCTGGCGCTGCTGACGAGCAAGTGTAAGGGTTGCAATAACCTGACTCTTGCCCTGCATAGTCATAGTAACCTGACAAACATGGTCTGTATCAAACTCCTCGACTGCTGAGACTGTAATAGTAATAGTATGCTTACCCTTCTCGCCTCGCTTGGTATAGACTACACTCTGACCATCCTTAATCTGGAAATAGGCTGCCATAGCCTCAGGAATTTTAACCTCCCAATCATAGTTAGGCTCAATTTCAAGCTCATATTGACTACCAGGCTGTAGCGTTACCTCAACAGCTTGTGGGAATTGAGGCTCTACAACCTCCGGTGTTGAAGGCTCTTTGTTCTCATCTGAACCATTGTCAACATTATCCTTCTCACAGGCTGCAAAAAGGAGCGTTGCTGCAAGCAACATACTTGTCAATTTGAATAAATTTTTCATATATATATCCTTTTATTATTATTCACATCTTTAAAGGCCCTCTCGCTTTAGTCGCTCGGCCTCCTCATCAGATATCCACTCAAGGACATTATAGTAGTGGCCGATAGTGCCTACTGTCTGACCCATATCTTTAACATATACATGGGTCCAAAGAACAGCAAAACGCTGACAAGAGTTAAAGTAAGATGTATAGTATGGACTATCATCGCACAAGATATGGTTATCGCCCACAATCCAGCCCAACACTGAGGCCTCGTCAGAGATTACCTGGTCGGCATCCATAGTTATTCTCGGCTCTGCAACATTATCTCCATCAAGGCGCAGAGTAATATCATAACCATCAAAGAAGCAGTTGCGAACTATAATCATATCCTCCTCTGTCGGATGAGGCTCGGTATAGACAACCCTCTGGTAGGCATTATTCTCGCCCGGATAGCTTCTTAAGAAGAGTGAAGAGAAGACTGCATAGCCCGTAAAGTTATTTCTGTCATAAGGACAACTCTTATACATAACAACCTTAGTCTTATCTGAGTCCTTATACAAATCCCACTTCAGTTTGCTATTCATAACAAGGCGCAGCATAAAGCCCAAAGAGTCTGTAGCATCGATATTGTCATAGATACCCTCCACAACAACATCCGTAGCCAACTCTCCTGCAGGGATAGTTACCGTATTTGTCAGCAGGCGGTAGTGTTTGCCCTCAATGGCATTACTACCTGCATCTACAACCTCAACACCAAATGTTCTGTCGTAACTCTTAGCTACTGTTGAGGAGATTGCAACACGAAAAGTGCTATCATCTCTCTGAACCATATTGGTCGAGATACTATCTGCAAACATCACATACTCGGCATTCGAATAGGTAACATACTGCTCTTTACATGAGACAAGTAAGAGCAATATTACTACATATATTGAAAATCTTTTCATAGCCATTAATTACTTTCATTAGGTTGAACAAGTGAACCTGGAGCCTCAAGCTCGTGCTTTGGTATAGGCCAAACAAAGAGTGGGTGGTCTGCCTTAATAGTAAGGCTGCTACCCTCTGCAAGAGAGTTTGACTGCGGAGTGCGGGTAAAGCCCTGGCCATTGTTATAAAGCGAGCCCCAACGCTTTATATCATGCAATCTGAAACCCTCCATATAGAGCTCTCTCACTCGCTCATCAGCAATCTGAGCGATGAAGTTCTCCTCAGTAAGGGTTATCGCTCCGCCGGAGGTGATACGGCTGGCACGCAGAGTCTGCAAATCCTTTGCAGCTGCGCTATAATCAGGTGTACTCTGACGGCAAAGAGCCTCAGCACGGATAAGGTACTGCTCAGCAAGGCGCAACGGCTTGGCCATAACGGTATGGTAGAGCAGGTTGCTTGTGATAAGGTCTTGGTTGCCATAGTACTTAACAAGCAGAGGCCATGTAAGAGAGTGGGTATGGCCTGTCTGCAGTGTATAGAAGTAACTACTATAACGCATATCGCCCTGAGTGTATAGATCAAGAGCCCACTGTGCAGGAACATAGTCTGGATAGTAGTATGTATAGTCTGTAGTAAAGTTCAAGAATATCTGACCCATAGGATAGAAAGAAGAGGCATCGTTTGCCGTAAAGCCTACACGCCAGATAATCTCTGTACCCACATCGTAGTTCCACATATAGTCGAAATATGTCATATCAGATGTATAGTAGCTCACAGCCGAGCTAAGAGCAAACTCGCCTGAGTCGATAACCTTGGTAGAGTACTCTATTGCACTCTGCCAATCCTGCATATCAAGTGCTACTCGTGCATGAAGGGCATAGGCTGCCGCCTGAGTAATGAAGGCACTGCTATAGGCATTATCATCCTCATCAAGCAGTCTCTCTGCCATCTTCAAATCCTCAACTACCTGACTATAAGAGTCATACAAAGTTGCTCTTGGTTGTGGCTTGGCATCTGTATAGTCTGTTCGAACAACTATACCAAGTTCGTTCTGTGCACTCTGAGGGTCGTAAGCCTTACAATAGAGGCGTAGAAGGTTTGAAAAGGCCATTGCTCTGATAGCATAGACCTCGCCCGTATAGATATCGAGAGTCTGAATCTGAGTATCATCTGTAAGTGAAGAGGCTACAGAGTCAACATTCTCAAGATAGTAGTTACATGACGAGATAACTTTATAAAGGGCTGCATAGACAGACTCAACCTCCGAATTGGTTGAACGTATCTTCCACTGCCAAATATCTCCAAATGTGTTTGAGTAGCCATCTACCGCATAGACCAAATCCGACTGCAGGTCGGGCAAAATAGAGAGGTAACCGCAATAAAGGGCCCTACTCTTAAGCAACGCATAGATACCTGTAACACTCTGCTCGGCATCGTTAAAGCTCTGCATACCATCCTTGGTAGGAATTGCCGACTCTGGCAGTTTATCCAAGCATGATACAAAACAAAGAGCTGAAAAGGCAACAAATAGTATCTTTATATTTCGTAACATATCTCTGTATCTCTTAGAATGTTATATCAACTCCGAATGTAAACTGACGCGACATCGGATACTGTGCCGCATAGATATTTGCTGTGCCCTCAGGGTCAAGGCCCGAAAAACCGGTAAAGGTCAACAGGTTTTGTGCCTGTGCATAGACTCTCAGCCCTGTAAAGACCTTACTGCGACCAATAAGCTTATTAGGAAGAGAGTAGCTGAGCATCAAATTCTTAAGTCTGAGGAAGGAGGCATCCTCAAGCAGACGGCTATCAAACTCTGTATAGACGCCATGACGAGGAATATCCGTTACATCGCCAGGTTTCTGCCAACGCTCAAGCAAGCGACGAGACTGATTATAGACTGCAAAACGGCCATTTGACTCATCAAAATAGCGGTCGTTGTTTATCATCCAGCGGTCGGCAACCCAGCTAAACTGAGCTGTAAGCGAGAGTCCCTTCCAGCTAAGAGCTGTGCCGAAACCACCCTGCCATGGAGCGATATAACTCTTGCCTACAAGCACCTTATCCTCATCTCGGAGTGTAGTTGTCAGCTCGCCATCCTTAGTGTACCACAGCGCATCTCCATTTGCAGGATTAACGCCTGCATAACGGTTGATATAGAACTCTCCAAGTGGATGGCCCACTACAAGTTTAGTATTTGTACCTGAGCGCTCATACTCCTGAACTCCATTATAGAGTTCCGTAATGCGGTTATGGTTATACGATATATTGGCATTAACACTCCACATAAAGTTATCTGTAGCCACCAAAGTACCTACAGCATTTATCTCAACGCCCTTATTTACCATCGCACCTACATTATCCCAATAATATCCAAAGCCCGATGTTGAGTATGGCTCCGGCACTTCCATCAGCATATCAGAGGTATGCTTATAATAGAGCTCCAAATCGACATTAAGACGATGCCAGAAACCAAAGTGCAGACCTAAGTTTGTTGTCCAAGGACGCTCCCAGCCAAGATGCTCATTGCCAGGCTGCAAAAGTGCCATACCTGCATTGCCAACATAGTCTGCCCCTCCGCTTATCAGAGCAAGGTGCTCATAGTTCGGAATAGAGGAGTTACCCGACGTTCCGGTAGAGAGGGATACCTGTGCATTGGTAAGCCAACTCTTATAGCCCTCCATAAAGGTCTCATTGCGCATGTTCCACATAAATCCCACGCTCCAGAAGGCTGCCCAGCGGCGAGACTTACCAAAGCGAGAGCTACCATCGCCACGCACCGAGAAGTCGGCAAAGTAACGGTCATCGTAGTTATACTCGCCTCGACCAAAGAATGAGACAAAGCCATAGTCCGAATCTGTCGTATCACCCCATGAAGTAACACGAGTTCCGGAAGAGATATTTGTCAGTCGGTCATTATTCTGACCGGCTGCCGTAACATTGAACGCCTCATAATGGCTATCTACGCCCTCATGACCTAAAAGGAGGTTGAAGTTATGACGATTGTCAATATCGAAACGGTAGTTTATCGTATTGGTTATAGTAAGGCTATAGCTATCTGTAGAGCTACGAGAGGCTGAACCCTGGCCCTGATTTGGAACATAGCTCGGAAAAGACTGTGCAAAGCCTGTAGAGTGTGTATAATCAACACCGAACTGAGAACGAAGGGTAAGGCCCTCTATCGGTGTAGCCTCAGCAAACTGAGTTGAGAGAACTTTATACTTCTTAAACGTAACAGGGTTATTCTCAAGCCACTCAACAGGATTTTGTCCATTACCCTTCCAACTGCCATCGGCAATAGAGGCTACCGAACCATCGGCTCGATATGGGTCCCAATAAGGCATCATAAAGCGAGCAGCAGAGATTGGAGTTACAAGCGTATAAGCACCCTCATCAGCCTGTGAGATAAGCTGATAGTTGAGCATTGTATTGGCTCCCATCTTGAGCCACTTCCCCATCTTACGCTCAAAGTTCTGACGAGTAGAGAAGCGCTGGAAAGAGGAGCCCATTGCCACGCCATCCTGATTATAGTAGCCACCCGAAACGTAGTAAGAGGTCTTTTCGTCAGCTCCTGAGACCGAAATCTCATAGTTCTGCAACATTGCTGAGCTGTTAAAGACCTTCTCCATCCAATTTACATCTGTCTGACTGAGCACACTATAGTTTTGACCCTCATCAAGACCTATTTGTCGTTCATACTCTATACGCTCTGCAGTATTCATCAAATCCCAATTACCATGCGCTACCTGCGAGAATCCGAGCTGCATACGATACTCGATTTTAGGACGCTCAGCAGCCTTTCCTCGCTTTGTCGTAATTACAATAACGCCATTTGCCGCACGTGCTCCATAGATAGAGGTCGAGGAGGCATCCTTAAGCACTGAGATAGACTCTATATCTGCCGGATTGATAGTATTAAAGTCGCTGGCAGCAATCGGCACTCCGTCAAGGATATAGAGAGGTGCTGTTCCGGAGTTGATAGAGTTTGTTCCTCGGATAGTCATAACCGCAGAGGCACTCGGCTCACCGGTATTGGAGAGCACCGACAGACCTGGCACCTGACCCTGCAAAGCCTGGTCAAACGCCGCTGTAGGGGTCTTTTCAATCTTCTCCATCTTGACAGTCGATACTGAGCCCGTAATAGTACCCTTCTTACGCACGCCGTAAGCAATGACTACCACATCGTCAATAGACTCTGTCTCTGGATGCAGAGTTACGTTGTAAGTGATGTTTCTTTCGCCGGCAGGAACGCTCCACAAAACCTCCTTATAGCCCAAGAAGCTAAACGAGATTGTGTTTCCCACTGCCGCCTCGATAGAGTATGTTCCATCAATGTTTGATGAGATACCCTGCATAGTTTCTACGACAACCACCGCCACTCCTAGTAGTGGAGAGTTATCTTCAGCCGAAAAGACCGTACCACTGACAGTAACCTTATCAACCGATTGTGCATCAGCTCTATAAGGGGCAGCCATCAACAGCAGGATTAGGCTTAACTTAACAAATAGATGTTTGAGTGAGTTCATAATCGGCAAAGGTAGTGCTTTTGTATTAAAGTACAAAGAGATTGTCTAAAAAATAGACAATCTCTTTGCTACCGCTACCCATTTTTGCCGCTTTAGAAGTTGACAGTTACATTAGCCAAAATATGTAGTGGTGCTTGCGGGAAGTAGTATGCCTCATCATACCTTACCCCATCCCACATATAAGAGTAACCATAGCCATTACTACAATACTCCGCATTGAGGAGGTTGTATATCGAGAGGCCAAAGCGGACCGAGCCCTCTTTAGACAAGGATAATCTATAACCCAAATCGAGATTTGTAACGCAATAGCTATCAAGTGTCAAGCTCTCTATCTGGTTGTTTGTCAGATACTGTTTACCCACATATTGAGTGTTTAGCAGAGCCTCAAAACCCTTATGGTGAAAATCAAAACCGAGTGATGCAATACAGTTTGGCGAGTAGGCGATTGTCATAGTACCGAGATTTTGGCCATAAGTCGGGCTATCGGCAAGTAAATCGACATAATTCTCAATCTTATTTCGGCTGATAGTAGCACTACCCTTTACTGAAATCCATTTTGCTATCTTATAGTCCAAAATAACCTCTACGCCACAACGATAACTATCAGGAACATTGACATTTAGAGCATCCGAACTATCATTTACCATACCTGTAGGAATTAGCTGATTTCGGTACTTCATATAGTAGAGATTAACCCCAAGTGATAAGCTGTTTGAGGAGTATTGATAACCCACCTCATAGTCAAAAAGTCGCTCAGGTGAAGGATAACTACTATCCTTAGCAAACATATAACGGTCTGTAAAATCGGCACGAGTTGGCTCCTTATTGGCAATAGCAAATGAGGCGTAAAGGCGATGTCTCTTTGCAAAGTTATAGTTTATTCCAAAGTGAGGGTTGAAAAAGTGGTATAACTTGTCAATTGCAATAGGTTGCATCTGCATCGTATTCCAATCGAAGTTGTCATTCACACCCCATGCACGATAACCAACCATACGATATTGCAAATCTGCAAAAATATGCAATTTTTCAACCGGTTTCCACATCACTTTTGCAAAGATATTCGCATCCTGCTTAGTAACATCATTGTCATACCATCGTCCTGCAATATCACTCTTTGCCATACCGTCAACCCACTCAATATCGCCCCAATGCGGACAGCGATAGTGGCTCCACGACCCTCCAAATATAGCTGAAACTTTATCGGCTGTATAGTGTGCTGAAGCGTTGAGTCCAAAGGTATGGTTACGCATAATTTTACGGCGAATCATATCGGCCTCTACACTTGGGTCTGTAATGCCGAGATTACTATACTCAAGCAGTGTACGCTCGGCCTTATACTGCTTATAGTAGCCATAGCCATAAGTATAGTAACCCGTTACATTCATGGCCCATTGCTCATTAAAGCTATGATTTACAACAAGTTGGTTATTTAGTTGCAGATAGTTATCCGTTTGGTCGTCATAGTAATCTACCTTTGTCCCGTCTGCAAGAGTATAAGGGCCGTGAGATGTTTCATACTGTCCCTCAGTATGATAGCGGCGGCCATAAAGAGCCATCTCCTCCTTTGTTACACCGGTATATGTAAGATAGGTCTTTGCAACACCTCCGAAGCTGAGCAACTTTACCGACGTTTTACCTGAGTAGTAGCCGCCCTGCAGCAGATAGGACTTTAGGTCTGTTTTTCCACGGTCTATATAGCCATCAGAGCCGATATGGCTTACTCTGGCATCTACAGTCCAATGGCCGCCAATAAGCCCTGAGCCGATAGCCACCGACTGCTTATTGGTGTTATAAGAACCATAAGAGAGTGATGCTGAGCCACCAAATTGTGTTGCCGGCGCTGTTGTAGTCATATTTATAGCTCCTCCAAAGGCTCCCGTACCATTTGTCGATACTCCTGCGCCTCGTTGAATTTGCACATCCCCTATAGCCGAGATAAGGTCGGGCGTATCGTACCAATAGGTTGAGTGAGAGTCGGGGTTGTTAAGTGGCATGCCATTGACCGTTACATTTAGTCTTGTGGCATCGGTTCCCCTAAGGCGAATAGATGTTCCTCCAATACCGATACCAGTCTCATTTGTTGCAATCATCGAAGGTGAGAGGGCAAGCAGCGACGGGATATCTGTTCCGTAGCTGTTTCTCTCAATCTGCTTGCGACCAATATCTGTATAGGCCATAGGCGAGGATTTACCTGCACGCAGAGCAACCACCTCAATTGTAGAGATGTTATCAAACATCGCCACCGAGTCTGTCTGAGAGGATAAAGATTGTGAAGATTGATTGTTTTGTGCGACATGATTTGTCGCTTGTACGCCGAGCGATAACCCCGCCACGGCGAGAGTCAGAAAAAACCTTTTCATAACTTCTTAAGTGTTTATTAGTTAAAAAATCAGAAAAGGGGTATGTATCGATTACTCTCTTCCCGGTCTCAGCATTACCCGTATCCGGTTCAATGGGTATAATCTCAGCCTGTTGCAAAGCAAAAAGCACCCCTATGTAGTATTTGCTACAAAGGTAGTGCTTTTTGTATAAATATCAAATAGTTTTGACTATTATTTCATATTATCATTAGTCAAAGGTTTGCCATCAACCTCTCCTGTAAGGGTATGAAGGAAGGCAACTATCTTATCCTCATCAGCGTCAGTAAGCTCTACGCCAACCTGATATGTACCCATCTTGCAGACAGCCTCCTTAAGCTCTGACTCTGTACCATCATGGAAGTATGGAGCTGTCAAAGCAACATTTCTTAGGCCCGGAACCTTAAAGCGATGACGGTCTCTTTCGCAAGCGGTCTCCTTAAAGCGGCCATTATCCTCAACAGTCAGCTCAAGGCCTCTATCTGCAAAGTAATCAGCATATTGGCCCATCAACTCATAAGAGAGTCCTCCGAGATTTACGCCCGCATGACATGTTGCGCAGTTATACTTTACAAACAGCTCGTAGCCCTGTTTCTCCTCAGCTGTAATAGCAGTATTATCGCCTCTTAAGTATTTATCAAAGCGAGAGTTAGGAGTTATAAGTGTGCGCTCAAACTCTGCAATGGCGTCTGTAATATTAGCCTCACTCCAACCCTCAGGATATACAGCCTTAAATGCCTTTGTAAGGGCTCTATCCTTTGCAAGTTTAGCTATAATCTGGTCAAAAGAGGTACAACCCATCTCTACAGGGTTGAGTGGAGGACCTGCAGCCTGCAACTCAAGGGTAGCAGCACGGCCATCCCAGAACTGCACGAAGTTATAGACAGCGTTATATACTGTCGGTGCATTGACGCCACCAAATTGGCCATAGACGCCCTCTGAGTACTGCTTATTATCTACGCCGCCCGTATTAAGACCATGGCATGATGCACAAGAGACTGTATTATCTACCGACAAACGGGTATCGTGATAGAGTATTCTACCAAGCTCAACCTTTGCAGGGTCAACCTCAAGGCTCTGAGCCACAGGACGGATTACAGAGCCTGCAAACTCACCCTCTAAACCATCATTATAATATGCAGCACGGCACTGCTGGGCCCAATCGACAATAATATCGCATTTCGCATCTGTCATCTGACTACCCCAATGTACCAAATAGTACTTAGCCATCGGCATATCGCCATCTATAGCAGCCTTCTCGACCTTTGCCACATCAACCATAGACGGTGTCTGGCCACTCTTCAGTGCATCTATCAGCGGCTGGCAGTCGAACATCTTATAACCCTCCTTACTATCTGTTACAACAACATCTCCCACAACAGGGAAAGAGGCATAGAATGGCAACTTAGGTTCTGCACTATGACAGCTCAAACAGCCACCATCCTCCAAAATCTTCAGTACTCTCTCCGTCTGAGCCAAACTCGCTGACGGAGCTCGATTAGTGATGCGATAGACCGCCAATAGCAGCGCTACCAGCACCAAAGACCAAACAAGTAGTTTTTTCATCATAACTTTCTATTTTTAAGATGTTTATCTATTATATGTGTGTACACTCTCAGCCGCCGAAGGGAGATAATTCACCCCATACCAGCACATCTGCAACGCCAAAAAGGCAATAACAATAAGCAGACACATCCCACGGCCATAGCCTTTCCCAAATCGCCTCAAATGGATTACAAGCAGGTAGAGCAACCATGTGGCAGCCGCCCAACTCTCCTTTGCATCCCAACTCCAATACTCGCCCCAAGCCTCCTTTGCCCATAGTGCACCCGTAAGCATGCCAACTGTCAAGAAGGCGATACCGCCATAGAGCAGTTTATCGACCGCCTCCTCTACACTCTGACGACAAAAAAGAGAGTATATTGACAGTAGCGTAGCACAGCCCAAAAGCGCATAGGAGAACATATATATTGACACATGCGGTATAAACCACACACTCTGCAGTGCAGGCATAAGCGAGCTATCGTGAATCTCAGGCTTAACAACATTGATAACCATAAACACGGTAGCCAAAAGGGTCGAAAAGCTTAATATCCAACGGTAGTGCCAACGAGCGTATGTAAATGCGCCTGCCGCAAAGAGGAAGAATGAGTACCACAATCTAGTCTCACCCATCGTTCTGAGAGGAGGACGCTCAAGCTCTACCCACAACAGGACTATAAACAGCCCCACTACAGCCGTCGAAAGGTAGGCCAAGAGCTGAGCCACCACGCTATGAGACTTGCTTTTGGCTGAGAATACAGCAGCCCCAACCCCGACAAGCGCCGCCACAAGAGCAAAATAAGGAAATATGTTCCAACCCGTAATCATCGTCTCGGCCCTCTTAAAAACATCAACACAGCACCCACTATAAGTAGCAGTATGCCCGAAAACATAACCCATTTCCACGGCTGACGAACTATCTGCAAGATAGCTACAACACTCTGCCCCTCTTGCTCAAAGCTCGTAAGATATATATCCTCGCCAAAGGCTGGAGAGTATGGATGGTTAACAGCAAGCACTACGCTCTTGCCATCTATATTCACATCAGCCTGATAGAGCGAAGGAGTACCATTATCAAAATAGTCAATCTTAAAACTCTCAAGAGCTATATTGTAATCAAGACTCGTTACCATACCATTTATATATATAGCCCTATTTGTCGGCTCCTCAGAGACAGCTACACGCATAACCTTACAATCCGGCGCTCCCCAAAAACCTGCAACCAAGGCCAACCAAAGACCTAAGTGCGAGGCTGTAAAGAGCCATCTGACACCACTCTTATCTCTCCAACCACGAAAAATGACCATCGTCAGCTGAGAGAGAGCAAAGAAGATAAGCGCCAAAAAGAGATACGACGTTGTGGCAGGCTCTGTTTGCAGGCCCATCACAATTGTTCCAACTGCAAGTGCGACAAGTGAGAAGATAGTTGCCTGAGTAGAGAGCAGGTAACGTGCAACAACGCTCTTTGCCCTATCTCGATATAGCTCAACAAGGAGTGTAAGCCATAAAAGCATCAAAATAAGATTCATCGGAAAAGCAAATATATCCAACGCAACGCTCCCCGCAACACTCTCCAATAAAAGCGCCGCAACCACAGTAAAGAGCACAAGCAAAAGCGTTGTTAGTGTATATCCGCTAATATAAATCTTCATTGGCTACATTTATAATGTAAAATTAAATATTTTATCTGTATTATGCAACATTTAAACAGAATTATTTTAACTCTACCCCCTCTTTTGTCAATCTTGATACAAAAAAACGAAGGGCAGCACTTAGTGTACTGCCCTTACGGAAATATATTTGACTACCTCAAATTATTTTACAACAATCTGGATGTCGTCAATCAAGAAACGCTTTGACTTACAACGGATGATAACATTATCACCAGGAGCAAGTGTAACGTCTGCAGTGTAAGTAGTCCACTTACCGTCGTATACATAGTTGCTACCATCA